>CP136956.1:862500-1929791 GCA_033105485.1 Mollicutes bacterium LVI A0078
CATTTCGTTACTTACGCCGGCATTCTCACTTCTAAACAGTCCACAGCTCCTTACGGTACTGCTTCAACCCAGTTTAGAACGCTCTCCTACCACTGTATCTATTGATACAATCCGTAGCTTCGGTGGTATATTTAGCCCCGTTACATTTTCGGCGCACAATCACTCGACCAGTGAGCTATTACGCACTCTTTAAAGGAATGGCTGCTTCTAAGCCAACCTCCTGGATGTCTATGCAATTGCACAACCTTTTCCACTTAATATACACTTGGGGACCTTAGCTGACGGTCTGGGCTCTTTCCCTCTCGCCTACGGACGTTAGCACCCGCAGGCTGACTCCCGGAAAACAATTATCTGGCATTCGGAGTTTGTCAATGATCAGTACCCCTTGACAGGGCCATCACATTATCAGTGCTCTACCTCCAGTAATCTATTCCGAGGCTAGGCCTAAACCTATTTCGGAGAGAACCAGCTATCTCCATGTTCGATTGGCATTTCACCCCTACCCACAAGTCATCCAAGAACTTTTCAACGTTCGGTGGTTCGGTCCTCCAATGCGGATTAGCGCATCTTCAACCTGCTCATGGGTAGATCACATGGTTTCGGGTCTACGACAACATACTATTTCGCCCTATTAAGACTTGGTTTCCCTACGGCTCCGTGTTTTCCACTTAACCTTGCATGGTATCGTAACTCGCCGGCTCATTCTGCAAAAAGCACGCCATCACGCATTAACGCGCTCTGACTACTTGTAGGCAATCACAGTTTCAGGATCTTTTCACTCCTCTTCCGAGGTTCTTTTCACCTTTCCCTCACGGTACTGGTTCACTATCGGTCACTAGTTAGTATTTAGCCTTACCGGGTGGTCCCGGTGGATTCCGACAAGGTTCCACGTGCCTTGCCGTACTCAGGATACATAAACGAGCTTCGTTGATTTCGCTTACGAGGCTTTCACTCTCTGCGGCTAACCTTTCCAGGTTATTCAGCTATCAACAAAGTTTCTTACTCTAAATTATGTCCTACAACCCCAGATCAAATCTGGTTTGGGCTTCTCCCTTTTCGCTCGCCGCTACTTAGGGAATCGAATTCTCTTTCTTTTCCTCCGGTTACTAAGATGTTTCAGTTCACCGGGTCTCGCCTCTAAAGAGCTATGTATTCACTCTAAAGATACATATTCATAACAATATGTGGGTTCCCCCATTCGGAAATCTAGGATTCACAGATTACTTACATCTCCTCCTAGCTTATCGCAGTTCGTCACGTCCTTCATCGCCTTCTAGTGCCAAGGCATCCACTGTGTGCCCTTACTACCTTCTATTTTTTTATACTTTGGTTTACGAAAAAATTAATTTTCATATTATATAATGTTTGCAAATTAATTTAGAAATCATGATTTACCCTTTGTATTTCGAAAAATATAAATTGATAGTATAAATACTATCGGAGATAATCATAATTAAATAAATTTAATTGCGACTCTAACTTATCCAGTTTTCAACGTTCTTCTTAATGTCGAGAGTAACAACTCTCAAAACTAAATAGATAGGAATTAATACAACCACTTTGTGTTTGGTGTAATTTTTATAAGTATTCTTCTTAGTAAGTCTTGAGCCGACTTTACTTGGCTTTAAATGTTTATAGATGTTATCATCATCATTCCCTAGAAAGGAGGTGATCCATCCCCACGTTCCCGTAGAGATACCTTGTTACGACTTCACCCCAATTATCAATCCCACCTTAGGCGCGTATCTCCAAAAGGTTAATACAACGACTTTGGGTGTTACCAACTTTCGTGGTGTGACGGGCGGTGTGTACAAGACCCGAGAACGTATTCACCGTAGCATTCTGATCTACGATTACTAGTGATTCCGGCTTCATGGAGTCGAGTTGCAGACTCCAATCCGAACTTAGACTGGCTTTATCTGATTCGCTTACTCTCGCGAGTTTGCAGCAGTTTGTACCAGCCATTGTAGCACGTGTGTAGCCCAAGACATAAAGAGCATGATGATTTGACGTCATCCCCGCCTTCCTCTATCTTACAATAGCAGTCTCCCTAGAGTCCTCAACTTAATGTTAGCAACTAAGGATAGGGGTTGCGCTCGTTGCGGGACTTAACCCAACATCTCACGACACGAGCTGACGACAACCATGCACCACCTGTCACCGGGATAACCTCCACTATATC
Source organism: Mollicutes bacterium LVI A0078 (assembly GCA_033105485.1). Classification (GTDB taxonomy): domain Bacteria; phylum Bacillota_I; class Bacilli_A; order UBA3375; family UBA3375; genus LVI-A0039. The sequence goes on from CP136956.1 coordinate 864,683, forward strand.
TCTATAGCTTTGCCCGGGATGTCAAGTCTTGGTAAGGTTCTTCGCGTTGCATCGAATTAAACCACATGCTCCACCACTTGTGCGGGTCCCCGTCAATTCCTTTGAGTTTCAGCCTTGCGACCGTACTCCCCAGGCGGAGTGCTTAATGCGTTAACTTCGGCACTGAGTTATCCCAATACCTAGCACTCATCGTTTACGGTGTGGACTACCAGGGTATCTAATCCTGTTTGCTACCCACACTTTCGCATCTCAGCGTCAATACTTGTCCAGTAAGCTGCCTTCGCCATTGGTGTTCCTTCATATATCTACGCATTCCACCGCTACACATGAAATTCCACTTACCTCTCCAAGATTCTAGCCCTCCAGTATCCAATGCAATTCAGTGGTTGAGCCACTGGCTTTCACATCAGACTTAAAAAGCCGCCTACATGCGCTTTACGCCCAATAATTCCGGATAACGCTTGCCACCTACGTATTACCGCGGCTGCTGGCACGTAGTTAGCCGTGGCTTTCTGGTAAGGTACCGTCAGACAAGAATCATTTCCTATTCTTGCTATTCTTCCCTTACAACAGAGCTTTACGATTCGAAAACCTTCATCACTCACGCGGCATTGCTCCGTCAGACTTTCGTCCATTGCGGAAAATTCCCTACTGCTGCCTCCCGTAGAAGTTTGGGCCGTGTCTCAGTCCCAATGTGGCCGATCGAGCTCTCACTCCGGCTATGCATCGTCGCCTTGGTACGCCTTTACCGTACCAACTAGCTAATGCACCGCAGGCCCATCACACAGCGAAGCAAACGCTCCTTTCAACCCGAAGGTCATATACGGTATTAGCTATCGTTTCCAATAGTTATTCCATACTGTGTGGCAGGTAACCCACGTGTTACTCACCCGTCCGCCACTGACTACAGAATCCAATTCCAATCCGAGCAAGCTCTTCAAGTTCATGGTGTAGTCCGTTCGACTTGCATGTATTAGGCATGCCGCCAGCGTTCATCCTGAGCCAGGATCAAACTCTCAGTAAAAAGTTGTATTCTGTCTCAAATTGTTGTTTTTATAAAACATACATGTTAATGTAATTTGATTTGTTATCTGTCAATTCCTTGACAGGGTTCCTATCTATTTAGTTTTCAAAGTTCTTCTTTTTCACTTCATCTTTCGACTCAATAATTATACTATATATAGATGGCGTTGTCAAACGTTTTGTTTAAAATTTTCTATACAAGCCCATATGGATAACGTAGGTGTCGGGTGTGCTAAAAACATTCGACAATTCACAATAAAAATGTGCCAGTTAAATACAAAAAAGTAGAAACCGAAGTTTCTACTTTTCTAATATATTACGCAATTCTTTTCTTCAATACTGTTGCCACTCCTAAGATTAAGATCATGTCAATTAAGATTAACATTCCTTTTGCACCTGTTTGACCAAGTGTCATATCTTTGTAGTCCGGATCTTCATCTTTAGATCCAACTTCAACAATAGCATCATCTTTATCATCTTTACCTTCTGGTTCAACTGGGTCTACAGTCGATGGATCAAACCCATCATCTGTTGCCACATTTAATAATGTTGCTCTATCTGGATCCGAAGTTAATGTTAAGCTATATGAAATATATACTTTAGAATTTGCTGGTACTTCATCTAAACTAAATGTTCCTTTAGTGATGTTACCGCTTCCGTTCGCTCCTTTAACTTCGATATCACCATTATACTTAACAAAGTCTGGTGTATTTTCAAGTAAACTATCACGAACTGGTACATCGTAAGCTGAGTTAACTGTATCATTTGATACTACTAATTGATATTCAATAACATCGCCTGGATAATAAATATCTTCTGTTGACATTACATTTTTCTCAATTGTTGTATCTCCTTCAATTGGTTCAACTACTTCTGCACAATCCTTTGGAGATTCAGCACATACCTCTGGATCAATTACATTTGGATCTTGACCATTGTCTGTTGCGATGTTGTCAATTGTTTCAACATCTGTTGGTAATTCATTAACTTTTAATACATAAGTAATAGTAACTTCAGAGTTTGCATCTACTTTGTCTAATGTTAGTGTTCCTTTTTGAATATCTCCACTATAGCTATTTGGTGTATCAATTTCAATTGATTGAACACTTAACCAAGATGGTGTATTTTCAAGTAAACTATCTCTAACTTCAACATCGTACGCGTCTTTATCTTTGTTATTACTAATTGTTAACTGGTAAGTTAATTCTTCACCTAGTTCTGCTAACTGATTATTCTCAATGCTTTCATCAGTTTTTGCTTTTTCAATTACTGTTTCTGGGTTTGTTGGGATAACATCTGTTGCACAATCTTCACTTGTTCCATCTGGAGCACAAACTTCAGGATCAACAGTTGTTGGGTCTTGCCCATTATCTGTTGCAATATTTTCAATTTCAGTTAAATCACTAGGTACGTCTCCAACTAATAATGTATAAGTAATTGTTACACTGCTGTTTGCAGGTAAGTTTGGAATTACAAAGTCATCAGTTGTTAAACTTCCTGTTGTTGCTACAGTATCTGGAGTAACTACAATATCACCTACTAGTGTTAAGTAATCTGGTAAGTTAGCTAAGATACTATCTTTAACTTCTACATCAATTGCGTCAGCATCAGTTGGGTTAGTAACTACGATAGTATATGTAAGTTCTTCACCTTGTTGTGCTTGGTTATCTACAGCAAGACTTTCGTCTGTAATTTCTTTTGTAATTGTTGTATCTGGATCAACTGGAATTACTACTTCACTACAGTCGCCTTCATCCTCACAGATTTCAGGTTCTACAATTGAAGGGTCTTGTCCGTTGTCTGTTACGATATTTGCAATATCAATTACTCCACTTTCTGGAACATCATTTAATGTTAATCCATAAGTAATAGTAATTACACTACCAGCTGCAATTTGATTAATTACAATTCCGTCTGCAGTTGTTAAGTCACCTGTATAATCAGTATCTAATACAAGCTCTCCATCTTCACCTGTAACTACAATCGGAGTAGTTAATTCCATGTAGTCAGGTAGATCAGCAAGTAAACTATCGATTACTTGAACGTCAGTTGCATCTACAACACTTGGTTTCTCAATTGTAATTGAGTATAATACTTCTTCACCTTCTTGAACTAAGTTATCTTCTCCTGCATCTGCAGTTTTAGTAACAATAGTTTCTGGGTGAACTGGTACTACAACTTCACTACAATCTTCATCAATTTCACAGCTTCCATCTGGGTCAACATCAGGATCAACATCAGGATCAACAATTGTTGGATCTTGTCCATTATCTGTTGCTAAGTTACCAATTTCTGATACATCATTAGGAATAATTCCAAATGTAACACTATAAGTAATTGTTACTGTAGCACCAGCAGCAATTTCGCTAATTACAAGGTCTTTAGTTGATAAATCTCCCGTAAAGTCAGTATCTAAAGTAAGTTCTGTACCATCAATCACAAGCTTCATATCATCATTATATGTAGCATAAGCTGGTAAGTTCTCTAACATGCTATCACGTACTGCTACATCATATGCACTATTGCTACCTGGGTTTGTTACATCTATACTATAACTAATTGTTTCGTTGTTTTCAATAATTCCAGTTTCTTCACCATCTTCACTAGCAATTGTTTTCTTAATTGTTGTCTCGGGTTCAACTGGAATGATCGCAATCCCACAATCTTCTTCATTGATACAAACTTCTGGGTTCTCTGGATCAACTATACTTGGATCAAGAGGATCTACACCATTATCTGTAACAATATTTAAAATTTGATCAATATCATTAGGAATTTCTTCAACGATCACTTTTACTGTAATTGTTGCACTACTTCCTGCTGGTAATTCATCAATTGTAATTCCAGAATCAGTTAAGCTACCAGTAGTAGTTAGGGTATCTGGAGTTACTTCTTCGCTTACAAATGTAATATATGTTGGTAAGTTTTCTAATAAACTATCGCGAACTACTACATCTTGTGCTGCTACAACCGTATTAGGGTTAGTAACCGTAATTGTATATGTTAACTCTTCACCAGTTTGAACAATTCCATCATCAGTATCTTCTACTTTTTTCTCAATTGTAGTTTCTGGATCAACTGGCGTTTCTGTACTATCACAGTTTGTTGTGTCTAACGCACATTCTTCTGGTGTTAAAGTTTCTGGATCTGTACCATTATCTGTTGCAATATTAATAATGCTTGCAACGTCTGTACCAATTTCATCTACTGTAATTGTATATGTGATTTCAGCATAGTTACCAGCTGGAATACTGTTAATTAAGTAACTTCCGTCTGTTAAACTACCAGTTGCACTTGCATCATAAGTCACACCAGTAATTTCAGTATCATCATTGAAAGTTAATCCTTCAATAGTACCGTTAGTAATTCCTTGTACTAAACTATCCATTACAGGAATACTAGCAGTAGGTAAATCACTATTGTTATATACACGAATAGTGAAAGTTAAATCTTCACCAACTTGTGCATAACCATCACCGTTTCCATCGACAACAGATTTTTCAATTGTTGTATCTGGGTTTGTTGGTACTACAACTTCACTACAATCACCTTCATCAGTACACGTTTCTGGATCAGTTGGGTCTCCACCGTTATCTGTTGCAATATTATCAACTGCAAGTACATCACTTGGAATTGAAAGAACAGTTACTTTATATTCAATTGATACTGTAGTACCTGCTGGGATTTCGTCAATAACTAAATCTCCCCCATTTAAAGTTCCACTGTATGTAATTGTGTCTGGTGAGACTGTGAATCCATCAAATGATAAGTAATCGATTGTTCCATTAGCAATTGCTTCAGCTACACTATCACGAACTTCTACATCTAACGCAGGGTTTTCAGTATCAGTGTTTGTAACGTTTAATGTATATGTTAAAGTTTCTCCAACCTCAGCAATTGTATTTGTTTCAATACTTTCATCAGTTAATTCTTTTTCAATTGTTGTATCTGGGTTTGTTGGAATAACAACAGCGCCACAATCGTCATTTTCTACTGTTGAGTTACAAATTTCTGGATCAATTGTATCTGGATCATCACCATTATCAGTTACGACGTTTGGTAATTCAACTTCACCATCTGGAATTTCACCAACAAGAACTGTATATGTAATTGTAATTTCTGTTTTACCAGGAATTTCGCTAATTACAAAGTCACCAGTTTGTAAATCTCCACTAGTTTCCATAGTATAGTCTGGAGTTGCTACGATTGTAATATCTCCAACTAATGATAACCAGTCAGTACCTTCAATTTTTTCAAGTAAACTATCTTTAACTTCGACATCTAATGCTAATGCATCAGTTGGGTTAGTTATAGTTACTTGGTAAGTTAATTCTTCGCCTTCTTGTGCAATGAAATCTTCATCCATACTTTCAGCGATAATTTCTTTTTCAATTGTAGTTTCAGGGTCGATAGGAACAATCACTTGTCCACAATCACCATCCACATCACAATTAATTTCTGGCGTGATAATTGACGGGTCGCTACCATCATCTGTTACAACGTTTCGGATATTAACTACACCGTCTTCAGGAATTTCATCTAGAGTAATACTATAAGAAATAGTAATTGTGTCTCCACCTGCAATTTCGTTAATTACAATTCCGTCTGCTGTTGTTAAATCACCTGTGTAATCTGTATCGATTACTAAGTCTTCACCTGCACCGTTTTGGATTGTAATTGTTCCAAGTGTTACATATGTTGGTAAGGCTGATAATAAACTATCGATTACTTGTACGTCGTTTGCTACAACCGAACTTGGGTTGTTAACAGTGATTGTATAATTAATAGTTTCACCTTCAGTTACGACTAAATCTCCACTATCAGTTACTGCAGTTTTATTAATAATTGTATCCGGGTTAACTGGAACTATAACTGAATCACAATCTTTTGGATTTTCATCACAAATTAGCTCTGGATCAGTTGGATCTTGCCCATTGTCAGTTGCTATATTTGCAACTTCTGATACATCGCTAGGAATGTCACCTAAAGTGATTGTATAGAAGATTTTGACATTTGAGTGTGGTAACACTTCATTAATCGTGTATGTTCCGTCTTCTAAACTACCAGTTGTAGCAAGAATTTCTGGATTTGTTGCAATAATTCCATTATACGTAATCCAGTCAGTTGCGGCTGCAGTTTCAACAAGACTATCTCTAACTAATACTAATTCAGCTGGAGATGCAGTAATATTTGTGATGTCAATTTCAAACGTTAAAGTTTCACCACTTTCAGCTAGTCCTTCAAGTTCTCCATCTTCAGATACTAATTTTTTTGTAATTGTTGTTTCTGCATCCATCGGTGTAATTGTTCCACTACAGTCATCTGAAACTTCAGTACATGATTCTGGATCACTACCATCATCTGTTGCAATATTTCTCACCATACCATCACCTGTAACTGGAACAGACGTCAATGTAAGTCCATAAGTAACTGTAACTGTTTTACCTCCTGGAATTTCATCAATTATTATTCCTTCAGGGTTAATAAGATCACCTGTTACTCCAACATTTGATAATAAGATATCATCATCAACTGTAAATGGTGTTGAAATTTCTAAATAACTTGGTAAGTTAGAATATAAGTTATCTCTAACATTTACATCAGTTGCATCTACAACACTAGGGTTAGTAATTGTAATTGTATAGAATACTTCTTCACCAACGCTAATAAACTCGTCATCACCTGTATCAACAGTTTTTGAAATTACTGTTTCTGGGTGAATTGGGTTTACAGTGCTTGAACAATCTTCCGCATATTCTCCATCAGCTAAGTCGCTTCCAGGAATACATAATTCTGGAGAAATTGTATCTGGATCTTGTCCGTTATCTGATACTAAATTGATTACTGATTCTACGTTGTTAGGTACAGTTCCCACACGTAGGTTATAAGTAATTGTTACTGTTTCCCCTGCACCAATTTCACTAATTGTGATTCCTGTTGCAGTTGATAAGTCACCGCTGTATACAATTGTATCTGGGCTTACTACTACATCACCTTCAAGCGTTAACCATGCCGGTAATGCCGGTAATAAACTATCGATAACTTGTACATCAATCGCTGATGAACTACCTGAATTGTTAACAGTAATTTGGTAAGTTAATAATTCGCCATTTTCGATTGAACCATCATCTTCACCACTTTGCATAATTAAGTCTTTTCTAATTACTGTGTCCGTATCAACTGGTAATTCAGTGCTATCACAATCTTCTTCATTTGTAGTACAAATTTCAGGTGTAATTGTCGTAATGTCACTGTCATCATCAGTCGCTAAGTTGATAAGTGAAACTTCACCATCATCTGGGTTTGAAACTAATTTTAAAGTATAATTAATTGTTACAGTTTCACCTGCTGGAATTTCACTAATTGTTAATCCATCAGTTGAAGTTAAGTCTCCACTAACAACTGTATCCGTTGGATCAATTGTTACAGTTCCAACTTGCACTAAGTAAGCTGGTAAATCTGATAATAAACTATCTTTTACTACTACATTTAAAGCTGTTAAGTCACTTGAGTTTGTTACATCAATGCTATAAGTGATTTCTTCACCTACTGATGCATAACCATCTACTACTGATTCAGTTACTGATTTTTCAATTTCTGTTTCAGGATTTGTCGGAATAGTTACACTATCACAGTCATCACTTGATAAATCAGTACAAGCTTCAACTTCTTCACCATTGTCAGTAACAACGTTTGTAATTTCTGTGATTCCATCTAGTGAGTCTACATGTATACTGAATGTAATTACAACCGTATCTCCGGCAGGAATTGCATTAATAACTAAGTCAGCTGAAGCTAAGTCACCTGTATAGTCATCCGGGTTTACTAAAGGCGTTCCATCTAACATTAATACCATATCATCATTATAAGTAAAGTTAGAATCAGACCCTAAAATACGAGCTACTAAACTTGGTGTAATTTGATCAACTAAAGTATCAATTACATTTACATCAAGAGCTGTATTGCTACCTGGGTTAGTTACACTAATTGTATAATAAACATCTTCCCCTTCTTGAACTGGGTTAGTGCTATTAAATTCATTACCTTCGCTATCAACAGCTGACTTTGAAATTAATGTTTCTGGGTCAACTGGTGTAGTTGTTGTTGCACAGTCTTCACTATCTGTCGTACATAATTCAGGAGTGATTGTGTTTGGATCTGTCCCATCATCTGTTGCAATATTGATGATTGATTCAACATCTGTTGGAATATCAGTTACTTCTACTACGTATGTTATTGTTACACTTTCCCCAGCACCAATACTTGCAATTGTGATATTACCACTTGATAATAGTCCACTATATGCTGTATCTGTTGGATCAATTACACCTGATACTAATGTTAAGTAGTCTGGCATATTTTGTACTAAACTATCTTGCACATTAACATTTAATGCCGGCACTTCTGTGTTCGGGTTTGTTACTGTAATTGAATATTCAATTTGATCACCAATAGCAACTGCTTCTCCATCAGCTTTGTTAGTTGTTTTTTCAATTACTGTTTCTGGGTCTACTGGAGTTTCTGTTCCAGCACAATCTAAACTAATTTCTGTACACTCTGTTGGATTCGTTTCATCATCAGTAACGATGTTAATAATACTTCCTACATTATCTGGGATTTCATTTACGGTTACAGAATATGTAATGAATACACTTGAGTGACCTGGAATATCAAAGATATCAATACCATTTCCATCTGTTAACGTACCACTATAATCACCAGTTAAGTCTCCTGAATCAAGTGTTAACGTATTACCTTCATCATCTTTAACAACGATATCATTGTTGAAAGATAAATATGTTGGTAAGTTTTCTAATAAACTATCACGAACAATAGTATTTGGAGCATCTACATTAGTTGGGTTTTGTACTTCAATTGTGAATGTTAAAGTTTCTCCAACTTGTGCTAATTTATCACCATTTGTATCTTCAACAGATTTTTTAATTAATGTTTCTGGTTCAGTTGGGTTTACAACGATTGCACAGTTATCACTTGTAGGTAAACAAGGGAAAATTGGGTCACTACCGTTGTCTGTAACGATGTTTGCTACTAATGTAACATCTGCTGGTAAAGTTCCACCGTCAATTGTATATGTAATTGTTACACTACTGTTTGCAGGAACAGTATCTAATACAAATGTTCCTAAACTTAAATCACCTTCATAACCAATTGTATCAGGATCAACTGTGAAGTTCCCATCCCACGTAAAGTAATCAGGTAGGTTTTCTAATAAGTTATCTCTAACCGCTACATTAATTGCATCTCGATCTGTCGAGTTCGTAATTGTAATTTGATAGGTTAAGTCTTCTTCGTCTTCAAAAATACCATTTACATCTAAACTTTCATCGATTAATTTCTTATCAATTTCAGTTGGTGCATTAGTGTTGATATTTGCTTCCGCACAATCTTCACTTTCTTCAGTACATTCTGTTGGATTTTGGTCTGTGTCTGTAGCCCAGTTTTCAACAAATTCAATGTCATTAGGATACTCGCCGAATACTAATGTATATTCTAAAGTAATACTAGATCCTGCTGGTATAGTTTCGATTACAAAGTTACCATTTGTAATGTCACCACTTGTAACTGTTGTATCTGGCGTAATTGTAATTGCACCATCTTTTAACGTTAACCACTCAGTTGTATTTACTACTTCTAAAACAGAGTCACGTACTGGTGTTGATTGCATCAACACCAGTTGGGTTTGTAATTGTAATTTTATACGTTACTTCTTCACCTTGTTCAGCAATTCCATCAACTGGTGTATTGCTTTCTGTAGTGATTTCTTTATCAATTACAGTCTCTCCCAATAATGGGATTTCGGCTGTAGCACAATCATCATCTGTTTCTGGACATTCCGTTTCTGGATCTGTAATTTCAGAAGGATTTTGTCCATTATCAGTTGCAATATTAATTAAAGAAGTAATACCACTATCAGTAGTTGGTGCACTGTCATAACTAACAACGAACGAAATATCTACACTGCTTTCAGCTGGTAAGTTAGTAATTGTAAATGAACCATCTGCCATATCTCCTGTAAATTCAAGAGCTGGGCTTAATGTTGGACCACTTACGATTGTTACGAAGTCTAAACTTCCACTTGAAATAGCTTCATATACACTATCACGTACTACAACGTCAGTTGCATCAGTGTTAGCTGGATTTGTTACTGTAATTGTATAAGTTGCTTGTTCACCAATTGATAATTTATCGTCACCATCGCTGTCTTCTACGGCTTTAGTAATAATCGTTTCTGGAGGTAAAGTTGCAATTGCACAATCTTCACTTGGACCATTAGGTGTACAAGTTTCAGGGTCAACAGTTGTTGGATCTTCTCCGTTATCAGTTGCAATATTTGTTACATCAGTTACATCAGTCGGAATATCTGAAATGTGAACTGTATACGTAATTGTAATTGTTTGACCTGCATTAATCGAACTAATAACAAAGTCTTTTGTTTCTAATGAACCACTTGTCCCTGTTCCTACAGGATCAATTGTTGGTCCATCAATTAGAGTCATCCACGAAGGCATATTCTCTAATAAACTATCGCGTACTTCAACATTATTTGCAGTTGACGACGTTGGGTTTGTTACTTTAATTTGGTAAGTTATGTCTTCACCATATTCAGCAATTCCATCTTCAGTTCCAGTTTCATTAGTAATTGCCTTTTCAATTGTTGTTGCACCTATAATCGGAGTTATCGTACTATCACAATCAATATCTCTATCAACTTCATCACATACAAAATCTGGATTTGTTGGATCTTCACCATTATCTGTTACAATATTTTCTATTTCAGTAATTCCATCAGGTAATGAAACTAATTCAATAGAGAATGTAATAGTAACACTTTCTCCCGCAGGAATTTCATGAATAACAAAATCACCATCAGTTAAACTTCCATTGTATGGAACATCCGGATTAACTTCTACATCATTATTAAATCTTATCCAGTCAGGTAGATTTTGCAATAGACTATCTTTAACTTCTACATTAGTTACTGGAATTGAATCACTTGTATTTGTAACTGTAATTGTATATGTTAATGTTTCTCCAAGAGATACACTGTCATCACCATCTTCATCAGTAACTGATTTACTAATTAATGAATCACTTTTTAAACGAATTCCATAATCTTCAGTTTCTCCAAGTCCAGGGAATACTGCTGCATTACCTTTACCTGTAATATCTTCAAGTTCCCCAGTTGGATTACCATCAGAATCTAAAGATTTAGAGTTCATAACAACACGCATATACGTGTCACAGTTTTTCGCATCATCTGGAATGTTAATCGTTACATTTGCAACACCACTACCAGCGCTGATTGGAACAGCAGTAGCTTCATCTTGATCAAAATTTCCGTTATCATCAAAATCAATCCATACTACGATTTGACCATCATATCCAATTTCATTTGTATATGGAATTTCTAAGTCAATTGTTGATCCCTCAGGACGGAAAGTGATAACTTCACTCCCTTCATCCAAATAGGCATCTAAAGAAGTTTCATCATCAAAGTTTTCTACATCTGTAGGATTATTGTCATCATTCGTTGCATCGCTATGACCATAGCTATCATTTTGCATATCATTCAAAGGATTTGAGTCCCCTAAGTAGAATTGGTCATCACGATCTATTGTGATTGTTTCATCTCCATAACCATCATTAACAATTGATACTTCACCATCTAATTGAATCTCACCATTTCCATAACTTGCTGGGGCATCACCAGCATCAGTGTAGTTTGTTGGTAACTGAGTTGCCCAAAATATTGGAACAAACCATGCAATTTCCCAGTACTTATTACCCCAACTATCCGCTTGACTTGGGTTTTTTGCAACACGGAATTCAATCGTATCTGTGTTCGTCGTATTAAATGATACCCCATTACATTCAGCAGCAGATGTACCTTCCCACGCTACCGCATCTAACGTGTAATTGTACTTATTTTCAATATCACACGTTGGAACAGCAGTAGTTTCATCAATACCAAAATATGGTTGAAGTGCCTCTGCAGTGTATTCACCTGTAACATCACTGCCCGACGCATTTAATGATTGCATACCAAAACGGAAATCATAAACTTTCATTTCCGATAAATTTAGTGGTTCACCTGTTTCTGAGTCAGTTATTTGCAGTTCTTGCTGAACACTTTGGAAATCGACTAACCAATATCCATCATAGAAGTAATGTGATACAGCAAATGTTGTATACCATCCACCTTGATCTCCACCTTGGCTATCAGATGTCTTTACGAAATTTGAAAATGTTGATTTAACATCAAATAATCGACCATTGATATCAAGTGCTTGTGGATAATAAATAACAATTTCATCACTACTATGAATTCCACTTTCGTTTCCAAGGTAATTAGAACCTTGTCCACCACCTAAGTTCGTATCAACTGGGAATAGAATACTCTCACATTCAAAGCGTCCTAAGTCATCTCCGACTCCACATGTGTTACGAGATATTGTTCCATCTGGTTGCAAAGTTCCTGGATCATTACTGAAACTCTCTACATACCCTGAACTGGGAACATTTTTTGTTTTACCATTAGGTGCACTAACTTTGTTATGCCCATTAGAATAACCGTTGATAGTTGATTCTTCCGGAACAAAATAACCTGCTGGTGCATCCATGTTTAATACATTATATTCAACATTTGGCAAAACAGTTTCACGCACTTCCGGCTTTAAACTCTTTGCTATTTCCGCTACTTGTTCAGCAGACAAAGTTTCTTCATTTGAGACTTCAGAATCTCTAGTTTCTTCACTCGAATCTCCTGAGCTAACTGCTTCCTCACTAGACTCTTCTGATTCTACAACTTCAGATTCCTCTCGCGTAGTATCAGAAACATCACTAGTTTCCTCACTAGTGCTTTCGCTTAATGTACTTTCGCTTGTATTATCACTTTGCGTTTCACTCGAAACATCACTTTGTGATTCAACTAAATAACTTGAAATCTCGCTAGCTGCATAGCTAGTAGGTACAAGATATTGAGCCATAATTACAACAAGCATAATTAGATTTAATCTTTTGTTCATGTATTCCCTTTTTTTTTCTTAACTTTTAATAATGACATGTATATTTTACCATATTTGACTCCATTTTTACCTATGATATGCCTTGTTTATGATGTTTTTTTCATTTTTCTTGACACGATTTCTCTGCAAACAACGCGGATGCCACACGTATCCCAATTCGCGCCTGATATACCCAATTTATTGTGAATCCACATACTTTGGTATGTAATTTTTTACTAGAAAAGATTGATTTTTGGACATTATTTTCCTGTAAATGTGCCACTTTATTGACCAAATATCTCTTTTCTACCACATTAATTCGGCCACTTCAATATCAATGTGCTTTTCGACATAAAAAAAACCACATGGATTTCATGTGGTTACTCATTATTTAGATTCTTTTTTCTTTGGTTCAAATGGAAGTAATTTAGTTGATACGAATGGTGTTTTACCAGTCATCTTCTTAACCACTTCTAGCATTTCACGATCTAATAATTCAATTAAATCTTTCTCTTTAAGTTTTAAGTTTGCATTATACACTTTAATGAATTCTGATTGGATTTTTCTTAACATATCTAAAGAATCGTTAATAACAACAAATCCACGTGTAGTAATTTGCGGGTAAGATACGAAACGTTTTGTACGCTTATCATATAAACACACAATCATTAAAATACCTTCACTTGCAAGTTGACCTACATTTGATTTTTTGGGAGAAACTCCAATTTTATTATTACTAATGTATACAGCTTCACCATTTACTTTATTTTTTAATACTCTTGGTTTCTTAGAGTGGAACTCTAACCAATCTCCATTACGTAAAATGAATACATTCTCGTCTGGGATACCAATTTCGACTGCAGACTTCTTGTGAGATGTAAGCATGTTGTGCGTACCGTGAACTGGCCAGAAAAATTCTGGTTTTAATAAACTTAGAATAAGTTTTTGTTCTTCAGTAGAGGCATGTCCAGATGCGTGAGTTTTAAATTCAGGAGTATTTCTAATAATTGTACATCCCGTTTTATGTAACTCATCTACAACGCGACCGATTTGGTAGTTGTTTCCTGGAATTGGATTCGATGCAAATACAATTGTATCGTCACTACTTAATGAAATATGTGCATTTTGACCTGTAGCAAGTCTTGATAATGCCGCTAGCTCTTCACCTTGAGAACCAGTTGTAATAATTACAAGCTCATGCGGCTCATAATTCTTAACTTGTTTAGGCTCAATAATATCAGCTTTCTTTACATTGATATACTTAGTTTTTAAACCGATATCAATTGCATTATTTAATGAACGACCAATTACACAAACCTTACGACCTGCAGCAACTGCTCCATTAATAATTTCTGCAACCCTTGGAATATTCGATGCAAATGTAGTGAAGAAAATACGTCCTTCAGCTTCATTTATTAACATCTTCAAGTTTTTCGCAACTGCTGATTCAGATAAACTGAAACCTGGCGTCATAGAGTTAGTTGAGTCTGACATCATAACCATTACACCTTTACGACTTAAGTCAACCATACGGTGGAACTCAGCTTGGCTTTGACCTGGTGGGGCAAAATCAACCTTAAAGTCTCCGGTAGTTACAACATTACCTGCTTCAGTTTCAAAGAAGAAACCGTAAGCATCTGGAATACTGTGTGTCATTCTGAATGGATATACAGTAACACCTTTAAATTTTAAAGTGTCAGTTGAATCAATAACTTGCACACTTGCAGTTAATTTATTTTCTTTTAATTTCTTTTGAATCATGTGATTAGCAGTTTGTGGTGCATAGATCTTAGGAATTTTCACACTTCTTAATAAGAACGGAATACCTCCGATGTGATCCTCGTGACCGTGAGTTATGAAAAGCCCTTTAATTTTCTTTTCATTTTGTTTTAGATATTCGAAGTTTGAAACGATATAATCGATCCCTAAATCATCGCGTCCTGGGAACATAACCCCAAAGTCGATGATGTAAATTCCATTGTTATGTTCTAAGACATAACAGTTTTTTCCTACTTCTCCAAGCCCACCTAAGGCCATTAAACGTAGTTTACTATTCATATTGTTATTACTATTATATTTACGTTTTTTCGCCTGTGGACGTGGAGCTGGCTTTTTGTTTTCCATAATTAGCTCCTATAAAAGTTTTTATTTACTCAAATTATAGCAAATATACATGTTTGTTGCTCACTTTTAACATTGACCATAAGGCATAAAAAAAAGATGTAGAAAATTCTACATCATTAAACTGATAATAAGTCCCATCACTAAAATAGAGACTACCTTCTGACCTTCTTGAATTAAAAATAATTTGAAATTCATGAAGGTGAAAATATTTGTCTTTACATTACTAGCTAGTACAAATAAAATCGGGAACACGATTACACGTAGATCTCCGTTTGTAACTTGTAATAGCCCGTAAATAATTGAAGCTAAAATCGCTTCACAAATAATCACTAAACCGAAATGTAGTGGTGGATTAAACTTACTCATACGCTCTTTCACAATCTCATCACTTTGTTTCATTTCACTCATCATTACTGGGTAAAAAGTTTTGGGTCCAAACCAAATACCACCAATCATCATACTTGCAACAGTTGCAATAATTATACTTAACATAGTTACTCCTAACACCTTAATTATATACCATATGTCAAAACAGACTATTGTCTTGGCACAAGAAAAGGACTGACATAAAGTCAGTCCTCATAGGCTTTGTTAAACCGAGAATTATCTTAATTCTACAGTTGCTCCAGCTTCTTCTAAAGTAGCTTTTAAAGCTTCAGCTTCATCAGCAGGTAAGTCAGCTTTAACATCTCCACCGTTATCAGCGATTGCTTTAGCTTCTTTTAATCCTAACTCAGAGTTAGCAGCACGGATAGCTTTAATTACAGCCATTTTGCTTGCTCCACAATCAGTTAATACTACAGTTTTGTTTGAAGCTTCTTCTTCTACAGCTCCAGCAGCAGCTACAGCTACAGGTGCAGCAGCAGATACTCCGAATTCTTCTTCAATTGCTTTTACTAAGTCGTTTAATTCTAAAACGCTCATTGTTTTTAAATCTTCGATAAATTGATCTTTATTGAATGCCATGATTTTCTCCTAATTTGTGTTTTTATTATTCTTCATCTCTCGCTTCAGCGATTTGGTTAGTTACTTGCGCTAGTCCACGAACTGGTGCTTCTAACACAGATAGTAACATAGATAGCATACCTTCTTTGTTTGGTAAAGTAGCTAATTCTTTTACTTGCTCTAAGCTAGCAACTTCTCCGTCAAAAGTTCCTCCGATTAATTCTAATGCAGAGTTGTCTTTTGCGAAGTCGTTTAAAATTCTTGCAGCAGCAGTTACATCTTCACTTGAGAATGCAACAGCAGTTGGTCCTGAGAACACGTCGTCCATTTCCATGTCTGCAGCTTTAAATGCTCTTGATGAAATGTTGTTCTTAATTACTTTTAATTCAACGTTTTCATCGTTTAAGTTTGATCTTAAGTTAGTCATTTGCTCTACTGTTAAACCAGAGTAGTTAACTACTACAGTTGCAACTGAGTCATTGATTTTTGCTTGTAAAGCTTCAACTTCTGCTTGTTTTCTTTCGATTGCTGTCATCTTGATAGCCCCCTTCCGAATTTGATTTTTTTAAAAAAAGCCACCACTTTGAAAAGACAAAGTGGTGATAAGTGTAAATATAGTATCAAACACCTCGGTAGGATTTAATTGTATACCTACTGTCTTTAGCTTTTTCCGTATATATAATAACATAAAATTACTTAATATGTATCTTTTTCTTAAAAGTTTAAGAATTTAACTGATAATTCTCTTTTTCAATTTCACTTGTTTTCGCAGTCGAGCGTAATTTGATGCAGATTAAACCAAAAATAATTAGTGCTATTACCCACACTTGGTAACCATGAATACTGGTAATAACATCTACATCGTATTTTGCAAATAGCGTATCTTTAATAATCAGTTCTACAGCTATATGAATTAATAAAATCCCAAAGAAGTAAACAACAAAACTGTATCTATCTATTAACTTACTTAAGATTCTAGCTCCAAAAATAATAATCGGGAAACTTACTAATAACGCACATACAATTAAAATTAATTGAATTCCTGTACTAAATGTTGTTGCTGCTACAATACTTGCAATTACAATTGCATTATCAAATGACATAACAGCGTCAGCAATTACAATTGATTTTATAGCTTTAACTAGACTCTTAGATTGTTCGACATCAACTTCCTCTTCTTCAGGACTCACTAAATCAAATGCTACTTTTATTAATAACAATCCAGCTGCAATATTTAATAAGATTATATGTTGTTCTCCAAATAATAAAATAATTAAGATAAAAACAACACGAAGAAGAATTGCAAACAATGCCCCGTATAAACTAGCTTTTAACTTCAACTCTTGGGGCAAACTCTTTGTTGCCATCGATATTACGATCGCGTTATCTCCACCTAAAATCAAATCTGCGATAATAAGTTCTATAATGACTAATAATAATTCCATAATTTCTCCTAGTAATTTCTTACCCTCTAACCCTAACTATATTCGATAATTTCAACTCAAAAAAAAATAACTACTAATGTAGTTACTTTTTCTGTACTTGAAGAAAGTCAATTGTTGTTTCCATTTCATTTGGTAATAAAACATCCATTTTACATTTATCTGTATCAATAGAATTTACACGAACAACTTCACCTTCATATAAATCGTGATTTACAATTGTAATTAAGTCTCCCTCTTGTAAATCAATTTCAATCTTCTCAACTTCTGAAGCCATTGTTTCATATTCTGCATCTTTCATTGGCTTTGGAATTTGCTTCATACTACTAATTCCAGCGTAACCAGTAACATACTGAATACCACGAACAAAATAGAATGTATCATCTGTGAATTCCATTTTTACGAACATGTAACCTGGGAATAATAATTCTTCTTTTAGCTTTAAGTGTCCGCGAACGAATACAAAACGCTTACGTACAGGAATGTAAATTTGACTAATTACAGACTCTTTACCTTCGATTGCGATTTGTTTTTTTAGCTTTTCAGCAACTTTATGCTCGTAACTTGGGAACGTACGAACTGCATACCATTCTTGTTTTTCCATGCGACTCCTTTATTAATATATAAATCCTAGTAAGTATCCTAATAACCCATCAATTGATGCAATTAAAATAACTAATACTATAAGCACTATTAAAACTAGTGCAAATCTTCCAGATACTTCTTGAGTATTTGGCCATTCTACTTTTTTTAACGCTTCTTGTAACCCTTGCATTTGAACTCCTATTTATTCTCTTTATGAATTGTATGTTTATTACAATTTTTACAGAACTTTTTTACCTCAATACGTTTAAGTGTACTTTTGTTTGTAGAATAATTACTACGTAAACATTCGCTACACACTAAATTTACCTTTGTTTTCATACTAATCTCCTTTAATTATATCATAAATCAAGCGTAATCAACGCTCTTTTTTTTCGCAGTTTACTTCTAACTCGAGTAACTCCATTAGTAATTTGCTTATAAGATTTCTCGCAGTCAGCAGCAACTATAGCAATTTCTTGCTTTTCCTTAATAATCTTAACATATAAATAGTATTCAAACTTAGATAAAACTTGTTTGGCAACAATATCTGCGTTCTCTCGAACTTGGTTTAAATAGAACATGTCAATTCGGTAATCACCACATTCAGCAAGTGCCGTTGTTTTTTTCTCGACTGATCCAACATCCATATACAGTAATGCTTTAGGCTTTCGTTTTATTCGATTTTCAGTCTTATACAACCCTCTTAACCTATTTTCAGCAATTGTATATAAAAACGAACCCATTTTCTTTTCAACTTCATAATGATCGAGCGCTTTTATACAAGCTATCTTTTGCTCATGAATCAAGTCAACAAAATCATAGCATATAAGTGTTGTTATATATTTACTTGCTAAAAAGACAAATATCTTTACATGTTGTTCTAAAATACTTTCAATTTCAACCTCTTCAAACTGCAAACTATCTCCTCAAATAGTTATTGTTTAATTGCGTAGTTGTGCGCAAGAATAGATGTTGCACTTGATACGTTAAGTGAGTTAACTTGTCCATACATATCAATAGTAATACCGAAATCACAGTATTTTTTAATTGATGGTGTAATCCCTTTATCTTCTCCACCTACTACAACAGCTAATGGAATATCAAATTTAACATCCTGAACTTTTTGTTCTCCATCCATATCTAAGAAGGCAACAAAGTATCCAGCATCTTTAAGTTCATTAATTGCGTGACGAATGTTCGTAACACGAGCAACGTCTACGTAGTTAATTGCACCAGTTGATGATTTAGCAACTGACGCGTTTAATTGAGCACTACGTTTTTTACCAATAACTACCCCACTAATTCCAAATCCATCACTGATTCTTAAGATTGCACCTAAGTTATTTACATCAGTTACTTCATCAAAAATTAATACCATTGGGTTTTTCTTTTCACTACCACGAGCAATAATATCAGAAACTGACTTATATTCAACTGGAGCAGCTTCACAAACTAAACCTTGGTGTGCAGCATTATTTGTCATTTTATCTAATTTGTATTTATCAACAAATGTAACTGGAACACCTTTCGCTCTTGCTAAACCGATGATGTCATCTTTCTTCATACCTTTTTGAACAAATAATTTTGTTACCTCTTTTTCTTGTAATGTAGCACGTACATTATGGAACCCAAAATATAAGTTCTCTTCTACTTTTTGTGACATTTTACTCCTTCTCTTGTGTCTTCGATTTCATATCCAAGACTTCCTATTTTTTCTCTTATCGCATCTGCCAACCCAAAATCACGGGCCTTTTTTGCAGCACTACGCTCTTCAATCAATTGTAAAACTTCAGCTGGAATTTCCGAACTATCATTTTCATCAATTAATCCTAATACAGAGCACATGAATGTCTGTACATTTTGTTTGTCTTCATCGCTAATTTCATCGCTCATGTACTTAAAGTATAAACTAATGGCATTAGCAGTGTTAAAATCATTTTCAAATTCTTCTTCAATACTTGAAATTAATACTGACTCGTGATATCTTTCAGCAATTCCATACTCACGCATATAACGCTTGATTTTAGCGCTGTCTTTACTAACTTGACTAATTACATCTTCACTTATGTTAATCGGTCCACGGTACGATGATTTAAGCATTAACAGGCGTAAGAAGTTTGTTCCATGCTCGTCAATGATCGCTTGCGGATAAATAACATTACCAAGAGACTTACTCATCTTCGTATCTTCAATGTTTACAAATCCATTGTGCATCCAAATCTTACTTAAATCATGACCACATGCATGTGACTGCGCGTTTTCATTTTCATGGTGCGGAAATTTTAAGTCCATTCCTCCACCGTGAATATCAATTGTGTGACCTAAAATATGATTGATCATAACCACACATTCTGTATGCCAACCAGGACGTCCAATACCAAATGGAGCATCCCATTTAACACCAACATCAGTCTTTTTCCATAATACAAAATCATGTTCATACTTCTTGTTACTATCAGCATCAACACGCCCTTGAGCTTGCAGATCATCAAGTACACGATTACTGATTTCACCATACTCTTCAACTTTATCAACCGAGAAATAAACATTACCATCTTTAGCGTAAGCCATTCCTAAGTCAATTAAGTTTTGAATATAATCAATAATCTCTTGAATATAATTAGTAACTCTTGGCATTGTTACATCAGGTAGCAAGTTCATTTCATTACGAACTTTATCATACATAACAATGTTATCTGCTACTAACTGCTCTTCAGTAATACCAAGTTCACTACTACGAGTAATGATTTTATCATCAATATCAGTAATGTTTGATACATAGTTAACATCGTATCCTTTGTGCATGAAGTACCTTGCAACTACATCAAAGAAAATTAATGGTCTTGCATTACCTATGTGAATCTCAGAATATAATGTCGGGCCACATACATACATAGAGACTTTATTTTCTTCAATTGGGATAAACTGTTCTTTTTTTCCAGTTTTAGAATTATAAATTCGCATAATTTAACTCCTTATTATTTCGAGTACTTGTCGTATATTATGACAACAAATAACTGTTTCATCTTCTATTTTACTATTACAGAAAATACGCGTATAGCCCAGTTTTTTAGCTGCTCCTACCAACTCTTCAATATCTTGGTGGGGAAGCAATTCCCCTGTAAGGGTAACTTCACCTAAATACAAATCATTAGTGCTTACTTCAAATTCACACTTAGCACTATATAAACTTACAATTAATGATAAGTCGCTAATTGTATCAACCACTTTCATACTACCACGAAGTTTTAAATAAACATCATCATAGTTAAGGGCAATATGCATATGCTTTTGTAAAATAGCAAGAATGATATTTAAACGTGAAACATCAATTCCTTGACTACTACGCTTGGGACTTGGGTATGCACTTGATGTAACTAATGCTTGGGATTCAACAAATACTTGACGACCACCAAGTTTATGAGCGCTCATCGCGATTCCTTCAGCTTGTTTATTAGGTCTCGATTTAAGATTCTTGTTTTGATCAAATGTAACAAGTCCGCTATTCGTCATCGAAAGCATTCCAATTTCATTTGTCGTCCCAAACCTATTTTCTCAGCACGCAATAATCGGATATCACTATAATTATCAGTTTCTAAATACATGACAGTATCAACCATATGTTCTAGTAACTTTGGACCAGCAATGTCTCCATCTTTCGTAACATGACCAATTAAAACAACTGTAATGTTATTTGACTTTGCAAACTCCATCATCTCTAACGCAACTGCTTTTAATTGTGAAACACTTCCACATGCCCCATTAACTTCCGGGCTTGCCGTTGTTTGGATTGAATCAATAATTAATAATTCAACTTTATTTTGTACAGCAGTTTCCATAATATTATGAGAGTTCTGTTCATTAATAAAGCGAATATCACTATTAACTTCTAATCGATTAGCACGCAGTTTAATTTGTCCTAAATTCTCTTCTCCAGATACGTATAGAACACGTTTAGTCTTCGCTATATAATCAGCAAGCTTTAAAATTAGTGTACTCTTACCAATACCTGGACGTCCTCCAAGTAGTGATAGTGAACCAGGAACGAATCCACCACCTAATACTAAATCAAGTTGATCAATACCAGTATTAATACGTGTAATATCTTCTAGATTAATATCAGTTAAAGAAAGCAAATCTTTAACTACTGCTGTTTTCATTTTATTACTAGAAGGACTAGTATTACCTTGTTCAATCGTATTCCAGGATTTACACTTTGGACATTGTCCATACCATTTCTTATACTCGGAATTACATTCACTACAAATATACATGATTGCTCCTATTTATGATAAGGTTCATTTTTTGCAATTCTAAATTGACGATAAATTTGCTCAAGTAACATTACTCTAAACAGTTGGTGTGGGAATGTCATCTTTGAAAATGACATACGTAAGTTTGCTTTTGCTTTTATTTCAGGAGCAATCCCTAAACTACCACCAATTACAAATGTAATCTTACTATTGTCATAAGTTGTAATATCATCAATCTTGCGACTGAATTCTTCACTACCCATTTGCTTACCATCAATATCCATGATAATAATATAACTTTTATCATCTAACACTTTATTGATCGCTTCTGCTTCACGACTTATTACTAATTTTTCATCTAAGTTATTAGACTCATCTTTAAGTTCAATAACATTTAGCTTACAGTAGCTACCTAGACGTTTAATATACTCATTACACATTTGTTGCATACTTTTTTCTTTTAGTTTTCCAACTACAATTAAATCTATTTGCATAAGTTAACCTCAATTATTTCATCTTTAAGTAAAACAGTTTTATTAGTTACAGGTAACGATTCATTTAGCTGTTCTACTAATTCAGGATTATTATTATTTTCACTAAGGTGAGCAAATTGAACAAACTGCGTATTATCAGTAATGTTATCAATCAAGAATTGGTTACAGTCAATGTTTGACATGTGTCCAACTTCACTTAAGATACGTTGTTTAATTCTAAACGGATATTTATCATTTACAATTAATACTTCTTCTTCATAGTTACTTTCTATCGTATAACTGTATGCACCTTTGAATTTATCAACATTTTCATTAAGAATATATCCGGTATCAGTGATGTGGACAAACTTGTCACCATCTGCATGGAAAATGAATCCGATTGCATCAGAAGCATCGTGAGACGCTTTAACAATCTCAACATCTACCTCACCGTTTAAAGTTAATTTATCTCCTGCATTTACATGTTCAACTGTATATTCAGTATTAATATTTGATGCTGTTCCACTACTAGTGATAAGTCTTGCATCTACTTGTTTTAAAAGGACATCTACACCTTTAATGTGATCGCTATGTTCGTGAGTTAATAAAATAACATTGACCATCGATAGGTCAATGTTAATCTCTTTTAATTTTTCTACAATCTTTTTTCGGCTTAGTCCAACATCTACTAAAATAATTAAATCATTAAATTGGTATATATATGCGTTAGCACTAGAACTCGAAGCTAAAGAATAGAATTTAATTAGAATGGTAATCCACCTGTGATAGCTCCAACTTTGCTGTCAGCTTCTTGGTCAATTTTTGCGATTACATTGTTTACTGCAAGCATTACTAACTCTTCTAACATTTCTTTGTCATCAGCGTCAATAACTTCTTCTTTAATGTTTACAGATTTAACAGTTTTGCTTCCATCCATAACGATTTCTACAGCCCCTCCACCAACAGTTTCACTGTACTCAGTTGCTGCTAATTCTTCTTGTAAGCTCTTAACGTCATTTTGCATTTTTTGAGCTTGTTTCATCATTTGTTGAATTTGTTTTTGGTTCATATGTCCTCCTGAAATCTAATATCGTAGATAGTATATCACGAATTTACTTTATTCACTAAGTCTTTTCCAAAGAAATCAGTTGCTTCTTTGTAGATGTCGACTTGCATGTTTTCCTTTACAGCACGTACAAAATTCATACGTTCTTGCTTCCAATATTGAGTAGTAATTAAGTGCACTTTTACACTAGACCCAATATGGTTTGAATATATTTGTTGAATCTGATCTAAACGACTTTCATACGTTGAATAGAAGTTCTGATCGATACTAACTACAATACCAGTACTACTTGCTCCTTGAACATTACTAACTTCAAAGAATTTTGCAATTCCATATTGTTTGCTATTGTTAAGTTCATTCGCTGCATTACGCGCCGCAATAAGCGAACGCTTTTTATCATCTTTAGTTGCTGACTTAAGAGTATCAATAATTGTTATCTCATCTAATTCAGAACGAACTTTATTAACAGTTACTGACTCTAATGCAGCAGGACTAGCAATACTACTTGCAATAGATTCTTCAACTACAACAGGTTCTTCAACTACAACAGGTTCTTCAATTACCTCTGGCTCTTCCATCACTGGTTCCTCAGCTATAACTTCTTCTACCATAGCAGGCTCTTCAGTTTCAATAATCGGTTCCTCAACTACAGTTTCTTCAACTACTGGTTGTTCATCAATAATTGGTTCATCAACTACTGGTTGTTCTTCAACTTGTGCTGTTAGCCCACTTACATCTTTACCAGTCTTATTTGAGAATAAGATATCCATTTGTAACTCAACATCTTCAGTTGGCTTTGCATTAACTTGCTTTGGCGCACTCACTGGTTGTTGATCTATTATTGGTTCTGGATTAGGTGTTACTGGTTGTTGTTCTATTATTGGTTCTGGATTAGGTGCTACTGGCTCTGGGTTTGCTGCTGCAGCCTTTAACATCTCTGCTTGTCTTTGTAACTTATCAAGTTTGTCTTGCTCTGATACCTTAGGTTTTTCTTCCTGAGGGGCAATAACTACTTGGGGGGCTACTTGTTTAGGTTTAACTGACAGTTCAATAAGTGCAACTTCAATATATAAACTACTATTACTAATAATTTTAATGTTCGCTAATGTTTCCATTAATTTAGTAATAATTTTTGTATATACCGGTACATCTTCACTACCATTTGCTAAGTTTTCAATTAAGCGTTCTTTAGCAACTTCAATTAAGTCTTGAACTAAGTACGCTTCATCAGCTCCACCGTTAATTAATTGTTTAAAGTTACTACTTACATCTTCACTACGATTTTCAATGATTGCATCTAATAAATCACTTGAAACTGATTTAGATGCTAAATTTAAACTCTCAGTTACTGTTGCAATTGTTACTTCAGGTGCAAATGAAATGACTTTAGTTAATAAACTAAGTGCATCTCTAAGCCCACCTTGAGCATGAGTTACAATTAACTTTAAGGCTTCAATATCATAACTTACTGATTCAAGATCAAGTACTTTACATAGATGCTCTAACATCGGCTCATCACTAATTCGCGTAAATTCAAATCTTTGAACACGAGATAAGATTGTTACTGGTATTTTATTAGGTTCAGTTGTTGCTAAGATAAAGATTACGTGCCCAGGTGGCTCTTCCAATGTTTTAAGTAGAGCATTGAATGCTCCTTTACTTAACATGTGAACCTCATCGATAATATAAACTTTATATTTCATGCGAATTGGCATGTATTTAACATTATCGATAATTTTTCGAATTTCCTCTACCCCATTATTACTGGCAGCATCGATTTCGAAAATATCCGGCATTTCAGTTTGACTAGCAAACTCTTTACACATCTCACACTCACCACACATTGGGTTTTCAGTATTTTGACAGTTAATTGCCTTTGCAAAAATCTTCGCTATTGACGTTTTACCTGTTCCCCTTACTCCTGAAAATAAGTATGCATGAGCAATTGTTTGATTTTTTATAGAATTGATTAAAGTTCTCACGACCACTTGTTGTCCAACAACTTGATCAAAGTTATTGGGACGGTACTTACGATATAAATTCGTTTCCATATCTTCCCCCTTTTTCAATATTAAAACTAAATACTTAGCACTCACTTTTAAGATTAAAAAAAAATGTCGCATATAAGCGACGAATACACAACTTAAGGCTGCTCCAATCAAGTCCTGACCTGGTTCATTATGCATCGCCCTTATGCGACAGAAATATTATAACAAAAATCTATATATAGGTGCTATTTTTTCTGACTTACAACTTCCACCTTATATGCACTTATTCCCAGTTTCGAAATATAATGATTAATTGCCCAGAAGTAACCACTAATATTTAAGGCTAGAGCGATAAAGAAACTAAACCAAATATATGATGCCAAGAACACTTCAATTAGCAATACTAAGATTGTTAATAAAACGATCGTTATAATAAACTGCGTCTTAATCTTTTCGACAATGTATGGATAATTATAAACAATTCGTAAACCATAGCTAAAACCATCTTCAACATTAAAATATGTATAAACTGTACGCTTCTCATCTTTATCTTTTAAGTATACTGAGTTTTCTCCAAACTTAAGCGGAACTTGTCCATATAGATCAAAATCAATTTCATATTCATTGATAACTTGCTTAAGACCCGGAAACTTCTTTTTAAATCTTTTTTCAGCAAAATTTTTAAACATGTTTACTCCTTATAATTATATTTTACACCTTATTATGTATTAAACATAAAAAAAAAGGAGGCTAAGCCTCCTATAGATTTCGCAGTTTACACTAATCTTACCCCTGTTCACATACTCCCGATGTATATGTTTACATATTTATTATACATCATTTATCATCCACTTTCAACTAAATTTACTAATATGTAGGCTAAAAGATACAAATTTAACCAACTTGTTACTTAAATCCAATCCTAAATCTGACATTCTTAATTCATTTACCGTTTATTAACCTAATTATAGTAGAATCAAACTATAGAATATATAATGTAAAAAATGGAGGAAAAATTGAAAGAATATAAAGGCTTGAACGAAAAGCAAGTTGAAGACCGAATTAAGGAACACGGGCTCAATGAATTGCTTAGTAAAAAATCAAAAACAAAATTTGAGATAATTATCGATATTATAAAGGATCCAATTATCCTTATTATGATTGCAGCATTCGTGTTATCAATCATTACCAACTTAGAAGATGGCCACTTTGGGGAAGCCTACGTTATCTTAGGATTGATAGTTCTAAACTGCGTAATCAGTTTTATACAAGAATTAAAAACGCTATCTGAACTTGAAAGTTTAGCTGCGATGAACGAAGATACTGTAACTGTAATTCGTGATGGCAATGAACAAGAAGTTAAAGCTAAACAGTTAGTTGTCGATGATATTGTAAAACTTAAAATCGGAGACATCGTTAGGGCCGACTTAGAAATACTTACATCAAATGACTTACAAGTCGATGAAGCATTTCTAACTGGTGAGAGTGACTTTGTTGCTAAAGATAATGGTGAAGTCGTATTTAGTAACTCTTCAGTTCAAAATGGAACCGCAATTGGTATTGTGAAGTCAACAGGGATGAACACTGAAATTGGTAAAATTGCTAAACGTGTTACTGATGTTGAAGATGTTAAGTCACAACTAGAAATCAAGATTTTAGATATTACTAAACTACTTATGAAAATAGCAATCCTAATGGCAGTCCTAATCTTCGTCTTAACTCTACTTAGTGGTAAGACCGTTGAAGAGGCAATTTCATTTGCTACTAGTATCTTAATTGCTACCGTACCAGAAGGACTAGCAACTGTTTTAACAATCGTTCTAACATTCATGTCATCAAAGATTGCAAGGCATAATGCTTTAGTTAAGAAAATCAACTTACTAGAAACACTTGGTGAAGTAAGCTACGTATGTAGTGATAAAACTGGGACGATTACTGAGAATAAAATGAAGGTTGTTGAAAAACAATTCTTCACTTCGCTTAACAATTCAGAACAATTACTACATCTAATAATTGATGATCAAAGTCCAACAACTCGCGCTATTTATGAACATATCAATCAAATTACAGCTCGCAATCAAATTGACTTTGAATCAGGGTTTGAAGTTATCGACTTCCAACCATTTAATTCCCAAAAGAAATATTCGGCTCACATTTTACAAATTGAGAATATTAAATTCTTAGTATGTGTTGGGGCACCGGATATCCTAGTTAACCACATGACATTAGAACCATACTATACAGAATATGGAAACCAAGGACTACGCCCAATCTTAGTTAGTTATAAACAAATAACTGATAACTGCTTTGAGTTTAGCCCTGAACAAATGACACCACTATGTTTATTTGGAATTCAAGATCCACCTAAAGACTCAGCAGTGAAAACTATAAATGAATTTGAACAAGCGGGTATTGTCCCGGTAATGATTACTGGGGATAATAAAGTTACTGCTACTAGTATTGCAAGACAAGCAGGGATTATACGTTCTGATAGAGATTTAGTTTTAACTCACGATCAACTTAATAGTTTATCAGACGAAGAATTAGATCAAATGATCTTAGATGTTAAAGTATATGCAAGAGCTAAGCCAGAAGATAAAGTGCGTATCGTCAAAAGCTTGCAAGCTCGTAACCAAATTGTTGCGATGATGGGAGATGGAACAAACGATTCAATCGCCCTTCGTCAAGCCAACATCGGAATTGCAATGGGAATTAATGGTACTGATATTTCTAAAGAGGCAGCCGACTTAATTCTTCTTGATGATAACTACTCAACGATTGATGTTGGAATTCAAGCTGGTCGTTTAATCTTTATTAATATTCAAAAGTTTGTGCGTCAGATGCTAACTTCTAATACCGCTCATAGTTCAACAATTATGTTTGCTCTATTATTAGACATCTTCTCACAAAAGAACTTATTGTTACCACTTACACCTGTGCTTATCTTATGGATTAATATCGTTTCAGATGCAATTCCGTGTTTAGCACTAGGTCTTGATGATGCAGAAAGTGACCTTATGAGCAATCCACCAATCGATCCTGACGCTAAGATATTACCAACTAAAATGATTAGTGAAATATTATTACGAGGAATGACAATTGGTTTACTTGTTCTAATTGGATTTACTTATACAATAAATCAAACTGACAATGTCGAGCTTGCCCGTTCAATCGGATTTGTTATCCTTTCATTCGGACAACTTATTCACATCTTTGATGTCCGTTCTAGTAAGACAATCTATAGTCGTAACCCATTTGGAAACAAGTGGATTATATTAACTGTTGGATTATCTGCACTTCTAAACTTAAGTTTAATTTATACACCGCTTAACACAATCTTTGGACTTGCACCTATTGCTTTAAACCAACTAGTAATTGCAATCTTAATTTCAAGTATCCCAACATTTGTTTACTCACTAATTAAGAAACTTAGAAACAAATTCTAAACAATCTATTTAAACAGTTACTCACCTTTATATAAGGTATAATAATTACAATAAATAAGCGAGGTGCTAATGATTAATAACATAACTAATTTACACGTTGTTGATTCAACACAGACATACTTAAAAGAGCATTTAGAAACAACTAATACATATGATGCTGTATTTGCAACAACTCAAACTAAAGGCTATGGACGAACTGGTAATTGGGATAGTCAATATGAGAACTTATACTTCTCTAAACTATTACCTACTGATGATAACAATCATTTAACCGCTATTTGTTCTATGCACATGTTAGCAAGCAAGTATTACCCAGATGTAGAGATCAAAGTTCCTAATGACTTATATATCGGTTCTAAAAAGATTGGTGGCTTCATTATTGAAAATACTAATAATAAATCAATTCTAGGAATCGGCATTAACTTCAATGGTAGTGACAATCAGTTCGCATCTATTAGCGAATACACAAATGTCCGTTACGATATTGAAGAGCTAGCTTTAGAATTAGATGAGTTTATTAATCTGAACTTACAAGTTCCACTAGACATGTTAGAAACTTATTACAAACTTAACTGCCATATTGTTGGTAAACATGTTAACTACATTGAGCTAGCTAGTGGCGATACTTTCTCAGGAACAGTTACCGAGCTATCAGCAAACACAATTACAATTGACAACCTTGAGTTTAATCAAATGCAAATTAAAATTTTAGACAAATAAAAAACACCTGATCATTCAGGTGTTTATTTCATATTAAAGTTCCTATAAGTCATGAATATCATATAAGTTATAACCCTCATAGTAATAACTATGATTAATCCCTTTCATGTATAACCTTGGATTATCAATTTCAGACGTTAATGCATTGCCTAATATATGTTTTATCTCTGTATCACGAATCGGACTTCTTTCCATTGCAAATAAGTAATCTTCTTTATCAACATTACTCCAGTCGATTACTTGTTTTATATTTTGTTTTAAAATTAAATCTAACCAAATACGCATACTTCTACCACTACCTTCTCTAAATGGATGAGCCATATTCATTTCTACGTATTTCTCACTAATTTGATCAAAGTTATCTTGTTGCATTAGATTTATATTTTCAAGAGCAACTGTCAAGTACATTACTGGTGCAAATCTAGTATTCCCGTTAGCAATATTTACCTCTCTTATTTCACCGGCAAATCCATAAACTTGTTCAAATAGATAATGATGGATATATGATAGGGATTGAAAACTACTAGCTGAGATTGTTTTGATTTGCTCATCATCAAACAACTTAATTGCTTTTTGCTTACTTAACTTTTCTTCTTCGGCAGCTAATAGCACAGCATCTGTAATTCCTAATTTATTATCTAATATCATAGTTTCACCTCAACTTTATATCATACCATTTAGTGCTCTAATTTATATCGTTATCTATCATTCCTAAAGTTTAAAACTAATATTTGTAACTGTGATAAAATATACTCACCTATAGGAGGTAAGATGGAATACAAATTAATAACATTAGATGAAAAAGTAGCATTCGGGAAAAGTTTTGAATTTCCGACTTCTGAGATTCAAACTTATGACTACTCAAAATTATACGGAGAAGTTTGCAAGGGGATGAACCCAACAGTATCATATGGAATCTACCAAGTTGGTGAGCAAACAACAAAGTTTACAGTTGCTATCGAAACTGAAGTAGAAAATGATTATACTAAAGTAACATTACCAGCAGGTGACTATTACGAGTTCGAATTAGATATGATGGAAAATATGAAAGAAAACGAGTACGTTAAATGTTTTGATGCATTAACTGCTAATGGTATTTCTTTTGATATGGATTATTCGTATGAAGTTATGGACCGTTCATTTAACCCAATGACTGGGAACTTTAAATTTAAATATTATATTAAAGCACTATAAGACAGAATAAAACTCCCAATTTAAGTTGGAAGTTCTTTTTATTATAATTCAATATGTTCTACAACATCTTCAATTGGACGTAATGTTCTAGGCTTAACATCACCTTCTACCGAATAACCAAAGTCGATTACTAAACCAACTTCATATTTATCAGTATCTAAGTTAATAACTTCTGCAAATTTAACAGGATCAAATCCTCCAACGATTACAGAGCCAATTCCAAGACCAGCTGCTTGTAATACCATTTGACTACCTGCAAACATTAATTGCTCACGCATGTACTGCGTTCCTGAATTTTTTGCATTAATTGAGTCAATGTATCTAACTGCTTGTTCTTGTGGTAATCCTTTAGCTACTAAGTTATCAGTAATAACTTCTGGATTTGCGTTAACATGCTCCATTTTATAGTTGATTAAAGCTACTACGTGGCTTGCAGCTTGAATATGTGATTGCCCATATGTTGCTTCTGCGATTTTCGAAAAATCACCTGTTAAAACAACAAACTTCCACCCTTCTAAAGCTAACCCGTTTGGCGCTTTACGACCTGCTTCAATAATTAATTCGAAATCACTATCACTAATCTTTTTATCTTCCTGGTAATAACGTGTTGATCTTCTTACATTTATTGCATCTCTAACTGTCATATACTCTCCTTATCAATTATT
The DNA here is from genome assembly GCA_033105485.1 of Mollicutes bacterium LVI A0078. GTDB lineage: Bacteria > Bacillota_I > Bacilli_A > UBA3375 > UBA3375 > LVI-A0039. Next base: position 896,633 of record CP136956.1, read on the forward strand.
TGTATTATATCACTATTATATAAATAATCACTAAATTTTGTATATACATTTAATATATTAAATAACTACTAAAAATCATCACTAACCCAGTTAGCGTAATGAACATGATTGGAGTGCGGAGTGCACTTGTGTATTGATTATAACTAACACCAGCTTCGCCAAGACAGCTAATTACTAATGGTGAAGTCATTGATAATAATTTACTAAGCCCATGGGCTACTAAATAAATAGTTACTGTTACCTGACTACTAATTCCGACTAACATTAAACTAGGTACTAAGATCGGTAATGTAATCATTGCAAGCGCACTCGGTGATGGTATCCCATATGCAAATAGTCCGTATACAATTAATATTAAGATAATGATCACAATTGGATTAAAGTTTGATATTGCAGTTACTATTCCATAGATTATTGGATCTATTACTTGTCCATTTAACAAAATGATATAAACACTTCGAGCTAAGGTAATTGAAATAGCAATAATCATGAAACTATTAATTCCACCTATAATTGTAGTAATTGCCTCATCACTTGTCTGACCATTAAGTTTAGAAAGAATAAAGGCAGTAATAACAAATACTATTGTTACTTGGGGATTAGTACTGCTAAATAGGAAGTTGGGAATAAATCCGATTGTCATATATACATATGGAACTAAGAATAAAATTAAGCTTAATACTGGTAACTTTGTTTGTTTATACTCTTGATTGTCAATTGCAAGATCATACTTGTTTAAATCTCTAAGTAAAATTATTACGGCCCCAGTGTATAGCACTAACATAAATACTGCTCTAAATAAGAATAGGTCATTTACACCGGCAATCTGATCTGCAACTACAGTTGCAAACGGATTTATTGGTGAAGACATATAACCAATACTTACACTAACTAATAGTAGTTTAACTGCATAAATTGGTTTCACATTATACTTCTTATATAAACTAATTAAAACTGGCAAGTAACAAATTGCTGTCTCGTATAATCCGTAGACCATTGCACTAGTCGTAAAGTATGTAATTAATAGAAATGTAATCGTCTCAATCTTAAACCCACTATACACAACTTTATTGATTAATGCATCAAATAAACCAATCTTAACACAAACACTTACAAAACTCCCAATTCCTAGAACTAATAATACTAAACTAATTGCCCCAGCCGGAGTTCCACTATTACTACTACTAATTGTTGTTCCATCATTATTACCGATTAGCCCATCAATAGGCGCTGTAAGAATTTGACTAATGCTGATTCGATTATCAGTTGGAACTAACTTTAGAGTATCACTAGTCGCATCGATAGTTGCACTCGGAATAGCGACTGCTAGTAAAATAGCTATCATTACAATGATAGCTATAATATATATATTTAAATATTTTTTATTGGATGGCAAAAGTTAACTCTCCTTTTGCTGCAACCTCACCATTTACAGTTGCAACAGCATCTCCATAACCAATTCCACGTTTCATCTTTGTTAAGTCAACTCTTAACTCTAATACATCACCAGGAACTACCTGTCTTCTGAACTTCATATTTTTAATACCAGCAAATAACGCAATCTTCCCTTTGTATTCATCCATTGATAAAATTGTTACTGCTCCAACTTGAGCAAGCGCTTCAACGATTAATACACCGGGCATCACATGATGACCAGGAAAGTGACCTTGGAAGTGCATTTCATTTGCACTTACCGCTTTAAGTCCAACTCCGTATTCTCCAATTTTCATATCAGTGATGCGATCTACTAATAAAAATGGATAACGGTGAGGAATTATCTCCTCAATTTGATTACTATTTAATTCCATCTATTCTCCTTTTTTGAAAACAACTACTGAGTTGTGTCCACCAAAGCCTAGTGAAAAACTAATTCCATAGTCTGTATCTAACGGTTTAGCCTCATTTAAACACACATCTAAGCTAATATCAGGATCAATTTCAGTTGTTCCCACTGTTGGTGTACAAATCTGTTCTTGTAATGATAAGACCGTTGCAATTGCCTCTACCGCTCCTGTCGCACCAAGTAAGTGACCGGTCATTGATTTTGTAGAAGTTACTACTGGTTTAGCATCACCTGTATATAATTTATTTAATAACGTATCTTCACCTTTATCGTTTAATGGCGTTGATGTCCCATGAGCATTTACATATCCAACTTGACTGGCGCTAATACCAGCATTTGCAATAGCTTGTTTGGCAGATTCAAGTCCCATCTTTGCTTCCGGGTCTGGTGCAGTAATATGACTTGCATCACAAGTTGCTCCATAACCTTCAACGAATCCATAAATTTTTGCGCCACGCGCTTTGGCATGTTCATACTCTTCTAAGATTAAAGCTCCTGCTCCTTCACCCATAACAAATCCACTACGGTCTTTTGAAAATGGTACACATGCAGTTTCTACTGTTTCATTACTAGTTAAAGCTCCCATGTTTTGGAAACCAGCTAGTCCAGTCATATTAGCTGCCGCTTCTGCTCCTCCTGTTACCATTACATCTACTAAACCATTTTGAATGTACATAGCAGCGTGTCCAATTCCATCAGTACTACTTGCACAAGCAGTTACTGGTGGAATACATAGTCCTTGGCAGTTTAAGTCGATAGCAACATTTCCTGCTACTAAGTTAACAATTGACCCTGGAATAAACATTGGACTAATTTTATTAAAGCCTTTATCGGCTGCTTTTAAAATATTATCTTCTATTGTTTCAATTCCACCAATTCCACTCGTTACATTAACTCCAATACGGGCACGGTTTTCTATTGTTTGTAAGTTTGCATCAGTTGCTGCTTCTCTTGCGGCAATGATTGCGAACTGAGATGACTTATCAAGTCTACGTGCTTGCTTACGGTCAAAATAATCTGTCGCTTTATAGTCTGTTATTTTACCAGCAAACTTTACACCTGTTTCCTCTGTATATTCATCTGGTAACTGGCTAATTCCAAGTTTCCCAGCTTTTAGACCTTCCCACGTGTCTGCTGCATTTAAACCAACACTATTAATTGTTCCAATTCCTGTAATAACTACTTTTCTCATTAGCTCATACCTCCATCTACAATAATATTTTGGGCCGTGATATATGAACTATCATCACCTGCTAAGAATGAAACTACGCTTGCTATCTCACTTGCCTCAGCATATCTTTTCATTGCAATTCGATTTAAACTTTCAGCTTTCACTTCTTCACTAAGTCCATCTGTCATTGGTGTTACAACAAATCCTGGTGAAATACTATTAACTGTAATATTCTTTCTCGCATATTCTTTTGCTACTGATTTAGTAAATCCAATCATCGCTGCTTTACTTGCAGCATAGTTAGCTTGACCAATGTTTCCAGTAACTCCAACGATTGAACTCATATTAATAATACGTCCATATTTCTTACGTGACATTAATTTACTAGCTGCTTTTGTAAATTCAAACATCGAAGTAACATTAATATTTAAAACCGTTTGGAAGTCAGCTGTATCCATTTTTACAAGTAACTTATCATTTGTAACCCCTAAGTTGTTTACTAAGATATCTAAACGACTACACTCATCTTTAATTTGACTTACAACTGCAGTTGCATCATCTCCGAAACGATAGCAAATTGCTGTTGCATTATATTCAGCTTCTAACTGCTTAGCTTTACCTTGGTTTGAACTATATGTGAAATAAACTTTTGCTCCATCTTCACTTAAACGCTTAACTGTAGCTTCACCAATTCCACCACTACCACCTGTTACTAGTGCTATTTTTTGTTCCATACATCCTCCAACTTATCTAAATCTGTTACATTTTCAATTGTAATAATATTTACTTTTCGATTTATCTTTTTCACCATATTACTAACTACACTTTTAGAACCTAATTCTATAAAAGTTTCTACTCCATCTTCAATCATTGATTCAATTTCAGTTTTCCACTGGACACCACTAATCATTTGATCATGCATCACCACTGCTAAGTCTTCATTATTATATTTTCTTCCAGTTAAATTTAAATATAATTGTTGACTTGGAGCACTTAATGGTTGTTCACCAATATATTGTTGAAACTGGTTTGCAGCTTCAGCATAAATATTAGTATGGAAGGGGCCACTTACTGCTAAATCTAAGATTCGTTTTGCCCCAGCATTTTTTAAACGCTCGATTACAACTGTGTAATCATCTTGCTCAAAGTTAATAAGTAATTGTTTCTCTAAATTATAGTTACTGATGATCACTTTATTAGTAAGTTCACTATTAAGTTCTGATACAACCGTAGTTAATTTATCCTTAGTTAGACCTAAAACAATCTTAGTACTATATGTCGAACTCACACTGTCCATTACCTGGCTACGAGTTTGAATAACTTTAAGCCCAGTATCTAAATCATATACATCACTTGCATAGTAAGCACTATATTCACCTAAACTAAATCCAGCAACGCTATAGTCTTCTACTTGATATAAACCTTTAATTACATCTAAGATTCCTGCTTGATTAGCAAATAATAATGGTTGTGCATAACAAGTCTGATTGATATCTAACTTACCAGCTAATGCTTTCTCTGTTTCAGGCATTAACTCAAATAACTTAGATTGAACTTGATTATAGCTTTCAAACTGTTTAAAGTCTGCTCCCATATTTATAAATTGACTTCCTTGACCAGGAAATAATATTGCAACTTTACTCATTGCTCTCCTTACCTAATAATTCTTCGATTACATCACTTACAGTTGTAATCTCTTCGATTCGATATCCATTTGCACCTGTAAATACAAGTCCATTATCAACATCTCCATTAACTGCCATAATTAATTTATCAGTAATACAGTATGGAGTTGAAGGATGACGACCTGCACACGGAATTACACAAGCAAGACATTTATCAACAGCGATATTTCCTAAGTCCAATTCCTTAGTCATTTGATTTGATAAGGCTCTCGCTGGGTAACCAACAGGACTTTTCACATATCTTACGTCATCTTCATTACTATCAACGAACTTTTGTTTAAATGCTTCATCAGCATCACACTCAACAGTTCCAATGAAACGAGTTCCAACTTGAATAGCTGAAGCACCTAAATCAAAATACTTCTTAGCATCACTTCGAGTGAAAATTCCTCCAGCCACAATTACTGGAATATCAATTTTATTTTTCGCAAGATAATCTTTAACATCTAAGAACCGCTTATCTAAGTTATCTTCGATCTTATGGGTTTGAATATCTTCATACTTAACACCTAAGTGTCCTCCAGCCATTGGCCCTTCAACAACTACTGCGTCTGGTAATGTGTTATATCTTTTCTTCCAACGTTTACAAATTAAGTTTAAAGCTCTCGAACTTGAAACGATTGGAATATTAGCAGTTTCACTTCCCGCTGTATAAGCAGGCATATCTAGGGGTAGTCCTGCTCCCGACACTAACGCATCGGCTCCCGCTTCAACTGCTGCTTTGGCTAAGTCTGCATATTGTCTTGAGGCAGTAAGAATGTTGACCGCTAAGAATCCACTTGAGACTGCACGAACTTTACTAATCTCCTCTTTTAAAACTTTAATGTTGGCAGCATACGCTTGCTTCGGTCCTTTATTAAAGTCAGGATTTGTATATCCAATTTGTGACGCACTAATCGTTCCGATTCCTCCACAGTTAATAACACTACTTGCTAAACTACTTCTAGATACTCCAACTCCCATTCCTCCTTGGACGATTGGAAGTGAAATCTTCTTATTGCGAATTACAAATGGCTTACTCATAAAACTCCTTTAATCGATTAGCAACTAACTCGACATTAGTAATTTGCTCTAAAACAGCTTTTACTGTCGAGATTTCCGTTACTTGACCAGCAACTTGACCACTCATGAAACTTCCTTCTTGAACATTTCCATCGTATACTGCTTTTGATAATGATCCAAGTGTTAATTCCTCTAAACGCTCACTAGAAATATTTTCAGTTTCAATACGTTGATACTCACGAGTCATTTTATTTTTAATAGCTCTAACTGGTACTCCTTTAGAACGACCTGTAACTGTTGTCGAAATATCCTTAGCATCAATAATTAATTGCTTATAGTTTTCATGAATTGGACATTCTTCAGTTGCAAGTAAAACAGTTCCAATTTGGACTCCAACCGCTCCTAAACATAAACTTGCTAAATATTGACGGTCACTTGCAATCCCTCCAGCTGCGATAACTGGGATTGTAACTGCATCAACCACTTGTGGTACTAATGCCATCGTTGTTAATTCCCCAATGTGTCCACCACTTTCAGTTCCCTCAGCTATCACTGCGTCGGCTCCACTACGCTCCATACGTTTAGCAAGAGCAACAGATGGTACTACTGGAATAAGTAATGCTCCACCTTCCTTAATGCGAGCTGCATATTTACCAGGATTTCCGGCTCCCGTCGTAATTACCTTTACTTTATGTTCTAAAGCGATATCAATAATTTCTTCTGCATGCGGATTCATTAGCATAACATTAACAGCGTATGGTTTATCCCCAACTAATTGATCCATAAGTTCCAGTTCAGAGCGTACTTTATCAGGAGTCCATCCTCCTGTCCCAATTGTTCCTAAAGCTCCAGCCTGACAGACACTTGCTGCAAACTGACTTGTAGCAATATTAGCCATCCCACCTTGAATCACTGGGTACTTAAGACCTAAATCTAATAAAATATTATTGTTCATTTTCTCTCCTAATGTTTGTATACTACTAAACCGCTTGATAAACCTGCTCCGAATCCCACCATCATAACCATATCACCAGACTTTAAGTTTACGTTACTTAGGGCTAATGGAATTGATGATGATGATGTATTAGCAACATGCTCTAAGTTCATAACAACTTTACTTCTATCTATCTTGTACTTGCGAACTACATTATCAATAATTCGTTTATTGGCTTGATGGAAGACAAAATAATCAATATCATCTATAGATCCATATTTATCAATGCAATCACCAATTGTTTTGGTAGCAAACTTAAATACTGCTTGTCCATCCATCTTTAAGTAGTCACCTTCGAATTTCGTAAGTGATAAGTTATCATTATTTGTTTGATTATACTTGTAGACCAAGTCATTTCCATCACTTGATAAGACAGTTGCGACTGCACCATCTCCAAATAGAATTGCTGTCGAACGATCACTTTTATCAATTATTGAGCTCATCTTTTCAACTGATAATAATAGTACTTTTTGATAACCTGTTGCTAGTAATCCTTCAGCTACATTTAATCCATAAACAAAACCACTGCACGCTGCATTTAAATCAATACACATACAATCTGTTTGACCTAGCGTTTTCGCACACATACTACTTAAGCTTGGAGCAATATTTAAGTTCGACATTGTCGTAACAATAATTGCATCAAACTTATTATCATCTAGTTTAGCTAGGACTTTACTCGCCATCTCTTCAATTGATTCTTGTGTCCAGTTTCTACTTTTAATTCCCGTTCTTTTAACAATCCACTCATCACTAGTATCCATCACTTTTGATAAGTCATCATTAGTTACAACGTTGTCTGGAACATATGTTGCTATTTGCTCTATTCTCATTTACGTCCATACTTTCTAAAGCGCTCATATCTATGGGCTTTAATATTCTTCTTCGATAAACTCTTTATGCAATCAAATAAGTCTTTTTGAAGATCGAAGGCATATACTTCATCTAATGGCATACTAATTCCATCTTCCGGTTCTTCAATTATTTTATCTACGACTCCAAGTTCTGTTAAGTTAGTCGCAAAGATTGGTAAATCATCAATAATCTCTTCAACACTCTTTTGTGATTTGTATAAAATCTCTGCATAACCTTCAGGTGAAATAACAGAATAGTATGCTTTGGAAAAACAATACATATAATCACTGTGTGCTAAGGCTAAAGCTCCACCACTACCACCTTCTGATAAGATGATTGAAACGATTGGTACACTTAAATCGCTAAGAGTCATTAGACAACTTGCAATACTACTCGCTTGCCCACGTTCTTCACTTTCAATACCAGGGTAAGCTCCCGCTGTATCGATAATCGTAATCACTGGTCGTTTAAACTTTTCAGCAAGTTTAAACATACGCTCCGCTTTACGATATCCTTCTGGATGGGCCATCCCAAAGTTGTTTTCGATACGTTCTTCAAAATTATTACCTTTATTTTGAGCAACAACCGTTACTGGCATATCGAATAATGTTGCAATCCCACAAATGATTGCCGGATCCTCACCATATAAGCGATCTCCCTTTAATTCCTCAAAGTCAGGGAATAACTGTGTTACTAAATCTTTACCGGTTGGTCTTGACTCACTACGAATTAAATTTAAGTTCTCAAATTTATTCATTTTTCCCTCCATGTAATAACAACATCTTGGCAATATATTTACGTTGCTCTTTTCGCGGTACGATTGCATCTAAGAAACCATGCTCTAATAAAAACTCACTTCGTTGGAAGCCTTCTGGTAATTTTTGATTAATTGTTTTCTCAATTACTTTCGGACCGGCAAAACAGATTAAGGCATTATCTTCAGCGATAATCACATCTCCGATCATTGCAAATGAAGCTGATACTCCACCTGTTGTTGGGTTCATTAAGATCGGCATGTAAAATAATCCTTTGTTACTATGCACTTTTAAACTACTAACTACTTTACTCATTTGCATCAGCGACATAATCCCTTCTTGCATACGAGCACCACCACTTGCAGTAAAGATAACTAATGGCATTCGCTTTTTAGTAGCATACTCGACAAGACGTGTTATCTTTTCTCCTGCTCTCGTTCCTAAACTTCCCATTAGAAACCTAGTATCCATAACTGCAATCGCAACGCGCATTCCTTCAACTTTAGCAATTCCACAAATAACAGCTTCATCAACATCTAAACTTTCTTTTAAACTTGCTTGACGCTCACTATAGCCTGCTAAATTTAAAGGGTTAACAATTCTACGAGATACATACAACTCACGAAAACTATCGGCATCTACTGTTTGCGCAATTACATCACGACTAGTTCTTGCTAAGTTGTGATTACATGTTGGACAAACAAAGTATGTTGTCTTTAGGACTGATGTGAAATGGCTTTGCTCACAGCCGGGACATTTCATTGCGAAGTTATTTGGGATTTGCTCATCAATCTTTTTTGTTTTAAAAAACTTCAACATCTTACTTTCCTCCTGTTAACTGCTCTAAATTTGCCATAACATATTGAGTGTCGTGGGTATTTTCTGTAAACACTGGATCATTTAATAATGTAATATTAAAGTTTACATTATTCTTAATCCCCTCAAGTTCAAAATGAGTTAGGGTATCAACCATATGTCCAATCGCTAAATCACGATTCACTTCTTTAACAATTACTTTCCCAATCATTGAATCATAATAAGGAGGAATTGTATCTCCTGCTCTAAATCCAAAATCATAACGAGCCGAACTTGGCATCTCTAGTTTAGTAATTGTTCCAGGACTTGGCATAAATTTATGAGTTGGATCCTCAGCATTAATACGACATTCGATTGCATGACCATTATACGTTTCAGGAATATCCAAATCAGTTAGATTAGCCCCATTTGCAACTTCAATTTGCATTGCTACTAAATCAATCCCAAAGATTTCTTCTGTTACTGTATGCTCAACTTGTAAACGAGTATTCATCTCTAAGAAATAGATATTCTCACCTTTAACCATAAACTCAACTGTACCAACACCACTATAATTAATTTCTTTAGCAATATTCGATGCAATTGTATATAGCTTAGTCTCAACACTACTACTTATTGTTGCTGGCGCTTCCTCAATTATCTTCTGTCCATTACGTTGTAAACTGCAATCTCTTGTTCCTAATGTACGAACATTTCCATAGTCATCACATAATAATTGAACTTCAACGTGTTTGGCATTTTCAATAAACTTTTCTACGAAAATACGGGGATTAGCTTCCATGACGTTAGCTTCCGATACAACCATTTTGTAACAGTTGTTTAACTCTTCAAACTCACGTACAATTCGCATCCCTTTACCACCACCACCTTGGGCGTATTTAATAATGACCGGTAGTCCAATTTTATTTGCATAGGTTTGTAACTGACTTTCATCAGTAATTTCAAAAAACTGGTTATTTTCATCACTCGCTTTAGCCATAATGTTTAAGGCGTTGATTTTATCACCCATTAAGTCGATGCATGAGCTACTTGGACCAATAAACTTGATACCTAGTTCTTCACATAGTCTTGCAAAATTACTGTTTTCTGACAAGAATCCATAACCTGGATGAATTGCATCTACCTCTAAACTAGTTGCAGCTGTTAAAACTGCTAACATATTTAAATATGAATCCACTCCAAGTTCTGGTCCTACACAAACAGCAAGATCGGCCATCTCACAATGCTTCATATCTTTATCTGCTCTTGAATAAATTGCAACAGCTTCATTTCCTGTTGCATGAATCGCTTCGATTATACGGCATGCAATTTCTGCCCGATTTGCTACTAATATTCTCATCTTTACACTCTCACTTTAAATAAAGGACTATCAAAGTCTACGAATTGACCACTCTCAACACATATCTCGACAATCTCTCCACTTATCTCACTTTTAATTTCATTTGAAACTTTCATCGCTTGTAATATCCCAACTACGTCTCCACTTGTTACTTTGGACCCAACTGTTACATATGGATCGCTATCTGGAGTTTGTGTTAAGTAAAAATGTCCAATTAATGGACACTTAATTACTTGATAATTTTCAGTTTCAACTACTTCCTCACTAACGCTTGGAGTTACATCAGATGTAACAACACTACTACCTTGACTACTTAGAGTAATTTTACAACCCTCTTGTTCATAAGCAATACTTCCTAAGCCGTTAGTCTTTAGCACCTTTGCTAAATTCTCGATTTCGACATTTGAAAATTTCATAATTATTCCTTACTTGTTATCTTCAATAAATTTAACTACATCACCAACAGTTTTTAAACCTGCTAATTTATCTTCATCTGCTTCAAAGTCAAACTCTTCTTCAAGTTCCATAACTAACTCTACAAAGTCTAATGAGTCTGCCTGTAAGTCTTCCTTTAAGTCTGATTCTAATTTAATCTCTTTTACTTCGATATCTAAGAAATCTCCAATGATTTCAATTACTTTTTGTTCTGTGTTCATAATATCTCCTTTGCTTTCCCTCAAAGTTTAACAAACTAAAAATACCCAAATGGGCGGTTTTCATTTATTAAATAGTAATCTTAAATTTGTAAACGCATCTAATTTTTGGCATCTATGCAGATACGTGAGCATTAAAAAAGTAGTTGATTAGTGACTTTTCCAAGTGAATCGAAATAAATTAGTAATCAAAATTTACTGCATGTACTACTGCAAATAACATCTCTAGAATGGTGGCTTATAGCCCTGTTTGAAAGTAGCATCAGTTTAAAATGAGTCAATTTATTATAATGATTTACTTAATAATTCAAGATTGAGTGCCCGCTTGGGCATGGAAACATTCAAAAAAGTGGCAATATTTTACATTTTTTTAGAATTTATTGGCTTTTTCATCCTAATTCGCTATTTTGTGTGGTAGAATATATTCGCTATTTATTGTGGAGGTATAGTGAGAGAAAAATTATTAGAGCAATTAAACTTAGAAGAGGGATATTATATTTCTGATATTTCGTATGATGGAGAAACAGATAGCTTCATCGTTGATATTGATGCCGTTATTAAAGAGGCACCATGTCCGATGTGTAATAATGCTTCAAAAATCCATGATCGTTTACAGAAAAAATGGCGACACACTGATTATGAAAACAGTAAAGTATATATAACGTTTCGTAATCCACGTATTAAGTGCGTAGATCACGGAGTGAAAACATCAGATGTAAACTGGGCTAAACCAAAGCACCGCTTTACAATTGAACTTGAAGAATTAGTTTGCAAATTAGCCGAAGATAAGTCGTTTTTGCAAATTGCAAAAGAACTAGATGAACATGACACACGCATTAGACGCGTTGTTAAAAGGAGTGAAGATGAAAAAATTATTAATGATTAGCATTGGTCTTGTTGGATTATTAGCAGGATGTAGCAATACAACAGTTGATGATAATGATAAGATCAACATCATTACTAGTTACTATCCATACCAGTTAATTACTGAAGAACTTGGTGGGGACTATGTAAATGTCGAAAGTATTTATCCAGTTGATAGTGATGCTCATAGCTATGAGATGACACCGATGCAGACAATGGATTTACAAGATGCAGACCTTATTATCATTACGAACATTGAAGAAGATGCTAAGATTTACAATAGTTTAAAAGAAGATGCGAATGTCGTAATCGTTGATAGCGAAGAGGAAGAACACGCCGAAGATGAAGGTGAAGAACACGTTCACGGATCACACTCATGGCTAAGTCCACATCGAGGTGAAGACGCAGTTATTGCAATTGCTGATGCTTTAATTGATTTAGATGCAACTAATAAATTAGTATATGAAGAAAATAAATCTAAACTAGTTAGCAAGTTAGAGGAGCTAGATGGTGTTTACACTGAGTTCGGTGCTAACCAAAGTAAACCAATCGTTGCAACACACGATGCTTACTCTGCTTTAGAAGAAGACTATGGTATTCAGTTTATTACCCTTTATGGTGCGCACCATGATGATGAACCAACTACTAAAGATGTAATTAATACTGTTGATACAATTAAAGAACAACAAATCGGTACAATCTTTGTAGAACAAGGCGATAAATCCAATCCAGTAATGCGTCAAATTGCTGATGAAGCTGCAGTTGATGTTGAGACTTTATATACATTAGAAACAGAATCAAGTCATAAGTCGTTCACATCAATTGCTGACTTCTATGAATATAATTTAAAAATGTTTGAGTTAGGAAATGAATAATGATTAAATTAAATGAACTAAGTTTTAGTTTCGGAAATCAAAAAGTAATAGATAACTTATCACTTACAATTAATGACGGTGACTTCTTTGTCGTAGTCGGCCCTAATGGAACTGGTAAGAGTACACTAATTAAATGTTTAGTTGGAATCTATAAGGTTAAACATAATCAAATTCAAATCGATAATGAATGTATTTCTTGTTTTGATGACTATGATCAAATCGGTTATGTTCCCCAAGTAAAATCGAAACCAAGTGAATTACCAATTACTGCTAAGGAAATCTTTAAGTTAATAACAAAAGATAGTGCTAAGATAAACGAGGTAAGCAAGTTACTTAATATTGAGACAATCTTAAATGCAAATATTAATGACTTATCAGGTGGGCAAAAGCAGCGTATTAACATTGCTAAAGCACTACTTCTAAATATTAAATATTTAATTTTAGATGAGCCAACAACAGGGCTTGATCCAAAATCACGAACTGAATTACAAGAAATCTTACAAACTTTAAATGAACGCGGTGTAACAATTATTGTTGTTTCTCACTACGAGCATGAAGTTGAATCAATGATGACTTGTAAGCTAGATATGGAAACAGAGACTTTTGAAAGGATTGAAAAATGTTAAATTTACTATCATATAATCTATTTCAAAATGCACTTACAGTCGGAATTGTAATTGGAATCTTATTACCTATTATCGGTGTTATTGTCTTATTACGTAGAATGACGTTTATTGCTGATTCATTCGGACACATCAATATGGCCGGAATCGCATTAGCAATTCTAATTACTTCAATCGTACCGACAATAGGTGCGTTCTCAGAACTGATTACAATCTTATGGACAATTGCTGCTGCAATTGTAATTGAGTTTTTACGTGAGCGTTACAGTGAGTATAAAGAACTATCAATTACAATTGTCTATTCAGTTTCAATTGCACTGATGATGATCTTCTTAAACTTAGCTGGTGGTTATAACTCATCACTATTTGCAGTCTTATTCGGGAACATCAATGGGATTAGTGATGCGACAGTTCTTACTATTACTATTAGTTCAGCAATAATTATTTTAATCGCTGCTTTAAATTATAAAAAGATGTTACTATTATCACTTGAAGAAGACTACGCTAAACTATATGGGGTTAATGTAGCTCGTACTAAATATTTAATGATGATCTTAATCGCTTTATCAATTACAATTGCTATTAAAGCCATCGGGGTACTTTTAGTGTCCTCACTTATCGTTATTCCATTACTTGCTGCTGCAAACATTTCTAAATCATTACGCGCATCGCTTTGCTTTGCAATCTTGTTTACAGAAATCTCAATTGTATTAGGTATCTTTAGTTCGTACTTCTTAAATTTACCAACAAGCAGTATCATTGTAATTACCGCAATTATTATTTACTTAGTAACTATTCCACTTAAGAAAAGTTAATATAAAAAGAAAAAGCAATCAATTCCAGTTAAGGTTTTGATTGCTTTCTTTATGTTAATATAGTTCACTATCTGCTGATTTTTGAAGTTGATAGTAATATCCTTCATTTTCCATAAGCTGCGAGTGCGTACCTGATTCAATAATCCCTTCGCTTCCTAATACTAAGATTTGGTCCGCTTTCATTATCGTTGTTAATCTGTGCGCAACTACAATTACAGTACGGCCAACACTTAACTCTTCGATTTGCTTTTGAATATATCGCTCTGTTATTGTGTCTAGTGCACTTGTAGCTTCATCTAGTAATAGAATAGGTGGATTCTTTAAGAAGATACGAGCTAGTGAAATTCTTTGTTTCTGACCACCACTTAAAACGATACCCTTTTCTCCTACTTGCGTATCTAAACCTAGTTCTAAGCTTGCTACAAACTGATCTAATTTAGCTCGCTTAACTGCCTCTAGTAATTCTGCTTCTGTCGCTTCTGGTTTACCATATAAGATGTTATCACGTATTGATCCATAGAATAATGTTACATCTTGCTGTACATATCCGATATTATCACGCAGCGTTTCTAAACTACAATCTTTAATATCAATCCCATCAATAGTTATTGTTCCCGCAGTAGTGTCATAAAACCTTGGTAATAATTGGATGATTGTACTCTTACCAATACCACTTTCTCCTACTAAAGCAACCATCTTTCCGCTAGGAACAGATAAACTTAAGTTACTAATAACTGGCTTATCACTTACATATTCAAAACTTACATTATTAAACTCAATATTCCCTTGGACATTTTCAAGTGCAACTGGATTGGCGTTTTCGATAATTGTCGGCTTTACGGCCATTACATCATTGTAACGGTCCATACTAGTTACTCCTTGTTGGAATGACTCAATCATATTCATAATACGACTTACACTACTAATTAAGATTTGGAAGAATAAATAGAAGGCCATTAAATCCCCAAATGTAATTATTTGATTAAAGATTGCAATTGATCCGACTCCAATCAATAACACATTCTGAGCTTGTAAGAAAAAGTTATTAGTTGACATTACAACTGCTAAGTCCTTGAACGCTTTCTTCCAAAATGTACGATAACTTTCATTAATATCAATATACTGTTCAATTTCTAATGTCTCATTAGTAAATGTTCTAGTTAGCCTAATTGCGGCTAGACTACTTTCAGTTTTTGCATTCACTTCACCTAGTTCATCACGAACTGCACGCATTGATTGCTTCATCTTTCCACGATTTTTATATAAAACTGTAAAGTGAACGATAATTAATAAATAAGAAAACAGCATGAACATAACATTAATTGATCCTAAGTAAAATACTCCAATTACTACAATTACGATTGTTGAGAACACTTCTTCAGCTCCATGATGAGCAAATTCACTTATATAGTTTAAGTCGGTTGTTAAACGTGATAAGATTTGCCCTGTCTTGTATTTATCATAGTAACTAAAATCAAGGGTCTGGAAGTGTTTAAACATCTTAACACGCATCTTCTTTTCGATGTTTGCTCCAAGCACATGTCCATAGTAAGTTTTAATATAGCTTGCAAATGATAATAATAGTGTTGCCACTAATAAGATAATAGATATAATGATTATCCCTCTACCGTTTTCACTAGGTATATATTCATTTAGAATTAACCTTGTTCCAATTGGAATTAAAGTTTGGAAGATAATAATCATAAAGCATGTAAACATAACACCAATGAATAGTTTTAAATTTTGCTTATAGTAGCCCATTAATTGTTTTACCATAATTCCCCCTTTCATTATATTGTAGCACTGATTTTACACTTTTTTAACGTTTGTGTTATTAATTTAAAAAACACCTAGATAAATCTAGATGCTTTAAAACTAAAATTCAATTATTCAACATTTTCAGTATTTTCAGCTGGTGCTTCGTACTTGTTTAAAGTTCCATTATGCAATTCAAGGATTTGACCTTCTTCTAATTCTAAGATATTCATTTCACTTTCGTCACCACAGCTAATAGTTGGTGTTGCATTAATATCTTCGACTTTATCAATAACTCGATACTCACATAACTCTGAGGTTGGATTTATAATAAAGTCAGCTACTTCAAGACTCTTTCCGATTTCATATACAGCAGGTGTAAATCCATCAGCAGATAAGCGTCCACTTGTTTTAAAAGATGACAGTTCTTGAATTGAAACATCATTTAACTTAAGGTATGAAGCTTCATTCGGTTCAATTACAAGTAGTGTATCACTCTCTATTTGCTTGATTGCACTTACATTTAAATTATCGTCATATAACTCTACATATGGAAATTCACCATTAGGGCTAACTACATACGGCATATTATAGTACTCATTAGATAACTTAACCATTCCAACACTATCTTCAGTAGTTGTAACTTCACTTCCATTTATTTCAAGAGTATTCGTCTCATTAACTGTCTTATCAATCTCATCATCTAGTTTACTTGTAATCGTTTGATGAGTAACTTTATCAACTGGAATTAAATCTGTTTTATATAGAATTAAGTGTTGGCCATTTTCGACTTGGATGATTTGATTATCTGCAAATGCCATTCGCGTAAAATCATCACGTTCATTAGAGCGAATCCCATATATATAATTTTCTAAGCTATCCGCATTACTCTTAAGATAGTAATCTCCGGCTGTTGTATCAACTCCGATATGAACTGATCCTGTATAATTACTATACGATACCGCTTCCTCAGCATTGTATTGGAAAAAGATGCTATTTATCATAAATAATACCATGAATACAAGTGTAAATATTAAAAAATAAGAAACTATTAATGATTTATTAATAATTTCTTTTTCTCTATTCGATTGTTTAGAATTCAAGGTTTCTCACTGTACGTGGGAATGATGATACATCTCTAATATTCTCCATACCTGTTACATACATTACTAATCTCTCAAAACCAATACCGAATCCACCGTGTTTAACACCACCGTAGCGACGTAAATCACGGTACCATCCTAATTCTTCTGAATCAATGTTAAACTTAGCCATTTGCTCGTCTAATACATCTAAACGCTCTTCACGTGCACTACCACCACATAATTCACCAATTCCAGGAACTAATAAGTCAGTTGCAGCAACAGTTTTTTGATCGTCGTTTAAACGCATGTAGAATGCTTTGATGTCACGAGGGTAATCAGTTACGAATACTGGCGTTTGGTAAACTACGTCAGTAATGTACTTTTCGTGTTCAGTAGCTAAATCTACACCCCAGAATACTTCGTTTTCAAATTCAACTTTACCTTCAGCGATATGTGCTAATAATAAATCAACAGCTTCTGTATAAGTAATACGGTTGAAGTTTGCGTTAACTAAGTTTTCTAATCTTTCAACTAAGTCGTAATCTTTTAATCCATCTAAGAACGCTAATTCTTTAGGAGCACGTTTAAGTAATTCTCCTACAGTGTAAATTAACATATCTTTTTCAAGTTCGATTACTTCATCAAGTCCAGCGAATGCGATTTCTGGTTCTAACATCCAGAACTCAGCAACGTGACGAGTTGTGTTTGAGTGTTCTGCACGGAAAGTAGGACCAAATGTATATACTTTTTGGAAAGCAAGTGCATACGTTTCAGCTAATAATTGACCTGATACTGTTAAGTTTGCTTGCTTGTTAAAGAAATCTTTCTTGTAGTCTACTTTTCCTTCTTCGTTCATTTCTAAGTTTTCTAAATCTAATGTAGTAACTTGGAACATTTCTCCTGCACCTTCTGCATCAGCACCTGTGATGATTGGTGAGTGTACGTGTACAAATCCTTCTTTAGCGAAGTATTCATGTAAGATTTGAGAACATAATGATCTAATTCTAAATACAGCATTGAAAGTATTACTTCTAGCTCTTAAGTGTGCAATTTCACGTAAGAATTCGTAAGTATGTTTCTTAGGTTGTAATGGGTAATCCTCACTACTCGCTGCTAAGATTTCAATTGACTCTGCTACTAATTCAAAGTCTTGTTTTCCACCATCAGTTACCTTAACAGTTGCTTTTACTTCAACAGCACTAGCAATATTGGCTTTACTCACTTCTTCTTGGTTTTCTAAGTTTTTGTATACTACTTGAATTACATCAAAACATGTTCCATCATTTACCATCATAAATGAAATATTTTTCCCAACACGGTGATTTCTAAGCCAACCTTGGATAGTAATAGTTTGTCCGTCTAATTCTTTGTACTGCGCTGCTAAATCAACAATTTTCATAGTTAGTTTCCTCCATATATTTTATATCAAGTTTAAGTCTTGCTACCAGTTCGTCTAATGAACCAAACTTAACTTCGTCTCTTATTTTTTCAATCATTTCAACCTTAATCTCTTGCCCGTATATATTACTACTAAATCCATCTCCAATATAAGTTTCAATACTCAGCCTACCGTCTCCGGTTGTGGGGTTATATCCAATATTGGTAATACTACGATAATGATTGTCAAAGACTGTTGTTTTTGTTAAATACACACCTGTAGCTAATGGTGAAATATCCGGATAAACATTAGCGGTTGGAACTCCTATTGTTCTTCCCAGCTGTTTTCCTTGCTCAACAGTGCCTTTAATATAATAATTATACCCTAAAAGACTATTAGCATGTTTGATTTTTCCTTTAGATAAGTAAGATTTTATTAATGTTGTTGATACTTTTTCTTGTTCTTCAAGTTCAAAGTCTTGAACTTCAGTGTCAAAGTTATTTTTCAATAAGTTTACATCTCCAGCACCTTTGTAGCCAAATCGATAGTCAGAACCACTAACTACTTTTGATGTTCCAATATTCTTTAATAAGTTTATAAAGTCATCACTTAAACTAAGGCGGACCTCGTCATTCATTTCAATGACAATTACTTCATCCACACTTAAGCTATCCATTAGTTCAAGTTTATGGTCAATGCTAAAGATAGGTAGACCAGCTTTATTGACAGGTTTTGATACTGTTACTACTGTTGCAACCATTTTATTATCTATTGCTAAATTAACAGTATGCTCGATAACCTTTTTATGTCCTCTATGCATCGATTCAAATAGACCCAGAGCAACTACACGCTCCCCGTCTAATTTCAATTCGTTTAAACTTTGTATATTAATTATTTTCACTGCGATCCTTTATCATGATTAGGGGCTTAGTTGCACCATCATTAAGTTTTTGATATAAGGCAATTGGTGTTCCTTCTTGAGTTGTGTATAAAAGTGGGTATGTTGCACCCTCAAGCGGCCTAAATCCAAATCCATTACGTGCAAGTTTTTCTATCTTACCGTAAACTTCAATCTTTGGATACTTGCCTAATAAGTATTGATTGAAATCAATAATAAGTTCAGGAGTCATATCTTCTTCTAAGATAGCGTCTGAAATACTAAATCCATCTGACTTCGTACGTGTTAAATCACTCATGTAAGCAACTGTCTCAAGTTTAGTAGCGACGTCAACAATTAGACTACGAATATAAGTTCCCTTACTCACTACTACTTCGAATTCAATTTCATTATCGATTACTTCACCAATATATGGAAAGTCAATAATTTCTACCTCACTCGGTTTAATCTCCACTTCAATACCTTCACGAGCATAGTCATATAAACGCTTCCCATTTACTTTCTTTGCAGAATAAATTGGTGGGTATTGATCATATTTACCAACAAACGATAATAGTGCTGCTTTTGCAGTTTCTGTATCGATTACTTTATCGTCGGTTTTAGTAACTGTTCCTTCAACATCATATGTATCACGGTGCTCACCAAATTTCATTTTTGCACGATATGTTTTCTGCTTAGTTTCACTAATAATTGGAATATACTTAGTCGCATCTTCTATTGCTAACACTAGTACTCCATCTGTTTGTGGATCTAATGTCCCTGTATGTCCAATCTTCTTAGTTCCTAATTTTTTCTTAGCAAGGCGAACAACATCAAACGACGTTATTCCCTTCTTTTTATTAATTACTAAAAAACCACTTTTTACCATATATACCTCACTTTTTCGATAATATTATTTTATCACACATCATACTAACTGTCACTACCTATCGCTAAAGATATTAGTATATAAACTTCACATCTTGCCAGTTTAAATCGTTAACTTAGCTAAGTTCGCTAACAACTATATACTTTAGTATATAAAAAACGATTTGTAAAATTTATTTTACACGATGGATTTTCATGCTATAATTTAGAAAAATTGAATGAGGAGTGATTATGAATACACATATTTCATCTAACGTATTTTTTTATAGCTATCAAAAACTTTGTAAATATACAGAGATTTTTCCCATGGCTGTAAGTTCTTAGATGAATAATTATTCGTAATTAGTTTAAGGAGCCCTAGGTAAATCTAGGGCTCCTTTTTTTTATACTCAAAAGGAGAGAGATGAAAACAAATAAAGAGCAGTACGGATTTATTACAGCCATTAGTATGGTTGTTGGAATTGTTATAGGTTCAGGGATATTCTTTAAAGCAGATGATATCCTAACCGCAACTGGAGGAAGTGTTTTACTTGGAATTTTAGGATTCTTAGTTGTTGGGATTGGAGTGGTCTTCGGTTCTTTAGTTATTTCTGAATATGCAATAAACAAACCTGAAGAGGGAGGGCTTATTCCCTTTTGTAAAGATGCCTTTGGTTCGAAGATTGCTTATTTTGTAAGTTGGTTTGTAATTAGTGTTTACTTTCCAGCATTAATCGTTATTTTATCATTTGTAACAGCAATCTACTTAAGTGTCTTACTTGGAATTGATAGTAATATCTTCTTGTACATTGCAACTACACTTGTATTAACATTTGCATTTATTTCAAATATTTTATCGAAGCGTGTCGGAGGAACAGTCCAAAGTATTACTACTGGTTTGCAATTAGTCCCACTATTCATTATTGGTGCTATCGGGCTTATTTTCTTCAACAGTGGTGGTGCTGGGACTGCAATCACTAGCCATGTGACTACAAGTAATTCAAGCTTCTTTACGGCTTTAATTGCAATTGCCTTCACATTTGATGGTTGGATTGTTGTAACTTCAATTGGTGGAGAAATTAAGAATCCTAGAAAAACATTACCTATTGCACTAACAGCTGGTGTGTTATTAACAACTATCATCTACATATTATACTTCATTGGGATCACTAACATTGTTAGCCCTTCTGATATAATTAGTCTAGGAGATGGGCACGTTGATATTGCGGCGCAAACTATCTTTGGTAGTCACGGAAGTACAATCATCACAACTTTTGTTGTAATCGCTGTTTACGGTGGAGTTAATGGTATGGTCTTAGCTTACTTACGTCTTCCACATGCAATTATTGAAGAAGGAATGATGAAAGATATTTTAAATATTAATGCTAACCTAACAAGTAATGGTTTCTCTAAAGGTGTCATCACCTTCGATATTATTACAGTTACGATTATGTTATTGATTCAAATTTTAACAAATGAAGGAATTATCTTTGGTAATTTAGAGACGGCATTTGATTTATCGACATTACCGATTACTATTATCTACTTTATTTACATTGGTTTATACATCCGCGTCTTCAGAGTCACATCGAGACAAGGAGTTGAGCGAGCAAGATTACTTATGTACGTAATTGTTGCAGTTCTGATATCGCTAATTGTAATCTACGGTGCAATGCAAGTTAATGGACTAATATACATCATTTTCAGCTTAATCGCAATGATTATTGGTATTCCCTTTATGAATAGAAACTGTGAGTAATAAAAAAAAAGCCAACTACTAGTACACTAAACCCGATAAAGTAGAATAATTAAATAAAAGACGAACTCAAGCTATAATTTGAGTTCGTCTTTGCTATAATAATTACACTAACGAGTCTAATGGCTAATAAAAAATTTACACAAGAAACTATTGATACATTAAGAAATATCGATGTTGTTACATATATTTCCGAAACACAAATAAACTTCACTCCTGACTTTAAAGTTGAAGTTGCAAAATGTAAAACTAAGTATGATGCAAGACAATTATTCAAGGAACACAATATAGACATTGACCTTACTGACCAATCTAGATTTGATTCATTATATTCTAGATTTAAATCCCAATATAAAAATAAAGGTGTTGTTTCATTCCATATTGGAACTCGTGGAAGAAAAAAACAAGCAGACAAAAAAGACTTATAGTGATGCAAACCTTGAAGAAAAATTAAGAATATCAGAAGCAAGAATAGCTTTACTTGAAGAGGAAAATGATCTTTTAAAAAAGTTCACTCCCTTCTTGCCAAAGGAATGCAAGAAGGGGAATAAGTTTAAATCAATAAGTGATTTTCTCAGTATACACACTTTTCCTAATATGAATAAAACACAAAGTTTAAAATTACTCTGTGATTATTTAGAAGTGTCTTGTGCAGATTACTACAAGTATCTCAAACGAGGATCAACAACAACTTCTAAAGATGTTGAAGATGAATTAATTAAGAAGACTATTATAAAAATTCAAACTAGAAATTTCAGAGTGAAAAAAGATTTAAATGGTAATAGGAATAAGTATAAATATATTGGGTACCGTCAACTAACTATGCAAATTAGTAATAGTAATGACTTAGATTTTGTTGTAAATGCTAAGCGTGTATACACGTTATCAAAAGAACTTGGTATGTAATCAGAATATCGACAAAAGAATCCATACCTGACTAATGAAAACCCAATATATGAAAAAAATAAGATGACACCTCAACAACTTGAGGAGGCCATCTTATCAAATGTTTGTCTTTTATTTCTTTTTTCCACTTTTGTGGGTGCAGTGTAACCTATCTTTTTTTCTTATTTAAAGTTATATACGTAACTCCTCCGCCTCCAAGTCGAGGTGGTGCAAGTTCGTATTTTTCTACATACTTACTATTTTCACATATCGACCAAACGACATTTCTCATAATCATTTGTCCAAAACCATGAACAATAAGTATATTGTAATCTCTTAATTCAAAACGTTCTCTAATAAATGCTTTAACAATAATTTGTGCTTCACTTTGTGTTTTATTATGAATATCTAGAGTTGTCATCTTAGTTCTCCCTACTGTTTCTAAACATGAACACACTAATATAAATAATTCCATAAACAACAAATAATGTTATTCCTGCAGTTAATCCTGCGTAGAATGAAATTAAGATTGTTGAAAGCGTAACAAAAACCAGTAGGCTTAAATCTAAGACTTTTATCATATCAAATTCATCAAACTTTAACAAGTAGAAAATTTGAATAAGGGTTGCAATTGAGATTAATGAAATATATAAAATCTGAATTGACTCATCATCAATTGAATAGTTTGATGTAATCCATACAAGCGTAACTGGTAGTGCCATCGCTATTCCAATTAGATAATCTTTAAACAGGATCATACCAATTAATAATGCAATTAATACAAGCAAGAATAATTGCGAAGATGAATATATGTTAGCGTAAAATCTTTCAATATAGTCATACGATAGTGATGCAAAGATTAAAGTTAATAAAAAACTAATAAGCTCTGGACCTATTCCTAACAACGAGTTTCTAATTGTACGATAAATTTCTTCTTCTGCCATAATTCGCTCTTCATATACAGCTTTAACTCCTAAATAAACAGTATATGAAATAACTAAGATTAAATAAATAATTAAAAATGCAAAAAACCTATACGCCGGCGTAAAGAAGCTAATAGCAACTGAGATTGGGAATAAAATCAATACTCGCTTGATAATGTGTGGTCCATTTAATGTTGTTTGAACAACTCTCGATTGGGCTACATCTATCGACGGTCTGATTAAGTTCATATTGTACTTATTAATCTTGTAATCTGGTTGCTTATTATAAATAATTTGGATTAATGTTTTATACGCCCACCATATTGCCGGAATATTTAAAAGTACGATGAATGTAGCTACACCTAGGCTTATACCATTTACTGTATCGAACATTACTAATAATGTCGATATAAATATTACTATTATCGAAAACATGTTTAAGAATGGCATGATACCACTATTAATGTCATAAACTTTACGGTGGTGAACACTAATGTCACTATTTGCAAAGTCTAAGTTTGTTGATAAAAATGAAATTATAAATGTAAACAGTTGTTGTTTACGATATGAGAATCGACCTACATAACGGTCAATTAAAAAATCAAGATTTATTAAATTTAATAAATTTGATAAAATGAATAAAAGGATTATAACGACTAAAAGCAATACAGCTTCTGGACTAATTAGTAACATTTTCGGAATTGCAACGAGTGATTGTGCAGCCTTTATTATATTATTACCATTTAAGAAAAAGTTAAGTCCTAAAATACCTAACAATAATGCAAAAATAATGTTAGTTCTGTTATTGATTAAGCCGATTATAATACAAAATAATAAATATACTAAGATCATATTCGCTCCTAGTATAAATTATATCATTATTACCTATATTTAACTTATTTTTTATTTTTTTGTGATATTATATATACATAAGATAAATTTAGGAGGATATTATGGCTAAATATACAAAAATTGACCAAGATACTTGTATCGCATGTGGATCATGTTCAGCTGAAGCACCAGACGTGTACGCAGAAAACGAACAAGGAATTGCGTTTTCATTATTAGATGAAAACAAAGGTGTAACTGAGATCAGCGAAGACTTTTTAGAAGACGTTGAGTACGCAGTTGAATCTTGTCCTACTGATTCAGTATTAGTGAGCGAAGCACCATTCGCATAATTTAAACGGTAGCTACCCAGCTACCTTTTTTTATAGGGAGTCATATTATGAAAAGAGAAGACTATTTAGATTGGGATCAATACTTTATGGGTATTGCTCGTTTATCTGCATTACGTTCTAAAGATCCTTCAACCCAAGTAGGAGCTTGCATTGTTGATGCTGAAAAGAAAATTATTGGAATTGGATACAATGGTCTACCAATCGGAATCGACGATGATTTATTTCCTTGGGGAAAAGAAGGAGACTTTTTAGACACTAAGTACCCTTACGTATGTCACGCTGAACTTAATGCAATTTTAAATAGCACTAAGAACTTAAAAGGGGCGACTATATATGTTACACTTTTCCCGTGTAACGAATGTACAAAAGCAATTATTCAAAGTGGTATTTCAAACTTATACTATATTTCTGATAAATATAAAGATCTTGAGATGACAGTTGCGAGTAAACGTATGTTAGATAGCGCCGGTGTTTCATATACAAAGCTAGAAGGTACTCAATCAATTACTTTACCAGAACAATATTAAGAAAGGATGCAAGTTTACTTGCACCCTTTTTTCTATACTATATCCATTTTTCCACGTTTATCATATATCACTTTACAAATGATTAGACCTAAACCACGATAGATACCAGATAAACTAATACCTATCCATATTCCATTTAGACCAATTGCTAGCGAAAATCCAATTACTAATATAATTCTTAAGACATTTCCACTAATACTAAAGAATGATGGAATTTTAGTAAGTCCATAACCATTAAAGTACCCAGAACCAATTCCCTCATATAACGTAAATACCTGAGATACAGATAAGGCATAGAAATAGTTGACACCAATTGCAACAATTTCATTACTATCTGTAAAAAGCCTCATCATCGGATCAGCTTTTGCTATGAACAACCATAATAAAAATATTCCGTATACTGTCGAGAATCTAAACAAATACTTATAAGCTTTATCAATTCGTTCTTTATTTTTAGCACCGTAGTTTTGACCAGTAAATACACCACAAGCAATTCCTAGACCAGAAGCAAACATCCATGATAAAGATTCAACTTGCGAACCAATACGTTGAGCAGCGATTACATTGTCTCCATATGTAATTGCATATGTACTAATGATCATTGCAACAAATGTAAAGAACACTTGATATGTTCCGGTTGGAATACTAATGCGCATAATGCGCCCAGCAATAAGTCGTACAAACCTAGCTGGCTCTTTAAACTGACGGTCATATTTAAGCAGGCTTACAACTGAAATAATAAATACTAATGCATTAGCTACTACAGTTGCTATTGCAGCACCAGCTGCACCTAGATCTAATGTAATAATTAATAACGGATCCAATAACATATTTACAACTAATCCAATCCCATTGTAAATAAGTACTTGTTTAGTTTGCCCACGTGCCTGGAAAATACTCATTAAGTTTTGATTTATCATCATAAATAAAATCGCAAAACTCGCAATTCGCAGATAGATAATAGCCATATCATTAATTACTTGGCTCTCTAAATTAAAAACATAAATTAAAGGTCCGGCAAATAGTAACATCACAAGCGTATATAATACCGAGATAACTACATTAATTGATACACCCGTTTTAATAATATCTCTTGACTCATGAACATTTCCACGTCCAATTGATTGCGACAATAGCGTCTCCATCCCTTGTTTAGAAAAGTAAACAACACTTGAAGCAAGCCATAAATATAGCCCTGCTGTTCCAACAGCACTTAACGCTTCATCTCCGCTCATTCCGATAAAGAACATATCAATCATGTTATATGCAATATTAACTAAGTTAGCTAACATTAATGGTAATGCTAAATAAAATAACTCTTTCCCTATACTTCCACGGGTTAAATCTTTTGTTTCCATATATATTCCCTTATTCCTTCTATATCATTTTCTGTAAAGATAACTACACCATTTTCTTTTAATAGCTTGGTTGTAACTCCACTCCCACTTACAACACTAGAACTATGTGTCCCATCATATATTTGGTTTACACCACACGATGGACTACGTTCTTTCATAATAGCTACTTTAACTTCTAACTCTTGACATAACTTTAATACTGAACTTGCTCCAGCACTAAATTGTTTAGTAACATCTTCACCATTAATTGTTATAACTTTATTACCAGATATTTCCGCAGGTAATCTAGGTGTGCTTAATCCCCCTAATTGTTCAGCGCAAACTGGAATAACATTAGCGCCTGCTTCTTTAAGAAAATTAATGATGGCTTGCATTTCTGGCTTATCTTGCGCTTTACCATCATACCTTGTTGGTAATAGAAAACAACTGCTTACTAATACATTCATCTTACCTCCACATAATAAAGGCCACCACTAGGTGTGATGGCATTAATAAATTCGATTTTCGTTATTTTTTTCAATTAAGTTTTTAAAGTTATTTGTATATAACTCTTTAATTGGTAACTGACGATTAATTGTCATTTCTAGAATTCTAATACTCAATTCCATTTCCTCACCAAGTAACTTAGTTTTTTCTAATTGTTTTGCTTCTTCAAATGATTTAACCTGATACTTAGTAATTAGCTTACGCATTCTTTCATCGAAATATCTAAACTCTCTTGCGAATAATTTAGCAATAATAATTGGTTGCACGTCATAATCTAAACTACCATCAATCTTCCCTTTTTCAAGAACATCACAGACCATCTTAATTAAGGCTCCATCTGCTTTTTTTCTCATTAAACGGTATAAATCTCCACGATCTATCTGTACAATAATATCATATAACTCTTTACGTAATACTGCTTTTTCAGAAGTATCTAAATAAACAGTTCGGTAGAAGTTTAATAAATTCTCGTAACCATTGTGTTCTGGTAAAATGAAAGCATTAATACAATCGATGTATACTTGTTCATACTCATCTAAAATTTGAGGTATGATGTCTTCTTTACTTTTATAGTAATGATAAAACCCACCTTTTGAACAGTCAGATGCTTCTATTATCTCTGCTAAGGTTGTTTTATCATATCCTTTTTCACGGAATAGTCTTTTTGAATTTTCATATATCGTTTTTTGAAGTTCCACTTTGCCCCCTCTACTAATCACTACAATTATAACACACTTACAAACCGTCGGTTTCAAATTAAATTACATGCTATAATTAGTTTATAAAGGAGGCTGTATGTTAAAAACAATTTTAGTAGCAATTACAAATGACGACAAACGTGAAAAAGTATTAAATCAAGCAATCGCAATGGCTAAAAGATATCAAGCAGATTTAGTTATTGCCCATGTAAATCAAATTGTGTTACCTCAAACGGGAACACTTGCGTATTCTCATGGAAACTCAATTACAATCGATTCTCTATCTAAAGAAGAGATGGAAACATATAAAAGTTTAGCACTACAATCAGGTATTAAGAATGTTGAAACACGAATAATTGAAGGACTAGATGTTGCATCAATTATTACTGGCGAAATTACTCGTCAATATGAACCAGACTTATTAATCGTTGGTGATAATAAACACCATTCATTTATTGAGAAAATGATCGGTTCAACTGCAAGTGGAATTGTTAAAAACGCAGCTTGCTCAGTATATATTGTTAAATAACAAAAAAAGGTTTCTACCAACTGGTAGAAACCCATTTTTATTTACTATAGTTTATATTGATGATTCCATTCTTTTCGTAGATATAACCTTCTTTTGGATATTCCGGGGCATCTTGATCACATTCATTGTTTACAAACTCATTTCCAAGCCCATATAAGCCATACATGCTACTTGTCATATTCTTAGTATATTCCAAAGAGTCATCATACTTAGCAAATACTAAATATGATGGCCCTTGAATATTTAAGTAGTTTCTATTTTCAAATACATATGGATAACCATTTGCATAATTTAAGTTGGAATTATATCCTAAATGTCCACATACCGATAACTTACTAGTTGCGTCATACCCATCATATCTTTGCAAATCCGTAATCACAGTTTCTGTAACTAGTCTATTATTTTCCATATGCTTTAAGTCAATGGTTTCCATTGCTAAAATAGTATTTAGATTAAAGAATATCGCTAGACCTACAATTATTAGAGCTATATTCTCATATTTACCTTTATGCTCCAAGAAAATAATCGCACTCATTATAAAGTAAAATATCATTGCTAAATAGGTTCTATCCGAACCATCTGAAGTAATAATCACATGTGAGAATAAAGAAATCGGGATAGTCAATATTAAGACGACTATAAGCGCCTTATTTTTATTTGATATCCTATTGCTAGTAACAAATTTGTAGAAATATAGCATGGGAGTAACTATAAAGATCGCCCATATGACTGGGATTTGTGCCCAATCATAATAGTTAAGTCGAGATAAAAGCAAATTAATGTATTGTCTATATACTATAGATAGATTTGCAGGTAATCCTGATAGTATTGACATCACACTTAAATCTGATGCACCTTTATAATTCGTAACTGTCATTCCTGTTATTAGCAACAACAATTTAAATACTACTAAATATACAAGGCCTGCAGCCACTAAGTATAGTAGTGACAATAAACCCTCTTTAATATCAACTTCTTTTTTTGACAGTTTTTTTAGATAATAAAGCGTAAACACTATAGTCATAACTGAAATAAGAGCCTGATAAATTGCTAATGCTGCAGCACCAAACAATATTCCCATATATGTTTGTTTATCTGGTTTTAATATATAGTACATTGCTAAAAGCGATAATGCAGTTCCCAGTGTATACAACCACATATCTACACCAAAACGGTAATATATCTCGAACGTTGGATATGTGTATACTAGAGCTGTAATCGCAAACATTGTTCTTAATCTTCTAACTTCAAAAAGTTTTATACTAGTGATTGTTATAATAAGCATCGAACAGTATGAAAATATTGATGTAATGATTGGATTATAAACTCCATACCCAATTGTATTAGTAAGAAATACACCTAAAAATCGACCATTACCATTATAGACTCTTCCATTGGCAATTCTAGTGATTCCGTCATCATTAGCTATAGTTTGATTGAAAATCAGACCGTAACTAACTATAAACATTAATATCGAAAAGAAAATAATCAATTCCCATTTATATTTTGAATAATCTTTTTTCATTGTTCTCCTTAATAACCTAATTTTTCACTAGCACCCAAACGTATATACCAAACATCCTCTTTTTCTTCTATATACCCAGTTTCTGGATAGTAAGCTTGTTTGAAATCGCAGTCACCATCAGCTACATTTACATATTGTCCAATTCGCATAAATAAATATGTGAAGTGATAACTATAATCCACTTCCATGTCTGGTAGTCCATTGTAAACACCAACTGTAACACCCGGTGCAAAAGCCTCACTATAATTACCCATGAAATAAGGATACCATGAGTGATTTGGATAATTTTCATTATCTCTCATACTTCCACAAAATACAACTTCATCTGAAATGTCATAGTCTGTATTTGATGATAAGTCTTTATAAATCGTATTAGCGTGATAAAGATCTAATTCATTTTTTTCTATTAAGATATTTAGTAGTTGAGTTGTATTTTGATAATTTACTAATAGTATAAATAATAATGGAATAATTAGTAGATTAACTTTATATTTAACAACTTCATATTCAACAAATAAAACTATTGCTAATAAGTAAATAGCAATAAAACCAAATTGGATCCTAATTAAATCAATTTGAGTTATAAAATAAACTGCATTTATTAAAATTGGCATAACAAATATAATCAGAGCACTTATAAGTGTATTTTTTTTACTCATCCCTTTAACTTTCAATATTATCGGCGAGACTATAAGCGATAATATGATTATCGCATTACTAAATCCGTGGATGAATGGATTTGCAAAGTAATCTAATTTATTAGTCATAAATTGATAGAAGTTATGATAAGACATCACTATGCTGTGCGGAATATTACTTATTAAAAACTTAAGTCCGATTTCATCACCATTCATATATGTATTTCTTTCGACTTGAAGAACGAATTCTATATAAAGGTTAACAATATAGTATGCAATAACAAATAGCACTAGCTTTCCAAAAGATAATAATATTGGCTTCCAATCTAATTCTTCTTTAAATGCTAATGCAATCCAATATGCTGCCCAGATAGAAACAAGAGGTGAAATTACAGATTGATATATTGCCAGTGCACCAATTACGAATAAGCAAGCTACGAAATCTTTATACTTGTATTTGGCTTTTAAAGTCGTATATAAAGCAGCATTAATTAATGTATACGCTAAGATATACTCCCACATATCATTGTCATAGCCCCAATAAATAGCAAAGATTGGATACGTTACATTCGCTGCAAATATTAGTACTTTTACAAAGTTCGATTTTATATTAAATAATTTAACCTGAAGCAATGTAGACATATAGAAACTTGCAAATAAATAAAAGCTATTAATTATCGGATTATATGTTGCGAATGCAAATAAGTCTGTTATAGGTTCGCGTAAGAATCGTCCATTTGCTTGGTACCATAAACCTGAAAAAGTACGTGCGATTGAATCATGGTTAAATGTCATCTTATTAAATACAAGTCCATACGTGAACATAAAAATAATAAAACACATAACAAGCAGTGTTAGCTTTGGCGCTTCATCAAAATAATTATCAAATTTTTTTTTCATTATTAACTCCCTCTAGTAATAATTAACCACTTAAATTATACCACAAAAATAACACATAAAAAAGAAACTACTTTTAAAAGTAGTTTTTTACTTGTCTTTTAGCCTGAAGAATAAAATAAGTACTATTAAAACAATTAAGAATAAACACAAAGCAATTAAAAGCATCGTTGGATTGTCTTTAAAATATGAATATATCATTTTAGCTTCATTTTTTAGACCAGTTTTAGTCTCTTGTTTTGACAATGTTGTTATTAATTGCTCATTTTCAATTTCACTAACCTGAGTATTAAATTCAGGAATTTCATTTGCATCAGGATCAATTAACGGTTCAATTTGAACTGTTTCAACTGCTTTTTGTTTATTTAAATACTTTGCTGGATACATTGCATTAAGTGTATTGAAAACATAGTTAGCCGGTAAATCACTTGAAACTACAAGACTGTCACAAGCTAAAACAAATAAGATATTGTCTGCAGGACGATAATATACTACTGTGTTTCCACCATACCAGATACCAGTGTGACCTACTACTTCCGTATCTGTTCCTTTGTGCTTAACATCTGTTCCATATCCACGATATGTATCTCCACCTAAATCTACTTCATCTAAATCCATTAAAGCAAGATTATCGCTCCCAATTAACTTACCACTGATTAATGCCTGAAAAAAGTATGTTAGTTCTCTTGGTGTTGTAAGAACATCTGAATACCCTTTTGAGTACCATCCGAAGTCAAAGTCTGTTACTTTCCCATATGAAACACCATTTAAAGTTCCGACTACTGCTGCTTCATCTTTTAAAGCATTTGTATTTGGAAAGCCGGTATGTGTAAGTCCTAATGGATCAAAGATATTTTAAAACATGAATTCTTCATACGTTTGTCCACTAGCCTCTTCAATAATTGCTGCTAATAATGTAAAACCTGCATTTGAATATAAGTAATTTGAATCTGGTTTAAATTTTTGATCTGAATTTAAGATTCGTTTTATTTCATTCTCTTTTGTAACATTATGATTATCATTCTCTTCAGCATATATACCTGAAGTATGTGTTAATAACATTTTAATAGTAACATCTTGTTTACTTTTAGGAACATTATCAAAATACTTAGTTATCTTGTCATTGTAGTTTAGTTTACCTTGTTCCTGTAACATCATAATTGCAGTTGTAGTATATAATTTAGATACTGACCCAACATCGTAAATAGTATCCATATCATATCCACCATCTGATCCTGCTGCACCTTCGTACAACACATCATAAGAGTCACCATTGTTTTTAGATATCATTACACTACCATTGAAATTAGTATCTTCAACAGCTTTTTCAACTGACTTTTGTAGTGTACTTTCTGGAACAAATCGCTCGTCTACTTCACTCTCTGTTTCACTTGCATAAAAAATATTGTTTACGCCCAATAAGGTAATAAACAATACTAATAGTATATTTAACTTCTTTAAGTTCATTTTACTCCATTCGGCTTATATTATAACATGGTATTTTTATACTAGGTTAACTAAATGTTAAAAAGCAGCCACGGTGTGGCTGCTGCTTATACTAGTATATTGGTTCTTGAATTCTCTTCTAATTGCATTGCTTTTTCGTATTTACTAATTAGTAAATAACTTCCTGCAACATTGTATGCTTCAAATCCATTTGCTTGTAACATTAACGTCATGTTATATGAACGTTGTCCAGTTTGACAGTGTACATACACAGGCTTAGAACTATCAATTTCATCAAGTCTATTTCTCATTTCACTCATTGGTATATTAACAACTCCATCAACGTGACCACGTGCATACTCATTAGCTTCACGTACGTCAATAACTTGAGCATCTGATTTCACTAAATCATATACATCTGTGAAGCGAACTTGTTTATAATCACCTTCTAATAAGTTTGTTGCAATGTATCCCATCTTGTTAATTGCATCTTTACCTGTACCAAATGGTGGTGCATAAGTTAGTTCTAAGTCAGCTAAGTCATATACATCCATCTCAGCTTTAATTGCTGTTGCTAAAACATCAATACGTTTATCTGCAACTCCGCTACTCACTGCTTGTCCACCTAAGATTTTTCCTGTTTCTTGTTCAAAGATTACTTTTAAGATTACTGGTTTTACACCTGGCATTAGCCCTACACGGTCTGTAGGCGCTGCATAAGCAACTTCATATTTAATATCAGTATTTGCTAGTGCTTTTTCATTTAATCCTGTACTTGCCATTGTTAGGTCAAATACTTTAATAATACTTGAACCAACATATCCATTGTTTCTAACTTTTTTTCCACAGATGTGATCTGCGATTAATCTACCTTGTTTATTAGCAGGACCTGCTAATGCTAATGGCATAGTCTCATTTGTAATTTGATTCTTAATTAAAATTGCATCTCCACCTGCATAAACATCCTTATCTGATGTTTGATAATTACTATCAGTAACAATATATCCGCGGTCTGTCATTTCAATTGAACTTCCGGCTAAGAATGCTGTGTCTGGTTTAACTCCAATTGATAAGATTACACCATCTGTTTCAACAGTCGTTCCATCATTTAATACAACTTCTGTTTCGGTAAATGAATCTACCATTTTACCTTTAATTAACTCAATACCATGGTCTGCAAATGCTAAGTCAGCATGGATTGACATTTCTTTATCAAATGGGGCTAGAATTTGGTCATTACCCTCAATCAGTGTAACTTCATATCCTGCTTCACGTAAGTTTTCTGCTGCTTCAACACCAATAAATCCACCACCAATTACTGTCATGTGTTTGGGCTTAATAGTTTCTAAGTGTTCCATAATTTTTGCTGTATCAGGAACTGTTTTAAGCGTAAAGTGCTTAATTAAGTCTAAACCTTTAAACGGAGGAACAATAGCTTGTGCTCCCGGTGTTAATACTAATTTATCATAACTTAATTTGTACTCACCTTCTGGTGTGTTTACAACTACGTATTTTTGATCGTTGTTTACACTTGTAACTTCACTGTTTACACGTACATCTAAGTTATATTGACTATTTAACTTTTCAGGTGACATTAATACTAATTTTTCAGTCTTATCAATTGTTCCTGATAAACGATAAGGTAAACCACAGTTTGAGAATGACACGAATGGCCCTTTATCTAATACAATAATTTCTGCTTTTTCATTTAATCTTCTAAGTCTAGCTGCAGTACTAGCTCCTGCTGCAACTCCACCAATAATCACATATTTCATATTACTTCCTCCGCTATATAACTGTTTGGTTATATTTATTTTCAAATATATTATACATCATTTGCCATAGCAAGTGGTCAGTTTACATAAAAAAAGTAGCTTTCGCTACTTTAATCTTTTTCGCATATATGAATCCAGTCCAATATTTACTAGTTTATCTTCACGACGATACGCATCGATATAGAAATCACTTGTGTCTCCACCAGTAATAAATACTTTGAATTCACGCTCATACATCGTTTCAATTTGACTAATGATTTCTTTCACTGCTCCATTTGTTCCGTGATATACCGCTAAATCAATGCATGCTTCAGTATTAGATGCACGCCCTGTTTTAATTTTCAAACCGTAATCACCATCTAAAGCTTCAGCACCTCCAAATAAACTCATCTTAGATAATCTAAAACCTGGATAGATATAAACTGCTTCAATTGTTTTATCAACAACCGCTGTCACTGTAGTAGCAGTTCCACTATCCACAACAATAACGTCTTTATAACCATCTGCTAGAGCTCCATAGCATCCAATAGCAATATCACTACCTAGCTCCGCGAAACTTCCTTTTACTGGTGGATTACCTAAGTACATATCAATCATATCATCATAATCATTGTGATCTACGATTGTCACTTGTGGTAATTTTTGTTTTACCAAATCAATGACTGACTGCTTCACGCTACATAAAGCTACATAATCTAAGTCATCAGTTAATTTATCTTCAATTTGATTTATGATATCACTTGATTCTTCTCTTGAAAACGACTTGATGTTTCCATTCTCAAATCTAGCTAATTTAATTGCAGTGTTTCCTACATCAATTGTAAGACCCTTCATTATTTAGTCTCGCTTGATTCTTCATTTGTTTTATCTTCTTCTAATAAACTAGCTGGAACTTCTACTTCTACTTCATCGTATGAATAGTTGTTTTCAATTTTCACTGTAGTTTTAGTTGACTGCGTGTCATCACCAGTTTGAGTAAAGCTTAGGCTTTCTTTTTCTAATAATCCAGTTTCTGGATTTACATAATAACTAAGATTAAATGTTCCATTAATAAAGTCCGCTTGCATGATATCAGCGCTTACAAATCCAAGCTTAATAATCGGATCAAACATTGACTTGGCAACTTCAGTATCTAGTTTATCGAGCTCCAATGTATATTCATTAACGTTAACATCTTTCCCATCAACTTTTATTTTTGTAGATTTCGGTTCCAAGATATCATCTTCGTACTTTGATAAGTCAGGAGCATCAATATATAATGGTGCATATAAAACTTCACCTTCATCATCAGCACCTAGGATTTCACCTTTATTGTCTACATAATATTCAACTTTATCTGTATTGTCGTCAAAGTTGATATCTGCAGTAATTTTATCGTAGTCACTACCATAGGCGATATTAATTGAACCTTCAACAACACCTTCGATTTCAATATTGTCATATTGTGTTGAATATTTAAAATCACTTTGAATTGTACCTGTTTTTAAGTTATAACTATCTTCAATTGCAGAAAGTAATTCATTATCAGTTGCACTACACCCTGTTAATAAAATTGTAGCCATAATTGGTATATATAAGATTTTCTTCATGTTTCCTCCATTTTTGTATATTATAACACAATCAGTAACAATTCGCTATATCACAAAAAAGAGACCAAGTTTCCTTGGTCTCTGAGAGAATATTAATTTTGTTTTAGTTTGAATTATGAAATTTTGTTTTAGTTTGAATTATGAAATTCTTTTATAATTATTTAGCAGCTGCTTGAGATTCAATCTCAGATGCAGTACTACCGATTGCTGAACTCATTGTGCTTCCTAATAACATTAATACTGCTGCTACTACGATTACACCTAAAATAATCCAGATCATACCTTGGTTCTCACCCATCTTGGTACCTCCTCATAGTTTTTTTATATTTATACGTAGTTTAAAGATTTCTTCTTGATTACTACATTAATAGAATGGCACTTTTTGAGCACACTGTCAACATTTTGTACAAAAAATTTTAAATTTAAGTTAATAACTACGAAAAAAACCCTAAAACATGGGATTTTATTATAGTTGTCTTTACTGCTCATAGTGGCACATGACCCACTATTGTGCCAGTTCAAACTAATGTTTGACATAGTAACTTGTTTTCACTATGCATATAACCTGTTTCTAGTGCAGCGCTTGATAATCAAACTTATGAGTCTACCTTAGTGCAGTATTTCAATTTTATAACTTCGTATGTTTTTAATAGTATTAACCCTATTGTAATAACAACTAAGATAACACAAATCCCACTTCTATTTTCACCATAATAAATGACCCATTTTATAAATACTCATCTGAACAAAACGATATTATAGGAAGTACGTACAAAAAAAGACTAGGCTTTTGCCTAGTCTTGAGAGAATATTAATTTTGTTTTAGTTTGAATTATGAAATTTTGTTTTAGTTTGAATTATGAAATTCTTTTATAATTATGAAGCTGCTGCTTGAGATTCAATCTCAGAAGCTGTACTTCCAATTGCATCACTCATAGTTCCACCTAGTAACATTAATACTGCTGCTACTACGATTACACCTAAAATGATCCAGATCATACCTTGGTTCTCACCCATCTTGGTACCTCCTTATAGTTTTTTTATATTTATACGTAGTTTAAAGATTCCTTCTTGATGACTACACTATTAGTATAGCACCAGTTAGCCACACTGTCAATGAAATGTGCGATACCTTTTATATAATCCCCACAAACTCCCGTATTTACGGGCTTTTTTACAAAATAAGCGGTCTGATAAATGTGCCACATAGTGCCACTTTGTGCCATTTTAGAAACTTTTAAAAAGAAAAACTAGGCTTTTGCCTAGTCTTTATGCTTTTACTCTATAAGTATCTAACCAGTTGTTTTGTAATTTAAAGCTCTCTAAAAGATCTAAATTACTTTCAATTTGATTTTTAATTTCAAATGTACTATCGATTTGTCCACTTGTGATAACTTCATATTCTGCACCACATGTGTCTTTCTTAATACACTCAACTTCTTCATCACTTGGATTGGTACGTTTAAAGTAGAATGACGATTCATCTCCATAATACCCTATTGGTAATGATGTTACTTCAACTTTATCAGCAATTGTTATATTTGATTTATTTAAACCAAATTGTGCTAGATATACGTAATACTGGAATTTATCTCCCACTTCAACTTCTGTGCTTAATGGGAATCCATTGCTTACGGTATTAGCAATAACTAAGTCTGTATCTGTACTATCATTACTTCCGGCGATTACGTTCTCTAAAACACTTGACGCAAAGTGATAATTTGAATTTGTATCATTATAACAATATTTACCTGTGTAGTCTTCATCAGCTTCGCTTTCAAGCTTACATTCCGAACTAATTAAGTTATTATATATACGACCATTATAGTCTTCAATAATGTATCGGTTGTCTAATACTGATGTAAGTTCGATTACTCCGTCTTCTGAGATAGAATATGTATCTTTAAAGTAGATATCTTTATAATCTTTATTATTGATTGTAGATTTACTTGTTTCTAATGTTTCATCAAGTGCATCTGCAGTAATATTTAATAAATGATATCCCTGAGGTATACATTCTTCATCACTACTGCTTGCTGAACAAATTTCATCTTCACTTGGTACATATACTAGTTGTGGATCAAATACCTCAGTTAAATCATCAACATCCACATATGAACCATCTGCGAACTCTTTCCAGCTCGATGGTACGCTATCTGAAGGGGTTGTTGAAATATACGCATTAATACCATCTAGTGTTAGCAATGCATTCTCAGCTTCGTTTATAGAGTTCTTTTGTTGAACACTTAGCACTTCTTGGCTGTACTTAGTTGTAACAGGCGTTTCAAATCCGTCAAATAATGTATAATTTGCACGCACTTGTGTAGTTTGCCCAATTGGGTTTAAGTTATCTGCAAACTCCTGAATATCAGTATTGTCTTCCACTTCAAAATCTTGCTCTGCAGGATACCAACGTCTAATTGGGACCTCGAAAACTTTCATATCATTGTCATATATACTAAGTAATATATCTTCATACATGTCGAAGTTATCATCAGAATAGAAACTCATATCTTCTTTATCTGGGATTGGAATTACAATGTCACCATTTAATTTAGGACGTGTAGTCTTTCCTGTTTCTGGATCTACTGTTC
This sequence comes from Mollicutes bacterium LVI A0078, assembly GCA_033105485.1. Taxonomy (GTDB): domain Bacteria; phylum Bacillota_I; class Bacilli_A; order UBA3375; family UBA3375; genus LVI-A0039. Next base: position 935,692 of record CP136956.1, read on the forward strand.
CCTCTTCGTTTTCACACACATTTGAATCACAGTTTAAATATTTGTAGCTATAACTAATACTGTTACTATCTGTTTGAACGTGAAGTACTTCATCATTCATGATTGTATCAATATCTAAACTAAAACTTTCTAAAATATTTAAAACAATATCATTTAAATAGTATGTTTCAGTGTTTCCACCTTGTGTACCTTTATTAAATTCAACATCAGATGTAATTACAACTTCTACCCCAGTTGCTACATCTTCTTTCACTTGGAAGTTGTATTCCATTCGATACTCATATCCATAGATATTATTTTCAACAGGGTTTGTAAATGTAACTGTTGATGTATTTGTTACCATATCTAAATCCTGTGTATATAGTCTGCTATCAACAACTTCCCAATCATCTTCAGTACGAGTTCCTAAGAAATCTCTTCGGTAAATCGTTACATCTGTATCAGCACTTGTAATCTTGTTATCTCCATCAATATCCACGAATTCAATTTCATCTGGAATATTAACTGTTTGCGTAACATAGTTGAAGTCTTGGAAATATGGTATTGGAATATTAGTAGACTGATACTTGAATGGATAGCTGTTATAGACGTTTACTGGAACACTATCAATTCTGTTAGCAACGCTATCGTTAACACCATCTCCGTCTCCATCATACTCATAGCTAACTTCTTCCCATCCGTAGAATTCACCTAATACTTCAATCTGAGATAATGGTCCATAGGGCTCAATACATTCTCCGATTAGCATATCTAGTCGACCAAGGTCTAAACCAAGACCAATTGTAAATTCACGGGCATTTTCATAAATTGTAACTGTACTATGTGCTAAACCACCACCATCAATCATAAACATACTTGATGGTTCACTAGATGCATCTGATTTAGTATACATCTTGATGTAGTTGTCGTATTCTTCTATTTCACCAATACTATCACTAGTTATACCAACCATGCTCTTTTCAAATCCATCTAGATATAATTCATCTTTATTGATTTGAACTGATTCGGTAATGTTGTCTCCCGTATACTCATTTAATCCCCAAATTGAGAATGTAAATGGTAAGTTTATTTCATTTCCATCTTTATCTTTAGTAATAATGTGAATAGCATTTGTCTCTTCACTGTAGCTTTCAGTAGTAAAGAACATCGGAAGTTTTACACTTGCCCCACCGTTGGTTCCTTTATTATCCATGCTATATGCAGACTTAATACCTTGTTTAGATGAAACTTCAATTGTTGCACCTTTATAAAGTTTGTTTTTAATTCCTGCTTGAGGATCCCACTCACCAATATCTGCAGTATAAATAAGACCTGATTCATCACCATTTGGACCTAATCCTGTTGCTGCTTTCGGTGCATTTTCTACTGAAACAATTGGCGTATTAGATAACGCCTGGTTACAAATTTGATATTCGTTGTTTCCACCTTCATAGAATTCAATCATGAAGTCTTCAGTTTCCCCATATAAAGTTGTAAAGTCTGTTGCTGCAAGGTTTGTTTTAACACTATTTTTATTACTTAAAATACGTACCCTTGCAAAAGTTGTATCACCAGAAGATATTGTTGAGAATGAAGGGTGTAAGTCAACTTTAAATGTCACCATTCCATACTCATTGTATGCAGAACTTGATACACTTTCAACTTGTCCTTCAAAATCTTCAAACTTCCCATTTTGGTTCCAGTCAATCCAAAATGCAACGGATGTATTACCATCTGCTGTATATGGGAACGAGATATCTAAACTACTTTTAACTAAGTTGATTTTTCCTACACCGTCTGTTGACATATTGAACCAACCAGTTTCATCGGTAATACCTGTTGTATCATCTCCACGTGCATCTTCTGAATGAAGTGCTGTCGCTTCCGCATCTGCATGGGCCTTTCTGTTTTCATTTAAGTTTAGACCTATATTATATCGTTTACTACCAGTAGCATCTTGACATGCACTACCATAACTTTCTGGAGCATCACCACAATCTAAAGTAGCTCCTTGAATTGATAGTTTAATGTTTAGCCTTGTATTTATCAGCTCCCCTGTTTCGTGGTCTACCGCTCCAACCATCGCAATAACATCATAAGTACCATTTGTTGAGAAATCAACCGATGACTGATCTATGATTCTAGTGTATCTTGTTTCATATAAAGGATCAACCGCTGTATATTCACCATTTAAGTGAACATTATAAACCGGATCTAAAGTAATATCTCCTGTATGGGTAATTGAGTCACTTGTTGCAGTTACACTATAATCTTCTGTTGATGTTGAATATTTAGGGTGCTTTTGCTTTGCATAAATAACACGTGTTTCTGCTGATAATTTAAACGTATCATTTACAGTATATGTATTTCCGGCTACATAACCATAAATACGCTCACTTGTCGAAAGGTTATTGTTCCCTTTTACAATTGTTCCTAAGTTATCTGGGTTATATGGTAATGATTGACTAACAACTGCTGTATCACCTGTTAGTTTAGTACTCTTTTTAATAGCACCATTTAAATAGTATACTCCGTAGATTTCGTTACTAGATGTAATCGCAGTACTATTTATTTTCTTACTACTTGTAACATCAACAAATGGGTTTTGAAGCGAAATTACCTCGTACATATATCTTGTTGATACAGACTTTGGATTGTAACTCTTGATATTACCAGATTCACTTGTGTAAATACTAGCGTAATCTTTAGGACTGATTCCTAAATCATTTAAGTTAAGAGTAATGTCTTGTCCTAAATACGTGAACTTATTATTACTATCAATAGCTAATGTATCAATAGCTAATGTATTAGCAGCTTGATCATATTTAAACGCATATCCACCTTTAGTTTGGTCAAGAGATGGGAATACAGAATAATCAAATGACGTCGTTTTTGTTGTTGTTTTATTCATTTCAGTAACTGTAACATCACATTCACCAAACTTAATTAAGATACTACTTATACCTGCTGCTTGTAATTTATCTTGGTAAGCTATTTTACCATTTTTGTAAGTAAATAAACCATCTGAGTTGGTACGACTTGAAATATCATAACTGTTACCACCATCAGTAATTAATACATATGTATCACTTGTACTCGTATTTCTCATCGGCATAATTTGAGTATAGTTATTTGCAGTATTAAATGAATATCTATAGTCAATATAATTTAATCCATCATAGTTATAACCATTACCTAACGTACTGTCCGTGATATTAGATTGCACTTTGATTAATTCCCCATTATCGTAACTAGCTAATACTTCATCGTTTTCTGCAGTATTAACTGACTTCGTAATTACATTTGTACCTGCTGTACTTGATATTGTTTCATTTAAATTGCTACATGTAGATATAACTCCATAAACAATAGTTAGTTTAGTTCCTTCGGTAATATGACCAGTTTCAGCTGAAGAAGTACTACTAACCCCAATATATTCATATCTTGGGTTTTGAATTGCAAAGTCTCTTGCATTATACTCGCTATTAATTGTTGTTATATGAGTTGTATCTGCTACTAGTTTATTTCCATCACTATCAACGTGTGATACTGTTAGAGAATATTCTTTGTCTGTCTCAACATATGTTAAATTGATAACCACATCTTCATAAGTGTGAACACCAATTAGATCTCCTTCAACACCTGATAAAGTGTAGTTTGTAATAATTGGTGTAGTAATCTCGTAACCTTCACCTGCAATACCATATACATATGTACTGTCTTGCAGCTTCTCTCCAGCTTCATTTAAGTAATTTACTGTAATTTCACTATCATAGATTTGTTCTACTTGGATATCAATCACTGTATCTTCCGTTAATTTAAATCCTTCAGTAACCATTTGGGCCTTATCAACGCCTACTACCGAATATTTACCAGGGATTTTAAGTTCCGTTCTAAATGTATGTCCGGCCTCACGTGTGTACGTATTAGTTTGAATTACTTCATCATATTGATCAATTAAGTTGATAGTAACTTGTACTAATTCTTGTTGACGGTCAAAGTCATAACTCATAATTGATTCTTCTGATGTATTGATTGCTCCATCAATTGCATAGAAGTTATTTCCGTACACATTACCATTTAAAGTTGTATCATTTAGCGAGATATCAGCGTTTGGTGCTAAAATACTTAAATCAATTTCATCATCTACATCTTTTTCTCCAGCGATGAATATTTCTGTTGCATTTGGTGCATATAGTGTTGTGTTGTATGGAAGATTAGATGTTATATTTGTTAAGCTAACAACATCTGCGTCTGTTCTAATAATAAGGTTCTCATTCGTATTTAAACCTTCAATATTTATATTATGAATCTTAGAAATAGTTTGTACTTCTTCAATTTCTTCTGTAACATCTTCTGATGTCGTCTCTTCTGATGTTGTCTCTTCTGATGTTGTTTCCTCAGAACCTACTTCAGATGTTGTTTCACCAACTTGAGCTGCTACTTCTGCGCTAAGTTTATCAGTCTCGACTGTTTTGGCATAACTGTTTACTAAGGTTCTCACCTCAGTTTCTTCAATAGGACTACTATCTAAATCATAAACTAATATCGATTTATCTTCATTAGTATATGTTACTTTAATACCTCCAAGATTTTTTTCATCACCTTCTTCGATTTCAAGCTTTTCAATATTCTCAGCAACTGTTGCAATTTCATCATTTAAATAATCTAATTGATTATTGATGATTGCATCGTTTTCAGTACTTGTATTGACAAGCGTTTCTGGGTCTTCATGCGTTGTAAAACTTGCATAAACATCTCCATTAAACGCTGTATTTATTGTCCCCAAGACAGTTGTTACAAGCGATACATTATCATCTGTACTGCTAACAATTGAATCCCAACTTGTTATTACTTTCGATGCAATCGAACCATTTAATTCTACATTCTCAATTTGCGAGTTTTTATTCATAACTACCCCATAAACTGAGATGTCACCTAATGTTCCCTCTGCTTTAAAATTATTAGTAACAAAGCTTATTGTTACCACTAATATTGTTGCAATAAGTACACTTAATATTTTTTTATTTTTTTCCATACACGCTCCTATGATTATTATACCACATATATAGCACGTTAGTGCGTCGAAAATGCACGATCAATTTCTTCACCAAGAGGATATACTAACTTCACAAAAACAACATAAAAAAATGTACTTAAAAAAGTACATTTTAATATGGTAGTCTAACTAGCATGTCATCATCTGAACTAGCATCACGGTGCATCATAACACCATTAAATGACACTTGATATTTAACATATCGCTTGTCTTCGTTAATCTCAATGATTCCTGTACAGTCATCGTTAGTATCATAAACAGTACCACATGCATTAAATCGGTCATCTACAGTTTTGGTAACATCATAGTAGGTACCCTCTTCATCATCAATATAGTTACCAGCTCTAATATTATCCTCAATCATATAGACTGTTGAATTGTAATTCATTAGGTCTAGAGCCCAAAATAGGATTGCAACTAACCCGAAGAAAATTGTTACAAACACAAGTGTCGTCCAAACAGTTCCTTGTACCTCACCCATCTATGCCTCCTTATAGTATATCCATCATTTCAAATACAAACCAGAATATGTAAATAACTACTACGAAAATTGGTATTGTACCGAATTTAATGAATTGATCTGCAGCTCCTGCTACGATATTTTTTGTTAAGTTTGAGTTTTCAATATTTAAGTTGATTACTAATTTATCTAATAATTCTTCATCAAAACCTTTATCTCTAAAGTTGATAAGTGTTTTAGCTAAGAACGTCGAGTTGTTAGATTCAATTTCACCACAAAAATCGAAGATGTTTTGATCGATGTCTTGTGGGAACTCTTTATTCGCTTCTACTAATTGAATCAATAAATGACGATAGTAGATATTATCATTATATTCATAAGCTTTTTCAAATGCATTGGTTACATTCTCATATGTAGATAATAATGAAGCTAAAGTGATTGCAAAAGATGGGAACTCCATCTTTAACTGATTTGCTATCGGAATGTATAACTTTGTTAATTGGTAATAAGTTAGTTTTGCAATTACAAATGCAACTATTGGGAAAGCTAAAATTGTAATGATAATACTAAGACCCATGAAGAAACAAACACCAGATGCCATTGCCCCCATTGCAATTGAGTTTGTCATTCGTGCACGGTTCCAACTTACAGGATCTAGTAAATAGATTAAACAGTAATAATCTCGTTTTTGTTCTAATAATATATCAAGCATATCTTCCCTCCTGACGCACTATCTTATTATTTTTATACATATTGTAAATTAAGCAGAAAATACCAAACCAAATTAAGTAACATCCAATTGTAAATGTATAACCAGTATCAGTATTAACAAAAGTTAAGAATAATGATGTCGTATTTTTACGTACCATTATCGGCATCCCCATACAAATACCAATAATCATCATCAGCGAACTCATTGCTCCATTTTTACTCTTAAAGAACATATCGGCCTGGTTGTAATACTCATCACCAAATTGTTGGATAATGGCTAGAGACTTAAGTGTTGAATCACTTACACCTTCATCGAATATAATATTTACAATACCCAAGTACATCTCAAAAAATTTATAGCTATAAATTTGCGAAATATCTTGAATTTTATCCGTCATATCTCGATCTTTTTCAAAGAAAATAATTGCGAAGTCTTCAGCAAATTTACATGCTTCTAAACTTTGTAATGTCTCCTCAATTAATACTCTGGCATTACTTCTATACGCCATATTATACGATAAGAATCCACAGAACTTATTAATTGTATAAAGTTCTTCTAAGTACATCTTAACCATCGGTTTAGGCATCAGCATAAACATAAAGAATAGTGTACCGAATAAAAGACCCGGCCAAATAAATACAAGTTTATATGGTAATATAAAACCATTTCTTCTAACTTCAATGTATCTAGGATAAGTATAGCTATCTGGTTCGAATTTATCTACTGTGGTAATTGTATTTTGACCAATCACATCACGAACCGTCATGTACGCAAACTCATCATCACTTGCAGTTAGATTAATCACGTTTGAATTAACCTCAGCTTCAAACATAGCGGCACCAACATCTCCATACTGGTTAACTTCAAGCTCTGTACCTTGTATAGGTGAGCCGTCAGAAATATTTATTGTTAAGTATGTTGTTGATACTGAATCATCTGACCCTTTGTTCACTAGGTACATTGAATGTTGACCAATTTCATCTAAATATATTCTGTCACTAGTAGATACTTTTAAACCGTCTAAGTAAATATCGTAGTTTTTTGATGTGACTGTCATATTTGAACTTAATAGAACACTAAAGAATATAAAGAATACTGCTCCTACAGCAGGAATAGTTAGTAAACTTAAAGGCTTAAAGCTTCCCCATGCATACTCTTGTTGCTTTTTTACAACTGGAAATCTAACAATAAATAGAACTACAACCGCGATAATTGCTGCAATATTCATTACAACTGGGCTATTTCCAAATCTACTCATTAGCGAGACCTTCGGTTGACTGTAATATTGAAACACATTTGTAATAGATTGTAACTGTCCTGTAAATTCAATATTACTTTCTTGAGCTGCTATAATTTCCTCTTCTGTCGCTGTATTTACATTCACTTCTACGAATAAATCCGGTGTCTCAGCGATAATGCGCTCTAGCATATTTAAATAATCCTTATACCCAATTGTTGGAGTTGGGTACCCAATCTCTAACATAAGTTTATTTGCATCACTAGTGTCAACGACAATGCTTGAATCTGATTGGTAGTCCTCAATCATTTGCGAATACTCAAACATTCTATCTGTCAATCCATCAGTTGTTGAATCACCTAGAACTAAGTTTAAATATTCAGTTTTAACATCATCTGAATATTTTTTACTGTTCGCCATTCTAGAATATAACGTTTTTTCCCAATCATTGAAAGCTTCTTCATCTCCAATTGTTGTAAAACCAGAAAAATTTGAATACCCAGGGCGAGCATCTAACTTTTCCTGGTATGTATCATAGTCCTCTTGTTTCTTTTGTAATTCTTCAGCAGCTTTTTGCTCTTCTGATATTTCAGATACGAATTCACTATTATCAAATCCTGATGCATTGAAAATTGTATTTATCGTAGGCATTGATACTGCAACCAATAGGCAAAGTATCACCAATGTCTTAATTTTATTATTGATTTGGCTCATAAGTTGTCACCCCCATATTAACTTTGACCATATTTATATAGCATAACGTCATTTTTAACATTATAAATTTCATTAACTACCCTTTTCTTAACAAGAACTTCTTTTCCCTCATAAGTTGATGTTTCAAAAATTACGATTAAGTGCATTACATAATCAATTAAAGTTGTTAGTGTGTCTGAAATATCATCCCCACCGAACTTTTTAGCTAAGTTGTTCATACGGTCGATTGTATTTACTGCACTAGATGCGTGCAGCGTTGTGATTCCCGAGTGTCCAGTTTCTAACGCCTCAACGAATGACTGAATCTCAGAACCACGAATCTCGGCTACGATTACCCACTCTGGGTTATAACGTAACGCAGTTTTGATCCCATCTGATAGTGAATAGAATCGGTTAGAGAAAATCTCTGTAATATCCTTTTCTGGATATAATTTTTTAAAGCGGCATCATTGGTATCTTGAATTGATACAACCCCGTGTTGTGGAATAATTTGTCCAATAATATACTTTTGGAACTCAGTTTTACCACTACCTGTTTCACCACTGAATACAATATTTGGCTTACGGTTAATGTCAATCATATCTTGAATGAATTCAATAACTTCTGGTTTATTTTCAACCATGTTACCTACATTATCATCATTAATTACTGGCTTCGCGAACATGTTTCGACGAATACAGAAAGATTTGATCCCTTTAATATTTGTTAAAGTTTCATGCAATACCGAGAAACGTAACTTTGTCGGACTACCAAGTAAGATAACATCCATATCTAAGTATGGACTCTTCATGTTTACTACCTTATCATTTAAACGCTCTAATTCATCTAATAATAAGTTTACATCTCGCATAATTTGTGGGTTTACTACTACTTTATATTTACCACGTTTAGCACTCTCTACGATTAAATAAAATCCATCGTATTTAATATCACTGATTCCTTCCTCACGAAAATCTAATAATAAATTCTTAAGGAAACTATCTCCCATGAAATCTAAACTTACTGTACCCTGTAAGTCTTCGATTAAACCATTGATCATTACCTCATGATTTTCAATCTCAATAGGGGCACCCTCAAGTAATTCTGGATCCATTCCAGTTTCAAAAATATCATCCATCCTATACATCACCCTTTTCTAATTTAAATTTTAATACAGTATCTACTTCTTCAGACTCAATGTGTAAATAGTACTCATTTGTTGCTGTGTTATAAATAAACTCATACTCTACACTAGAGTCAACTTTACTTGTTAATCCTAAGTTTTTTACAATTTCATAATCCAATTCCTCAGTTGAATAGTATGTATTGAAGTCTCCATCATATAGTCCTTCAACACCGATTAGTCGTAATGCAGACTTATTCATAGAAGTATACATAAACTCTTTATATGTATCTTGTTTCATTGAACTTACATTTGAATAATATGTACTAAATCCTGCAATTGTAAACACCATCACTATCATTGCTAAGTATAGAATAATTGATCTAAGATATTCACCCATTACGACACCCCCCTAAAGAAAGTGAAAGCTTGAATATCAAATGAATTTGCAAAATAAATTCCTATTGCAAGAATTATAATAAATGCAATTAGTATATATGATAATCCTGAATTTTCACCCATCTTTTTCCTTTCATAAGTCTATTGTTGCTTAAATCCAACAATGTGACTTTTCTTGTTAACTTTTTTATATTTATAAAACTCTTTTGTCGCTTTCGAACGTTGCTTTTCTTTTTGTTTTTGTAGTTCTTTTTTCTCAGCCGATAACTTTTTAATTTCTAGTAATCTATCCATTCGCTCTTCACGAAGTTCATCTATATCAAATTGATTTCCTACTAAGTCAATTTCATCAATATCTTTTGCTTCAGTTTTCTTTTGTTGTTTTGCTTTTCTTTTTTCTTGTTTTTTACGAAGACGTTCTTTTGCTTCAGCGATTTTTTCTTCTTCAGTTTTCTTTTTTGACTTTTTCTTATTTGCTTTTTCTTCTGCTTCTTGTTTCTTCAGAATTTCTTGCTCTAATCGATCACGCTCTTTATCGATACCTTCTAAGTCACTTCCTTCGTAATCTTGAACAAATGCTCTTCGTTCAACAACATCTTCTCCACCGCGTCTCTCACGAGCAGGAATATCTTTTCTAGAACTCCCCATACCTTGTTCATTACTAAAGTCTGTATTTTTCTTAACATCAATATCGATATTTTTCTCATCAGTTCTATGATCTTTTCCTTCAATTCCACCAATCTCATCTAAACCTTCGAACTTACGCTTACGATATCTTGTCTCACGAAGTTTACTTTCTTCAAATTCATTTAAACGTAATTCACTTTGATAAGTCATTTGATCAATTGTTTGTTCAAGGCGCTCTAATTTCGCTGCAGCCTTAGCAATCTCCTGAGAGTATCGAATTGCTTTTTCATCCTTAATATCATAATTTACGTTTGATGCAACTGCTCCAAAAGCATCATCAAAAGAATCTTCAATATTATTTAAGTTTTGATCTGCATTTGTAATAATTAATTTGATTTTTCCATTTTTAATATCATCATTAATACTTACTTCTAACTCACTTAAGTTTTTTAAGAAGGAAGGATCAAATAAGTCAAGCTCCTCTTCAATCTCTTCAGGTTCCTCGGCCTCAAAAGTTACTTCTTCTTTCGGTTTTTTAGCAGTTAAAGGTTCAATTTTAGGTTCATCGATTTTTGCTCCACCTAATGGTTTTGGTTTTTCCTCTTCGATTTTTGCTCCACCTAATGGTTTTGGTTTTTCCTCTTCGATTTTTGCTCCACCCAATGGTTTTGGTTTTTCCTCTTCTTTTGCTAAAAGCGCACTTTCTACTTTAGGCCCAGACAGATTAGTGTTTTTTATATCTGCGACTGGTTTCGATTTAGCAGCTTTTGCTTCTTCCTCAATTTCTTTTAAAGTCTTTCCAGTGTTAATTGGTTTTTCTTCATCTAGTTTAGTTCCAATCGGAACATACTTGGCTTCTAATTTAGACATTGGACCTCCTCGCCTCATTTATAGCACATTTTATTTGAACAAAATAAATGGCAGAGTTTCCTCCACTTTTCTACTTATATATATATAATAAGGCATATTAGTGAAAAAAGCAACAAATTTGGCAAAAAAAAATAACAGAAATAGCACATTGTTTTTGCACTATTGTTTTTTATAACATCATTTATACTTATTTCAATAAAAATTTGCAATGTTTCCGTTTTTTGATATACTATATTGGTATGTTTCATTTAGAGTGATATAAGGGAGACCTTAAGTATCCGGCAACCTGCTTTTGAAAGTAAGGTGCCCTATCGAGCACAAGTAATTGTGAGCAATGAGATTATCTTTAAAAGGACATGCTATTTTTGCGTGTCCTTTTTTTATACTCTAGTAAACATAACAACAAAATATATAGGAGAAATAATGAATTATTTATTTACATCAGAATCAGTGACAGAAGGTCACCCCGATAAAGTCTGTGATCAGATTTCAGATAGTGTATTAGACGCTATTCTGGCTCAAGATCCTGATGCTCGTGTTGCATGTGAGACATTTGCAACTACAAACTTTATTTTAATTGGTGGTGAAGTAAATACAACAGCTAAAGTAAATTATGAACAAATCGCTCGTAATACTCTTGAACGTATTGGGTACGATGATGAAGCTAAAGGAATTGACTTTAAATCATGTGAAGTTAAAGTATTAGTTCACGAACAATCACGTGAAATTAACGAAGGAGTTGACAAAGAAGATGGACAAATTGGTGCTGGTGACCAAGGTCTAATGTTTGGATATGCTACAACTGAAAGTGAAAATTTAATGCCGTTTGCGATTGACTTTTCACACAACCTAGCTTACCGTTTAGCTAAAGTTCGTAAAGATGGAACTCTTCCTTACTTACGTCCTGATGGAAAAACTCAAGTAACAGTTGAATACAACCAAGATGGTTCAATTAATAGAGTTCACACGGTATTAATCTCAACACAGCATGATGAAGGTATTACAAACGAACAAATTGAAAAAGATATTATTGAACATGTTGTAAACACAGTTATCCCGACAGAATTATTAGACAGTGAAACTAAGCTTGTAATTAATCCTAGTGGTAGTTTTATTGTTGGGGGACCTCACGGAGATGCTGGCCTTACTGGACGTAAGATTATCGTTGATACTTACGGAGGTAGTGCGCCTCACGGTGGTGGAGCATTCTCTGGTAAGGACTATACTAAGGTAGACCGTTCTGCAGCGTATATGGCTCGTAAAGTGGCTAAGAACATTGTTGCAAGTGGTATCTGTACTAAGGCTCAAGTTCAAGTTGCATATGGAATTGGGTTAGTTGACCCAATCAGTGTTAACGTAGACACTTTTGGTACTGCAGTTAATGGAATTACAGAAGATCAAATCTTAAAAGTTATTAATGCAAACTTTGACTTATCTCCAGCAGGTATTATTAAAGAGTTAGATATGAAACAACCAATCTATACAAAAACAGCAACTTATGGACATTTTGGTAAAACAAACTCTCCATGGGAATCAACAGATAAAGCGGATAAATTTGCACAATTACTAGTTTAAGAAATTATAAACTTGATAACCTTAAGGCTTTACTAATTGTCCTAGTCGTATTTGGGCATTTGCTTGAGCCTTATAGGAATCAGAGCTTCTTTTTATTTTTATACATAATAATATATAGTTTTCATATGCCACTTTTTATTATTATAACTGGTTACTTTCACAAGGATTCTCGTAGTCTTAAAAAGCTTATATATATTTATTTTCTATATAATAGCTTTTATTGGTTGTTTGATTTAACATTGGGGGGTGAGAAATTTTCTTCAAACACAATTTCATCATACCTTTTAATACCCAATTGGATCATGTGGTATTTATTGTCTTTAATATTGTGGACCCTAATTTCTCGTCTTACAAAAAAAATACCTTTAGTTTCTCCACTAGTAGTTTTTTTAAGTATTATTATTCAATTTTTACCTTTCAATTTTTACATTTTGTCAATAGGTAGAACAATAAGCTTTTTCCCTTTTTTCTACATTGGTCAGTATCTGAAAGAAAATAGCAATATAAGAGAAGTAAAGCTGTCTAAGGCTTATATAATACCTCTTCTTTTATTTCTATTACTATTTTATATCAATATATTAGAGGTAATAACAGTTTCGCTGCTATATCGTTCACATAGTCTTTTGACGCTGTATGGTTCACTTAACATTAGTCACTTTGTTCTGTTGGCACTCATTTTTATAAATGCACTTGCATGGTCGCTTTTTATTTACATAGTCATTCCAAAAGTTCCAACTCGTTGGACATACCTTGGACAAACCACTATGCCTATATATTTGGAGCATGCTGCTTGGGTTCTTATTATCCAATCAGTTCTAGATAAATACATTGTTGATAAAATCAATACATTTACACTACTAGCATTACTAGTCTTATGTACGATTTTAATAACTTTAATGTTAAGTAAAATATCAGTTTATAAATATTTAGAACAAAGAGGAATTTTAAAATAGTATTGGACTAAAATCTAATATACATTTTTTGGTAATTTAAACTGCCTTAACAGTATACTACTTGGCACTTGACAATTTTCTAATCTATTAATGAAAAAGCATAAACTCAAATTAGAGTTTATGCTTTGTTTTTCTGTATATTATAATTACCGATTATATTGCGGGTATCAACTACATTTATAAATATTTTTTCATCTAAATCTTCAATCATATTGACAAATAGACGATACTCATATTGATTTAAAGTTGTCATAATTACCTCTTTTGGTGCATGACTATAACCACCGTATCCATTTAGAGTTGTAGTTCCTCTGTGTAACTTCATAGTAATCAGTTTTTCAACAAGACTACTATCCCTAGCAATTATGAATAGTGTTACTAAATCATTATTTGTAAATACGAATTTAATTGTAGCGTTACGTACATATAGACTTAATAGTGTATATAGTCCGGCTTCAAGACCAAAGATTTCTAATGCAAACAAGATTATTACTGCATTCATAATCATATTTACGCTAGTGAAACTCATATTTCTTGTTTTTAATAAATATAAACCGAAAATATCTGTACCACCACTACTAGATCCTAGCTTTAATATAGCTCCGACTGCGTACCCCATTGTTAAACCACCGAATACACACTGTAAGATTATATCATCAGTAATGTACCATCCTTCAGTGATATGAGCTACTAGAGTAGTAAAGAATGACATTAGAAATACTGTTAAAAATGTATATATTGTGAATGATTTACCCATTGTTTTATACGAGAGAATAAACCCTGGTACATTTAAAACAAAGTAAACTACTGAATATGTTAACCCCAGCTTTGCTGGTGATAAATGAACAATAATTTGGGCAATCCCCGAGAACCCTGTTGCTAACAATTCTGATTGTGCTAAAAATAATTGAAATCCAAACGCATATATAAATGAATATAAAACTATTTTTAAAGTCTTTTCTAAGCGCATTATAACTCCTTCTTCTATCACATATTATATCACTTTAAATAGAAAGTTGGAGTTATCTACAAATATTTTTTGGTTAAAACATTTACTTCGAAAACGAAAAATTAAATTTACATTTGCTATCGTGTAGTATAATATTATAGAAATATTAAAGGAGTACAATGAATACAAAAAGAAGTCATAAAATTTTCTCTTTAGTAATGTTAATTTTAATTGTTGCAACTGTAGTAGCTACAGCTATTTTATCTGCATATAATGTGTATGAATACAAGCAACAACAGAAATTACAAGAAGCTGCTTATGCTGCTATCGAGGAAAGCGCTTCAGAAGAAGCATAGTTAATTTTTAAGGGAGAGTTATGAATAATAAAGATAATAAGCAACTGTTATGGTATAACGTTGCTCTTCTTGGATTTGTTGGTGTTTGGGGATTCGGAAATGTTGTAAACAACTACGCAAACCAAGGATTAGAAGTAATCTTCTCATGGATTTTCATGATGATTTTATATTTCCTACCATATATTTTAATGGTTGGAGAATTAGGGAGTGCATTTAGTAATGCATCAAGTGGGGTAAGTTCTTGGATTAAAGAAACTTCAAATGCAAAACTAGCATACCTTGCTGCTTGGACATACTGGGTTGTACATATCCCATATATTGCACAGAAACCTCAATCAGGTTTAGTTGCACTTAACTGGGGAGTAACAATGAACCCTAGTATTATTGACAATATGAATGTATTGTTCTTACAGTTTGTTATTTGGTTAATTTTCATTGGTTTTGTATACCTTGCTTCAAAAGGTTTAAAATCTCTGAAAATTCTTGGATCTATCGCTGGTTCAATTATCTTTGTAATGGGATTATTATATGTAATCCTAGGAATCTCAGCTGTATTCTTCTTAGATGCACCTGTTGCTACTCAAAACATTACATTAGATACATTTGTTCCAACAATTAACTTCCAATACTTAACAACAATTTCGATGTTAGTATTTGCCGTTGGTGGAATTGAAAAACTTTCTCCATATGTAAAGGAAACTGAAAACGATGGGAAAAACTTCCCTAAAGCTATGATTGCAGTTGCTGTAATGGTAATTGTTTCGGCTATCTTAGGATCACTTACAATGGGAGCAATGTTTGATAGTAACAATATTCCTGAAGATTTAAAATTAAACGGTCAGTACTATGCTTTCCAAATGTTAGGTCAATGGTGGGGATTAGGTGACTTCTTCGCTCGTATTTACGCGTTTGCAAATGCGGCTGGACAGTTTACTGCATTATTTATTGCAATTGATGCACCACTTAAGATTTTAGTGCTTGATAGCGATAACCGTTTTGTTCCTGAATATTTAACTAAGACAAACGAACATGGTGCTCCAATCAATGGTTACAAAATGATGGCTGTATTAGTTTCTATCTTAATCTTTATTCCTGCTTTAGGATTCGGAAACACAAACGCAATTTACAACTGGTTACTTGATTTAAACTCTATCGTAATGCCAATGCGATACTTATGGGTATTCGTAGCTTACTTCTTACTTAAGAAACACTTTACAAATTACAACCCAGAGTATGTATTTATGCGTAATGCAACAGTTGGTAAAATCTTAGCTGTATGGTGTTTTGCTTTCACTCTATTTGCATGTGTACTAGGAATGGTTCCTGCAACTGCTGCAGGTGAAAGTGGATACTACTTTGAGTTAGCAGTTAATATCTTAGCTCCAGTTATCTTTATTGGACTTGGATTTGTGTTACCAATCTTTGCCAAAAGAGCTAATAAATAAGAAAAAGAACTCATTTGAGTTCTTTTTTTACACTATAAATAGTTTTATTATTATTAAATAGATAACTAGTAATATGCCATATAGGCTGTAGATTATTTGCATTTGCTGTTTACTAAATATATCATAACTATAAATAATAAAAGACGCGAAATAACAACCAACTACTAGTAACGCATATACTGATAAACTTGCTCCTACAGTACTTGTATAACCAAATAAAACAATAATATATAAGCATGCTATAATGATTGACTTTATAAAGAAACTACGACTGTTCTTAAGTTTCCCTAAATTAACAACTAAGCTTTCTAGTGGGACCATAAGTGGAATCATTAGCATTGTAATCGCAATCACCCCAATTGCATCTATATATTTATTGAAGATTGCAATATTTATTATTAGGTATTTACCTATGAATATAGCGGGGACCATAAGGATAAAACAACTTATTATAAACAGTACTAACTTTTTTGTATAAGCATTGATGTCTTGATGTTCATCTAAGGTTACAAATAGAACTTGGTTTAGGGGAGTTATAATTACCCTAATCATAATTACAATAGTGATTGCAACAGAATATAATCCTAAACTTTCTAGATCTTTGGCTAAAGCGTACTTATCAACCATCATTGTCATATTAAATACTGTATTAGAAATCATAATTAACAATCCAACCCGAGCATAATTCTTGTAACTGTCTCCAACTTGATCATTTTTTCTGTAATCAATCAACACATGTATAAAGGCAATTGTAACAAAAATTGTACGTAAAACTAGATCAAAACTAAACATCTGTTTAATATCACCAGATGCTAAATAGTAGAAACCATCAGCTACAAAAATAAGACGTGAAGCTATTAAATATATGTTTTGTTTATGGGCTTCATTCAGGTTTCTAAATATAGATTGTGTTAACTGGTAAATACCCATAATCGAGGCAGCACACATTGCGTATACATACATCTCATCAAGATTAACTACATTTATTACAATAGTTCCAATCACAAATGAAATTAGCATGGTAGCCAAGTATGTATATAATAACCGAGCAACTCCCCCTATCTCAGCTTTAGTCTTAGACCGATTTTTTAAAATATAACCATCAGGTACCCCCGCAGTAATTATATATAAGAAATTAATCGTTGTTTGATATAGAGTATATACACCGTAATCTTCAACATTCATTATAGTTACCATAAAGATTGTAGTGAATACTTGAATCAGTAATAATGGTATCAAATACATATAATGAATATTTAATTTACTATTCTTCATAAAACTCCTTCTTTACTATTATATAACTTTTCGGAAAAATTAGTTAATATCTTGTGCATAACTAGTGCATAGCATGATATTCTTGTGCACAACTCGTGTGTTTAACCTTCTGTGCATTACGTGCACAGTGTGTGTTTATGCTATAACTCTTTTTCTTTTCATAGAAAAAAACCTTGTTTTTGCACAGAGTTGCACAGTGAAAATGCCGTATAATTACTGACTTTTATATGTCGAACACCCCGCGTTACGCACACGCACGTTAAGTTGCGCAACTATTGTGCACATGTTATTTGTGCTCTGTGCTAAAATATATTTAAATTAGGAGGACTATGAACACACTTATTGTCTGGGATAGAATACTAGAAGATTTAAAAGCATCATTTAGTCAAGAATTATTTGGATTACTTTTTGCAGAAGTAGAACCAGTATTTCTTACTAATGAAAAATTAGTAATTCAAGTTGATCCCGTTTCATACTCATTTTTACAAGATGAGTCTACATTAAATTATCAGAAATTTGTTCACGTATGTCGTGCTCATTTAGGTAAAGAAATTATGATAAGAGTAATCTTACCAGGAGAAGATGCAACTAAACAATCAGGTCATGACTTAAATATTATACCAGTCGAGGATACATCAGTTAATGATTCTACAAGTGAATTTCTAAATTCATTCATGCAACGAGAAGATGCAACAACGAATAGCGGTACTTTTGCTAAGGATAGTTTTAAACAAAACTTAATCGATGAGCATCCTGACTTAGATATCTTCCAACAAACAATGGATTTAAGTGTTTATTTAAACGATGACTCATTTGAATTATCTCCAACTGAGATAGCGCCAGTAAGTGCTCCAAAAGCAATAACAAACGTTTATGCTGACACGCGTCTTAGTAGAACATTCAGCTTCAAGAATTATTTCTACTCACATGAGAATCAAAAAATCATTCGTGCATGTAAAGAAATTATTGGATCAATGGATAACCCAAACTTTAACCCTGTATTTATATATGGGGAAAGTGGAATTGGGAAAACCCACCTTATTAATGCCTTAGGTAATGAAATTTTTGACTTAGAAGAAAATTATAATATTTTATATACTACTGGTCCTAACTTCGTTACTGAATATACTGGTTTATTCCAAGGTGGTATTAATAACGTTAATGCTATTGATTCATTCAAAGATAAATACTACAACTTAGACGTATTAATTATTGATGATATTCAATTACTCGAAGGTAAAGAAACTACTTTAAATGAGTTCTTCTCAATCTTCGAGAACTTATTACAAGCTGGAAAGCAAATTATTATTACTGCTGATAAGAAACCAGAAGACATTCAATTTGAACAACGTCTTATCACACGGTTCCTATCTGGTTTAACGCTAGAAATTAGAACTCCAGATTCTGATACAAAAAAGCAAATCTTTAACTACTATGCAGCAGAGAAAGAATTAGCTGTTGATGAAGATGCTATTCAAATCTTTATTGATAACTCTAACAGTGTAAGAGCATTATTAGGTTACATTAACGCAATTCATATGCACTTCTTAAATGATGACTTAGAATCAAGTTCATTCACTAAGATGGATGCTCTTGAGTTTGTTAATTCAACAACTGGTAATATGCATAACTATACTCCAAAAGAAATCATTGCTATCGTAGCAGATCACTTTGAAATTGATGAAGCCGAACTTAAGAAGAAAACTCGTAAAGCTAATATTGTAAAAGCACGTGCTTTTGCTTCTTACTTCTTACATATGAAACTTAAATTAAACTACTCTACAATCGCAGATTACGTTGGGGTTAAAGAACATACTACTGCAATGCGTGCTATTAAGAAAATCGAAGATGAACACTCGACAAGTAAATATAAAGATGACTTCATTAAGTTATCTAATAAGATGAATAGATAGAATATGAAAAATCTAAAAACTAAAATATTATCTTTTGCTATCAATAGTGTTGCTCGTTCTATGATTAAATTATGCATACTTATCTTTGATATACTTACACGATGGATCCCATTTAATACAATCGATATTTTAAACTTAAGTGATTTTCCAGAGCAAACTAAAGAACTTAATGAGATTGACGAACTTAATATTATCTCTTTAAACTTTAATATCAAAACAATTATCAAAGCAACTTTCTATGCTAGACGTTGTAAAGTGATATATGTTGATAACATGAACATTGTAGTTGCAACTCTAAATAATCTCAACTGCACTGTAATCCAAGTCTGGCATGCAACAAGTGCTGTTAAAAAGTTTGGATTACCAACGGTTACAGATATTTCCGAGTATAATAAACGAAAAGACGAGTTTAACAACTATGATTTAGTAACTGCTAACTCTAAGTTCATGCACGAAGTCTTTATTAACAGCTTTGGCTATACTGATGACAAGATAGTTGATATTGGTTGTTTACAATCAAAACAATTATTTGAAGCTAATAATATAGATTTTGATGGTGATTATATTTTATATGTACCAACATTCAGATGGGACTTTAAATATAATCAGCAATCTATTGATTTTATTCAAAACTTTAAAAGTGATAAATATACATTAATTTATTCGCTTCACCCTAAAGTTGAGGCAACTATTAGTAATTCAAATACTAAGCGCGTTGACGTTACTACTATCCGTGACTATTTTGCAAATGCAAGTTTAGTAATTAGTGACTACTCTTCACTTTTAGTTGATGCAAGTTTATTATGTGACAAAGTTGTTATGTACGGTTATGATTATGACCACTACAACTCTACAACTGGTCTTAATATTACTAATGATGACTTTTGGGGATATTATACAGAAACTGAAGACGACTTAAATAAATATATTTACTCTAATAACTTTGTTACTCATGATTTAGAGTTTATAAAAAATAAGTTTTTTACTTATGATGATATAAATAGCACTGAACGTATTAAGCAATTAGCTATCGATATAATAAACAAAGAAAACAGCCTTTAATGGCTGTTTTTTCTATATATGAAATAGATTGTCTTTTAATTGTAGTTCTATTTCCGTAAAACGCTCTAAATAGCTGTTTTTATCAATAACATGGTATTCTACACTATATTTATCATAAATTTCTTTAAGTTCGTTAAAACGGGCATTTAAAACGTCCTGAGACTGTTTCCAACGGATACCGTCCTCTACATATGGAACATCTGGAGTTAACAAGAATACATAATCATATTTATACGTCTTGCATAAAGTGTCTAACATTGTTATTGCATCCTCATATTCCTTTTCAAATTCTGGAGTGATTAATCCACGCTCTGCATATTCCTCATAATAACTATATAAGAATCTTAGTGTTACAAATGGATCAGTATCAACAAATAGACAACGCTTCGCTTCCATGTTTAAAAGTTTATCTTGCTTCATTTGTTCCATTGCAATAAATACGAAATCTTTAGGAGTGTAAGCTTCATCATCAAACCCTAGTTCGTTCTCTGCATAAAACCTTCCAACCTCTGGTGAATATGTCGTGTTATAGATATTTGATAGCTTCTTACAAAACTGGGTTTTACCTGTTGATTCAGTCCCGCTAAGAATTACCTTTTTATTAATGTAAGGCATAAACTCTTTCGCAATATTCTCATAGTTGTCAATACGATATGGATTCGCCTCTATTTGACTTGACGAAATGTTGATACTTGCACTACATGTAATAAACTTATTATCTAATAGTACATTTTGATGTTTATCTTTTGAATCAAACATTAGGATATTATTGTGACCTGCTTTATCAATCACAAATTGCTCAAGTTCTTGTACACTATCAAATTCTTTATCACTGATAACAATTGTGTACTTCATGTCAATATCGGTCATAATATTTCCAATTGCAATTCTTAACTCTGCAAGTGAAGAATAACGTTTAATTGACGGACTATCAATTACAACTATATATAACTCTTCAATATTTTCAAGAGTTGCTCTTGTCATTAGTTCCTTATGCGCTTTATGAAGAAGTCTAAACTTCCCACTAATTGCTCCCACTTTATAATTCATTAAGCCTCCAATACTGTATATAGTTTATCATACATTAAAAAAGAGTAGATCCAATCTACTCTTTAGCCAATTTTACTATAGTTTCATAACCATATAATATTAATGAACTTGTAACCAGCAAAATAATATAGTTAAAAACGTACCATTCTTTAACAAATACATCCAGTAACAAGAAGGTATTAAGGACAAAATAGTGAACAAATAATAAGTTTAAACTATTTCGACTATAAAACTCTAAAGGATTAGATTTGATACTCCCTTGGAATGCAGTTAAAAAGGTAATTAGAGCTGCTATAAAAGTATAAACCGCATGCGTATTATATTCAGAACCAAAAATTAAATAAATTAAACATACAAATATCAATCCCAACCAACTATTAAAACGAACATTGTATACAACATTTAGTCGTTGTAATAAATAACCTGTTGAGCAAAACAATAGAGATACATACAGATTAGGACCCAAAGTATAAAAATTCAATATAGAAAAAATGATGCATAATATAGGAATTATTATTTGTAATTCTTTCTTTTTTATTAAACTATGATTAACAACAATTATCAACCTGTAATAAATTAGCATTTTAATGAACCATAAATAACCAACCCCGCCAAAACTAAAATCAAATACACGCTTAATCATTTCTAAAACGGAGTATGTACCAATAAATAGCTGATAAAAAACAATTGTACATATCGCCATAATAAAGTACGTCTTTAACAATTTTATTGTACCTGGCAATACATTTTTACTATTTGCTAAAAAGTAACCGGATATAATAAAGAATATTGGGACGATTAAACTTGCTAGCTCCCTTGTATAATTAAGAAATGCTGTATCTGTCGGTGATACAAATGTTCCGACATGAATCCACAATACACCAATCGCTGCAATCCCCTTATATAAATCTAATTTGTAATTTCTTTCCATTCCTCTCCTCATACAAGGATTATTGTATCACATATACACAAAAAAAAGAATAGACTTTCGCCTACTCTTTTGCTAATGTAATTAATCTCTCATTCCCATATCTTTATCAAATAATAATAAGTGCGCTGGTTGAGGGTATAAGTTGTAACGAGCTATTAAATCGTTTAATGTATCTTCTTCTTCAACTTGCTCTAAGATATACCATTGTAAGAACGCTTCTGTAGCGTAGTCATTTTCTTCTTTAGCTAAAGTCATTAACTCTACTAATTTAGATGTTACTAACTTTTCATGCTCTAATGATTCATGTAAAACTTCTAATAAATCTTTATATTCACTTCTAGGAGTTTCAAATCCTGTGATAGTTACATCTGCACCTTGGTCGTGTAAGTAATCATAAATTTTCTTTCCGTGGAATTTCTCTTCTTTATATTGCTTAATCATCCATGATGACGCTCCATTTAAGTTAGCAGCCTTACAAAAGTTTGCCATTGCTAAATATACGTGAGCTGATTCATTTTCAAAATTCATTTGTTCATTTAATTTCTCTGCCATTTTTTGACTAATCATATTACATCTCCTAGTTTCACTTTATGTCAATATTATATCATATACTACAATGGAAATTTGACATTAACCGTAAAGTAACCACCACTATAGTCGGCTTTAATCTCTCCATCATATTTCTCAACAATATGTTTAGCTAATGATAAACCTAAACCAAAACCTTTTTCCGTTCTAGAGTTATCAATTCTGTAGAAACGATCAAAGATTAAATCTAAATCTTCATGACTTACCTGATTACTACTATTTTTTACTTGAATTATTAAGTTTCTATTTGAAGAACTAATCGAAAGTTTAACCTTCTTACGATCATCATTATATTTAACTGCATTATCGACAAAGATATGAATAAGCTGATTCAAGTCATCTTTTGCGATATTACAATATATATTTTCAGCTATATCAGATTTAAAGCCAATATTTTTTTCAAATAGTGATACCTCTAATCCACTTACTAAGATTTCAGCAGTTTGCGAAACATTGATCTTTTCATATTTAATTGTGTCTGTTTCAGATAACTGAAGTAAATTGCTGGTAAGACGGATTAACCTATCAGTCTCATCCTGACAATATTCAACAAGATTATCTTTATCCTCATCATTTGCTGCAATTAATTGTAAACACGATTTCATAATTGCTAGTGGTGTTTTAAGTTCATGAGAGGCATCGGATACAAATCTATTTTGAGTCTCATATGATTGCTTGATAGGCTCTATTAACTTAGTTATAAAGACGAAACCAAATGTACTAAAGACAACTATAACTAAAGATCCAAAAATAAGTAGTGTTGTTTTCAAGTTCTCGATGTACTCTAAATCGTATGTAATCTTTATCACTTTATAAACACCATCATTTTCTCTGAACATATAAGTATCATCACCACTTACAATTGTTTGGTCTTGATAATTAATCAAATACTCTTCACCAACATATTCAGATATCTTCTGTTCAATGTCTTCATTTTGAAAAATTGTTAAATCTCGAGCTTCACCTAAGTCAAACTCGGGTGTATTAGCATCTGACGTTACAGCTTCACTTTCTGGTTGAACCGCTCCATATCCATCTTTAGGTCCGGAATCCATACCCATTTTATTGTCCATCAAACGTTGGTTGATGCTTGATTCCATTTCACTATACGATCTAATGTATACAAAACTAAGCGAACCAATTAATAGTACAAGAATCGATACTAAATAAATAGCAAATACTTTATTTCTAAATGCTCTAAACATTATTCACCTCAATATAATATCCAACTTGACGCTGTGTTTTAATACTTACATTCTCACTCAACAGTTTTAACTTCTTACGTAAATAAGAAATGTATACCTCAACTTGGTTATCCGAAATGTCTTCATCATATCCCCAAATTCGATCAATAATTTGTTCTTTTGAAATTGGCATCCCGTTACTTGTTACTAAATATTCAAATAAGTTAAATTCAGTAAGAGTTAATTTTAAAGTTGTCTCATTATTTGATAGTGATAAAGTGTTTCGATCATAAGTAATATCTCCTATTACTGAATTTATTTCAGTAATTACACTATTAGCTCTTCTGACATTAGTTTTTATACGGGCATATAGTTCAAATGTGTCATATGGTTTTGTTAAATAGTCATCTGCACCTAAGTCTAAAGCCTTAATCTTATCAGCTACACTAGATTTTGCACTAGTCATAATAATTGGAGTTTCTACCCCACTAGCACGCGCTTCTTTTAATATAGAGTATCCATCAAGTCCTGGTAGCATAATATCTAATATAATCACATCGAAAAATTCTGATTCAATTCTTTCTAGTGCCACATTCCCATCATATTCATTTTCAATACTTATGTTTTGCTGCTTAAATTGTTTCATTGTTAAGTTTGCTAAAAATAGCTCATCTTCTACTAATAGTATTTTCATTATCACTCCTTATATATAATTATATCCAATAAACCTTAAACGAAACTTAAAATTTCAGTCCTAAAAAATTAATTTTAAATTCTATGCTTAAGGTTAGTTTAAGATAGATTCGGTAAACTATTGGTGTAGGAGGCAGGATGGCAATCGAAGTTTTCAATAGATTTGAATACAAATATCAAATCCCTGTGGCTCTTAGTGAAGAGCTTATGCAACAATTTAAAAAGCGACTATACTTAGATAAGTATTGCGCGAAACACGGTTCGTATCGTATTGTAAATAGATATATTGATACAAACAACTATGACTTAATTAGAAAATCAATTAGCAAACCTTTATATAAACAAAAGTTAAGAATCAGAACTTATAAGGAAGAACTTGCTGAAGACGAATTAATCTTTTTTGAGATTAAAAAGAAATACGATGGAATTGTAAATAAACGTAGATGTCAAATGACATACGCTGAAGCCAAAGAACTGATGGCTAATAAAAAATTGACTGATGTTAATGATTATACAAACCCACAAATACTTAGTGAATTAACAAGAATCATTAAACAAGATGACTATCAAGAAATGGCAACTATTATTTATGACCGAGTTGCATTCTTTGATGAAAGCAATGACTTAAGAATCTCATTTGATTTCAATGTGCACAGTAACACGCATACATTATTAAATCCAAATTTAGCATTAATGGAAATTAAAACAGTTGGTGGAATGCCAATCTGGTTAGTTCAATTATTAAACCACTATGGAATTAGAAAAAACTCCTTTTCTAAATATGGAACTGAATTTTTAAAAACACTGGAGGACAAACAAAATTATGAACACATTACTTATTAACTTATTAGTATCACTTATATTATCATCACTTATCGCTGGAGGTTACTACTTAACTCATAGAGAAAAGCTAAATGTTGAAATGTTATTAACTATCATGGTTTTACCTATTGTTGTAACAATGATCATTTACACAATCGGATCAAATATCGCTGGTGCTTTTTCACTTTCTGGAATCTTCTCAATCGTAAGATTTAGATCTGAACAAGCTTCATTTAAAGATATTACATACATCTTATTCTGTGTAGCGATTGGGCTTGCGAGTGCAACAGCATTCTATTTAGGTGGCTTAGTGTTCACTATCATTGCATTAATCTTAATCATTATATTTGAAAACAAAACTACTAAGAAAACAACTGGTCGTCTTGATATTATTATTCCTGAAGACATGCAAGATCGTAAGACAATTGATAACATTATTAAAAAATACTGTGACCGTTCATTCATGACAAGTGTTAAAACACGTGACTTAGGAAGCTTATACGAATATCACTACCAAATTGTCTTTAACCCAGAAATGGAATTAAGCGAAATGATCGATGAACTAAGAGTAATTAACGGAAACTTACCTATTAAAGTAATTATTTAAGAAAGAGAGAGAATTATGAACAAACATATATTTTTAAGAAAAGCGCACATCCTTACATTATCTTCACTTATTATTTTAAGTGGATGTAGTGCTACAAATACTACGGAAACAACTTCAGAAGATACTTCTGATGCAAATACCCAAACTGAAACAACAACAGAATCTACAAGCACTGATTACAACATTACATTTGGTGATTCTATTACTAGTGATGGTGGTGCAACTGTAGATGGTGATACAGTTACAATTACTGAAAGCGGTAGTTATAACTTAAGCGGTACAGGAACTAATCAATACTTAGTTATTGATGATGAAAATTTAGAAGTAGAATTAACATTCGATAATTTAAACATTACAAGTGAACTCGCTGCAATTCAAGTATTAAACGGTAAATCACTTACAATTAACTTAGTTGGTGAGTCATCACTTGAAGATGGGACATCAAACGAAGAATTACAAGCTCCAATCTTTATTGACGAAGTAGAAACAACATTACAAGGTGACGGTACATTGAACTTAACTGGTAACTGTCAAGAAGGTTTTGAAAGTAACAATGACTTAATCTTTGAAAGTGGTACATATAATATAAATGCTGTTGATGATGGATTAAATGTTGGTGATAACTTAATTATTAATGGTGGTACATTTAACATCGATAGTAATGGTGACGGACTTGATTCAAATGGATCAATGGAAATTAATGGTGGGACTATTTACGTAAGTGGTGGTAATAACGGAAATGGACCAGTTGACTATGCTGAAGAAGAAGGTGAAACATTCGAACTTAACGGTGGGATATTAATAGCTGTTGGTGGGAACATGGGGGTATCAACAACAACTGAAACTCAATTAACCAAATCTGGAACTGCTAATGGTACAACAATTAAAGTTGGAGACATTGAGTGGACTGCTCCTAAAGAATTTAGTTACTACTTCGTATCAACACCAGATTTAACTGATGATACTGAAATTACTGTAGATGGAAGCGAAACTACTGACACTACTGGTCAAGCCACTGGTATCGGAGGCGGTGGCCGTGGTGACATGGGAAGCGCTCCAACTGATATGGAGGGAATGACTCCTCCTGGTCAAGACGCTTAATCAAAATGACCATTGAACAATGTCAATAAACTTATGTTCAAAATGTAACTTGCAAATAATGAAACTTAACATATTTTGAGCATAACCCTTAACACTTTCCCCATTCCCCAAAACAATAAGGCTCAAAATAAAGAACTTATAATAACATAACGTACGTAATATATTTTTCATATTACCTAAAATTTTCTATAACTAATAGATAGTGCCATGTCTCGGTACTATCTTCTTTTTTGTTTGTTTAACTTTCACTTAACCTTATTGTTTTATTATGTAACCATATCTATCTAAGAATTGACAGGTGGTATACTAAAGAAAAAGGAGAGTAAGATGACAAATTTACATTATAAAATAATTTTAAACAACAACGTAGAGTATGTATTTGATAAACTATTTGCTAAAGCTGAATATAAAGAGTGGACAAGAGTGTTTAATCCATCTTCTGATTACGATGGGATCTTAGGTCTGGGTGAAGAAATCTTCTTAAAAGATGCAGAGAATAATGGGATGTTATCAAAAGTATCAAAGTATGAAGTAAACAAAGTAATTGAATTTTCGTATCTTGCTAGTGTTGAAGATGGAGTTAAAACAGAATTCGAAGATCGCTCTAACTTTGAACGCTATACATTTACTAGCCTTCAAGATGAAATGGTAATGATTGATGTTGATCTCAACATTCCTGATGAATACCTAGAAATGTTCGAGGATATGTGGGCTCAAGCAATTGTACTAATTCAGGATTTATTTGACAACGATGAGGATGAAAGTCTAAAATAGAAAAAAGAAAACTAAACCAATTTGGTTTAGTCTTTTTTAGATTAATGCATCATATGTTTTAAATGATGTTTTACAGAAGTTAGCCATTTCCTCTTTACCGATTAAATCAGCAACTTTTTGAGCTTCTTTAGCTACATTGGCTCCATATGGGAAGTTGTAATTATACTTTACATCTAATTTATCCATTTCGCATACAAAGTGATATCTAGCAATAATTGATGCTAAAGCTACACTATAATATTTACCATCAGCTTTAGTTTCTAGTACAATGTTTTGTGGCCAAGATAATTTAAGTTTATTTGATACTTTCCAGAAGTTATTTTCTGTTGTATATAAATCAATAACTGAATATCTTTGCTCTTTAAAACGGTTAATTAACATATTATGATAATAAGATTTCTGATCAATACTATTTAAATGATTAGGTATCTCTTTATCAAAAACACTAATACATTCATAACTGATGTTATCTTTAATGTGTTTCTCATATAATTCAAAGATTTCATCATCGGTCATTTTCTTACTATCTTTAATTACTAAATAATTATTCATTATGTAATTAATAGATTCTGGTGTTAAGTTTACACAGCAGTAGACAGTTGGTCCAAAGAAATCACCAACACCAACTTCATCACTACCAAGGCTATTTTCCTCGTTAGTGTATTCCATTAGCTTTTTATAAATATCGTATTCCTTACTACCTTGAATTGTCATTGTACCTGTTGTATAAATTTTAATTGTAAACTTCGGGTGTGCATATTCCGTTTTTACATATTTACCACTCGGTCTTGTCTCATATTTAGAAATAGTAGAGTTTAAAAACTCTACCATTTGTGGTTTTGCAATCATTACTTGCATTATTCAAGACCTAATCTTTTAAATACGAAGTCAATGTTAACCATGTGATAGTTAGTATCGAAACAAGCTTCGAACTTCTCTTCACCTAAAGCTTCAATTACTTCAGTTTTAACAGCTTCTTTAAAGTCAATTTCTTGTTCAAAACAGTTAATTGCGATTGGTTGCACAATGTCATATGCAGCTTCACGGCTCATTCCAGTTTCGATTAAGCTTAGCATTACTTTTTGAGAGAAGAATACATTGTTAGTTGCACCAATGTTTGCTTTCATACGCTCTTCTCTTACGTTTAAGTTTTCAAGTACTCCATTAAATCTTCTTAACATGTAGTGTAATAAAGTAGTACTGTCTGGCATAATGATACGTTCAGCTGAAGAGTGAGAAATATCTCTTTCATGCCAAAGTCCAATGTTTTCATATGCAGTAATCATGTGACCACGAATTACTCTAGATAATCCACTCATGTTTTCACTTGAAATTGGATTCTTTTTGTGAGGCATTGCACTTGAACCTTTTTGACCTTTTCTGAATCCTTCTTCAACTTCACGAACTTCTGTTCTTTGAAGGTGACGTAATTCAATAGCCATTTTATCAATTGTTGAAGCGATTAAAGCTAACGTTGATACATATTGAGCATGACGATCACGTTGTAATGTTTGAGTTGAAATTAAACTTGATTGAATTCCTAATCCTGCACATACAAAATCTTGAACTTTAGGATCAATATTTGCATAAGTTCCAACTGCTCCTGAAATTTTCCCTGCTTCAATTGCATTTCTTGCAGCAGCAAAACGCTCTAAGTTTCTTTCCATTTCCGCATAGTATAAAGCCATTTTGTTACCAAATGTAGTAAGTTCAGCGTGAACTCCATGAGTACGCCCCATTTGCACAGTATACTTGTGTTCAATTGCTAACTTTTTGATAGTTTCAGTAATTGTTTCTAAAGATACTTGTAACTCATCATTTGCTTGTTTAAATAAGTAACCATAAGCAGTATCAACAACATCAGTTGAAGTAAGTCCAAAGTGAATCCACTTTTTCTCTTCACCTAAAGTCTCACTTACTGCACGAGTAAACGCAACTACATCATGTCTAGTTTCTTGTTCAATTTCTAAAATTCTATCTACTGAGAAACCAGCATTTTCTCTAATTTTCTTTACATCTTCAGTTGGAATCATTCCCATGTCAGCAAAAGCTTCACATGCTAAGATTTCCACCTCTAACCATGCATTATACTTGTTCTCTTCCGACCAGATTTTATTCATCTCTGGTGTTGAATATCTTGCGATCATAATTTCTCCTTATATATAAATTCATCACTTGTTATTATAACATGTAAATAGTTCTCAAAAATAAATGTTACAATAATTTTACGTTTGAAATTGTGCAATTAATCATTATTAATCTTGTTACAATATAAAAAATGACCTAAAGGAGGATTATGAACAAATGTTCTTGGGCAAATGGTGAGCCAATTGAAAGTTACCATGATAATGAGCACGGTAAGATGCCAGCAAATAATATTGACTTATTTGAAATGCTTACACTTGAAATATTCCAACCTGGACTTAGCTTTAACATTGTTCTTAAGAAACGTGATGGACTTAGACAGTTTTTTAAAAACTACGATCTTAAGCAAATTTCATCCATGACTGAAGATGATATTAAAGCAGGGCTAAGTAATGATAACATCATTAAACATCGTCTGAAAATTGAATCTGTTATTAATAATGCAATTAATATAATTTCTAGAGAGTATGATCTACAAACATATCTTTATGATAATATCGATTATCGATATGGCTTAGAACAAGTTGGACCATTACTTTCTAAACAAATGAAAAAAGATGGTTTTAAATTTGTTGGACCAAGTGTTTGTACTAGTTTATTAGAAGCGATTGGACTTTTACCAGCTCACAGCATCGACTGTTTATATGCCAGCGTAATTACTAATAGCTTTAGTTATCAAACAAAGTTTGGAGCACTACATATTGAATATGACAACTTTACAATTATTAAATCTAGCTTAATCCACAATAGTGTTTGTAACCCTTATACCTCATGTAATAGTTTTGAGCATTTCTTAATTTATCATATTGATAATTATATGAATAATAGTATCGAAAACTTTAAACTGCTTCTTAATACAAACGGAACTAAATTTCAAGAAGTGGTTTGGGATGCCGTTAGGCATGTTCCTTTTGGTCAAACAAGAACTTATGGTGATATTGCCTTCATAATTGGTAGTGGTGCTTTTAGAGCGGTTGGTGCAGCAGTTGGTAAATGTAATTTTGCCCTATTTATTCCTGCTCAAAGAATCGTGTCTAGTAGTGGAATCGGTGGATTCCAAAATCAGATTGAACTAAAACGCGAGATGTTAATTCATGAGGGAATTGATAAATATAAATAAAAAGCTCACTTTTAAAAGTGAGTTTTACTATTCGCTAGTTTCAGTAGGTGGCTGCCACCGATTATCTTGAGTTATCTGATATAAATCATATGCTGCGTAAAATAACAGCCCAAATACTATTAGTGTGACTAGTAAAGCCGGTAATATACTTTGTTTGCTCATATCAACTGTTGGAACCGGAACTCCTACTGGCCCAAGATTAATCTGTGGCTTCTTTAATGCTTCTTTAATTTTAGGTATTAACTTAATAATTGCTATACCAATCATTACAAACAATAAAATAATCCCCACTAGCATTAAAGCAAGTGAAAATGCATTGATTATTCCCAAAATAGATGGAGCAATTCTATTAAATTTATACTGCTCAATAATTAACCCCGTTAATTGAATTAGGAGCAGTTTATTTAAAATTAATGTCATACACAACTCTGATAATAGTAAGCTTCTAGTTACGCTTTCTTCTGATGTTGTAACTGCCATCTTAACAATGTGTAGTACAAATATTATAAGATATAATAACACTACTAGCTTCGACGGGAAATATATATTCAACTGATAGCTATATACTAAATCTGATAAATAGTCCCTTGAAATACTAACTAAAAATAGCACTGCGATTATCAATGGATAACTATAAGCAACACCTTTCAAAATAATACTTATGCGTTTATTTTTCATAATTCTCTTCAATATATGTATTGTAACATAAAAAAAGCCAGTTAAATAACTGACTTAATCAAATAGACTATATAGTTTTGCTGCTTGTAATTTGTCTTCTTCCACTTCTGCTAAAGTTTCTGGTGATGGGTCCTCACTAGGGTACACTGTATCTTTACTTAATATTCCAAAATTGTCAACACCTAACCATTTAATAACTCCATCTTCTGAATCATCAAATGCTGATTTACCTTCTGAGTACTCATAATCCAATCCAAATAGATCCGCAATAGTTGGTAAGACATCGACATTCGACATGTACTCTTGGTTATTATCTAACTTTTGAGTAGGGTCATAGATGAAGAATGGGACATTGTATATTTCATAAGCATCACCACTGAAACTTGCATCAACATAAGCCTGTGAATATTCTCCATATTGATGTTCTGGATCACCTAATGCATATGGATAATGGTCCGCTACAAAAATAAATACTGTATCTTCTAATATCCCTTGCTGATCATAATACTGAATCATTTCCTCTGCCATTTTATCTAAGCTCATTTGGAACGATAAGTACGCATTTAAATATTCATCGTTCTCAGGATAAACACTATTTACATATTCAAAATCACTTTCTGCACTCGGTCGAGTTGAAATATGATATGCGGAATGTCCATAATATGACATGTAGTAACTAAAGTTTTTCTCACAATCTTGCTCTTCAATATATCTTGTACTTAGTTCAAAAAGAAGTTCATCTTTTACATCATTTAAGGCTACATCAGGGTATAGTTCTTCACTAAAGTAAGTATAATCAAAATCGTATAACTCAGGGTATAATTCCCCCCTATTATAAAAAGTAGAATAGTTAAGGTGGAATGCAAACGTACAGAAATCTTCTTGATTGAAAAGTTCTGGAATAGAGTTATAGTCTCCACTAAAATTACCAACTTTAGCATTGTCAATTGGTGGGTGAACAGAAGTCATTATTGAAAACTCACTAGCATTTGTATTATTTGATAACGTGTAGTAATTTTCAAAGAATAACCCATCTTGTGACATCATATACAGTGTTGGTGTTAATGTTTCATCGATCGCTATATCATCAAAACTTTCAGCTGCTACTAACACTACATTTGTCTTATCCTCAAAAATACCAGTATTACTATTTATTGATTGGTTTTTAGCCACATTATTATACTCAACATCGTCTAAACTCTTTTTTGTAAATGGGGTTATTTCTCGTGCGTAAAACGATATGAATCCAAATTCACGAGCATAATCGAGAGGGCTATACACTGTCGTATATAATAAATCATCTTGATAGAAAAAGCCGATATTCATTGTTACAACTACAGCTAACGTTGCCAGTACTACTTTGTTAGGGAAACGTTTGTCTATATTATTAATTAATTTATTGGTTGCAACCGCGAACACTAATGGGAAAATTAATATCAAAATATACATTGGATTTAAGTAACCCGTTACTGATTCAGATACCCCCGCCAACTCATCTACTAGTGATAATAACGAAATGGTAAGAATAGAATGCTTAATATAGTAATAAAAAATATTTCCAAATGTTAATATACATACCAAAAATAAGAATATAGTATTAATTAACTTTTTTAATCTTAATGGCATAATATAGATAAGTAGAGAATATAATATCGATGTAGCTATTATAAATAG
This sequence comes from Mollicutes bacterium LVI A0078, assembly GCA_033105485.1. GTDB lineage: Bacteria > Bacillota_I > Bacilli_A > UBA3375 > UBA3375 > LVI-A0039. The sequence goes on from CP136956.1 coordinate 969,746, forward strand.
CGTAGAAACTACCGAAATATCATATATCTGTGCAATTTGTAAAAACCATAATAAAATTAAAAAATAAACTGAAATAATAACTGAAAATAACAACATAAGTAACCCCTTTTTTATATTATATATTTTTTGCCATTTGTGTGCTCTATTTTTTATGGAAAAAGCCAGTTAAATAACTGACTTAATCAAATAGACTATATAGCTTAGCTGCTTGTAATTTATCATCTTCCACTTCTGCTAGCGTGTCAGATGATGGGTCTTCACTAGGGTATACTCTATCTTCACTTAGAATTCCAAAGTTTTCTATACCTAACCATTTAATTTGACCATCTACTGAATCATCAAATGCTGACTTACCTTCTGAGTACTCATAATTTAACCCAAATAGATCAGCTATAGTTGGTAAGACATCGACATTCGACATGTACTCTTGGTTATTATCTAACTTTTGAGTTGGATCATAGATAAGGAACGGTACATTATATGTTTCATAAGCATCTCCACTAAAACTTTGATTTAGAAATGGATCTGAATACTCTCCAGTTTTGTGCTCAGGATCGCCTAGTTCATATGGATAGTGATCGGCAATCACAATAAAGACCGTATCATTGATTAAACCTTGCTCTGTATAATAGTTAATCATGTCCTCTAACATCTTATCTAAACTGATTTGATATGCAAGGTACGCATTTAAATATTGATCATTATCAGGGTAGACACTATTTACATATTCAAAATCACTTTCTGCACTCGGACGAGTTTCAATGTCATATGACGCATGTCCATAGTAAGACATATAATAAGTAAAGTTCTTCTCACACTCCTGCTCTTCAATGAACTTTGTACTTAATTCAAATAACAATTCATCTCTCGCATCATTTAATGTTGCTTCCGGGTATAAATCATCGCTAAAGTAGCTATATGTGAAATCATAAATTTTTGAATATACTTCGTCACGAGCGTAATAACTTGCACGATTCAAGTGGAATGAGAATGTACAAAAATCATCTGCATTAAATAGATCAGGTAAAGAATTAATCGTTCCACTAAAATCTTCTAAATGAGAGTTATCGATTGGGGGATGAGCAGACGTTAATGAAGAAAACTCACTTGCATTTGTATTATTTGTTAAGTTGTAGTAATTTTCAAAAAAGATTCCATCGCTAGCCATTTTATATAATGTTGGCGTTAATGTTTCATCTATAGCGATATCATCAAGACTTTCTGCCGTTACATAAACTACATTTGTCTTATCCTCCAATAGCCCACTATATGAATTGCTTGGACTCGATTCTACTGTATTCTCATACTCAACATCACTCAAGTTACTTTTTGTAAAAGGTAGTAAGTCTCTTGCATAAAAAGAGATAAACCCATACTTCTGAGCGTATTCGACAGGATTGTACACTGTTGTATACAATAGCTCATCTTGAATATAGAAAGCTAAATTAGTAACTGCTAGTAAGGCTATACAACTTGCAATTACTTTTTTTGAATATACACTACCTGTTTTTTTCATAGCCTTATTCGATAAGATAATGAATGTAATCGGAATTATTAGAACGACAGCGTATACTGGCTGCAAGTATCCTAGAGCAACATCACTTACACCGGCTAATTCATCTAGCAAGGCTAGTAGCGAAACTGTCAAGACTGAGTTTTTTATATAAAAATAAGCTATATTACCAATAGTTAATACTAATATAAAAGAAATGATAATTCCATTAAGGATCTTCTTAACCGAAGTTGGAAGATAACTAATTAATGTTGTATATAGAACTGCTGTTGTCGCTATCATTATTATTGATAATAGTCCAATGCTATGGATTGAAAACAGATGTAGCAATAACAACATAAACATTAAGTAAATAAAAATAATACCTGTAAATAAATTCATGTTAACCCCTTAGTTTTGTTACATTCATAGAATACGAAAAAAGCCAGTTAAATAACTGACTTACAAGATTAGATAGCTAAGCTATCAATTGATAATAGGTTACCGATAAAGTATAGGACGATAATTACAATAATTGCAATTACAATCCACTTCACAGCTGAAGAGCCTTTTTCGTTTGTTGTATTGTTTACTACTACTGTTTCTTGTTCCTTTGGAGCCTCTACAGTTTCGATTTCAATATACTTAGTGTATAAGTTTTTGAATTTAGTTGCAACATCTTCGTTTTCAACTAATAAGTCAGAGTATAACTTGTCTGATAACGCTTCGAATGTGTTATCAACATCAGCATCATTAGCTGCTGCTACTTTTGCAGATGCATCTGCATTGTTTCCTTCTTTTAATAATTCAATTGCTTCAATTAATAGATCTTTTGTGTTCATAAATCTTCCTTTCATAATTCAACTTGATAATTATAACATACCTAATATCGATGATGGTTAATAAAAGGAGTATATTAGTCAATACATTTGAACATAAAAAAAGACTAGTAAAACTAGTCTTAATTATGCTATTATTCATCGTCTTTTACAAGATCTTTTGTTTCGTGGAACACTGATGAAATCGATGCAATATTACCCATATCAGATGGAATAATAAGTTTTGAAGAATCACTAGCACCAATTGTTTCTAATGCTTCATAACCTTTTAATTGTAATACTTCTGCAGTTGGTGATGCAGCATTTAATTTTTCAAGTGCTTCCGCATATGCAGTTTGTACTTGTAAGATTGCCTCTGCTTCCCCTTGAGCACGTAAGATTTTTTCTTGCTTTTCAGCTTCGGCACGTAAAATTGTACTTTCTTTTACCCCTTCAGCTTCCGTAATTGCTGCAGTTTTGTTACCTTCAGCAGTTAAGATTTTTTCACGTTTTTCACGTTCAGCACGCATTTGTTTTTCCATTGCGTTTTGAATATCTTGTGGTGGGATGATGTTTTTAACTTCTACACGAGTAACTTTCATTCCCCATGCATCTGTTGCTTCATCTAATACCGCACGAATTTTAGTGTTAATAACATCACGAGAAGTTAATGTTTCATCTAATTCTAAGTCCCCGATAATGTTACGTAATGTAGTTGCAGATAAGTTTTCTAATGCAGAAATTGCATTTCCAACACCATATCTATATTTCTTTGCATCAGTAATCGCTACATAAATAACTGTATCAATTTGCATAGTTACGTTATCTTTAGTAATAACTGGTTGTGGTGGGAAGTTTACAACTTGCTCACGAATATCTAACTTTGCTACTACTCTATCGAATACTGGGTTAATGAAGTGTAACCCTGATTCTAAAGTCCCGTTATATTGTCCTAAACGCTCCACAATATATACATTTGATTGCTGAACAATCTTTAATGATTTTGCTAGTAAAATAATAATTACTAGTAAAAAAAATCCAATGATCCCTAATAATACCATATTAATCCTCTCTTTCGATAATTAATCGAACACCTTCTATTTTTTTAATAACAACACGCTCACCTTTTTCAAAGTGTACACCAGACTCTTCACATTGAACAGACCAGTCAACTCCCTGAACTCTAGCAAGACCGACATCTACTCCATTAGAATCATAATCCTCTTGCATAATCGCATGTTTATCGATAAGTTCATTATATGAAGTTTTAGTACGCTCTGCTGGTAGCACAAGCTCCACATACTTCGTTTTTAATAATGCTATAGATAATAATGTTGTAACAACCCCGACAATTGATAATACAATTAGATTTGATGTGACTAATGAAACTAAACTTGCACATAGAAAACCAACAGCGATCCAAATAAAGAATGTAGATGCAGTAAATACTTCTAAGACAATTAAAGCTAGTCCAATTATAGCTAATATTAATGTCATTTTGCCTCCTCTCTATGTCAAGAATATTATAACACGAAGAAACCACCAGTTTGTAAAATTTGAATTTTTTGAGCAAAAATAACACATTTGTAAACATATACAATGCTTTTGTGCGCTAATAAAAATGCGTTTAGAAAATTTTTTACCCTATTAGGGAAAACGAGGGAAAGGGAATAAGAATTGTGGTATTCTATTATAGGAGGGAATTATGAAAAAATTATCAGGTTTATTATTATTATCATTAATTATTTTTGCTGGATGTGGAACTGACACAACAACTGAAGATATTTCAGGGGAAATTACAGTTGTAACTAGTTATACTGATGCAGAAGATAAATTCGCAGATGTTGAAGCTGGGTTTATAGAAAAATATCCAGAAGTTACTGACATCAAGTGGGAAAGTACTGCTGGGGATTACGATGAGTACATTACTACTCGTATGACATCAGGGGACTACGGAGATGTACTTTTAGTACCATTCTCTTTAACAAGAAGTTTAGATCAATTACCAGAATTCATGGAATCATTAGGAAATGAGGAAGAATTATCTAAGGATTGGACCTTTACTGATCAAGCCGCGTACGAAGGACAAACTTACGCAATGCCGATTTCTTTAAACTCGTTAGGTATGATGTACAACACTGAAGTATTTGAAAATGCTGGAGCTTCTGTTCCAACTAGTTCAGAAGAATTATACGATGCTTGTGCTGCCATCGAAGATAACGGACAAACTTGTATGTATTCTAACTTAAACAACTTACCAATGCTTTGGAGTGGTGGAGTTACATCTTATGGTGGTGAAGGTTATGTTGACGATATGTTAGCAGCTGGAACAGCATTTGAAGAAGGGCAACCTTACCGTCAAATCTTAGATTTAATCTACACAATGATTACAAGTGGATATACAGAAGCTGACCCAATGACTGGTGATATTATGACTAGTATGCAACAATTAGCAAGTGGTGAAGTTGGTTTCATTATTATGGGTTCTCAAAGTTTAGCTGATGCTCAAGCAATGGCTGGTAGTGAAGAAACTATTAAAATGGCTCCGTTCCCAGTTTCATTTGACGGAGAGCAACACATGCCTCTTGGTCCAGATGAATTAATTGGTGTAAGTAATAAATCAGACAACATCGCTACTTCAAAAGCGTTTGTTGAGTATTTAGTAAGTAGTGAAAGTGGGTTTGCTTATTCTAACGGTGGATTTGCTCCTGAAGTTGATGGAAACAAAGATGCACCTGAAAACTTAGCTTATCAGATCGAAGATTACGATACTTACCGTACAATTGCTACAGCAGATAGCGAAACAGTTGCTGAGTTTAACCAAATCGGAAACGATGCAAACATGCCATCAATCTCAACTCCAATTACTGAGTTAATTGAAGTTGCAACTAATGATGGTGATTACGATCAATTTATTGCTGATCTAGAAACAAGATGGGAAGATGCAGTTGCAAAAAACGCATAATTCTAATATTCAAGATGAACAAACAAGGACTATCAAACAGTTCTTGTTTGTTCCTATATTACTAGTAGTTTTATTTACTATCATCCCATTTCTGCTGATGGTCTACTATAGTTTTACCGACTGGGATGGATTCTCTACTAGTTATAACTTTATTGGATTAGAAAATTATAAAATGCTTTTTACTAAAGATAATATTGAACCAATCTTAGTTACAAGCTATTACTTATTTTCAAGTTTCTTTCAATTACTATTTGGAATTTACCTAGCAGTTTATGTCTTTTTTCAAAAACGCTTTAAGGCGATTACAATTTCAATTTTATTACTACCTGTATTATTAAATACAGTTGCAATCGGGCTGATGTTCAGAATGTTCTTCATGCCTGGTGGTACTTTTGATATTACCCTTGATGCACTTCATATCATTCCATATATTAGTGATGAAACTAGTATTAAATGGCTTGGTAACGCTGATATCGTTAATTGGACTTTAGCTTTTATCTCCTTTTGGCGTTATACTTCATATACATTTATCTTAGTATATGGAGCGCTACTTAGTATTGATCCTAACTTATTAAAAGCTGCTCATCAAGTTGGTGCAAATAAGTACTATATTGCTAGATACATTTTAATTCCCAACATTAAAGTTAGTATGAGTATTGTTATTACTACTTTAGTAATTGGGGCTCTTAGTACTGTTGAATTGCCAATGATTATGACTAGTGGGGCATTAAGTACTAAAACAGTTGTAATGCGCATTCAAGAAGTTGCTTTTTCGATGCGTAACTTTGGACTTGCAAGTAGCTTAAGTTTATTTGTTATCTTTTTAATAGCAATTATCATTGGAGTTCGCTTTATGATTGGAGGCGATGATGCGAAATAAAATTATTAATTTTTTATACCATGCAATTACAATTGTTTGGCTAGCGCTTATTTGTATTCCAATCGTTCCAGTTATTATCGGATCGTTTAAATCAAGTAGTGAATACTACTCAAGTGCTCCACTTAGTTTAGCTAGTGAGCCAACATTAAGCAATTACATTGAAGTAATAACTTCAAATGATTTTCTAATTTCAATTTTAAATACAATCATCTTAATTGTATTATCGATTATTATTACAACCATTTTATCTTCAATGGTTGCATACGCAGTTGAACGTTTTGAATTTAAATATAAACAACTTGTTATTAGTTTATTTGTCATTATTTCTTTCCTGCCAATGGCTGTTATGCAAATCTCAGTATTTCAAGTAATGAACTTTACACATTTAAATAATACTTTTTGGGGTCTTGCAATTTTATATAGTATCTCTGATGTTGTAATCATCTACTTATTCCGTGATAACATTCGAAAGATATCACCAAATATTGATAAGTCTGCAAAACTTACTGGTGCTAACTACTTTCAAATTTATTGGAAACTTATCTTTCCAAACTTACGACCAACGATAATGATTGTATGTATTTATAAGTTAATTAATATTTATAATGACTTCTACTTACAATCACTATACCTTACTAAACATAAAACAATTTCAACATTACTATACCAGTACACATCTCCATATGAAATGTTATGGCCGCAAATATGTGCATCAATAGTCGTGTTGATTATTATCTCAGTTACAATATTAATTATTGTCCAATTATTTTATCAAAAACAACTTAGGAGCGAGTCATGATTAAATTAGAATTATTAAACCGTAACCCCTTATCTCTAGAACCACTTATTGCTAATAAAATGGGATATTTCAAAAACAACAATGTCGATGTTCAAATCGGAATGGTAACAAGCTTTCCACCATTTGACATGAGCCGTGTTACAGCAAACGTTGGAGACATCACTCGTATTTTCGAGCGTTTAGCAACAGGTGAAAAACTGGTTGTTACAAGTGACTTAACAAGAACTATGAAACTTATTTTAAAAACTGATGTAGATACATCTAAAACCCTTAAGATCTTAGCTGCTACAGATCAAAGTTTAGGAATCTATACTGAGTATTATTGCGAGCAAAATGGAATTGACTTTGAATACTACATTCCAACTGATCGTAGTTTTGATGCTCGTCGGAAGTTAATTACTGATGGTATCGTTGATGGAGCATGTATGATTGACCCGTTCCTAATCGACTACGTTGGCAATGGTTATGATATTGCTTATGAAGGGAAAGACCACGAACATAACTATACTTGCTGGGCATTCCATAAGCAGTATTATGATCAAAACCCTGAAGCTGTTGCCGGTTTTCATAAAAGCTTAAATCAAGCAAGCACTTATTGGAATAATTTAAGTGGTGAACAAAAGTTAGCACTAGCTCAAGAGTTATTATTAGTACCGACAGATTGGGAACAATTTTATAAACAACTAACTTTCAACCAAGATAAGCCCTATACACGTGCGGCATTAGAAACTAGTTACGCTTGGAAACAAACTAAAACTCCAGGACTTGAAGGTCTAGAATTAGAGGATGTACTAATCACATGGTAAGTTATTTAAAACGCGTCTATTCAGTCGCAGAAATACGCACTGGGTTCGTAGCTAGTAGTAGTCTTTTACTAGGTATTGGTTATGGTATTTACACAACTGATACTATCTATCCAATTCTATCTATACTACTTTTTATAAGTGCCTTTGCGTTTAATATTGTTGCAAACATAGCAGCTGAAATCAGTGGATATTTAAAACAGGAAGATACAAATCACCAAACAGGTCATAGTGGGAGTGAAGGCTTAGTCCGTGGTGAGGCAAGTTTATTTGACGCTTGGAGTAGTCTGATTCTATTCTCGCTGATCGCTATTGGTGGTGGATTAATTGTGACTTATATAAGTCACACATGGACATTAATAGTTTTAGGAGCTATCGGCTTTTTTGTTGCTATCTTCTACTCTCTAACACCACTTGCTTTTAATAAATACCCAGTTAGTGAATTCGTAAGTGGACTGATGTGTGGATCATTTGCATTTATAGCTGGTAGTCTTATATACATGAACATTTCAGTAAACATGGTTCTCTTTTCACTAATGCCGATGATTATGGTTGCATTCCTAATGGCAGCTAATAATACAACTGATTACAATAAAGACATGGGAGTGAGAACTACTGTTGCTCACATTTTAGGATTTGAACGTTCAATTACAATCTTAAAGCCTTTTATTATTCTATTATTCGCAATTTGGATTTACATTTGTAGTTTCGAGCTACATTCACTTGTGTTACTACTTATTGGACTACTTGTCCTAGTTTATTTTGGTTTATACAAATGGTATATTCCATATAGCAAAGCTACACAAGATATGGAAGAATTGTCACGTGTTTATGGACCATTACCACTTGCGCTTCTACTTCCATTTAATTTTATTATTAGCATTATGCTTATTATACTGAGGTAAATATGAAAATACAATATAACAATCTATGCATTAAACGCCAAAACAATATTATTATTGAAAACTTTAATTTAACAATTGAAGATAGTAATTTATGTGTAATAGTTGGTCCTAGTGGAAGCGGTAAGAGTACCATCTTAGAAGCAACTGCTGGTTTACTTGCTGTCCAAAGTGGAACAATTCACTTTGATGATGTTGACATCACGAAAGCAAAACCACAAGATCGAAAAATCGGTTACGTATTCCAAGACTTTGCACTATATCCAAATATGACTGTAAGTCAAAACATCGAGTTTGGTTTAAAGGTCAATAAAGTGGATAAACTAACTAGAAAACAAAAAATAGCTGAAGTTCTACAAATTGTCGACTTAACTGACTTTGCAAATCGAAAGCCAAGTGAACTAAGTGGTGGTCAAAAGCAACGTGTAGCAATTGCCAGAGCGCTTGTCTTAGACCCGGAAATATTACTTATGGATGAACCGCTAAGTAGTTTAGATGCAAGTTTACGTGCAACATTGCGCTCACAAATTGTCGAAATTCAAAAAAGGTTAGGAAAAACAATTATCTTTGTTACACACGATCAAAGTGAGGCACTAGCAATGGCCGACCAAATTGTTGTTTTAAGAGATGGCCAAATTGAAGGTCAAGGCACACCTTTTGAGTTATACAATAATCCAAGTTCAGAATTCATCCTTCGTTTTTGGAGTAGTGAACACATAAATACTATTACTGATCAAGCGTTATTAGCTGCTGTAAACACTACTAGTTCAAAGATGATGGTTAGACCTGCTGACATTAAATTAACTGCTGGTAATGACTACACTGTTACTGACATTACTTTACATGGTGAGAGTCAACTACTTACATTAACAGGAACCACCAATTTATATGTATCTGTTAGTAGTTTAAATCCAATTAATATTGGAGATAACTATAACATTGAAATTAGTAACTTTTATACTTTTTAAAGTAAGAACCAACTACAATTTGTATTTGGTTCTTTTTGCAATTGATTACATTTTGTGTTTTGGGATATATCGGTTGAAAAAAGTCGAACAAAAGTCAACTTTTCTCCACTATTTGCGATAATCTTTAATTTATATATGTTAAAATAGAAATGTTAGGGTATTTTACAATACACTAGGAATTAAGGAGATTTATGAACTTAAATAATATATATAAAGTTGGATTAGATGTTGGGAGTACAACTGTTAAACTTGCTGTATTAGACAAGGCGAATCAGGTAGTTATGTCAAACTACGTTCGTCACAAATCAAAATTAAGAGAGGCAACTCAAAGTTTAATTAATGAAGTATCTGACAAACTAGGAGATGTTGACGTTAAGTTAGCAGTTACTGGTAGTGGTGGACTTGGAATTAGTAAATGGCTTGGAATTGAATATGTTCAAGAAGTTATTGCTGGTTGTGAGGCAATCCAAACTTACTATCCAGAAACTGATGCAATTGTTGAACTTGGTGGTGAAGATGCAAAAGTAACATTCTTAGACAAAAATAGTGTTGATCAACGTATGAACGGTATTTGTGCTGGTGGAACTGGTGCTTTCATCGACCAAATGGCTAGTTTATTACAAACTGATGCACCTGGTTTAAATGAACTTGCAAAAACACACGAGAAAGTTTATCCAATTGCAGGACGTTGTGGAGTATTTGCGAAAACTGATGTTCAACCTTTAATTAACCAAGGGGCTGACCGTGCTGACATTGCATACTCAATTTATACTGCAGTAGTTAAGCAAACATTATCAGGATTATCACAAGGACGTATCATTAAAGGAAACGTTGCATTCTTAGGAGGGCCACTTACATTTAGTGACCAATTACGTGAAAGTTTCATAGAGAACTTAGATTTAACACCTGAGCATGTTATCCTACCAGAAAACAGTGAGGTATACGTAGCAATTGGTACTGCCTTACTTGCTAAAGAAGCAAAATCAATTTCTGAAATTAAAATGCTTGCTAGTGATTTAGATGCAAACATGATTGTTGAAGTAAAACGTATGGACGCGTTATTTGCAGATGAAAATGAATTTGCAGAATTTAAATCAAGACACGAGCAAAATAGTGTTGAAGAAATTGATTTAAAAGATGCAGGAAATGAATTATATGTTGGTATTGATGCTGGTAGTACAACTATAAAAATGGCGGTAATTAACGCTAAGAAACAATTAGTGTATACTGCTTATCAATCAAACATGGGTAACCCGCTTGAAGAAGCAATTAAGTTATTAGACAAACTTTACTCTGATATGAGTGAAAAACAAAAGATTATTAGTAGTTGTGTAACTGGATATGGTGAAGAACTAATCCAAAACGCTTTAGGGGTTACTTACGGAGAAGTTGAAACTGTTGCTCACTTTACTGCTTCAAAATTCTTTAAGCCCAATGTTAACTTTATTTTAGACATTGGTGGGCAAGATATGAAGAGTATCTTTATTGAAAACGATGCAATCAGTTCAATCACATTAAACGAAGCTTGTTCAGCAGGTTGTGGAAGTTTCATTGAAACATTTGCTAAAACATTAGATTACGAAATTGCTGACTTTGCAAATGTTGCATTATTTGCTAAGATGCCTGTCGACCTTGGTTCAAGATGTACTGTCTTTATGAATTCAAGAGTTAAACAAGCACAAAAAGAAGCTGCTAGTGTTGGTGACATTAGTGCTGGTCTTGCAACAAGTGTTGTAAAGAATGCTTTATACAAAGTAATCAAAATAACAGATCCAAAGGATCTTGGAGAGAACATTGTAGTGCAAGGTGGTACTTTCTACAACAACGCAGTATTACGTGCCTTTGAACGTGAACTTGGTGTAGAAGTTGTCCGTCCAAGCATTGCTGGTCTAATGGGAGCATTCGGTTGTTCATTATTAGCATTAGACTACCATACTAAGGAGAATAATGAGTAATTTACTAAGCCAACAAGAGCTTAAAGATTTTAAACTTACTAAACGTATGACTCGTTGTGGTCTTTGTCCTAATAACTGTGAACTGACTATTAATAGTTTCGCAGGTAAAAAAGAAAAGTTTATTACTGGTAATAAATGTGATAAACCAATCAAGAAACACAACAAGTTAAGTGATATGAACTTATATGAATATAAGAATGACCGTTTATTTGACTATGCACCGCTTACAGACGAAGAAGCGACGCGTGGTCAAATTGGATTACCTCGTGCATTAAACATGTATGAGCACTATCCCTTCTGGTTCACATTCTTTACAGCCTTAAAATATCAAGTTATCATCTCACCGCGTTCTAGTAGTAGTATCTACGAAGAAGGGATGCAAACTATTCCAAGTGAATCACTTTGTTATCCAGCGAAACTTGCTAATGGACATGTTCAAAACTTAATTAATCAAGGTCTTAAAACTATCTTCTATCCATCAGTTATTTTTGAAAACTCTGATAGTGATGTAAAAGATCGTGGATTTAACTGTCCAGTAGTAATTTCATATCCTGAAGTTATTGCTAAAAACATGGAAGATTTAAAAACTAAAGAAATTAATTACTACCACCCATTTATCTCAATGGAAAATGAACAAGTTGCAATTAATAACTTAGTTACATTCGGTGAAGAATTAGGAATTAGTAAAGCGGAAATTACGAAAGCTGCTAACTTAGCATTCGAAGAAGCTGCTAACGCTAAACGTGATATCGAATTCAAAGGTGAGGAAATCTTAACTCGCGCCGAAAATGAAGGGGTTAAAGTTATTGTTTTAGCTGGACGTCCTTATCACGTTGACCCTGAAATTTCACACGGTATTGATATACAAATCAACAGTTACAACATGGCTGTAATTACTGAAGACATTCTTGCTAAGCGTGTTGAAAGTGATCCTAAATTACGTGTAATCGATCAATGGTCTTACCACTCAAGATTATATAAAGCTGCTACTTACATTGGTAAACAAAACAATGTTGAAATTATTCAGTTAAACTCCTTCGGTTGTGGAATCGATGCAGTTACAACTGACCAAGTTAAAGAAATTATCGAGCACTATAACAAAGTATATACTTGTTTAAAAATCGATGAAGGAAGTAACTTAGGTGCAGCCAAAATTCGTATTAGAAGTTTAGCAGCAACAATGAAACAACGTGACTTTAATAAAGTTGAGTTAAATGATGAAGACTACGCTTATAAGCCGGTTGAAGCTAAACGCGACTTAAAGAAATATACTATTCTTGCTCCACAAATGTCACCATTCCACTTTGACTTTTTAGAAACTGCTCTTCGTAGTAGTGGATATGATTTAAAAGTTCTTCCAGAAATTGATGATAAAACAATTGAGTATGGTTTAAAGTATATTCATAATGATGCGTGTTATCCTGCAATTGTCTCTTTAGGTCAATTAATGCAAGCTATTGATAAGTATGATTTAGACCAAGATAAGGTTGCATTACTTATCAGTCAAACTGGTGGAGGTTGTCGTGCAACTAACTATATTGCAATGTTAAGACAAGCGGTTACGAAAGCCGGATATACGAATACTCCTGTAGTATCGATTAGTGGTGGACGTGTTGATGACGTTAATAGTTTAGACTTAAACTTTGACGCTTTAAAGAAAATGGGAATGGCGGTTTTATATGGTGATGCCTTTTTACGTGTAGTCCACCGTATGCGCCCATATGAGCTTGAAAAAGGTCAAACTGACAAATTACACGCAGATTGGCAAGAACGCGTTAAACGTAACATAGAGAACGGAAAACGTTCTGAGTTCAAAAAGAATATTAAGCAGATTATTAAAGACTTTGATAGTATTCCAATTGATGAAACAATTAAGAAACCTCGTGTTGGTATCGTTGGAGAAATCCTTGTTAAATACCATCCAGGTGCAAACAATGACTTAGTTGGTGTAATTGAAGAAAATGGTGGGGAAGCTGTTATTCCTGATATCTTAGACTTCGCTCAATATACATTATTATCAACTAAATACTTAAATGAAAACTTTAGTAAAAAGAACAAGAAAGACTGGAAGATGAAGTTACTAATTGATTTCGTTGAAATCTATCGTAAAGTTCTTGCTAAAAGTTTAAGTGCAAGTACTCACTTTGAACCAATACACGATATTTATCACACTGCTGAAAAGGCAAGTGAGTTATTAGATATCGGTAACCAGTCAGGTGAAGGTTGGTTCTTAACTGGTGAGATGATTAACTTAATTGAGGAAGGTGTTCCAAACATCGTTTGTACTCAACCTTTTGGATGTTTACCTAACCACGTTACTGGTAAAGGGATGTTCAAAGCACTTCGTGAAAAATATGATGATGCAAACATTGTCGCTATTGATTATGATCCAGGTGCAAGTGAAATCAACCAAGTATCAAGAATTAAATTAATGATGAGTGTTGCTCACAAACAATTAGAAAAAAATAATAAATAGAAATAAAAAAAAGAAATCAACTGCATCCTAAGGATAATGTTGATTTCTTTTTTTATTTTACTGTACTACCTCATACTGAGGTGTTTCTTTATTATTTTATTACGCCATCGGCTTTTAAAGTATCAATTACATTTTGGTTTGCATTCTTATCCCATGGACAGAATTCTTCAATATATTGATCATAGTTTGAAACATATGGTTCACACACTTGCTCATACTGTTTAACATCATTTAAAAAGTCTTCTAGTTTAAGTGTTACATGACCAGGTAAATCTGTTTCTGGCTCAAAGTGTAACTTTCTAGATAATTTAATATATGCAACAAAGTCAGGCATGTAGAATAATATAGGACGCTTTAAGTTTAGATAATCAAAGAATGAACTTGAGTAATCTGTTACTAATAAATCTGCCATTAAGTAGAAATCATTAATATCGTTATACTCCGTTGTATCATAAATAAATCCTTGATATTGCTCTAAATCAACTTCTTTAGCTTGGAAGTAGTGACCTCTGAATAAAATAACCCATTCATCAGCTAATGCTTCTTGCCATGCATCAAAGTCAAAAATAGCTCTAATCCCAGCTTTATTCTTTTTATGGTGATCTCGCCAAGTTGGTGTATAGAATAAAACTTTCTTGTCTTTTGGAATGCCGTATTTATCTTTTAATTCATCTATTTGCTGACTACTAATCTCTCCGACTAAGCGAGTATTACGTGGGTAACCACTCTCTAATACTTTAACCTCTGGATAATCTTCTAGCATAAATGATTTTGGAAGTTCTTCAACAGAGAATGGATTTTGTGTAAGGAAGTAATCATAGTTACGTACATCGTGGTGATTTACCTCAAGACGACGCTCGTGGTTTTGATTATGTGTAGATACATTTAATGACATTGCATCACGCTTAAATGGTGTTCCGTGCCATGTTTGAATTACTTTCTGACCTTCTTTTTTCAAGAACTTAATGTGTAACCTTTGATTAGTAATAATAAGTTTAGACATTGCTAATTGATTGAAATACTCTTGAGTACCTACATTTACTAACTTAGTACGGCTATCGGCAGTAAGCTCTAATTGAGATTGTAAATCCATTTCAAGTGAACGTGACCAAACAAACGTATAGTCAGCAAATTCTGGTGAATTCTTCATGTATAAGTATAACTCTTTTGGTGAACATGCATACATTCCTTTATAGGCTTCAAAGAATACTTGCTTTTCATCAATATCAAGTTGCATAGCTCCAACCATGTAGTTTCTAACACCTTTTTCTAATTTATTAACGTATGCTGAATTTAAGCTTGGATCAAATTCATCTTCATTAACAATTGGTTTTCTTAATCCCGTTAATACACTTTTACTACAATGTAGTTTGTAGAAGTGTTCAGTTCCTGGATTAATAATTTTTTGTAAGTTATATGAAGAGTGGTTCATAAACATAAAACGGTAGTAATTTGCTTCAATGATACTACGATCTAATAATTCAAAGTAGTCATCTAAAATAAGTTCAATTTTTACAACATTCTTTGCATTTAAAAGAACTGTTGAGTTTAATCCATATACTACGTTTGGACAAGCTTGCCTAATATATTCTTCCCCAGAAATATTCTCAAGTTCAATAATAAATTTTGTAGTTAATCCTTGTTGTCCGAAGGCATCAATATAATTTTGTTTACTTTTCGGGTGTAATTTAACTATAATTTCTTCAATATTTCGGTTCTTGAAAATTTGATCTAAAATTTGAATATGCTGTTCAGCAGGAACACCAAAATCTTGATCAAAATAAACCGGTATATCACTTTCACTTGCAACTACTTCTTCTTTTTTGATTGTGTTCTTGAAATCGAATTGCTCTTTTTCAAGAAATTGAATATTCTTTCCATCAATAAGTAGATCTGTATTCTCTAAAATGATTTTATCAAACTTGAACTTTTTATTCCATTTTTCTTTGTATTGTAGACGAGCGAACCAGTTGCTGCCAGTTAAACCATATGAGATTGTATTTAGAAGCATTAGTCCATTTTCTTTGCGGTTAACTTTTTTTCTAATAAGCTGTATATTACGAGCAATGCTTCGGTGACCTGGAGCAACGATATATTCAAATAACTTTTTATCAGATAACATGTACGACGCTGTTCCATCTTCAACAAGATTAACTTTAGCGCCCTTGAACATGTTAGGTATATAGTTGTACATAGGAAGTACAGGTAAAACTCCCATAAATAGATTATCAGTATTTCTTAAATCATTTTCAGTTAAGAACTCTTTAAATTTTGCAGTAGTCTTATTTAATGAAACCGTGTTCATTCCTGATGTACCAACTGTTTCTGGTTCAAAGATATAAACTTTTTCCCAGAACAGTGCACTTTCACTAGTTAAAATTTTCTCAGGAACGACACCACTTCTATACATGAAAATAATTAAGTAGTTTTCATCATCATTATGTTTTTCTTTAAGATATTTAACAATATTTTCGTAGTGCCCAGTTGCACTAACAATACTAACATTTTTCATAGTTTCTCCATTCATTACCTGACTCCCCCATTTTACGGGCTGGTACTCCAACATATGTTCCATCATCTGTTATATTTTTCACGACTACCGCTCCTGCACCAACAGTTGCAAAACTACCGATCTCTAATAATTGTTTAATCGTAGTTGATGCTCCAATATACGCACCTTCGTTGATTGTAACACTTCCTAGGATTACACTAGCCGGTGCCACATTACAGTGACTTTTAATAATTGAGTTATGCTCAACAATACTTTTGGTGTTGATAATAACATTGTCAGCTACTTCCACTAGTGCACCAACAAATGCTTCGTGACCAATAAAAATTCCCCGCCCTTTTAGTAACTCCGGGTTTAGAACAGTTGCCGTTGGGCAAATAACATTTATTAATTTATCGTAATGATTTTCAGCAAGCATATCAAAAATTAGTTTACGAGGCTTATTATCACCGATTGCAATGAACACAGTATCAATTGTACCATTGTCTAAAAATTGAATAACTTCAGCTACTTTTCCTAATACAGGTAAGTCATTATGAGTAGCTATAGATTTATCATCAAAGTACCCTACTAATTCATATTTTTGCGGATCAATATATGGACAGATTGCATCACCATGTCCGCCGACTCCAATAAGCGCTAATTTTTTCATCAATTTATATGCTCCTTTATTTATCTATAATTACCATAATCATAAAAAGAAAACGGTAATTTATATAGTTTACTCAATTAATTATATCATTATTCATCACTCTATTGTTTAATTTCGCTAGTCTGAAAAGACTCAAATCCGCTGTAAATTTGTTAAATTACGCATATCTTTAGTTTATATTACACGTCTATTTTTGCTATACTATAACTAATGTATAATAAGAAGTTTAAATTAGAGGAGATATATGTACAATATAGGAATTACCGGAACAGGGTTTATTAGCTCTGATTTTATTAACGCTGCAAGATTAGACAATCGAGCAAACCCGTATGCAATCTGTTCAAGAAATATAGAAACTGCTACAAGATTCAAAGCGGAACACAATTTAGAAGTAGCGTATACTGATTACTCTGCTATGATAAATGATAGCAGCATTGACATTATTTATATTGCATCACCAAATGGGTTACACTTTGAACATGCTAAGGATGCAATCAAGGCAGGAAAGCACTGTTTAATTGAAAAACCAATTTCTTTGCGCCCAGCTGAAATTAACGAATTATATAAACTTGCAAAAAAGCACAATGTGTTCATAATGGAAGCTTATGTTTCATTAACGTATAATACATTTAATAAAGTGAAAGAATGGATTGATACTTTAGGTGAAATTGGTAAAGTTGATTTTCACTTAGATCAGCAAACAAGACATTTCCACGCATACCTTGAAGGACAAGACTTTAATGTCTTTAATGGAAAAATGGGTGGTGGTGCTCTTCGAGATTTAGGACCTTACACTCTATACCCATTAATTAGTTGGTTCGGAGAGCCGATGCAATCTCATTACTTTAGTACAAAAAATGAATTAGGTGCAGATGAAACTACACTTGTTTTATGTCACTATCAAACATTTAGTAGTACAATCCATGTATCAAAGATGTTAACAGATAAGCGTCCAAACCTTATTTCAGGTGATAATGGGTACATTGAAATTGATCACATTAATGCAATGCAGTCAATTAAGTTATTCGATCCAAAGGGCAACCTTCTAGAAGAAGTTAAGAGTGAATACGAAAATCGTATGACACCGCAAGTTAACCACTACTTAGACATTATTGAAAGTGGTAAATTCGAAAGTAAGATTTACACTCAAGAGTTGGCTGAGCAAGTTCATTTAACTATTAGTGAGAACTACAAATAAGACTATACTTATATAAAAATCAACTACTTAATTAAACTGAACCCAATAAAATAGAATTTTAAATAAAAGAGCCGAATCTCATTAATTTGAGGTTCGGCTTTTTGTTATAATAACCCTAAGGAGACAATATGTCAAAAATTCTATTTAGCCAAGAAGTTATAACAATGTTGAAGCAACATTAAGAACTTACATACATCTCAGAGAAATCTATTAGTTTTACCCCTGTGTTCAGAATTAAAATTGCAACATGTAAAACTAAGTACAATGCATTTAAACTATTTGAAAGTGTTGGGATTGATCCAACTATATTTGGAAACAAAGGATTAAAATTACTTTGCGATAGATACAAGAGTCCGTATCGAAATAAAGGAGCAGCCGCATTCACAAGTGAACAACGTGATCGTAAGAAAATTGAGGATAAAAAGACTTATAACAAAGGAAAATCTCAGTCTCATGAACGAGACGAAAAGACAAAATCAATTCATAAACGACCTATTGATATAACTAGTAGATCGAGTTATGGTCACTGGGAATTAGAATATTTGAAAAAAATAGACTAGCAAAAACTAGTCTATTGATATAATACGTATAACTAACACTTATTTAAGTGTCGCACTTCTACTTGCTATTCTAGGGCTTGCTTCTAATACTATTAATTTGTAATTAAATCTTTAAGAAGATCGTTACCTCTTGAATTTAAATGTAAACCATCTGTTGTTAAAGCAAAATCAAGTTTTCCATTTTTTTCAAATGTATCATATGTATTAATTAAACTTACATTTGAAATAGTAGCTAGGTAACTGTTTAATTGTACAATTAGATCATTATCGATGTTTGGACGATAAATAGTTGGGAATACATTACATACTTTGATAGTAGCATTAGGGAATAAAGCAACTAATTGACTATATGCTTCGTATCTTTGGTTTTGCTCATATCCAACAATAATATCATTTACTCCAAGATTGATGATAACTTCTTCAACAGCGTTTGTATCTAAATACTGATTTACTAATTCAAGAATTGTTACAGCTGTAACACCACCC
This sequence comes from Mollicutes bacterium LVI A0078, assembly GCA_033105485.1. Taxonomy (GTDB): domain Bacteria; phylum Bacillota_I; class Bacilli_A; order UBA3375; family UBA3375; genus LVI-A0039. The sequence continues at coordinate 989,209 of CP136956.1, forward strand.
ATTGATAAGTTTTGGAAACCATCTATTGTTAAAGGTTCAGTTCTTGAGTCACCAAGAACAACTTTTGTAGTTGAACTAGCTGCTTCAATCATTGCTTTAAAACGCTGTTCATAAACTGGGTAATTTAAAACTTCACGACGCTTGTAATCGAAGAAAATTGCTCCGATTGCCTTTACAAAATCATCGTAATCATCAATATCAATTGAAGATTTTTTGTCCATTTGATAACCAACTGTTTTTTCAGTAAAGAATGAATTTGTTTCTAAATAATCGCTTTTACCAGTGATGAAGATTGCACCATTTGGAGCATATAATGTTCCAAAGTTTTGTCTTCTATATCCTTGGTCAATTCCAACTATGTCTTTAAGTTCATTGTTTGGTCCAAATTCAGTCATTAAGCTTGGGCTTTTATCAACTTCCGAAACTGCAACAACAATATTTTCACGATTATTAGCTTGATATAAGTCGAAAGCTTCTTTAATGTGAACTCCTGTTCTTAGTGGTGATGTTGGTTGAAGTAAAACTAAGTTTACCTCTTCATCAAATTTAGCTAAGAAGTCTACAACAACGTCAGCTGTAGTAGCACTATCTGATGCAAGCTCTGGATCACGATATAACATTGTGATTCCTAAATCACCTAGATTCTCAATGTACTCTTGTGAATCAGTTGATAAATAAATGTCTTCTGGTGCAAACACCTCAGAATTTAAAGCAGCTTCTATTGAGTGCTGAAGGACAGGCTTATTATTTAAAAAAGCCATATTTTTATCTTTTAGTCCTTTTGAACCAGATCTAGCTGGTATTAAACAAACGTTTCTCATCAATCTCCTATATATCTTTTTTTCGTAACTTAAATACTATTTTTATCTTCTAGTAATTTAACAAGGCGCTCAGTTGCACCATTATCCCATGGGCAGAACTCATCAACAAATTGATCAAATTTTGCTACATATGGACTTGTCACATTTTCGTAATCTACAACATTTTTTAAAAAGTCACTTAGTTCATACGAAACTGGTCCCGGTAAATCAGTTTCTGGTTCAAAGTGTAGTTTTCTTGATAATTTAATATATGCAACAAAGTCAGGCATATAGAATAATATCGGTTTTCTTAAGTTTAAGAAATCAAAGTAAGAACTTGAATAATCAGTTACAAGGACATCTGCCATTAAATAAAAGTCATTAATATCATTATGTTTTGTAGTATCATAAATAAATCCTTTATATTGATCTAAGTTAACTGCACGTTTATGGAAGTAGTGTCCTCTAAATAGAATTACCCATTCATCTGATAAAGCTTCTTGCCAAGCATCAAAATCAAAGATATCGTTGATTCCTCCTGGATTTTTCTTATGGTGATCTCTCCATGTCGGAGTATAGAATAGAACCTTTTTATCCTTAGGAATTTTGTATTTATCTTTAAGCATATCGATTTGCTCTTGTGTTGTTCCTGCTACTAATCGTCTGTTACGAGGGTAACCTACTTTTAGTCTTTCAATGTTTGGGAAATCTTCAAGCATAAATGTTTTTGTTAACTCTACATCTGAAAATTCATTTTGCATTAAAAAGTAATTGTAATTTTGGACATCATGAGTATTTACTTCAATACGATGACTATTTGATACGTTATGAGTATCAATTGAAATCGAAAGCGCATCTTTTTTAAATGGAGTTCCGTGCCATGTTTGAAGAACATATTGGTCCTCACGTCTAAAGAACTTTTGGTGTAATCTTTGGTTAGTAATAATCAATTTCGACTTACCAATTTGTTCAAAATATTCAGGAGAAGCATAATCAACAACGATTGTATTTTCATCTTCTTCTAATTCAATTTGTGAGTATGGATCCATATTAGCTGAACGTGACCAAACAAATGTATAATCACTATATTGAGGTAATGTTTTTAAATATAAATAAATCTCTTTGGGAGAACATCCATACATTCCTTTATACGCTTCAAAGAAAATTTTCTTTTGATCTACTTCATAATGTTTAGCTAATTTTAAATAATTTAAAACACCTTTGTCTAACTTCTTTTGGTGAGCTGAACGATCTGGTTGATTGAAGATGCTATCATCTTCTACAATTTGTTTCTCTTGTTTTACTACAGGTTTAGCTTCTTTTAAACCTAATAAAACACTTTTACGACATTTTATTTGATATTTTGTTGTAGTTCCATTAATCATTCGTTCTAAGTTTTCTGAGCTTCTAGCCATAAACATTAAATTATAGTATTTTTGTTCCATAGTTCCATCATCTAAATATGATAAGTATTCTCCAAATATAAACTCTATATTGGCTATATTGACTGCATTTAATAGTACTGTAGAATTAATTCCATATATTGTTTCCGGACACTTTTCCTTTAATAACTCTTCTCCTGATATTGCTCTTGTCTCCAAGATAAAGTTAGTAACAATTTCAGGTGCTTCGAATTCGTCCATATATTTTTTACTAGACTTCGGATGTAATTTTATAATTATTTCATCAATCCCTCGATTTTGAAAAATTTGATCTAGTATTTGAACATGTTGCCATGCTGGAATTCCAAAAGATTGATCAAAATAAATTGGCGTCGCGCTTGAATCACTATTGACCTCTTCTTTAGTCATTGTTGTTCCAAAATCAAATTGCTCAATTTGTTTAAATTTAAAGCTATCTGTTTCTGTATAAAGTTTAGGGTTATTAATAATTAACTTATCAAAATTCTGAACATCATTCCACTTAAAACGATATTGTTTTTTTGGGAGCAGTTTATTCCCGGTTGCTGAATACCAGATAGTGTTAGCTAACATACGACGATTTTCACCACGTACAGCACGTGATTTCTTTTTATTCTTTATAAGTTTTTTATTATTTTCGATTGATTTAGCTCCTGGCATCACCATATATTCAAAAACCTTATCATCGTGCAACATGTAACTTGCACTTCCATCTTCAATTAAATTTAACTCTGTTCCCTCAGGAAACATTGTTGGCATACTGTTATATAATGGCAATTTAGGTAGTACTCCAAAATATGCAGCATCTACATTTAATAAATCATTTTCTTCTAAAAAGTTATAAAACCCAGTATTAGATCTATTTAACTTAACAGTGTTCATCCCATTAGTAGCATTATTTACTGGTTCATAGATATATACTTTCTTCCAGAATAGGCTATCTTCCCCAGTTAATATTTTTTCAGTAATTACTAGTGACGAAAACTTAATAATAATCAAATGATTTTCATCATTTGATTTTTTTTCCTTCAAATATTTCACAGCATTTTCATAGTGACTCATCGCGCTTACGATACAAACATTTTTCATATACTTCGACCTTTCATTAAAAAACTTTCCTTACTTAATCAATTTCTTAGCAGGTACTCCCACGTACGTACCATTATCCTCTATATTCTTAACTACAACTGCTCCAGCTCCAATTGTTGCCCAAGGAGCAATTTCTACTAACTGTTTAATTGTTACTGATGCTCCAATATATGCCCCTTCATGAAGAACAACACTACCTAAAACTACAGAAGCTGGTGCAACATTACAATGACTCTTTACAATTGAGTTGTGTTCAACTATGCTTTTAGTATTAATGATAACATTATCATATACTTCAACCTTTGCACCAACAAATGCCTCATGACCAATAAAAATTCCCTTTCCTAAAAGTAAATTTTCATCTAGAATCGTAGCTGTTGGAGCAATAATATTTATTAGTTTTTCATAATGATCTTTAGCAATTAAATTATACATTTTTTTCCTTGGCGTATTATCGCCAATTGCAATGAAAACCGCATCTATTCTTCCACTATCTAAAGCTTCAACCACTTCACTTGTAGTTCCTAGAATTGGTAAATCATTATGCATTCTTAATGGTTTATCATCAAAATACCCGACTAATTGATACTGTTCTTGATCGATGTATGGACAAACAGCGTCACCGTGTCCACCAACACCAATAAGTGCTAATTTTTTCATGCTAGATCGTTGAATTCCTTTTTGATATCCATAATTAAGTCAATATTTTGAACAATTTCATTAATTATTGTATTAGCTGTTTCAGGTTGTTCATAAGGATTAACAATTTCTTCATTAGACTTCTCGATTAAAGTATTAATTCCTGCTGTAATCGCTTCTTTGGTATTTACAACATCAATTACACTATTACCACGTAATCTACCTTTTTGACGATCACCAATATTAACTGTATATTTTCCTAAAGATGGAACTTCAATTAAGCCTGATGAAGAGTTTCCAATAAATCCTTTTGCATTGTAAATTAATGAATAATATACGTTTGAAGGTACGGATGTTACAAGTACAGCATTTCCATCAGATGATTGTACAAATTCTTTAGTAAGATTCATAATTGAATCTGCAGCTGTATCCGCGTTACTTCCAATAAATACAAACTTGTATTCACCTAACATTGGTTTTAATACTTCAAGTAATGTACTATTTTGATTTTCATCATTCACTAATGTTTCAGGGTGATAAGCTACTACAAAATACTTATCTTGTTCTAAATCAAGATTAACGATTTCTGAAACTTCAGCAGTTGTTAACTTTGGTTCATTTTTTACGTTCTCAACACCTAATGCTCCTACATTACGAACACGCTTAGGTTGTTCTCCTAATTGGATTAAACGATTAGCAAATTCATCACTTGCAGCAAAGTGGAATGTAGACATTTTTGAAATACTGTGACGAATGAATTCATCATAGTTTCCTTCAGTCTTTTCTCCTCCGTGTAAGTGAATAATTGGAATTCTTAATAATGAAGCTACAATTGCTACCGCAAAGATTTCAAAACGATCTCCAAGAATTAAAATTGCATCTGGACGATCAGCAATAAAGTGTTGCTTATAACCGTCCATAGTTAAAGTAAATGAATCAATGATTCCTGCATCAGAAGTGTTTTCCATATTACTGTCAACAGTCTTATAGATTTCTACTTCATCAGCTTTAATATCATTAATTGTTAACCCATACTTTGATTCTAAATGCATACCTGTAACAGTTACTCTAGTTTCTAGTTCTGGAGTATCTTTTAGTTTTCTAATTAAGTTTCTTAATATCCCGTACTCGGCACGAGAACCTGTAATAATTTCAATTTTCATATTAATCAATTAACTCATCTTCCGCGTAATCTTTTTTAGCTACTGTTCCTAAAACATCATACCATTTCATTGGTGAAATACCATTACCTGGACGTTTAACTGTAATGTTATCAACTGTTAAAACATCTCCTGCTTTAATATCAGCTGAAGCTACAATTGATTTTCTTGCTACTGGAATGTTTTTCTTTTCGATTTCAGTTGCTTCTAATTTAGGCGTACCCATCATTACTTCGATTTTACGAACACCTTCTACTAATGCATCTAACACTTCTGGGTTAGCTGATGCTTTGTGGTCCGGACCTGGCATGTCGTTATCTAAAGTAAAGTGTTTTTCAACTACTTCTGCACCTAAAGCTACTGAACCAATTGCTGCTTCATATCCACTTGAGTGATCTGATAATCCGATTGTGTAATCCGGGAAGTTATCAATTAAATACTTAACAGTACTGATGTGCATTTCATCATCAGGAGTTGGGTATTCAGTAATACAGTGTAAAATTGTAATTTCTTCACGTTTTTTTCCTTGGTTTTCTAAAATTTCTAAAGCTTGTTTCACTTCATCAATGTTAGCCATACCAGTTGAAATAATAATACTTCCTGGTAAACTACCAATTTTTTCTAAGTATGGTAAGTTTGTAACTTCACCAGATGGAATTTTCCAAATTTTCATGTCTAATTGCTCTAAGAATTCGATTGAATCAAAATCAAATGGTGTTGAGAACCAGTCTACACCTTTTGCTGCTGTATATTTAAATAGTTCTAAATATGTCTCATAAGATAATTCAAGTTTCTTAGTCATTTCTAATTGAGAATCTGCATCTCCAGTGTTTTTCACTTGGTATTCAGCCTTTGGCGCTACCTTTGAGATTAATTTATCTGCTTTGAAAGTTTGGAACTTAACTGCATCAACTCCAGATTCTACTGCTCTATCTACTAATTCGTAAGCTAATTTTTCATCTCCGTTGTGGTTGCATCCAATTTCTGCAATAATATAAGTTTTCTTCATATTTCTCCAATATTTTTAATTTTTTTTTTATTAATTTAAAATTTAAACTATTTGTATTATAGCATATTAATACTCGATATTTAAACAAAAAAAGTAACCAAACATAGTTGGTTACATAACTTTTTTATCAAAGTTTAAAAAAAAAGAAAACCAATTGGCTTTCTTTTAAATTTTGTATATTATGCTACTTCAAATGAAGTCGCTAATTTATCAATTGATACTGCTGTACCACGGTAATCGTGAGCACGCTCATCACTCTTAGGAATTCCCATTTCATAGACAATGTTTCCATCTGCATCTAAGATTAAGTAAGTTGGAACTTTCCCTGAACCTTCGAATACATCATAGTAGTTGTTGTCAGTTTCAAAAGTGTTTACCCATGATACGATTGGAGAATAGTAAGGTAACGCAAAGTTATCTAACATTTCTACTGAGAAATCGTCTAAGTTAACTGCATATGTAATGATTGTAGACTCATCGAATTCATGTTTTCCATCATCTGCATAAGCACAAGTATCCCATTTTTTAAATGGTCCTTCCACTTGGTCAGTTTTATATTCGTTACCATCAGCATCTTTACATACATTGTTATCGAATGCAGTAACTACAAATTGGTTTTCAGAACGATATTCTTCATACTTAGGGTTTTCATTAATGTAAACACTGTGTTGTCCTGAAGTATAAACCATATCTCCAATTGGATTTAATACTTTATCTGCACTTTCTTGTACATCCCCTGGCTCATCAATGATCCAGTTGATTTCAAATGATTTTGCATCTAATGCAAATAACATACCTTGTGCTTGTGAAGACATAATAATAGAATCTGTAGCTTCATCATAAGTAATTGCATTTACGTGCATTGGGTCAAATTCAACACCACTTGCAACTACAGGGTTTTCATCAAACATTTCATGCATATCGATTAATTCTTTGAATTTACCAGTTTGGTCATCAAATGTTGCAATTTGAGTTTCAACAATTGAACTATCACCGTCGGCTTGCATTCCACCTTCAAGTTCACTATCTGCTGTTGCTAATACATAAAGTGTATTATCGTCACCATTTGCGAAATCGTGGTGTGCTTCCGTACCTTCAGGCATGTTGTATTCAGTTTTGATTACACCCATTGCATCACTCTTGTATACGTACTTTGGATCTTTACCAAATCCTACTGAATAGAAAGAGTTGTCATTATAGTGGAAGTACTGAGTTCTTTTAGTTGGAGTGTAGAATCTTAAATCTCCATCTAAGTCGTAACCATTATATGTTGCTGAAAAAATAATTTTATTATTTAATAATTCAACTGCTTCATCACTAGTTTGCTCAACGTCTGTCGTTAAGTAACTATCAGGAATTTCTTGGTCTGAAGTATCAATTGATACCGTGTTTGTATCTACAACTTCTCCATTTGCATCTTTAGTTGTAATTTCAACTGTATTTTCACCATAGTATAATCCCATTACTGGAACAATAACTTCTGTTGATAATGCTTCTGATGTGAATGTATAATCTGTATCTTCTGTTTTCCCATTTACTGTGTACTCGAATGAAACTTTTTCTTCACTGTTGAAAGCTACATAAGCAGATAACACGTTGAAGTTCCATGGGTTTACTACAACCTCAGGATTTTCTAATGTTGCTTCTGAGTTTTCAAATTGCTCTAAATACGTTTCTTTTTGATCTAATTGTGTATTATAGATATCACTGTGATCAATTTTAGCATCATTGTCTACTGTATCAACTGCAGAAGTTGAACATCCAGCTAAGCCAATGATTAGTCCTAATGTTAAAATAATTTTTTTCTTCGTTTTTCCTTTTACTCTTTATTTACGGTGTACATTTTACCACATATTTAAATGAGAGCAACTTAAAAGTTACATATTATTTGTATCTAAATGCAGTTGTCATCCTCTTTTTACACATAAAACTACCACATAAATCTAGAATAACATTATCTTGATTGTGGAATGAAAGTAATATTTTTAGAACGAATTTATTAAATATTTGCGTCAAAAAAAATGAGATGTTTTCATGTTAAAAATACTAAAATATAGTATAATTAAAGTAATGCAAATTTGGCTAATCACCAAATATTTTTGGCTGCTATTTTTGCTTTTTATGATTTTTGAAAGGAGCAGTAACTTGAAAGTTTTAATTTTTAAGTTACGCAAAGTTATGAATAAAGTTTTACAAATTTTTATGTTTGTTACAATCGTTGGTTCACAATTTACTGGGATTGCAACAAACGTAAGTCTGTATGCCTCTGAAATCCAAAGTACAAGCAATCAAGAGGTAACAAGCGAGGACATTTCAGCCCCAACTGAAGAAGTTTCAAGCGAAGAAATCTCTGAAGTTTCTAGTGATACTGTCTTATCTGAAGAAGAGGAAGATACTGCATCTGAAACTGTTGAGTCAGAATCTGACCAAGATAGTGAAGTCAGTTCACAATCAGAAGTAGCTTCTGTGCAAGTCTCACAAGTAGAATCAGAAGTTATTTCTGAAACTACTAGCGATGAAGGTGAAGTTGATGCAAGTAATATCGAGGCACAAATTACAATCGATGAGGATGGGGCTTTAGCTACACCTCAAACTGCAATTCCGACTGCATTTCGTTCTGCTAGTCAATTAAACGAAGATGAAAACTTAACTAGTTATCAAAACCAATTACGTTTAGATGCAAATAGTGGTGAATCTTCAATTAAAATTGATTTTACTTCTAAAAGCAAAGCGTTAAGTGAGGAATTAACTGATACACCTATTTATTACACGATTAATGAAGATGGGGATTTAGCTAATGGGTCAACTAAGCAACCTAAAAGTTATGAGGGGAACTTAATTACTGTTTTAAACGGAACTATTATCGATAGTGATAGTGCAATCGTGCGAACTAGTGGTGGTTATAATAAGACGTTTTATATTTATAGTTCAATTGCTGATTTAAAATCTGAAACTGATGGTATTCCTGTTAGTGGTGGTGGTTTCGATGGTACTTTTATTGAAACTGTAGAAGAAGATGGAAAATACTATACTCATTTAAAAATTAGTGGATATGAAGGTTATACTGAAGCAGGAAACGTGCAAATAGTTCCTGAACAATTAATCAAGTCTCGCTCTTACTATACAAGTGAGGATGGAAGTTGGGTTTACCACTCAGCAATTGACCCTGTTACATCTACTGAATATGACACAATGGCAATCGGAGAAGCTCCTGCTAATGCTACTGTTGGTGTTAAATATTACACAGATGATGACGCAACTTATTACACTGATCAAATTATTACCGAGGCTGATACTAAGTCATCTGTTTCATACAATTCATACTTTCAAAATTTACCTTTTAGATCTGTAAGTAACTATACAGCTGCTGACTATAAAAGTTATTTAAAGGCAAAAGGAAAGACTGATTCTGTTTACTATAATGAAACTAATGCTTTTACTGATGCTCAATCAAAAGAAAGTGTAAACTCATTACTTATTTTCTCAATGGCAAATCACGAATCTGCTTATGGGTTAAGTACATATGCTAAAGCTTGTAATAACTTCTTTGGACGTGGTGCGATTGATTCAGACCCTGACAAAGCTTGTCAACAATATGGATACCCAACTCCAACGGATGGAATTTTAGCGCAAGCGTTATTCTTACAAAATGGATACTTTGATGTTTTAGATTGGCGTTATGCTGGTACACATGTTGGTAATAAAGCGAGTGGTATGAACGTAAAGTATGCTTCAGATACTGACTGGGGTAAAAAAATTTCAAACCATGCATACATGATGGACCAATACATGAATGGAAAAGAAGAAGACAAGTATGCAATTGCTAAAGTTTCAGGTAAGAAGTATGTATATACTGGTCCGAAATTAGCAACAAAAGTTAAAAGTAGTAATGACTCACAAAAACTTGATTTCTACGACTTAAGTCAAATGACTGGGACAAGTAACACTGTAAATGTTGTTGCTCTTCAACAAGAGAGTGGCGCTTATCAAATTTACGTACCAACTGCAGTAAAGCAAAGTTCATCTTCAGATTGTAGTTTTACTAACTCAATGGGTGGAAAATATCCAAACTATGGAGGACGTACTAAAAAATCAGTTGCTACTGGTACTGCTAACTATTCTTGTGACTATGAAAACTTCACAAGACAAAAATATTGGATTTCTAAATCAAATACAAGTATTATTAATGATAAGTCAGTTCCTTATACAACTCATACTGTAAAAACTTATGATGATAATGGAAATCTTCAGTTTTCTTTTGTTGTAAACAATACAAATGATGTAATTAGATTTGCATACAGATATGATACTAAAGGGAACATTATTAAGAAATATGTATACCAAGACGGAACTGTTTATGGAGATTCACATTGGAATAAATATAAAACTGTATACGATGTTAAGAATGGACAAGTAACAAAAGCGCAATCATATACAACTGCTCAAAATGTTCAATATATTTATACGTACTATGATGGAGCAACATTAAGTAACAATACAAGTTATATGAAAAATAGATTTGATATTGATCCTAAAACAGGATACATTAAACAAGCTAACGCTTATACAAAAGGTGCAAACCGTAAACGTACAACTGTATACACATATAATCCTAAAACAAAATATGGAAACCATACAGCAAATCTAAAATGGAAATTCAATTTAAATACATCAAATGGTGATATTATCAATTGTTATCAATACATTGACGGTGCAAATTCTGGTTTTAATAAAGTTTATACATATGTATCAGGTACTAAATATGGATCTGCTGGTGTAGATAAGTATAAAGATGTTTTCTGGTTAAAAGGAAAAAATAATGAAATAGACTATGCTTACCGTTATGAAAATGGAGTTCAAACTAAATACTATACATACGTAGATGGAACTCAATATGGTTCTGCTGGTGTAACTAAGTATAAAGACGTTTTCTGGTTAAAAGGAAATAATAAGGAAATCGACTTTGCTTATCGTTATGAAGATGGTAAACGTACTAAACGATATACATATGTAGATGGTACTAAACTTGGAAGTCAATCTACTAAAACATTTAAAGATGTTTTCTGGCTTGAAAATGATAACTTAGTTATTGATTATGCAATGCGATATAGTAATGGGGTTCCTACAAAAGTATATACTTATGTTGATGGGACTAAGATCGGTAATGCTTCAACAAAAACATTTAGAGATGTTTTTTGGCTAAAAAATGGTAACATGGAAATCGATTATGCTGTTAGATATGTTAATGGTGAAAGATACAAACACTATACATATGATGAAGGAACAAGATGGGGAGTAGATAAATTATCTGACCACATTAAAGAAACTTTCTATTATTAAATTTAAAACAATTAACACGACCATTTATTTGGTTTGTAGTTGATTGTTTTTTTTACGCTAATTAGACTAGATATAAACATAAACAGTATGACATTACAACGATTAGTTTCTATCTATATAACTACACATTATTTATGCTATAATAGGACTAATGAAAATTGGAGGTCGCTATGCTTATTAGTGGAACAAATATATCAAAAAATTATCAAGGAAAACAGTTATTTACAGACATCAACTTCACAATTAATAAAGGTGATAAAATCGGTTTAATTGGTGTGAATGGGAGTGGAAAAAGTACCCTTTTAAAAATTATGGCGGGAATTGAAGAGCCAGATTATAAAGAACATGATACATCGATTGAGATGCGCTTTGCTCCTCGTTTAAAGATTGCTTATTTAGAACAAGACCCTAAATTCGATGATAACTTATCAATTGTTGAGCAAGTTGTTACGTACACTGGAGTAGAAGAAGACTATATGGCAAAAAGTAGTTTAAATACACTAGGCTTTGATGACTATGATATTTTAGTTGGAAGTCTAAGTGGAGGACAACGTCGTAAAGTTGCCTTAGCTTGTGCATTATTAAAACCGGCTGATGTCTTAATTTTAGACGAGCCTACTAACCACTTAGATGAAAATATGACTGCTTATTTAGAAACTGAACTTAAACGTATGAATAAGACATTAATTATGATTACCCACGACCGTTATTTCTTAGATCGTGTTACTAATCAAATTTATGAAATCGATAATGAAAATTTATATGTGTATGATGGAAACTATGCGTACTATTGTGAACGTAAAGCCGAGCGCTTGGAAATGGATCGCGCTAGCGCTCGTAAGCGAAGTAGTCTATTACGCGTTGAACAAAAGTGGATTAATCAAGGCGCAAAAGCTCGTGGTACTAAAAGTAAAGAACGTATTGAGCGTTTCAATAAATTGAAAAGTATTAAAGTTGATGTTCCTGATGAATTAGATATTAATAGCATTAATAGTCGCCTTGGTAGTCAAGTAATTGAACTTGAGAATGTTGGTATGAGCTATGATGATAAATTACTATTTAATGACTTTACTTATCATTTCACTAAATACGACCGCGTTGGTATTTTAGGACTTAACGGTGCTGGAAAAAGTACGTTATTAAATATCATTGCCGAGAATATCAAACCAACAACAGGTACCGTAACTATTGGTAGCACTGTAAAATTTGGATATTTCTCACAACATACATATCATATGCCGGAAGAAGATAAGATTTTAGACTTTATCCGTAGCATTGCCGAAGTAATAGAAACTCCACACGGAAATATTTCCGCTTCGCAAATGCTTGAGCGTTTCTTATTCAAACCAAGTTTACAACAACGACAAATTAAAGTTTTAAGTGGAGGTGAGCGTCGTCGTTTATTCTTACTTAGCTTAATTATGCAAAATCCAAACGTTTTAATCTTAGATGAGCCTACAAACGACTTAGATATTGATACACTAACAGTATTAGAGCAATATTTAGACAACTTCCAGGGAGTAGTTATTGTCGTATCCCACGATCGTTACTTCTTAGATAAAGTAGTTGACAAAATGTTTGTATTTACGCCTGATAAGAAAATTGAACTTTATCATGGGGATTATTCTTCTTATGTAGAAGACTATAACAACAAAACTAAAGATACAGCACCGAAAGAGAAGAAGGAAGTAAAAGCTAAACCAAAAGGAACACAAAAGTATAAGTTTAGTTATAAAGAACAACAAGAATATAATACGATTGACGAAGACATTATCAATTTAGAAGAAGAACTTGAACAGTTAGATAAAGATATCTTAGCCAATGGAACTAATTTTGAAAAGCTAAATGAATTAGTACAAATTAGAGAACAAAAAGGTCAAGAACTTGAGCATAAAAATGAACGTTGGGAATACCTAATGGACTTAGCTGAAAAGATTGAAAATGGAGAGTACATCGACTAAAAAAAAGAACTTATGCCAAGCATAGGTTCTTTTCTTTGTTATTCTATTTTCTCGATATTGTCACTTTTTTCCTCGTCATCATCACTTCGTAGTGATAACGCAAATCTTGTTACAAACGTTGATAGAAGTCCTAATATTATTAAGATAATTGCTGTTGCAAAAATGATTGCAAGTGCATCACGTTCTGGGTCTTTATCAGGCTCTTCCATATCAACTACTTGGGTTGATGTAGGATCTGGCTTAGCAGTTCTCGCTAAGTCTTCTTTTGATTGACCCGTTTCAAATGCATATAGATTGGGTGAGATAATAGTACTGATTAAAACAAGTAGTAATAAAACCTTTTTCATAAAAAACTCCTTGCACTTATTTTAACATACATAGTCAATTCTAAGGGCAGAGGTTTGTAACTAATATTGGCTAGGCCCGATTTCCCGTTGTATAAGTATCTTTGTAATAAGTTGTGTTTAGTTACGCACAAGTTATGCAATGGCACGCAATGTTGCTTGTTTTTACGCAATTTAATGGTGTATTTGTGCACAAATGCTTGTTTATTCGTTGTTTGTGTGCATTAGCTTATAAACACAATCATTTGCGTAGTAATTCTTAGCAAAGTCAATGAATAAGGGTAAAATTCGAGTTTAGCACCAAAGCACGCTATTATTATAGTAATTATTTATTAATCTAGTAGTAATATGCGCTAGCGCGTAAGACCTAGAAACAAAACTTCTTAACAAAAATTTATTGTATAATATTCATTGTGGAGGAACTATGGAAATCATTATTAAACAGCGAGAATTATTAAATGCATTAAGCATTGTAGAGAAGGCAATATCTTCTAAAACAATTATTGAAAGTTTAAAAGGAATTAAGATTATTGCTAGAGATAACTCTTTAACATTTATCGCATCTAAAACTGAACTTGCAATTGAATATAAATTAGACAACGTTAACGTAGTAGAAGAAGGAACAATTGTAGTATTCGGTAATCAATTTATTAACATTGTTAAAAAACTAACAGATCATGAAACTGAAATTAAAATTCATACTGAGAATAATTTAGTTATTTTACAAACTGAAACTTCTAAAGTAAGTTTAATTACTTTAAATGTATACGACTATCCTGAAATCAACTTTGACTCTAATGACGAAAAGTATATTGTCCCTAAGTCATTATTACAACAGGCTTACAACAAAACAAAATACTCAATCGCTACAAATACAGCTAAAGTATTATTAACTTCAATTAATTTAAGTTTTACAGAAGAATCATTACGTGCAGCATCTACAGATTCTAAGCGTTTATCTTTCGTTACTTTAGATCCAGTTCCTGGTCTTGATTTAGATATGAACATCAGTAAATTCTTATACCAAGACATTATTAAAGTATTAGATTTAGTAGATGTTAAAAATGTGGAACTATACAAGAGTAGTAAACAAATTCAAATTGAGTGTCCAAATTTAAAATTAAAAGGACGTTTAATTGACGGTGAGTACCCGTTAGTAGAGAACTTAATTCCAAGTCGCTCGAATTACTCATTTGAAATTAGTGCACCTGCATTACTTTCAGCTTTAGATAAAGTACAATCTTTATCTGATAAATCTAACAGTGTTGTTACTATTGAACACATTGACGGGCGTTTATTAATTAAATTCTTTATTCAAGAATTAGGTGGAATTGAAGAATTCGTACAAATTACTAACATTGAAGGTAATCCATTTAAAATTGCCTTTGATCCAAGTTATGTAATTGATGCATTACACTCAATTTCAAAAGATCAGGTAAAAATAAGTTTTGAAGCGGAAACAAGTGCGTTCCAAATCAATAGCGTAGAAGGTGAAGATAACATCCAAGTTATCTCACCAATAAGGATGTCATAATGGATATATATGAAAGTTATATAAAAACTGAATACATTCAGTTAAACCAATTACTAAAAATGTGTAGCATTGTTGGTAGTGGTGGAGAAGTTAAAGCGCTTATGGCCGAGCATGACTTCTATTACAATGGAGAACCTGAAACTAGACTTCGTAAAAAAGTCTATCCAGGTGATACTATTCAAATCAACGAACAAATCTTAATTAAGGTTTTCAGTGAAGATAACGAAGCTTAATCTAACTAATTTTAGATTACATAATAGTTTATCAATTGATACTGATGCTAATACAGTAGTTATTGTTGGAAATAACGCAAGTGGGAAGACAACGATAGTAGAAGCAATCTACTATTGTTGTTTTTTCACATCTTTTAGAATCAAGAAAACTAGTGAACTAATTAGTTTCGAACAAGATGTAACTGCTATAAACTTAGAGTATTTAAAAAATAATAAACTTAGCAAACTAGATACATACTTTAGTAAAGATAAACGTAACATTGTTCTAAATGGACAAAAAGGCCAAAAACGGGTAGATATGATGGGAGAAGTTAAAGTTTTACTACTTACTCCGAACTCAGATGAACTAGTAAGCTCATCACCTAGTAAACGTAGAAACTATTTAGACATGTATATTAGCCAATATAACCCTAATTATAGGTCCAAGTTAATTGAATACCAAAAGCTATCTAAACAGCGTGGTGCGGCTTTAAAGGCTAATAAAATTGATGAGGTAACATTAGATATCATTACAGAAAAATATGATTCTTTAGCAGAAGAGTTACGAAAGTATCGAATTCAGTTCACAAAGGAGATATCTGTGCTTAGTAATAGTATTGTAAGTATGCTTTCTAGAGGGACGGATAGTATCGAATTAACATATAAGAGTTCACGAAAAGAGGAGTTAGCTAAAGAAATTCGATATGGCCGCAATTTATATGGCCTTCAATATGATGACTTTGAAATTAGTTTAAATGGTATGTCAGCTAAAACTTATGCTTCTCAAGGTCAAGAACGTAGCATTGCAATGGCACTAATCTTATCACAAATAGAGCTAATATATAATCGTTACAACGAATATCCAGTTGTGATTATTGATGATGTTCATATCGAACTAGATAGTTTCCGTCAGGAAATACTATTCCAGCTATTAAATGATAAGGTGCAAGCATTCTTTGTAAGTACTAGTATTGAGAATATGCCGCCGAAGATTCAAAATAGCGGTAAGCAGTACAAATTAGATCGTGACCAATCAGGCGTAACGGTACAAGTTATTAAATAACGATTAGAAAAGAAATGGCATAAATATAAATCTTGGGAGGATTGTATGAAAGTCAAAAGTAATTTAGTAACTCAAATAAAGCAAAAAGGTATAAAATGTACACCTACTCAATATAAAAATATATGTACAAAGGTGTCATACTATCAAGTTATTAATGCCTATAAACCAATCTTTGCAATGGGTGCACAAGAAGTTGATATGAGGGGGATGAAAATCCATTAAACAAAAAAACACGAACAAGAAATTCCCCCTCCGTTTTGGATGATAATTAAGTATTTGATTGGTATAATATATTTGAATGTAGGTACGAAAGTACGGTAGCTTATGCTACGAACAGAGATGGTATCTCTGCTTAGAAAGCGCTCTTAAAGGGCGTTTTTTTCATTTTAGGAGAGAATTATGAATATTAAATGGTTAGGGCACTCATGCTTTTTAATAACAGCAGCGGACGGGACTACAGTTTTACATGACCCATATAAAGATATGTTAGGTTATAAGTTACCTAAAGGTTTAAAAGTTGATTATGTACTTAGTAGTCACGCTCATAGCGATCATAACTATACAGAAGGCTTAGAACCTGGTTTCAAGCTAATTGATCAGTACGGAGTAACTACAGAAGTAATTGAATTTACGGGAACACTATCATATCATGACCAAGTTCAAGGTGAAGAGCGTGGAGATAATGCAATCTTTAGTTACGTTCTAGATGGTTTAAAGATTGCTCATCTAGGAGACTTAGGTCACGTTTTAGATGAGAAGCAAGTGGCGGCTCTTGCTGGAACAGATATATTACTAATAGCTGTTGGTGGTGGATATACAATTAATGGAGAATTAGCAGCCGAGGTTGCTAATCAAGTTAATCCAAAGATTGTTATCCCGATGCACTATCGCACGCGCGCATTAGGACCATTTGGGCTTAAGTTTGAAAAAGTGACTAAGTTTACGGATGCATACAATAAAACGGTTAATAAGGTCAAAACTATTACAATTAGTGAGCAATCAATTGATAAACAAGCTGATGTAATCATTATGGACTATAAACAAAAGTAAAAAGGGGCTGGAAAGTCCTTTTTCTTTATGCTCTTAAACGTATATAAACGGGGTTTTAAGAGTTATTTTAAAAATTACTCAAAAATCGCTCTAAAAGCCCAAGAATAAGGCAAAAAACACGATTTTGAGGGCGAAAAAATGGTATAATAATATAGATGTAGAAAAGGAGTCAAATGTCGGAACAAATTAAAGAAACAGAACAAAATTATGATGCGTCCAATATTGACGTTTTAGAAGGTTTAGAAGCCGTTCGTAAACGTCCTGGTATGTATATTGGGTCAACAAACTCAAAAGGTTTACACCACTTAGTATGGGAAATCGTAGATAATTCAATTGATGAGGCATTAG
This sequence comes from Mollicutes bacterium LVI A0078, assembly GCA_033105485.1. Classification (GTDB taxonomy): domain Bacteria; phylum Bacillota_I; class Bacilli_A; order UBA3375; family UBA3375; genus LVI-A0039. The sequence goes on from CP136956.1 coordinate 1,007,179, forward strand.
CTGGTTACGCTGATAATATTAAAATATGGATCAACGAAGATAATTCAATTACAGTTGAAGATAATGGTCGTGGGATTCCAACAGATAAACACGAAAAAACTGGTCGTAGTGCCTTAGAAACAATTATGACTGTATTACACGCCGGTGGTAAATTCGGTGGTGGAGGATATAAGGTATCAGGAGGACTACACGGTGTAGGAGCCTCTGTAGTAAATGCCTTAAGTATCTCAACTAAAGTAGAAGTTCATAAAAATGGAGAAATCTTCTACCAAGAATATTCAAAAGGTGCAATCGTTGATGATGTAAAAGTTATTGGTTCAACTGAAAAACGTGGTACGATTGTAACATTTTTACCAGATCCAGAAATCTTTACAGAAACTACTGTATATGATTTTAATATCTTAGATGCTCGTGTTAAAGAACTTGCATTCTTAAACCGTGGTATCAAATTATCTATTACTGATAAACGTGCAGAGAATGTAGCGAATAACTATTACTTCGAAGGTGGTATTAGTGAATACGTTGCATGGCTTAATGAAGGTCGCGAAGTAATCAATGAACACGTTATTAGTGGTGAAGGTGAAAAAGACGATATCATCGTTGAGGTGGCGCTTCAGTATAACGATAGTTTTAACTCTAAAATCTTTTCTTACGTAAACAATATTAAAACCCACGAAGGGGGAACGCATGAGGAAGGATTTAGAACAACGCTTACACGTGTTTTAAATGCTTATGCGAAAAAGAATAACCTGTTAAAAGGTGAATCACTTTTAGGTGACGATGTTCGTGAAGGGATTGTAGCAGTAGTTTCAATTAAACACCCTGGTCCACAATTCGAAGGTCAAACAAAAACTAAATTAGGGAACTCAGATGCACGTAGTGCTGTAAATGAAGTGTTCTCTCATGAATTAGAGACATTCTTAATGGAAAACCCTAAAGAAGCTAAATTAATCATTGAAAAAGGTCAAACAGCTGCAAGAGCACGTATGGCTGCTAAAAAGGCACGTGAACTTACTCGTAAGAAGTCAGTACTTGATAGTACTTCACTTCCTGGTAAATTAGCTGACTGTGCATCGAAAGATCCAGATATCTCTGAAATTTATATAGTCGAGGGGGATTCTGCCGGTGGTAGTGCTAAGCAAGGTCGTGACCGTCACTTCCAAGCAATCTTACCACTTAGAGGTAAGGTAATCAACGTAGAGAAAGCAAGTATCGATAAAGTATTTGCTAACAACGAAATTTTAGCGATGGCTAGTGCATTTGGTACTGGTGCTGGTAAAGACTTCAGTTTAGAAAAATTACGATACAACAAAGTAATAATCATGACCGATGCCGATGTCGATGGGGCACACATCCGTACATTATTATTAACATTCTTATACCGTTTCATGCGTCCTTTAATTGAAGGTGGCCATGTATATGTAGCAAATCCACCATTATACAAAATTACAAGTGGTAAAAAACTAGAATATGCATACCTTGAAGAAGAAAAAGATGGAATCATCGAAAGCTTTGGATCTGCTCGTGTTAATATTCAACGTTATAAAGGGCTTGGAGAGATGAACCCTGAGCAATTATGGGAAACTACAATGGATCCTGAGGTTCGTCTTTTAGATGTAATTACATTAGAAGATGCAGAACTTGCTGATACAGTATTCGAAACTTTAATGGGTGACGAAACTGAACCACGTAAGGTCTTTATCCAACAAAACGCAAAATATGCAGAATTAGATATTTAAGGAGAGAACATGAGTGATAAATTACGTAATAAAAATATTGTCGATGAGATGAATAACTCATTTCTTGACTATGCAATGAGTGTTATCGTATCACGTGCATTACCAGACGTACGTGATGGAATGAAGCCAGTACACCGTCGTATTTTATATGCGATGAGTGAAATTGGTAACTATGCGGATAAACCGTATAAAAAGTCTGCACGTATCGTTGGGGACGTAATCGGTAAGTACCACCCTCACGGTGATACAGCTGTTTATGAAGCAATGGTTCGTATGGCGCAAGACTTCTCATACCGTGACATGTTAGTAGATGGACATGGTAACTTCGGATCACTAGATGGTGATGGAGCTGCAGCGATGCGTTATACCGAAGCAAGAATGAGTAAGATTGCAATGGAAATGCTTCGTGACTTAGGTAAAGGAACAATCGATTACCAAGGTAACTATGATGAGACTGAAAAAGAACCAATCGTATTACCTGGTAAGTTCCCAAACTTACTAGTAAATGGTACTAGTGGTATTGCCGTAGGTATGTCAACTAACATTCCGCCTCACAACTTAGGAGAGGTAATTGATGGTTGTATTGCTTACATGAAGAATGAAGACATTACAATTCGCGAATTAATGGAATTTATAAAAGGTCCTGACTTCCCGTTAGGAGCGCAAATTTTAGGTGTTCAAGGGATTGCTAAAGCTTATGAAACTGGTAACGGATCAATTAAAGTGCGTGGAAAATATGACGTAGTGTATGAGAAAAATGATAAAGCAACTATTATTTTTAGTGAAATTCCATTCCAAGTTAATAAAGCTAACTTAGTAGAGAAAATCGCTGAGAACGTTAAGAACAAACGTATTGAAGGAATCACAGACTTACGTGATGAGTCTGACCGTGATGGTATTCGTATTGTTATTGAATTACGTCGTGGTATGACACCAGAAGTAGTTATTAATAACTTATTCAAATATACTCAACTTGAATCTAACTTCCCAACAAACATGCTTGCATTAGTTGGTGGAGAACCCAAAGTATTAAACTTAAAAGAAATTATCATGCACTTCATTAACCACCAGATTGAAGTAATTGAAAGAAGAACTAAGTTTGATTTAGATAAAGCGAAAGCAAGAATCCACATCTTAGAAGGATTACAAATTGCTGTAAATAACATTGACGAAGTAATTAAAATCATTCGTTCAAGTGAAAATGCAGAGAGTGCACGTAGAACTTTAGAAGAGAGATTTGCGTTATCTGAAATTCAATCTAAAGCAATCTTAGAGATGCGTCTTCAAAAGTTAACAGGATTAGAAATTGATAAGTTAACTGCTGAAATTGCTGAATTAACTGAGTTAATTACTGACTTAGAAGATATCTTAGCACGTCCTGAACGTGTTAAAGAAATCATTGAAGGTGAGTTAATTGACATCCAAGAACGATTTGCAACTCCAAGACGTTCTGAAATCTTATATAACTACATTGACAACAACTTAGAGTATGAAGACCTTATTGAAGAAGAAGAGGTAATCATTACTTTAACAAGCGGTGGATATGTTAAGCGTATGAAGACTGATGAATATAGATTACAAAACCGTGGTGGTAAAGGGCTTAAAGGAATGGCTGTAAGTGAAGAAGATCGTGTTGAACACATTATCTCATTATCAACTCACAGTGATTTAATGTTCTTTACAGATACTGGTAAGGTATATCGTACAAGAGCCCATCGTGTTCCTGAATATTCTAGAACTGCAAGAGGATTACCATTAGTTAATATTATTGACTTACAAGAAGGTGAGAAAATTAAAAATATCTTATCTGTAAAAGAATATGGTGAGAATTCATTAGTATTCATTACAAAGAATGGTATTGGTAAGAAAACTGAACTTTCTGAGTATGAACGTGTTAATAAAAATGGTAAGAAAGCATTAAACTTACGTGAAGATGATGAGGTTGTATCTGTATTCACAGCAGGTGAAGAAGATAAGATTATTGTTACTTCAAGATTTGGTAATGCTGCCGTTATGGAATCAACTCAGCTACGTAACATGGGACGTACATCTACAGGGGTAAAAGTAATGTCATTCAAAATGGAAGATGATTACATCATTTCTGGTAATGTAGCTCACGAAGGTGACCTAGTACTTTCTGTATCTGAAAATGGTTATGGTAAGAATACACCAATTGAAGACTACCGTGTAATTAATCGTGGTGGTAAAGGTGTAAGAAACATGAAGGTAACAGATAAAACTGGTTCCGTTGCAAAGACTGTTGTATTCCCATCGTCAGAACAAGTGGACACTGATTTATTAATGATCACAGAACATGGACAAACTATTCGTATTGCAACTTCTGATATTTCTACTATCGGTAGAAATACTCAAGGGGTACGTGTTATGCGCTTAAATGAAGGTGAACTAATTTCAAACATTGAGTTAATTCATGAAGTTGAAGAAGCTCAGGTTGAAGAAGTAGAAACTACAGAAACTGGCGAAAATGAACAAACAACTGAATAAGAATAGATACAATGTTTCACATGAAACATTGTATCAATCATTTAAAGTAGCCTTATTAGCCGCTGTTATATTGCCTGTGTTTTCACCTTCATTAAGGGCAATTGAGCCTGTGGCAGGCCTTACAACGGATAATTACATCCTTATTGATAAAGATAGCCAAATGATCCTAGCAGGAGAACATTACAATGAAGTTATGGGTATTGCATCTGTAACTAAACTAATGTCTTACTATGTGTATATGGATAAGATTGCAGCTGATAATATTGATGTTGATTCAGCCATCGTACCAGTAAGTGATGAAATAGTTGACAACTTTGCTAAGGATGCTGCTTTATCAGGGGTATATTTTGATTATAATAGTGAATATCCATTAAATGATATGTTTGATTTAATGATGGTTTACTCTGATAATGGTGCAACTAAAGCAATTGGAGAATTCTTATTTGGAACTGAAGAAGATGCTGTAAAAGCTATGAATAAGAAAGCTAAACAATTAGGGATGACTAATACAACATACTATAATACTACAGGTTTAACAATGGGAGATTATAAAGATGCAATGTTAGAGGGTACAACTGAAGATAATTACAATGTTTCAACTGCGGTTGATCAGTTATTATTAGTTGAGAGTCTTCTTGAAGTGTACCCTGAAATCCTTGATAGAGTAGGTCAATCTTATGTTGAGTTTAATGGTTATACATTACCTAGTTTCAATATGATGCTACCTGGATTAGATTATGATTATCCAGGTGTAGTTGGTATGAAAACTGGTTCTAGTATTGAAGCAGGTTACTGTTTTGTTGGGTACTATATTGACCCTGTTACTAAAAAAGAATACTTATCAGTAGTACTTGATAGTGAAAGTACTACTAAACGTTTCAATGATACAACTTATTTATATAATTGGATAGGTGATACTGAGATGCAAACATTAATGATGAAAGACCAAGTGATGGATCTTCGCATTAAAGGAGCATCTCAAAGTATTTACAAAGTCAAAACAAATGCAGATTACCAAATACCAAAGTCAACTAACTATAATTTAGAACGTCAACACTTCGAGTATAACTCTGAGTATTTTGATGAAAATGAAAAGTTAATTAAAGATATCCCTGAAGGGGAAGTTGTTGGTTCTTATATATATACTATTGCAGAAGATGATGTTGAAGGAAATCAATTCCAATCACTAACTTCAGATGCTAATACGATTAAGATCCAAGTAGAGAGTACAAGTGAAATTAAAAAAGAAGGATTCATCGGAAGTATTATTACAGGAGCCACAAACTTCTTTGTAAATATTTTTGAATCAATGTAAGGAGAAAGATGAAAAAGAATTATTATATTACAACACCAATATACTATCCATCAGCAAAATTACATTTAGGTCATGCCTATACAACAATCGCTGGTGATGTATTAAAACGTTATAAGCAATTACAAGGGTATGATGTATTTTATTTAACTGGTTCGGATGAACACGGTGAAAAAATTGAAACTAAAGCAAAAGAAAATGGAGTAACTCCTAAAGCATACGTTGATGAAATCGTAGCTGGAATCAAGGATTTATGGGAATTATTAGACATTGATTACGACCGTTTCATCCGTACTACAGACGTAGATCACGAGCAAGCTGTTCAAAAAATCTTTGACCGCTTAAAAGAAAATGGAGATATTTACAAAGGTGAGTATGAAGGTTTATACTGTGTTTCATGTGAAACATATGTAACACCATCATCAGCTGTAGACGGTAAATGTCCTGACTGTGGAGCAACGCTAGAAACTGTAAAAGAAGAAACTTACTTCTTAAAATGTTCTAAATATGTTGATCAATTAGTTGCTCACATGGAAGCTAATGCAGATTTCATCTTACCAGAATCTAGAAAAAATGAATTGTTAAACAACTTCATTAAACCGGGATTACAAGACTTGGCTGTATCTCGTACATCATTCAAATGGGGAATTCCTGTTAAAGGTGATGAAGACCACGTTATCTATGTGTGGATTGATGCATTATCAAACTATATTACAGCATTAGGATACTTAGGTGAGGATGATGAGTTATTCGCTAAATACTGGCCTGCAGATGTACATTTAGTAGGTAAAGAAATCATTCGTTTCCACGTTATCTACTGGCCAATTATCTTAATGGCTTTAGGATTAGAATTATCTAAACAAATCTTTGCTCACGGTTGGTTATTAATGGATCAAGATAAAATGAGTAAATCAAAAGGTAACGTTATTTACCCTGAGTACTTAGCTGAAAACTATGGAGTAGATACAATTCGTTATTACTTAATGAGAGAAGTATCATTTGGAGATGATGGTCAATTTACACCAGATACATACATTACTCGTATTAATACTGATTTAGCAAATGACTTAGGAAACTTAGTTAATAGAACAATTAGTATGACAAATAAATACTTCGGTGGAACTGTTAAATCACATAATGTAACAAACGAGCATATCACTTGGTTACATGATGTGCAAACTAAAGAATTAGCTTCATTAAATGCAAATATGGATAAGTTATACTTCTCTAAAGCATTAGAAGACTTATGGAGATTAGTAAGTGCTACAAACAAGTTTATTGACTTAACTAGCCCGTGGGCTTTAGCTAAAGATGAAAGTAACACAGAGTTATTAGAAGCAGTAATGTACGAATTACTTAAATCAATCGAAATCATTAGTACTTATGCTAAACCATTCATGCCAGCAACAGCTGCTAAAATTGAAGAACAAATTAATATTGAAGCTGTAACTAGTTTTGAAACATTAGAAGTTTCACGTGAAACATACAATGTATTAGAAACTGTAAGTCCAATCTACCCACGACTTGAAAAAGAAGTTGAAGTCGAAAAGATTCGTGCAGAAATGCAAAGGGGTATGGATGAAGCAAAAGCTAAACTAGCAAAAGAAGAGGAAATTGAATTTGATGAATTCAAGAAAGTAACTATGAAAGTTGGTAAAATTGTTTCATGTGAAACACATCCAAATGCTAATAAGTTATTAAAATTCCAAATTGATTTAGGAAACGAAACAAGACAAATTATTAGTGGATTAGCAAATTATTATGAACCAAGTGAATTAATTGGAAGACATGTGCAAGTTGTTGCTAACTTAAAGCCTGTTAAGTTACGTGGGGAATTAAGTGAAGGTATGTTATTAACTACAGATACTGCAGATGGGAAAATTAAACTAATTTTCTTAGATGAGCATGAAGTAGGAGCGGAGTTACTATAATGATTGTAGAAACTCATATTCACTTAAATCATCAGCAATACGATGATATAGATCAAGTTATTCAAAGAGCAACTGAAGCAGGTATCACGCATATGCTTGATATCGGTTGTGAGCCTCATACGCTTGATCTATCGATAGCTATTAGTAATCAGTATCAGAATGTAAAATCATCTATAGGGCTTCATCCTGTTGATGTATCGATGCGTACTGATGAATTAATCACAAAAATTGAAACACAAGCAACAAATAATAGTCAAGTAATTGCAATCGGAGAAATTGGTTTAGACTATCACTGGTATCCTGAACAAAAGGAAGAACAGAAAAAGCTATTGCATGAGCAGATGAAGATTGCAGAAAAACTAGCATTACCAGTTGTGATTCACAGTCGTGATGCTTACGAAGATTGTTTCGAAATCTTAAGTCAGTATCCAACTGTTACAGGCGTTATTCATTCTTTTAGTGATAATTACGATATGGCTAAAAAGTTTGTTGACTTAGGTTATTACATTGGTATTGGTGGTCCTGTAACATTTAAGAATGGACAAAATCAAAGGGAAGTCGTTTCTAATATTGATTTAAATAAATTAGTAATTGAAACTGATGGACCGTATTTAACACCAACTCCACATCGTGGAAAAAGAAATGAACCTGCATACTTAACATTTATTTTAGATGAAATTATTTCATTACGTGAAGAGGATGCAAAGACAGTTGAAGAGACTATTTATAATAATAGTTTCCAACTTTTTAAAGGATTAATAAATGAGTAAATTAAAACCAAATTTATATGTAGAAGATGCAACTAAAATTGACTACAAGCAATTGGAGGAAATGGGAATTAAACTTTTATGTTTTGACCTAGATAATACTTTAGATATTCCAGACCGAATAACTACAGAACTTATTCCAATTTGTGAAAAAACACTTGAGCTTATTGCAGAAACTGACTTAGAAATTTTAATAACTTCAAACAACTCAATACCTAACCGTGTTAAGTCGTTTGCAGACCTTATCGATAGACCGTATATTTCAAAAATGCAAAAGCCATTTCAAAAGAAATATAAGAGTTCTAAAGTAATTACAAAATATCAACCACAAGAAATTATGTTCATTGGAGATAAACTTGTAACTGATGTTATTGGTGGAAATGCGTTTGGTAGTTATACTACTTTAGTAGATCCATTAGTATCAAATAAAAAACACTGGTATACACATATAATGACGGTATCAGATAACTTCTACCAATTCTTAATTGGTTTTAAAAGAGGTCGTTATTATAACCGATTGGAGACTAAATAATGAAATGTATTGGATGTGGAGCAGAGCTTCAAAATACAGATAGCAAAGGTCCTGGGTATACACCTAGAAAAGAGTTCTCAGATAACGAATTATGTAAGAGATGTTATCGTTTAATTCATCATAACGAGAGCCCTGATAGTCACTATACAAATGAAGATTTTCTACGTATTTTAAAACAAGTAGAAGAAGAAGATTGTTTAGTAATATACTTACTAGATTTCTTTGATTTCATTGGTAGTAACATTGCCGATGTAGAACGTGTAATTCAAAATAAAGATCACATTATCGTTGCAAACAAGATTGATTTAATGCCGAAAGCGGTTAAAGAAAATAAGCTACGTCGTTGGTTCATGAATGAAGTAAAAGAACGTAACTTTGATCCGTTAGACGTAATGTTAATTAGTGCAAAAAAGAAACGTAATATTGATGAATTACTTAACTTAATTGATGAATACCGTAACGGTCGTAATGTATATGTCGTTGGTGCAACGAATACAGGTAAGAGTACATTAATTAATGGAATTATTTCAGCAGTAACAGGTGATTCACGTGAAGTTATCACAACTTCATACTTTGCTGGAACTACATTAAGTACAATTCAAATTCCATTTGATGATGGTAGTTTCTTAGTAGATACTCCTGGTATCATTAATGAGCACCAAATCACAAACTACTTAGAGAAAGATAGTCTAGATATTATTGTTGCTAAAGATGAAATTAGACCAGAAACTTATCAGCTAAACCCTGAGCAAGTATTATTTATTACTGGACTAGTAAGAATGCGTTATTTAGCAGGACCTAGAACATCATTCACTCTTTACTTCTCAAACCGTGTTAATGTACACCGTGCGAAATTAGAGCGTGAACAAGACCTAGTGGATAACCACTTAGGTAAAGATTTATTATCACCACCAACACCAAAAGAACTTGAGAACATCGAAGGATTCGAAAGTCAAGAATTTACATTATATGAAGGTAAACAAGACATTGTTATTGAAGGATTCGGATGGATTACTCTAAACGATATCGAAGATGATGTAACAGTAGAAATCGTTTACCCAGAAAAAACTCGCGTCCATGTACGTGATTCAATTATTTAAGGAAAAAGATGGAATTAAACAGTAAACAAAGAGCTACGCTTAAAGCGGAAGCTAACAAAATTAAAGCAACGTTCCAAATCGGAGCAGGTGAATTACACGAAAACAATATCGCTGCAATTGCCCAAACTTTTAATACTAAAGAATTAGTAAAAATTAAAGTAAATCGTCAAGATAAAAATGATAAAAACATTACTCGTGATTTTGCCAACACATTAAGTGAAAAAACTGAATCACAAGTAGTTGCAGTTATCGGAACAACAATTATCTTATACAAACAACATGAAGATAAGGAAATGAGAATCAAACTATAATGCTTAATCTATATAGTGTTGTTTGCTCATTACAAAATGAGAAGCGTTACGCTCATACTTTAGGTGTAGTAGATATGGCTAAACGAATTGCGTTAGCTTATAACCTAGATGTTACTAAAGTTGAGCAAGCTGCGCTTTTACATGATGTAACTAAGCAAATATCAAAAGATCAGCAGATGCAATTACTTGCTGATGTTGATGATCAATTCATTGTTGATAATCCGCCATTATGGCATAGTTTCACAGGAAGCATTTATGCTCAAAATGAACTAAATGTTAATGATCAGGAAATATTGGAAGCAATTAAGTATCATACAACCGGTAAACTAAATTGTGGGGATATTGCTAAAGTCATTTACTTAAGTGATTACCTAGAACTTGGACGTGATTTAGAAAATTTAAATTACTACCGTAATATGATTGGAGTAGTATCACTAGATGCATTATATAAGCAAGTAGCACGAGCTAGAATTGATTATGAACTATCTAGTGGACACCAGTTACATAGCCTAACAAAGGAACTATATGAGTCAATTATTTAAAATATTGCAACATTATAATAGTAGTGAAGAAACGTTCGTAAGGAACGTTTTTCATTATTTTGAGGAAGTTAGTTTATATGAATACCCAAAAGAAATTGGGTTCTGTGATCCTAATGAATTAAAGATCGTAAATGATCTTAATGGTCATTTTAATATTAAAATAACGACTAATGGTGGTTACCAAAATGCTGAGCGAACTAAGGTTATGATTATGCCAGATAGTTATGACATTTCTCCGGAAATTACGATCTATGAGCTTGAGTACAACCTTAAGTTTAATAAACTAGAGCATAAGCATATTATGGGGGCGTTATATAACCTTGGAATTAATGAGCGTTTAATTGGTGATATCATTGTAAGCGAAGAGGGACGTGTTCAAATTATCATTAGTAGTGAAATGAAAGACACATTACCAATGCTCCAAGAGAGGTATGCAAATGTACCAGTAAAATACAGGCTTATTGACGAGATTACAATTGAGAGTAAGGCCCCCAAGTATGCAATTAGAAGCAGTAAAACAAAGCGTCTAGATAGTGTATGTAAAGCTGTTACTCACAATTCACGAAGTCAAATGTCCAAGGAAATAAAGAAGGGTAATGTTTATTTAAATCATAAGCAAATAAAGGATCCAATTAAACAAGTAGAAGTTGGTGATTTATTATCTGTCCGTGGTTATGGGCGTGCTGAGATTATAGATATTATACCGGTAAATGGAAAGTTTAATATTAAGTATATGACAACAAATCATAAAAAGTAATTAGAGAGCTAGTAGCTAGCTCTCTTTTTTGTGTTATAATATACTAGATTGGAGACATATGTTAATTGGAAAAAATATTAGACGTATAAGTCACAACTTAGTAATCTCTAAGTATTTTGAAGAAGAGAATAGTCAAATTCAAAATGAATACTTTATTAGAAATATCGCAGATGAGTTAAGTGTTGTATCACTTGGTTTTGGAGGATTCTTAGCTGTAATCAATCCGTGCTCATTTGAAATTGAATATAGTAGTGATACATTCAAAGATCTTACAGACATCAACTTAGTTGAGGTAGAGAAGTTTGAACCTAAAGCAGCTACTATATTTAGGATCGAAGGAATTGAAAAGTTACCAGAATTTGATTTTGAATATATTCGTACAACTTTAAGTGAGGAAGCGCAAATTACTGAACTTGATGAAGCAATTGAAGCTATTACGGGCATCAATGATCAATATTCACTTGAACAAGGTAGTCTTGGGACAAGTTTTGATTCTATTGAATTAAATGTTGAAGCATTAAATGCTGCTAACTACAAGCATATTGAAGATGAAGAATATCAGGAAGTTGCCAAAGATGAAGAAGCGCAGTCACTTGCTGATGAAATTGCAATGCGAAAACAAGAACTTGAAAAGCTAAACCAAGAATTAGCTAGTAGAGAAGTAATCTTAAAAGAAGCAATCGAAGAAGATGCACCAGTAGCAAGTGTTGAGTCTGAAGGGTATAGTCACGACATGGCTGATTTTGAAAGTGCATTAGATCAATTAAATGATTTCCTAGAGCCAGATGATTTATTTGCAGAACTTGGCTTTATGGATCTAGAAGATGAGGAAGAATAATGTTTAGTATAAGTAAATTTGAATTCACACAAGATACGTTTAACCACAAATTATTAATTGAAGTAAAAGAAGACGTTAAATCTGAAGTGAAAACATTTGTTAGTTTTGAAAATCAAGATCAAAAGCTAATTCACTGTCTAGTAGATAAAGATAGTAGTAATGAGCAATTATTAAAATTAGGTGAAACATTATCGAATGAAATCGAAGAAGATTTCATTGTTGAAATTACTGATGAATTTAATATTGGCTTAAAATATATTATTGAATCAGTATTAATCGGACTTACGCCAACAAACTACTATAGTCGTGATTATAAACTTCCTAAAACATTTAGGGTAAATGGGTCATATGAATTCGAAACGGCTTATATAGACGCTTATAACGCTGCATTAAGCTATAATGTAACGCGTAAACTGAATCACTTACCGCATGCAGACTGTAATCCGGATACAATGATCAGTTTTACGGAGAATCTATTCACAATGCCGGAAGTAAATGTAACTATCTTACGTAAAAGTGAGTGCGAAAGTTTATCATTAAATGGGATGCTTGCTTTATCACAAGCCTCTCGTTTTGAACCAACTGTAATTAAGATTGAATACAAAACAGATAGTAGTTTACCTGCAGTTGCTTTAGTTGGTAAGGGTGTAATGTTTGATACTGGTGGATACAGTATTAAAACTGGACGTGATATTTCAAATATGAAAGCAGATATGGGTGGTGCAGCTGCTATCTTCGGTACAATGTATAACCTAGCTTTAACAAATCAAAAAGCTAATGTTACAGCGTACTTAATGCTTACTGATAATATGATTAATAATGAAGCAATTATTCCTGGGGACGTAATTACATACTCTAATGGATTAAGTGTGGAAGTTGCAAACACAGATGCTGAAGGACGTTTAATCTTAGCAGATGGTATTTTACTAGCTAAAGCTGAAGGAGCAGAACAAATTATTGACCTTGCAACTTTAACTGGAAATGCAGTTGCTGCCTTAGGGTATGAGTATGCCGCCTTATACTCAAATAACCAAGGCTTAGCAGATGTAATGTTAAGTGTTAATAAATTATCAAATGATAAAGTATGGCAAATGCCACTTGTACAGGAGTATAAGCCAACACTTGCCGGAAATATTTCTGATCTTCGTAATATTTCTTCATCTCCGTATGCGGGAAGTATTACAGCAGCATTATTCTTAGAAGCATTTGTGGAAGATACAAACTGGATGCACATTGATATGGCAGCTCAAACTGAGCGTAGTGAATTTGGAACTAAATATTCAGGATACGGAGTGCGCTTATTATCAAATTATATTAACTTAACAAAGTAGAATTTCTACTTTGTTTTTTTAAAAGAGGATGACTATGAAAACAATAATTGTTGATGCAACAGGAAGAAGTGAGCAAGATTCTAAAACAAAATATCTAGCTAATAGAATTATTGAAAAGCTCAATATAAGTGATTATGAGGTAGTTGATTTATATAAGCAAAATGTACCGTTTGTAACCAAGGAAATAATAGAAAGCTGGAAAAGTGACTCAGGGAGTGAAGATGCACTAAGTTTACTTCGTCAATTTGAGGGCTGTGATCAAGTAATATTTATTTATCCTACGTGGAATTGGAGTGTTCCGGCAGCTCTTCGTGCCTATATGGACTTGATTATTATAAGCGGGCGAACATTTGGTTATAATAACCGCGGGAAATCAGAAGGTTATTTAAATAACAAGAAAGCAATCTTAATTTCAACGACCGGTGGTAAAACACATAGTCGAATTATAGCTAGTATCCTTAAAGCACAAGATGGTAATAACTATATGCAACAAGTGCTAGGCACGATTGGAATTAAGAATATAACTAAATACTCGATTGACAATACTGCATACGATTTCAATGATCAAAATGGAAACTATAGCCATGATTTATATAAGCAAAAAGTAGATTGTATAGTAAAGCGAATTACTTAAATATAATTTAACTTTAATTGACTATAATAGTATTGTGATTTCAGTTCACATTTCAATTTAATAACTAAATATAGTCAAGTTGTGTAGCTCATTTGCTACACTTTTTTTTAACTTATTTTTAACTGGCACTTCATATAATATGAGTGTAGTAAGGTAAACACTTGCTACGCAGCGGAAGTACAAAATGTATTAACTTATATTTAACTGTATTTCGCTATAATAAACTTGTAATAAAAAAATTCATTTTATTACACAACTCCCAAATTAATAACCTATAAAGTGGAAACACTTTGTGATTAACATAGAATTAAATAAGAAATAAAACTGATAATAATAACAAACTAATAACAAACTAATAATAATAAAATTCATAACAACCTTAAGAACTTAGAGAGACTGGCGAGATGCTAGTCTCATTTTTTTATGACATTTCTAATTTGAATTAGCACACAAATACTTAACTTAAAATTAACTAAAATATACTATAATAAACATGTAGTAAACATTAGTTTATTACACAACTCCCAAATTAATAACCTATAAATTATATTTATAGAAAAACATAGAATTAAATAAAACTAATAATAACAAACTAATAATAATAAAATTCATAACAACCTTAAGAACTTATTGGACTAGCTAAGAGCTAGTCTTTTTTTTAGGAAAAATTTTCTGGTTTAACTTTAATTTAACTGCTATTATGTACAATATACATGTAATAAGGTTGCTACTTATTACAGAAATAGAAATATAGTTAATAACAAATTAAATTTAAAAGTCTTCCCCCAGACTAAACAACGTAGTGTTAAACGCTACTCCCCTAAAAAATATAACTTAAGTGTAGCTAACCGCGTTAGCTACTTTATTTTTTAAATCCATAATTCAAAGATGTGCTATACTTATATAGTAAAAGAGAAACGAAAATATTGATTTTGTGTATACAGTTTTACTAGTCTCTTTTATTATCTGGTAAAATATTAATTATGAAGAGTTGGTATTAAATATCAACTTTTATTTATACGATAGGATTACAAAATCTTAAATTGAATCAGATAAGTTCGAATATATGAATGCGTATTGAGTAAATCAATACGTTTTTTTAGTTTTAAAATATAGAAGATGAGGAACAGATGGAATATATTGCTTTACTTGAGATTTTAAACCAATATGGTTTAATCGTTGTATTTGGTTTATTATTTGCCGAATATTTAAACTTACCGGGATTTCCGGCAACACCGATCCTTATGGGTGTAGGTGTCTGGGCACGATATGAACATGTGCTAATTCCAGCATTTTTAATTTCAATAATTGGTGCTCAACTAGGAACTGTTGTCCTATATGGAATAGGACGTTTATTTGGAAACGTAATTTTAGAGAGATATTATAAGCGCTTTCCAAAGCAAGAGGAAAAAATTAATAAATACGTAAATAAAATTGATAATGATGGACCACATGTCTTAACTATCGTCCGTTTAATTCCGGTCATTCGTACCCTGATTACAATCCCTGCGGGAATGGTAAAGGTCGACTTTAGACATTTCTTCTGGTATTCACTAGTCGGAATTACAATCTGGAATGCTTTATTTATTTTTGTTGGAAGTTCAATATTTGATGTTGCTGCTGCCATTACCCAAAAAGTGTAAAATTATGGTATAATGTACAAGCGTCAAAGGAGAGATATGAATAAAAATATACAAATATCGATTTCAGGAAATGTTGGTGTCGGAAAATCAACATTAACAAAAAATCTTAAAGAGACTTTTTCAAAAGCAAAATTATATGAAGAGTCAATGGATGAACAATTATTAGATCTATTTTATAAATCATTAGATGATAATAAGGGAATTGAAAAAATTGAATTAGCAAATCAAATTGCTTTTTTTAATGGTACAATTATTAGAACTTATTTAGGTTACTTCTATGAAGAAGACTACCACATTTTAGATCGTCCATTCACCGATCATGTCGAGGCCTTTGCATATCAAAACTTAAGTGAAGAAGAGTATTTCCAATTTAGAGATTATGCAAAACAAACTAAAAAGCTATTAAACATTGAACCAGAAGGGCTAATTATTTTATTACGTGGAAGCGATGATGTTGTAATTAACCGAATTCAAGAACGTGGTCGTGACTATGAAAATACAGAGTCAAACTACGATTACTTTAAAGAGCTAAATCAAATTTATAACTCTGATCGTTTTGCTAATGAACTGGCACAAGAATGTAAAAAGCTAGTTATTATTAACACAGATAGTAATACAAGCGAAGATACATTGAAAACAGTTTTAGAAGAAGTTCAAAAATTTGAAGAAGAACAAGGACTATAAGAAAAAGCCGCTAGCAATAGCGACTTTTTTTATGATGTTGCGTTGCTTCTCCAAAAGATAGCAATTGTAATTAGTAATAAACTTGTTCCAGCAAACGGAAAGTCGATAAGCACTAAGATAATTGCAGCAATTGAAAATAGCAAGGCGATAAAAGTGGTATCAACATTAATTTTCTGGTGTAAGCTAATTATGTAATCGTGATTAAATAGGTCAAAGACAATGGCAAGAACGACAGGAACGTTAATCCCAACAACCATCTGTGGTCTAAGTATTGTGAGCTGAAATAGAATAAATACTAAATAAACTAATATGTATTTTAATTGAATTCTATTCTCCATCACCACTCTCCTTTTTCTTGATAATAATGTCATCTAAATCTCTGGCAATACGAGAATGACGATTTACTTCACGAAGTGCTAGTTCTTTACGGCATAAGTGATAATCATATGCTAACTCGTCTGACTCAAAGAAGCTTCGCTTTTGAATTGGCAATTTACTATCGATTTGGCTATATTTTAAGTTGTCGAAAGTACGCCACAATCCATTTATAAGTGGAGAACTAAATAGGAACGGTAAAAAGAATGCCACAATCCACATTAGACCTTGATCATAAATAATATACGGAATAATTAAGCTGTAAATATAATACGGTACAGCCGCAGTATAAAATTTTCGAGTAATATAACTGTTCCCGACAGCATATTTAGGATGAAACCTAACATATATATTAATAAAACTTAGTAAATATTGAATTATTAATAAGACAAAAGCTGCTAGTACGATGTACTTTAAAAAACTTGCTGCTAAAATAAACGTTGAAACTGCTAAGATAATACTTGTTAAAGAAATAAGTGCAGCGTCGTTGTTTTCGTTTGAAAATTGCCCATTAATACGTGTTTGTAGCATGTAGTCTGGCATGTTCTTTATTTGATTTTCTGTAATATTATTCATATAACTCCTCGTATAACGATAAAATTATAACACATGCAAAACTAAAAGTGTGAGTGTTGTCGCAAATTTGTGCTATAATTTAGTTGGAGGTAAAATGGGGATTTTAAAGAGTAAGTCACGTATTATATTATTAATTATTGTATTAATCCAATTTACTGTAATTGGCTATTTTGCGTATACTGACCAAGTCTCTAGTATTACTACAACTAGAAACGTTTCAGCCATTGTCGAAGTCGATGGCAAACGTTACTTAATGGTTCAAAAAATAACGGAACCGAAATTATATGAGTTATCACAAGATATTAGATTTATAAATCATGACGGAAATGAGGTTCATCTTTTTGATGGTGACAAACAATATGTAGAAACTTTTGAGTTTGACACGAGTTTAAAAGAATATCAAAAAGTGACTCGGGAAGGTATTAGCTACACTGAAACTAATTTATCTTGTAAAAACAGTACTTGTCTGATTAAGAAGGAACACGATGCTGATTCCCAAGTGAATATTCAAGTTTTTGCAACAAGTGATGCTGATTATATATATTTAGATGCAGATAATTTTTAAGATGGTGAAAGCCATCTTTTTTTTGTTATAATATAGATAATGAGTAAGGAGAGAAATGGACAATTTTATTGAACATAAAAACTTCCTGAGAATTTACCTTTATAATAAAGCTTATAAACGTGAGCACCGCCGTCACACTCGTGCATTATTTTTTCAGTTAGTAATATTAGCAGTAGTAATTTTTATCGCATTAATTAATAATCAGTTAGATAGCAACTTTATAAATGACATGTATATAGATCAGTACAATCGTATATATGCGCTTTTAGTTGCATTATTAACAGCTATTCTAATCGGTTTAACACCAATTGATCGCCAAGGAAAACTAAATGAACCACAATATGAATATACTAAGGTAACATATAAACAAGATTACGTTAGTATCCTGATGTATACTTTAACACTTTATATGGTTGGTATTTTTAGTAACATAGTATATGCCGTTTTTTTACAATACTTCAATTTACCAATCATTGATTTTAGTTTTTGGATTATTCACGTGTTCATTTTACTTGATGCGTTATTCTTTACACTGTACAGTGTTGATGAACTAGCAGATATTGTTAAGTTCATTAAGTGAAAATTTTTAAGTTACGTTAACCTATGTCAATCTTGTCAGAGTTATAATATAAGTATAAAATGACAAGGAGGCATGAATATGAGTAGAAGAGCAGTTTATAAAACATTCCGTGAGGAAAATGGTGAGATTAAATTAAATTTGACAGTATCACAAGTAGAAGATACATTTGAAGTTGAAGAGGAAGTTCACAATGTCCACATCGCTGAATTAACTAGCGATGGATTAAATGAAGTTTTAAGTGAATTAGAAATTCCTGAGGAAGTAAAACTAGAGATTAAAAAAGCAGTTCTGAAAAAACAAGTAGGATTGCTAGAAGATAAAAAAAGTAAGTTTGACGAATTATTACCTCGTATCAAAGATGATGCAGACTTTGTAGCGGATAATATTGAAATCGAATACCGTCAGTTTGAAGAACGAATTAAAAAAGAACTTAACGAATTAGAAGCGAAGTTTGATAAGTTTTTAGATAGATTTTAAAAGGTGCAGAGATGCACTTTTTTTATGGTAAAATAGATTAAAGGAGTGAGGATGAATAATATTAAATTTCTAATCAATGAATATGTTAAAGCTGACAATCAAATTGTTTCAAACTTGGCAAACATCAGTAGTATTTTATACAATCAAATCGAAGATATAAACTGGCTAGGCTTCTATTTAGCAGATAATGATAAACAAGAACTATACTTAGGTCCATTTCAAGGTTTACAAGCAACAACAAATATCAATTATCAAAATGGAGTTTGTGGACATTGTGCAACGACTAAAGAGACAATAGTAGTTCCAGATGTTCACTGTTTTGAAGGACACATTGCATGTGATCTTAATAGTAAAAGTGAAATTGTAGTTCCGGTCTTTGATAAAAGTGGGAAATTATATGCTGTACTTGATGTTGATAGTCCGATAGTTAATCGTTTTACTGAAAAAGAACAGCAATTTTTTGAAGAAATAGCCGAATTAATAACAGAGGTTTTATAAACTATGATGAAATAATTAAGTTTCATCTTTTTTATGAATTCAAAACTAGGAGCAAAATGTTAACTTATTTAAAAAACTTTGTTGAGCTTAGAACAAAAGTAGCAAGCGTTATTCCCTTTTTCTATGTATTAACAATTTACCTTTATGCATTTTCAGATTATGACTTTAATCTAAGTACTGCAATCATCTTCTTTATTTCAATGGTTTCTTTAGATATGGCAACAACTGCATTAAATCACTTAGCAGGATTCAATAAAGAAGAGAATATCTCTAAATATGATCAGGGGTTACTAAAGCAAATGGAAGCGCTTGGTATTACTAACACTTTCAATAAAATTGTATTAGCACTACTAGTTATTGTTGGAATTAGTCTGGGTCTTTATCTGGCACTAACAACATCATTACTAGTGGTATTAGTAGGTGCAGCCTGCGTATTTGTTGCGATTGTTTATAGCTACGGACCAGTTCCAATAAAAAATACGTGTCTTGGAGAACTAGCTAGTGGAATTACAATGGGAGCCCTAATCCCAATTGCTTTTATTCTAACTCAAGATAGTTCGGTTTTAATATCTATAAATAGCCTTAGTGACATCACTTTAGATTACACGAATATCTTCAGCTGGGCAGTAATTCTTAGTGTTCCGGTATTAGTGATTGCTAATATTATGCTTGCCAATAATATTTGTGATATTGATAAAGATACGGATAATGGACGTAAGACATTGGCTATTATTCTTGGTAAAACAACAAGTCAAAAGTTATGGCAATTTATCTACTTACTATCATATATGTTAATAATTGTGATGATTGTAGTTAAACTAATACCTACAATTGCAATTCTTACACTTATAAGTAGTTACTTTACATTTAAAAATAGCAGCAAATTTACAACTAATAGTGTTAAACACCTAACATTTAAATATGCTGTCTTTAATCTACAAATTGTCCTAATTCCAGTTATAGTAATATCTGCACTTGGAGTTATAATATAGAAATAAGGGATGTGCATTTGCACATCCCTTTTGTTATTTAACTAGTCTTTTTTTACTATCTACTACTTTTGAGTATTGAATATATTTTCTAAGTAAGTCTTCACTATGTCTAAATTCTTTCCCAGAGAAGAAAGCTAATAATAACCAAATTGCTGAATTTAGAACCCCAAAGTAAATTCCAATTACAAAAGCGGTTGTTGAATATGTGATATTCGCTGTAATTATTGTACCGATAACTAATAAGGTTCCGAAGTAACAAAACTGAGCATTAAAGTATAACTTATTAACTAAAAATGGACGGTGAGTTTGATAAACAAAGAAGTACTTAAGGCCTCGAGGTGATAGACCAAGAATATCTAGAAGTGAGAATACAACGTAAGCAACGATAATTGAAAAAAGTGAACCTATAACAATAACTTGAGCTATAAAATGTTGATTTGTAGTACGAACATACTTTTCAATTGTCTTAGTTGTATATAAATTGAAATTCGAGTAGTCGCTTGATAGTTGTTCTAGTAGGGCATCTGTATTTGTAGCTTCAATGAAAATATAATCCGGAGAAATATCAGGATTAAATTCGATGTTTTGCTCAAGAGCAGATACATTGTCTTTTGTGGCAACTGAGATTAAACTTGTGCTTGGATCATAACTAGTACATGTTACCATTTCCGGTGTGTACTCCTCACTAACACAAGGAAGGTTTTCTAGTTCTTCTAATCCATCAAAATGCAAATTGGGAATAGAAGCAGAAACGTTATTATTGTTAGCAATTGTAGTGTTAAAGTTTTCAATTAAATATTGGTTGTCAAAATAAATTGCGTTAATAAACTCACTATTAAGTAGAGCGCGAACTTCTGTATAAGTTAGTGGCCCGGTTGACTCACATTCATTGTTGTCGAGATCAAACACAGTTTCGTTGAAACTACAGTCGGTACTCTCATTGTGGATGGTTACAATATTGCTAGGTATTTCAAAGTAACTAGAGAACGCAGTACTTACTCTAGAATCAACAACAACAATGGCAGCAATAATTACGACGGCTATAAATAACGATGCTAAGATAAACGGTTTTCGTCCTAAAAATTGCTTAAAGATAGCTTGAGGACTATTATTTTGTTGATACAATTTTGTTTCCACTTTTGGGGTACTAGTGTTTCCTGTTGTGTACTCAGTAATATGTGTATTATCAGTAATTAAGGTTATTTCTCGCTCAACACTATTGTAAGTATCTAATAATATGAATAGTTTAGGATAAAAATCATCACTGTATTCATAGTCCGGGATTTCGATGATGACACGATTCACATCTAAAAATAAGTGTGAAAGGATCTGGATGATAATTCGATCTTCTTCCTCTAAAGATGTCATAAGTACAGTTACATCTTCATATCCTAGTTTGTTTAAAAGTGGTTTTAATTCATTTATATCTATATCAAGTTTAAATTGACATAGGAATCCCTCGATAGTATGTGCTCCGGTATGGACATATTTTGGAGAAAATGTAACGCCTGTCTTTTTTAATACTTCACTAACAAATACTTGGTTAGACATATTTGTGTTTTTTATAAAATTAATCATAATTCCCTCGTTAAAGTTTTGTATTATCAATACCCTCATAGTGATAATCAATGTAACTATTATAGCACAAATCTAACAAAATTATACTCAAGCTGAGCATAGTTGTACATATCTTGGATTTGCATTAGTAATAGTTGGTATAATAGCTGTATTGGAGGCAAGATGAAAATTGGATTTATAGGTACTGGAAATATGGCATCAAGTATTATTCTCGGGCTTATTAATACGGGCTACAACCCAGCGAATATTTGGGTTACTAACCGTACAATGGCAAAAGCAGAGAAGTTTGCAAAGTATAAAGTAAATGTTGTATCAACTAGTGAAGAAGTAATTGCTAATAGCGACACTATTTTACTTGGAATGAAACCAGATGGTTACAAGCCATGGCTTGATACATATTCTATTGAAGGTAAAAAGATAATTAGTATCGGAGCGGGTATTACATCACAGTTTATGAAGAATTATACGGATAATTTTGTAATAACAATGCCAAATACGCCGAGTAAATTATGTTATGGATCGACTTTAATTGTTGAGAGTGATACAGTAACACCAGAAGTCTTAGCTGTTTTTGAAGCGATTGGTAAGGCGCATCTGATTAAAGAAGAAGAACTGGATGTTTATACACTAGTTACAGGATGTAGTCCAGCGTATTTCTTTAGCTTTGTTGCAAATATGAGTGAAGTTCTAAGCTCGCAATATAATTTAGATGAGCACGTAGTAAACGATATGCTAATTCAGGTGCTGAATGGTAGCGGAGCAATGTTAAATGTGGATCCTAATCCAAAGCAACTATGTGATAAAGTGTGTTCGCCTGGCGGAATCACGATTGAGGTTGTCA
Organism: Mollicutes bacterium LVI A0078; assembly: GCA_033105485.1. Lineage (GTDB taxonomy): Bacteria > Bacillota_I > Bacilli_A > UBA3375 > UBA3375 > LVI-A0039. The sequence continues at coordinate 1,030,287 of CP136956.1, forward strand.
ATCACTTAAACAAAGATTTACCCGATACATTTAAAGCTGGTTTTGATGCAGCAATTAAGCGTACAAATGAAATGAAAAACTAATAATAAACGAAAAACAAATAGATAATATTTGTTTTCTTTTTTTGCAAACACGATAAATGTAAAACTTTGATATAATTTATTATGAAATAATAGGGGGAAAAATGCGAGAAAAATCATTACAAGTACATGAACAATTAAAAGGAAAGATTAGTGTTAAGTCTAAAGTGGAAGTTAATTCTAAAGAAGAATTATCACTGTACTATTCACCAGGTGTAGCAGAGCCTAGTCGTGAAATTGCAGAAAACAAGCAATTAGTTAATAAATATACAGGACGTGGAAATACAGTTGCTATTGTTAGTGATGGTACGGCAGTGTTAGGGTTAGGAAATATTGGTCCAGAAGCAGCATTACCAGTTATGGAAGGGAAATCAATGTTATTTTCTGAGTTTGCTGATATTTATGCGTATCCATTAGTAATTGACTCAAATAGTGACCAGGATGTAATTGACTTTTGTAAAATGTTAGCACCATCAGTTGGTGGGATTTTGCTAGAAGATATTAAAGCACCAAACTGTGTAAACATTGAACAAACACTTATTAAGGAGCTTGATATTCCGGTATTCCACGACGATCAACATGGAACTGCAATTGTAACAACAGCAGCCCTATTAAACTTAATGCGTTTAACAAATAAAGATGTAAGTGAAATGACAATGGTTCTAAGTGGGACTGGAGCAGCAGGTAGTAGTATTGCGAGAATGGCTAAGAAATTAGGGGTTAAAACAATTTACGGATTCAATATTGATGGTGTAATTACTGCAGACAAATACGATAAGTATGACGATGTTGTAAAATCACTGATTGATGAAGGTGTAATTACAAACCACCCAAATAGTGATGCTGATTTAGCGATGGCTACTGAAGGTGCACACATCTTTGTTGGTGTATCTGCGCCTGGTTTACTAAAACCAGAAATGGTTCAGAACATGGCTACTGATCCATGGATTTTTGCAATGGCTAATCCAAATCCAGAAATTGATCCACAAACAGCTATTGAGGCGGGTGCATTCTTTATTGGAACTGGTCGTAGTGACTATCCCAACCAAGTTAATAACGTTTTAGCATTCCCCGGAATGTTTAAAGGAGTACTACAAAGTGGTGCAACAATTGATGAAGATATGAAATTACAAGTAAGTCATGCCTTAGCTAGTTATATTTCAGATGAAGAACTTGCAAAAGACTATATCTTACCAAGCACTTTAGATAAAGGTGTAGCAGATTCAATTGCAAACGTGATTATTGAAGGTGTTCGCAATGAAAGAAATTAATCGAGAACAGTTAATCGAAACAGTGGCTGCTGCGTGTATTGATAGTAATATTTATTTAGGGCAAGATGTTTGCAATCGTCTAGCTGAACTTGAATCAAGCGAAACGAATGAGCGTGCTAAGTCAATATTAAGTCAGTTTACTAAGAACCGTGAGGTTGCCGATCAAACCAAATTACCTTTATGTCAAGATACCGGAATTGTTCTAATGCAAATTGAAATTGGTAATCAAGTGCACTTAGACTTTGATTTATATGAAGCTTTAAATGAAGCGATAAGAATCGGTTATGAACAAGGGCACTTACGTAAATCAGTAGTTGAAGACCCGTTATTTAGAGTAAATAGTGGTGATAACACTCCGGGTGTTTTCCATACTGAACTAGTAATGGGAGATGAACTTAAAATCACAATCGCTCCTAAAGGGGCAGGTAGTGAAAATATGAGTAACTTAAAAATGATGACTCCTCAAACACCAATTAATGAAGTTGAAGACTATATTTATGACTGTGTAGTAAATAGTGGTGGAAAACCATGTCCTCCAATTGTTGTTGGAGTTGGGATTGGTGGTACATTTGAAAAGGCGGCCTTAAATGCTAAAAAAGCAGTTCTTGAAGATATTGGAACTCATAATCCAAAACCAGAATACGAGGAAATTGAAAAACGATTAATTGAACGTATTAATAACAGTGGAATTGGTCCAATGGGACTAGGTGGAAAGAGTACATGCTTAGATGTTAGTATCATTGAATACCCTTCACACATTGCGTCTTTACCAGTGGCTGTAAATATTAACTGTCACGTCGCAAGACATAAGGTGGTGAAGTTCTAATGAATACACATTATGTAACATTACCATTTGACCGCGATCAAATTGAAAACTATCAAAGTGGAGACTTAATTTACTTAAGTGGGTATATATATACGGCACGAGATGCAGCCCATGTCCGTATTCATCAATCATTACTAGCAGGACACAGTGATATCGATCTAAAGGATCAAGTTATTTACTATGTTGGTCCAACACCAGCTTTTGATGACTTCATTATCGGTAGTGCCGGACCAACAACATCTAGCCGTATGGATCGATTTACACCAGACTTATATGATGCCGGACTTGTCGCAACCATCGGAAAAGGTGACCGTGATAGTTCAATTATTGAAAGTTGTAAACAAAATAAAAGTTTATACTTAGTTACAACCGGTGGAGTTGGTGCTCTACTTAGTAGTCAAATCACAGAGTATGAAGAATTGATGTATCAAGACTTAGGGCCGGAATCTGTTAAGCGCCTAAGACTAGAAAACTTCCCTGTCTATGTTGCTTATGATGCAAATGGAAATGATATTTTTAACTAAGTGTACAACTGTGCTATACTAATGTTAGTATAATCTAAATATAGTATGAGGTAAAAATGAACTATAACCAAAACAGCGCTAGAGTGCGTGAATATAAACAACAAAAATATAAGTTATTAGTTGCTAAACAAGATCTAGCAGTTAGTGACATTGAATATTTTAAAAAGAAGAAGCTAAATGAAACAATTGATGAGTCACTAAAACTTGTAGATGCTGCAATTATGGCTGCGACAAGAATAGCTGATTATCAGAAAGCGATAGAAAGTGAAATCAAAGGTTATCAAATTATCGAAAGTAAGTTAGAGGAACTTATATTAGATTCAAACTTTGATGATGCAAGTACAAGAATGACAACTAACAAGTTAAATCGTGTTGGTGAACATTTATTACATTTAGAGCAATTAGTAAAATATAAAAGCTAAATTCAGGAGGCTAAGTGTCAATAAAAAACAAGATTTCAATTCTTGGACTTATTCAGCTAGCATTTGCAATAACGCTAGCATTTATCGATTTAGAACCTGTATTAAGCTACATGATACTAATAATATGGGCACTAATATTAGAGATAAATATCAAGTTTTTAAAAAAATATCGAAAAGAAGAACGCAATTAAGCGTTCTTTTTTTTATGTTCTATTGAATTTTCATGTGAAAAAGTAAATAAACTGGCACAAAATTAGGGTGTTTTATTTTTTCATAGTAAGCACCCTCTCGCTATTTATAACCATTATAAATAAACTTTTAAAACTAATATTTTTTGAAAAATCACATCTTGGACACTATGTGTCTAGAATGTTAATATAACCCTAAGGTTAATTGAACATGGAGTAAAAATGGCTACGTTTATCAGTATTTTCCCTTTAATTACAGTATTAAAATTGAAGTTGTAGTACATGATTTGCAATTTAAATAATCAATATAAAATTTAGTATAGAAAGGGGAACAAAATGAACGATAAGAAAAATAATAAATCAAAACTTGTATTAGTTTCGACGCTAATTTTTGCATTCGGTTTATTTCAATCAATTCCATCGTTTAATTTATATGCGAGTGATATTGATACTGAGCTTAAAGAACCTGCAGTAGATGCTAATGTGCAATCAGCTGGTGAAAAGACATTGTCATATAAGTTAACGGCGGATCCAAGCTCGGTTCTTGAAATGTCATCTAAAAAAATGTATTCCGAAGATGAACTTATTGATATCCTTGGGATAAAAGTAAATGATTCTACTGATTTAGCAACTTCAAAAAATCTTGATTTCAGTGGATATTATGATACGACTAAACCAGGAACATATCATATTACAGTAAGACTATTTGGTCATTATAAGTCAATTGAAACAGACTTAGTTGTTGATCAAGTTCCAGCTCAAATATCTGCGGCTAAAAATTCTCTATCTGTCAATTACGGTCAAACAATAGCTGATTTAAAAGCAGAATTTGGAATTAATGCGTGGGAATTTGATGAGATGGCTGGAGATTTAAATGAAAACGTAACAATGACAGGTTCTGTCGACTATAATCTTCCAGGGATTTATAAATTAACATTTTCAACACACGATGATGATACACCGAGAACAACAGCTAGTGTTGAAGTAGAAGTTATGGTTGTTGATGGCGCTCCTGCTATATCGACACTTCCAGCAAATATTAATATGGTCGAAGAAGCTAAAACATTAACTGATGCTTCAATTATTAGTGAATCAGGTGTTGGATTTAAATATAGCGATGGCACAGCAGTAGATGCTAGTAACATTATGCTAAGTGTTGGTGCGTCTGGATCAACTGCTTTTGATTACGGAAAAACACCCGGTACATATCATGCAGTAGCAACTGCCTATAATCAAAGTGGAACAAAATCTATTATGGCAGAGTTTGATATTATTGTAAGCGCAGTAAAACCAACAATTGTATCAGCAAATAAAAATTACTACGTTCCAGTTGGTACACCACTACCAGACCAAGCAACATTAGAGTCATGGTTTAAAATAAGTGGATATGAATTTTCAGGAGTTGAAAATGGATATAGCATTTCATACTACTTTGTAAATAGTCAAGGTTACAAAAATTCACATCCAACAAATAACCCAATCAAATTTGTAATAGTTGATAACGATGGACAAACTGATGAAGTTGAAGTGAACCTTCACATTAAGAAAAAAGGCTTCATACCAGGAACAGATCCTGTGCCTCCAGTTGTTCACTCAAACACTGTATTTGAAAGTCCAGAGGGAACAATATTAAGTGATGAAATGTTAATTCAAAAATTTATTGTTGCAGTTATAGACGATGAAGATGGAAATTACACTATTGAAGTATCACACGACATTGACTGGTATTATGCTAAAGATTATCCAGTTACTTTCAAAGTTACAGATGGTAATGGTTTATCTACAATAGTAGTTAAAACATTACGACTAACAGACTTATTACCATCAATTAGCTACAAATATAACCCTATATATTACACTGTAGGAAACCCATTACCAGACTTTAAACAAGCATTTGGAATTTCTGCCAAAGAAATTGTTAAAGGTGATTTAACTAGTCAAGTTAAAGTGTTTGGTCTTGCAAATGTCCAAACACCAGGAACTCACTACATTACATTTAGAGTGTACGATAACGAAGGAAATGAAGATTCAATTATTCTGAAAGTTATCACTAGTGAACCAGTTAACACGGCCCCAACAATTAGTGGTACTGATTTCATTGAGTTTCCAGAAGATAACGGTGAAGCATTAACAAAAGCACAACTAATTTACATGTTTAATATTCAAGCAATGGATTTTGAAGATGGAATGTTAAGTGTTGATAAAATCGATATAATAGGTGCACCAGCGGACTTACATCACCCAGATGTATACATAATTAAATTTACGGGAACAGATAGCAAAGGTAATTCAAGTGTATTTAAAGCAGTTTTAAAAGTTACTGATGTTAAGCCAACAATGAAACAAAAAATTAAACATTCATATCGACCAGTAGGTATGCCAATTGAAGATTTAATTGCAGAATATAAAATTGAAGCAACTGAATTTACAAAAGGTGACTTAAATGGTTCAATTGTGATTACATATGAAAAAATTGGTGAATACTTCGATATGCCAGTAGATGAAATTGACTACGATGAACCCGGCTTCTATAGAATTAAATTTACAGCTACTGACGAAGAAGGAAATATGGTTTATAAAAAAGCATATTTAGATATTGGTTCATCTGGTAACGTTATAGAATTTGATGCTTTAGGTGAAATTACAATTCCTGAAGAATTAAATTTATCAGTGAAAGACTTAATTGCGATGTTTGAACCATACGCTATTGAATACACAGAAGAAGATATTATCGACTTATTTGAACAAATCGGTCTAGAAGGACACTATGACTTACATAAACCAAGTAAGGAAGGTGACCCATATGAGTTAATTTTAACTTTAACTTACAAAGATGAAGTATATGAAATCCCAGTATCCTTAAACATTACAGATATTTTACCTACAATTGAAGCAGACAATGAATTAGTAACAATTAAAGATACAGATGAGTTAACAATTGAGAAATTACTAAAATTATTTGGTATTACTGCAAGTGAAATAAATGAAAATGATTTATTCGATCAAGTTAAAGTAGATTTCAGTAGCATCCTATCAAAAGGTGGTAAGCTAATCCCAGGAGCATACCCAGTTGTATTTACGGTAGTAGATGAAGAAGGAAATGAAGTTAGCACAACAACTACAGTTCAAGTTCAAGATGCTACAGTTGATGATGAAGACACAAGTGAAGTTGATGACACAGATACAAGTGAAGTTGATGACACAGATACAAGTGAAGTTGATGACACAGATGATACAGACACAAATGAAGTTGATGATGTAGATGATGTAGATGATACAGACGATGAAATGGAAGCTAGTAGTACTAGTGTTATGACATTAGCACAAACTGGTGGATCAATCGTATCTCTACTTGTAATCGCTGGATTTGTATTAGTAGTGACTTTAATGGTTAGAGCTAGTATTTTAAACAGTAGAAAATAAAGAAAAGAAGCCATTTGGCTTCTTTTTTTAAGTTATTTCTATCAACTTGTGTGCAAGTGTCACTAATGTATTTGGAAAAAACCAAATAATAAAGACAATAAGCATGATGTGAATCGTAAATTCTACTTTGCCGATTTCGCGTTTACAAATTTTAAAGAACAGAAATAAATACATAGCCAGTATCAATAGGCCGATACTCACAAAATATAATGTGAATTGATTCATTTGTCTCCATCCCAATCCAAACGGATATTAAACTCCCAATTAAAATATCATTAATAAAGTTAATAACTTCACCATAATATTATAGCAATTTTTTGTAAATCGATGTAAAAGAGTGCCTAATGCGTGGTATAATATACAACGGTGATTAGATGTTAGAAAATTTTATGAAACAAGATCTTAAAAAAGAAATACTATCAGGTATTGTTGTTTCAATCGCATTAGTTCCAGAAGCAATTGGATTTGCTTTTGTACTTGGAATTGATCCGATGGTGGCAATTTATACTTCGATAATTATGGGGATGGTAACAGCATTAGCAGGTGGAAGACCAGCAATGATTACCGCTTCAACAGGAGCAATCTCATCAGTGTTTGTTACGCTTGTAACGGACCATGGGGTTGAATATTTATTTTATGCAGTAATGTTAATGGGGGTAATTCAAATTATCTTAGCCAAGCTTAATATTGGTAAGTTGATGATTTTAATCTCAACTCCAATACTGCTTGGGTTTGTAAACGGGCTTGCATATATTGTATTAATGGCGCAAGTTGGACAGTTTTATGTGCCAGGAACAGATCAGCTATTACAGGGTGTAGATATGTTAATAATGATTGGATTAGTAATAATGACAATCTTATTAATTGTATTCGTACCAAAAATTATTAAATCGATACCAAGTACTTTAATTGCAATTATTATTGGTACAATTACCGCTTTAATTTTAGAGGCAAATGGATTTAGAGTATATACTGTATACGATTATGCTGGTACACATTTAAGTGGTGGATTACCAATGCCGCATATCCCACAAGTACCATTTAACTTAGAACTATTATCGATTATCTTGATACCAGCACTTAGTGCGGCAATAGTAGGATTAATCGAAAGTTTATTAACAATGAATATTTTAGATGATATGACTGAATCAGCAGGAGATTCCCAAAAAGTAGGAACAGGATTAGGTATTGCTAACGTAGTTTCTGGTCTTTTTGGTGGAATGGGCGGTTGTGCAGTATTAGGTCAATCATTAATTAATATTAATAATGGAGCGAGAACGTACATTTCTTCATTTAGTGCAGCTGGATTTTTACTATTATTTGTATTATTTGGTTCGTCATTATTAGAGTTAATTCCATTAGGAGTACTAGTTGGGATTATGCTTGTAGTTGTTTATAAGACGTTTGCATGGGAAAGTTTCCAATTACATAGACATGCAGATAAGTTCGATATCTTTGTTGTAGTGCTAGTAACAGTTGTAACAATGGTTACCCACAACTTAGCGACTTCGGTTATTTCAGGTGTACTAGTTTCAACATTCAAATTTACTTGGGAAAAGTCAAAGCGTATTGTTATTGATGTAAAGCCAGGTAATATTACAGTTGAAGGTTTAATTTACTTTGCAACAGCAGACACTGTGAAAAAAGAGATTAAAATTACCGAAGATACAGTTATTGATTTATCAAACGCAAAACTTTTAGACTATACTGCTGCTGATGTGTTAAACTCTATTGTGGAAAGAGCAGACAGTCATGGTTTTGTTGTAACACTAGTAGGGTTACAACCAGAATCACAAGAAAAGCTTGATAGAGCGAAAAAGTAGTTGCTATTTTTATAGCAGCTTTTTTTTCGGAATAAAGGAGAATAATGAATAATTTAGGATTAATTATACTAGGATTATGTGCTTTAGTACTATTATTTGTAGTAGATTTTATAACAGTCTTTATCATTGTTGTAATTGTAATGTACTATCGTTTTTTACATATACAAAATGAAGCTAAAACAATTAGCAAAACTAATCTAAAAGTATATAATTTAAGCAATCGAATTATCAAATATGTGACAGTTACAATCGATACAGTAATCAAAGCATTATTTAAATAAAAGTAAAGATAATGTAAACGTTATAAATTGTCTAAAAAAGTGAATAAATGCTAGAAATATAGGGTTTATTTATGTTATAATAAAGGATGTTGCAGTCTCAGGTGACGCTGCTGTAAAAAATAAACATGATATGTAGTAAAGGAAGAACGATATGAATACAAAATATGCTGTTGAAATGACGAATATTACGAAAAAATTCGGTACGTTTAAAGCAATTGATAATTTAAATCTAAAAGTTAAACAAGGAACTGTTCATGCAATCCTAGGAGAGAATGGTGCTGGTAAGTCAACACTTATGAACCTACTTTTCGGATTTTATGACTTAGATGAAGGGCAAATTAAAATCAACGAGGAAGCAGTTGAAATTTCTGATCCAAACGTTGCTCACAAATTAGGTATTGGTATGGTTCACCAACACTTTAAATTAGTAAAGCCATTTACTGTTGCAGAAAACGTTACTTTAGGTAACGAGATTAAGCGTGGTCTTTTCGTAGATGAAAAGAAAACGGCTAACAGTGTTCAAACAATCATTGATAAATATAATTTTGCACTTGATGCAAAAACTAAAGTTTCAGACTTAAGTGTTGGACAACAACAACGAGTTGAAATTTTAAAGATGTTATACCAAGAAGCAAACATCTTAATCTTTGATGAGCCGACAGGAGCATTAACACCTCAAGAGACTGATGAATTGTTAAATACTATTTTAGAACTAAAAAGAATGGGTAAAACAATTTTAATTATTACTCACAAATTAAATGAAATTAAAGCAGTTGCAGATGAATGTACAATAATTCGTAAAGGACAATCAATTGATACTGTTGATGTTGCTGAAACAAGTAGTGATAAATTAGCAGAATTAATGGTAGGTCGTAAAGTAAGCTTTAGTGTTGATAAGAACCCTAAAGAAGCAGGTAAAGACTTATTAGTTGTAGAAAACATTACTGTAACAGATGCACGTGGTGTTCAAACTTTAAAGCCAACAAGTTTTACTGTAAAAGCTGGAGAAATCTTTGGTATCGCTGGTATTGATGGAAACGGTCAATTAGAAATCGTTGAAGGAATTACGGGATTAAGTAAAGTTGATAGTGGTTCAATTGTGTATAAATACCACAACGAAGATATTGAAATTGCAAACATGAATGCGCGTAAAATCGCTGAAATGCAAATTTCACATATTCCTCAAGATAGACATAAACACGGTGTTGTATTAGATTACAATATTCCACAAAATGCTAGTTTAAAAGATTACTACAAAAAAGATTTTGCTAGAGGAATCTTATTAAATGAAAAGAAAATGAATGACTTAGGTCAAAAATTAATGGATGAACACGATATTCGTGCACCTCACGGTTTAAACTCAGTTGTACGTGATATGTCAGGTGGGAACCAACAGAAATTAATTATTGGACGTGAACTTGAGCAAAACCCAAGAGTTTTAGTTGCTTCACAACCAACTCGTGGTGTAGATGTTGGAGCAATCGAAAACATTCACCAAAAATTATTAAAAGTTCGTGATAATGATAATGCAGTTATCTTATATTCTTTAGAACTAGACGAGATCATTGACTTAAGTGATAGAATTTTAGTAATGCATGATGGAGAAGCAATGGGAATTGTTGATCCAAAATATACTACTAAAAATGAAATTGGATTGTTAATGGCTGGGAAGGAATTACAATAATATGAAAAAATCATTCGAATTAAATAAAATCTTAGTACCGATAGTTTCAGTATTAGTTGCAATCTTAATTGGTTCACTAATATTAGTACTAAGTGGAAAAAGCCCAGTATTATTATTTCAAAATATTGGAAAAGCAACAGTAGGAGATATTAACGGTTGGTTACGTATTTCTTCAATGTTAGTATTTACAGGACTTGCAATTGGATTCTCTTACAAAGGTGGTTTATTCAATATTGGGGCTGAGGGTCAATTTATCGTTGCCTCATTAGCTACTGGAGTATTTGCATTTTATAGCCCCTTTCCAAATGCTATTACACCAATAATTGGTTTAGCAGTTGGGTTTATTGCAGGTGCACTTTGGGCATTTATTCCTGGTGTTTTAAAAGCATTCTATGGAATTAGTGAGGTTGTTATTACAATTATGCTTAACTGGATTGGGATGTATGCATATGATGCAATTGTAACGTCATCGTTCCACCAAGTATTAAATGATCAACAAACTCCAATTCTTGAGCCAAGTAAACAACTTGTAATCAACGGATGGAACTACGCGTTCATCATTTCTTTATTAGCAATTTTTGCTTACTGGTTTATTTTAGAAAAAACAACGTTTGGTTATGAATTAAAAGCAATTGGACACTCTAAAGAAATCGCAGATTATACAGGTATTAGTGCGAAAACTCGTATTATTCAAACAATGATGATTTCAGGTGGATTTGCAGGTCTTGCAGGTGCAACTTATGCATTAAGTTACAGTTATATGTCAACTATTTTAGGTGGATTTGCAAACTATGGATTTGATGGTATTGCAGTTGCATTATTAGGTGCTTTAAACTCTGCTGGTATCTTATTTGCAGCGTTACTAATGGGAGCATTACGTAATGCTGAAGCAGCATTTGGTATTAGTCGTATCCCAACTGAAATCAGTGATATTATTATTGCCTTAATCTTACTATTTAGTATTATTGGGCCAGTAATCTACAAAAAAATGCAGAAACGAGGTGCATAATATGGGTATCATGGGAATTATAATTTTTGGTACAATCGCTTTAGCGACGCCACTTATTGCAGCTGCATTTGGTGGATTATTATCTGAAAGAAGTGGTGTTGTTAACATCGGTCTTGAAGGAATGATGACAACTGGTGCATTTGCATCAGCAACAGTAATCGCTTTAATGGACTTAAATGGTCTGGGTGGAATGGGTGCTATTGTAGCTGGTATTCTTATCGCTTGTTTAACGGGTGGTCTTGTTGGTTTATTACACGCTTGGCTTTCAATCTCATATAAAGTTGACCAAGTAATTAGTGGTACAATTATCAATATTGCAACACTTGCAATTACAGTATACTTAACTAAGATTATCTTTGGTGGAGCACAAACACGTATGATTACATCTCGCCCACTTAAAGTTATTAATAACAATGTAACAATGTTAAGTGTTATCATTATCTTATTAGCTGTAGTTATTTACTTCCTTGTATATAAAACTAAATGGGGTAAACATGTATTAGCAGTTGGGGAAAACCCAAGTGCTGCTGATGCAATGGGTATTGATGTTATTAAAGTAAGATATCAAGCAGTTGTTTTATCTGGTGTTTTAGGTGGTCTTGGTGGAGCTGCAATTGTTATTAACTCGACAAACTCATTTAGTGGGGCAACAGTTGCAGGTAGTGGTTTCATTGCCTTAGCAGTACTTATCTTTGGTCGTCATAATCCATTTGGAGTTTTAGCTGCAGGATTTATTTTCGGTTTATTTAAAACGTTAGGAGCTTCAATTCCAACAATTGATCCAAGTTTAATGCCAAACGCATTACGTTTCTTAACGGATGTTCCGTTAGTGATTTACTTAATCTTACCATACTTCATTACAATTGTTGTATTAGTGATCTTCTCACGAAACAAAACAATTTCGATGGAAGCATTAGGTACTGCTTACGATAAAGAAGTTAGATAGTTAATTAGAACTTACATTTGTAAGTTCTTTTTTTAATTTTGCTCTTATAAATTGCCACTTTAGTAAACAAGTTTGAACAGTCAGGAAAACAATTTTCAATTTAGAACTAATTACTAGTATATTAATTAACCTATACATCTCAAAAACGTAGTTATTTAAATACTTTTCGAATCAATTAAGAGTAATTATTTTCCTGTCAAAAATTATATATATATATTGGAAGTTTTCACTGTATTTTGCTATAATAAAAATGATTTAAAACGATTTCATTTTGCTGAAATTAACCTGTGTAAAAAACATGTAATTTTTTTGTAAATCTTTTGTGAATAAATTTTAAATTGTGTTATAATATTTTTTGGAAGGGGCAATATATGAAAAAACTTATGGCTATTTTATCTGTTGCAGTAATTACATTAACTGGATGTGCTACTGCAGCTGGAACAAGCGAATTCGCTGGCGCTTGTGACGAGAACGATCCTGTAATCGGATTCGTAACTGATACTGGGGGAATTAACGATAAATCATTCAACCAAGGAACTTGGGAAGGTATCGAAGAGTACTGTCATAATGCAGGTGTAGGTGCAACTTACATCGAGTCAAGTGACTCATCTCAAGTTAAAACTAACTTAGAGCAAATGACTGCTACTGAAGGTATCGAAGTTATCGTAGGATCAGGATTTAACTTTGCAAATGACATGTACGAAGTTGCAAGTGCAAACCCAGATACTAACTACGTAATTATTGATGCTGAACCAACTAACCCAGAAACTGGAGAAGTTGAGCCTTTAGACAACGTAGTTTCTTACTTATTCAATGAGCAAGAAGCAGGATACTTAGTAGGATACATCGCTGGTATGACTACTGAAACTAACCGTGTTGGATTCATTGGTGGACAAGAAATTCCTCCTGTACAAAAATTCGGTTGGGGATATGTTCAAGGTGTTAACGCTGCTAACCCAGATGCAACTGTAGATTACCAATATGCTGGTACATTTGACGATGCAAACCAAGGTAATACAATTGCTAACACAATGATCGGACAAGGTTCTGATATTATCTTCGCTTCAGCTGGTGGTACTAACGATGGTATCGTTAAAGCTGGTATTGATAGTACAGTAAATGGTTCTCCAATTAGTATTATTGGTGTAGACCGTGATATGTACGAAGAAGGATTATACACTGACGCTGACGGGAACGAAGCATCTGTAATCTTAACTTCAGCTGTTAAAATGGTAGGAAACGCTGCTATGGAAGGTGTTGCTGCAAACTTTGACGGTAACTTCCCAGGTGGACAAACTATTACTTTAGGTTTAGCTGAAGAAGGTGTTGGAGTACCTGCTGAAAACCCTAACTTAGAAGGGTCAGTAGTTGAAGACGCTAACAAATCATTAGAAAGTGCTGGAGAATTATTAGTTTCTGCTGACGAAGTAGCTGACGCTACTGACGTAACTATAAACGGAAAACTATAATTAATAGTAACTTTATAAATAATTAGATCACACTGCATAGTGAAGTGGTATCAATAATTTAAACAATTAAATAAAAGACTTTTTTAAGAGTTGATTTCGATATTGTATCGGAGTCAACCTTTTTTTATTCCATTGAAATCTATATTTATTATAGTAATTTATATATCTTCCAACTATTAATTGTAACTCTTTAAATGATTGGCAGTCTTTGTATAAATATTCATCTTTAAAATGTCCAAAGAAACTTTCTATTGGAGCATTACCTAAACAATGTCCTTTTATTTAATATGCTATTTTATTGGTACCACTTCAATAGCATTGTGGTCTTTTTTTTAATGACATTTAAGTCCGTGGTTTTCTCCACATAAAAAACACATTGATTCCCACTTTTTTGGCACATCGTGTTATAATAGTAATAATGATAGGTAAAATATAGGAGGACTATTAAATGAAGAGTATTAATAAGTTTTTATTAGCAGTAATTTTATTAAATATTTTTTATACACCAACTGTAAATGGGGTTAAAGTAGCATCGCTGCTAGCAAGTGAGACCTTCCACTTTGACTCAGTCGACAGTATTGACTGGGGGTTATTAGAAGTTGGAGATGTAGTTGATTTAGGGGTTCAAAATCTTAATCACTTTGAAAACTATACATTTGTCAATTCAGACATTATGTATGACTTAGTCGAATACAATCCATCGACAGAAACTATAAATGTTGATACAGACAGTTCAAACGATCGCCGTACAGCGATTTTTGAACCAGAATATCAGTTAGATCTTAACCAAGTCGCGTTTTTCGGAACGCGTTTTTCGACTGATGTCTCGACTGGAATTTTGGCTAATCGTGGTTATGTTTCAGTAATGACAAGGCCTAACTATAACCGTCTTAGCGAAAATGCTGAATGGGGAAACAGCGGTACTGGGGAAAACGTATGGACATTAAATGCCGATAGTAATAAATTAGCATTAAAATATCGTGAAAATGGGAAGTACATTAATACTTTAAATATTCCAACTAATATTACTTTCAATACATTATCAATGTCAATTGATCCCGAAAATCACTCAACATCTTTAAGTGTCTGTATAAAACCAGATGAAGATGAAAGTTATGACTGTGAGAGTGGAAACGCAACAAATGTTTATACTCTTACCTCTAAAATTAATAGTTCTTTCTTAGACAATGAATTTGTATCAATTGCTTACTCACCAGGTGTAAATAAAACTAATTCAACAATCCATATTGAAGGAATTAGTACAATTGCAACAGTTGAATCTTATGGGGAGATTCATACAAAAAATCCAGTTGTTTATGTACCGTTAGGAACAAGTTTAGAAGAAGTGCATAGTATTGCCGAGCCACGTTATAATGAGTTCATTGATTATGTCGTGACTGCAGTAGAACGTGATGTTCCAATTACAGATATCGTTGATAATGGTGGCTATAATCCTAATATTGCTGGCCGATATTTACTTCGTTATAATGTTACTCGTGGATATGAAGGTGGAACGCCAAGTACAGACACAGTTAGTGTTGAAGTATATGATCCTCAAACGATGATTAATATGAGTGGTGAAGATACAACAATGCCAGTAGAAAGTGCTCCAATTAATGATCAAGAGCTTATATCTGCTTTATCAGAAAGTGCAATTGATCCTCAAACGGAAGCAAACTTAACAGATACAATTGGTATTTACAATTATGGTGGATTTGATATTGATAATCCGACAGCAGGGAGCTATGATATTACCTTCTATGTGGCAGATGATTATGGAAAATTTATTTACGATACACACACACTAACATTAGTAAATGACTTTGATATTAATCAGCTATCACAAACCGTTACAATTACCGAAGATTCAACTGATGACAATAAGGTTGCTGCAAATGACGTATTAACAGTTAATGTTGCAATTGAAAATACGACTAATGCAGATTTACATAATGCTCAAGTTGAATATTTAATAGATGAAAATTATTTTGACATTAGTTCATTATCTAATGTAAGTGGAGATATGTCAGCAGAAAATATTACTGATAGTGGATTATCTAAAACTAATGTTGATTTAGCAATTGGTGAAAAATTCGAGTACCAATATCAAATTACGGCTAAAGATGTATTTACAATTAGTTCAAATGAGCAAAATCTTGATGGAACAACAGAGTATTCTGTTGTATCTGATTATGGACTAAGCACTTCATATTTAGCATCTTTTCCACTTGCTGAGGAATTAAGTTCAGGTATTATGACTACGCTTGAAGTAGAAGATGCAAATAATAATCAATTGCTTGCAACAAGTGAGACTGTAAACATTGTTGCAACGTTCACAAATACCTCAGATTATAGTATTCCTAATATTGAAATCGCTATTACAGAATTAACTGGAAAAGTTGATGTAGGTAATTTAAAAGTATCTAGTTCTGTCCGCCCTAATGTATCAGAAGATAGCCATATCGATGGACATGATGTTGTAATTGATGAGATTAAACCTCATGAAGTAATTACAATTACAGAAACAGGGGTAGCTAAAGACTACTTTGATACTGAAGCAGCTGCAAACTTCGAAGCTAAATATTTTGCATATTCAGAAGACGAAAATGTTGTGTACGAAACTAGTCAAACAGAGCAATTAGATATCGATATAGCAACAGTTAGTAACATTAATGCAAGTGCCGATATTACAGATCAAAATGATGAACTATTATATCCTGGTGAGACGTTTGAGGTTATTTTTGAATTAGAAAATACAGGAACTATTTTAGAGCGTGATCTTGAAATTAACTTAGATTTAGATGACGTTAATATTGCAACTAGTGAGTTAACTGCAAGTGATGTAGAAATGCACTTTAGTAAAGATGGAGAACTTACTCACGAAACATATGAAGTTGATGGGACTACAATTATTATTGATAAATTACAACCTGGGGAAAAAGTATCAGCAATTGTCAACTTACGCGCAACTAATACGTTTAATGCCGATGAGTATGTAAATGACTTATTAGCAATTGCAGTTACACCAGAAATTACAATTACTACGCCCCATGAATTGTTTTTCCACAAACAACTTAACCTTGGTTTAGAGCATACAGGTTATGCTAATACCAACGTTAATGTTCACCAGGGAACTGGAGATGGAGATAATAAAATAGATAGTGGTGAAACATTTGAAATTGTAGCTGATGTTGCAGTTGATGGAAGTATGCCTTTACCTAACTTAGAAGTAGCGTTTGATATTAATACAAACAATGCAGCAATTGTTTCCGATGTTGAGTATATCGTATTATTAGAAGGGACTGATATTACGAGTGAAGTATCTGTTTATAATGATGTAGTAACGATTCCAAATGCAAAACAAGGACAACATTATAAAATAACAGCAGTTGTTACTTATGGTAACGGAGCAAGTGATACATATAGTAGTAATACAGTTACAATGACGCACCCATATTTAACAACTCAAAGTCGAAATGCAAATATTCAGATTGATACTGATAACCTTAAGAATATTAGTTTTGAATCAACAATAGATAAAACAGAAGTAAATAGTGGTGATTTAGTGCACGTTACTACTGTAATCGATAACGATGGTTTCACAACTGAGAACAATTTAGTATTGTCATTATTAGGTGATACAAATAACTTAATCTTAGATAGTCCACAAAATATTGAATTATCAAATGGTACGTTTTCAAGTAATGGTAATCAAATAACTATTAACCAGTTATTACCTGGGGAATCGACAACGTTACAATTTGATATTAAAGTAGCTGATACATTAACAATTGACTCAGAACTTGGTACTAACACTAAAATTGACTTAAAATTAAACGGTAAATTAAGTGATAACACACAAAAGAATATCGACTTTAGTTTATCGCCTATTATTGGTGATGTAAGTATTGAAACTTCATTAAATGGAGTACCATTAGTAGGTGGAAATTTAGTACATACAACTGACTTAGTTGAATATACATATGTTCTAACAAATGGAAATGATGTAAACTTAACAAATGGAACAATTAACTTTGATATTAGTGATCAGGAAATTGTAAGCTTAGATGAATTAAAAGTAGTGTCATCTGATCCTCGTTTCGGGTATACAATCGAGGGTGACAATGTATTATTTACTAATTTAAATGCTGGTCAAACTGTAACTGTTAGTGGTATTGTAACAACTAAAGATACATTTGATCAATCACCAACAATTGATTTTATTACTAACTTTACAAGTGATTATATTTCTAAAACTGATACGCACTCACTAGCGAAAGATTTAGAAAATCAATCTTCAATTGATGCTAATACTAACTTGATTTCTACTAGTAGCGGAAACATGTTAGTTGGTAAAAATGAAACTATTACATATGATGTGCACATTATTAATAATGGTAGTATTGACTTAGAAGACATTGTCGTTCAAACAGCTGAGTTACATGAAAACTTTACTGATGAAGAGATAGTTTCAATTACAACTGATAATGGCGAACAATTTACCGATTATGTTGTAGGTCCAGATGGAGTAGTAACCATTGGTAAACTTCCAGTTTATGAAGAATTAACACTAACATACGAGCTTCATACAAATGACAGTATTGATTATGATCAAACATTAAATGTTACAACTAACATTAGTAATGAGTTTGTTAACCAAACAGTAGTCCTGCCACTTAGTGTAGATTTAAGTCATTTAGGTGAATTAGATGTTCACTATAGCTTAGAAGAAACAGATAGTGATAGTGATGGAAAAGTAGATCCAGGTGAAATTAACTATATTGATGTAACGATTACTAATACGGATTCAGTTGTCTTTAATGATGTTCATGTTATTGATACAATGGATGATGACAACTTAGAATCTTTCTTTGAGACAGTTGAAATTTATGATCAAGATGGAAATGCTTTTGAAGATTATACGCAAGATGGAAATGATGTTTATATTGAAAACTTCCCAGGAGAAACAACTTTAACTTTTAGATATAAGTTACAAGCTAAAGATACATTTACAGCTGCAAACTATGTAACGATTTCTGCAGATGTAAGTGCTAACTACCCGGTTGAAGGTGTTTTAACAATGCCTTATACACAAACAATTCCAATTGACCGTGCAAATAACATGGAGTTTAATGCAACATTAGACTTAGAAAATAGAAATGGAAACGAAACATTAGCTCCAGGAGATAGCGTAAGTGCAACTGTAACAGTTAATAACACGGGAACTATTGACTTACAAGATGTTGAACTAATTCCAGATGTAGTACCTAACTTAGATGAAACTACACTTGAAATTGCCTTAGCTGATGTTTTAAATGCTGAGTTTGTTAATAACAAAATTATTATTCATGATATTCCAGCAGGAGAAAGTGAAACCATTAAACTAAACTTTGATTTAGATCATACTATAAATGGTGATGACGTATTTACAGTTAGCGGTAAAGTGCGTAGTCGATTATACACTTATGATGTAAGTGATAGTATGCCTTTAGATCGTAGTGGAAGTAAGCTTGAAGCGAGTATGGACTTATTACTTGAAGATGGTGATGAGGACGGTAAAGTAGATCCAAGTGAAGTTTATGAACTTGATTTAGTAGTTGCCAATACTGGTAATACAACATTAAATAACATTAACATTGATGTATTAGAATTGGACCAGAATATTAAATCAAAAACGTATATTGGAGCTAACACAACAGTTACTGTTGATGGAGATACAAAGATAATTGAAAAATTAGAGCCTGGTCAGGAAGCAACACTTCGTTATCAAGTGGTTATTAAAGATGTGCTTACAAGCGCTGAGCAAATTGCTTTAAACTATTTAATTAGCCAAACTGATATAGAAGATTTAAATGTAACAGTTAACAAACCAATTGATGTCGAAACAAATACAAGTTATACTGCGAGTTTAAATGTTATTGATGAAAACGAAGATGGAACTGCGTATGTTAATGAACCACTTATGTATACATATACTTTTACAAATGAAGGAACTCGTAGTTTATCAGACTTAGCTATTGGACTTGATATTAGTGATTTAAACTTAGATGAGAGTTCTTTACAATATAAATTGTACATAGATGATACATTACAAGAGTCAGTAAACTATAATCCAGATACATTTATGTTCAATGTTCCAGTAGTAAATCCTGGAGAGGAACTTAAAATTGAGTATACAGTAAATACTACAGATAAAATCTCATCATTAAGCTTTTTAAATTCTCTATATAGAACATTAAATGTTAAGATTGAATCAAGTGTATACATTAACAGTGCTGATAAAACTGTATCAAATAATGAAACAGCAGCAATTGGTGTATCAAAAGAAGTAGCGAATATATCAGCTGATAGTTATATCACAACAACAGACGGCGACAATAAACTATCAGCCTTGGAAGAGTACACACAAACAATAAATGTTGTCAATACTGGTGATGTTGATACTCAAAGATTACTCGTTCGTTTTTCTACTTCTGGTTATAATATGGGAACTGTAACGGACTTAGTAGTCTATGACCAAGATGGAGAACTATTAGAAGAGAATACAGACTATACGAAGATAGATAATGTAATTGAGTTTGAGAATATTCCAATTGGTGACAGTGTACAACTAATAGTTAGTTTTAAAGCGCCAGCAAGTTTATATTCAATGGATTATGTATCACATAAAGCGGTAGTTGTTCCTAAGTATAATAATAGTCTTACAGTAACTGATACGATGTATACAGATATAACTGATAGAAATATTCAATATCACATGAGTCATGACTTAGATGGTGAAATTGACGAGATTATTGGTAAACAAGACCGTATGATCTATACAATTGATAATGTTGGTACTATAAATGAACGAAATGTAGCAATTGACTTACATGAAAGAACGACTGACTTTATCTTCGATCCCTCAAGTTTATATATTGAAAAAAATGGAGTTGAGTACAACGACTATACATTAGATAGTGAATCAATGACTGTAAGTCTGAATGAAGTAAATAGTGGAGATCAGATTGTAATAACATCAAATGTAGTAATTGATGCAGATCTGAATGCACAAGATGATCCAGTTCGTGATTTCTATGAATTACAAGTGATAGCAGATGCAATATACGAAGATGGTACAGACGAACCAATAGAGCTCTATATAAATCTTCCCAAAACAGAAATTTCAACAATTGACTCAAGTCTTAAACTTAGTGAGAATATACAAATTGATGGTGCAATAGGAAAAGGAGAGAAAGTCAAAGGAACATTGACTATTAAAAATAGTAATTTTCTACGACAAGAACATGCAACAATTGAAATTATTCCAGATAATTATGTATATGAACAAGGAACATTGCAAGTAACGAGCGTTAAAGATCAAGATGGAAATACGGTTGATCCAAGTAAGTATCAAGTCGATGGCAATGTTATTACTCTTTTAGATTTCCGTTACGGAGAAGAATGGAAGATTGTTTATAAATATAACTCTAAAGAAAGCATTGATTTCAGTCAACCAATAACTGACGAAATGCTGTATGTAAACGATAGTGTGGTTATTATAGATGATGCACTAGTTGAAACTACAAGTAAAGCATCAGTTAAATTATCACACTTAGCCTCTAGATTTGCGATTACTGGAGAAGCTGCTGATGAAAGTCAAAACGGTAAAGCTGCACCAGGTGAGCAAGTGGAAGTAACTTATCAGATTGAAAATAATGGTAACTACGTTGAATATTTAGTACCTATTCAGTTACAGTCTGGAATCAGTAATATCACTGATGGAGAAGTTACAGATGATCAAATATCATTATCATATGAAGGTAAAGTAAGAAGTAATGTTGATTATGTATATGATCCGAAGACTTCAACGGTTACAATCAAACAGTTTAACCCTGGTGAAGTAATTAATGTCGTTATTGACTATACATTAGATGATATTATTACTAATCAAGATACAATTCACTCACAAGCAAGTGTAACTTCAAACTTGGAGAAGACTAAAAGTAAAGTAATCTTTATGCCAACTGATTTAGAAGAAGCTGAGCATATGAGTGTTACAAATAGTTTAGAAGATGCAAACCAAAATAACATTATTGAAGATGAAGAGCAACTTACTTATCGCTTAAACTTAATTAATGAAGGTAACTTAAACTATATGCATACTGCAATTACGATTGATATGGAAAATGCTAACGCATTAATCGATCAACAGTCATTTGCAGTCTTACAAAATGGAGAGGTTGATACTGATTATACTGTAAACGTTGATGGTGAAAAAGCTATTGTTGATATTTATGAATTTGAAGTTGGTGAAAACTATGAAATAGTATTTAACTATAGTTTAGACCCAGAAGTACAGACTGGAAAAACACTAATTAACACGAATGTAAGAGCAAACCACTTTAATAATGATAGTTCAGTTGTGATGCGTAGAGATGTTGAAACAATTGAACCAGAAGTTCCAGTTAACACTAGTCCAGTAATCACATATAGTGATGTAATGATTGATGAAGGTACAGTCTTAACTGATGAGCAGTTATTAGCGCAAGTTAATGCAACGGCAACTGATAGTGAAGATGGAGACTTAGAAGTAACATATGGTGAAGTTAATGTTGATTATCAAACTCCAGGTGAGTACGACCTTGAACTATCTGTAATTGATAGTTATGGACTTGAGCAAAAAGAAACAGCAGTTATTACAATTAAAGACTTATTACCAACAATTAATGTTATTAATAATGGTGAAGTTATTGTTGGGACTCAAAGTGTTGATTACTTTGACTTATTAAATATTAGTGCAACAGAAATAACAGATGGAGATCTAACTGATAAGATTGAAATCGATGATAGTGCAGTAAACTTAGATGTCACAGGATCATATCCAATTAGTTTATCAGTAGTTGATGATGAAGGTAACTCGGCATCAGCAACTAGTTCAATTACAGTAGTTCGTGACCTTATTGATCCCGATGTGATTGATCCAGAAGTTGATGGAAACTATCCACCAACAATTAGTGCTAATGACATTACCATTAATGAAGAAATTGAGTTAACTAACTCAGAATTAATTAGTTTAGCAAATGTAGTAGTAACTGATTATGAAGATTCAGGATTAACACCAGAGATTATTGCGAACACAATTGATTATAGTATGCCGGGAACGTATAGTTTAACGTTTGCTGTAACAGATAGTGGACTGAAACAAACAGAAATTACAATTGATGTTACAGTCGTTGATTTAAAACCAACAATTACAACTGAGAGTAATACGATTATTATTCCAGTTGGAACAAAAGCAGTTAATTACCAAACGTTATTTGAAATGGTAGCTACTGAAATAACAACAGGTGATTTAACATCAGAAATCGAAATTGATGATAGTGCTGTTAACTTAGATGTTACTGGTATTTACGAATTGGTTGCATCAGTAACTGATGAAGAAGGTAACAAGTTTGTTTTACCTTTAAATGTAAATGTAGTTCGTAGTGACTTCCCTGATATTGACTTCCCTGAGAACGGATTAAATACGTTACCGCAATTAAGTTACACAAATATTGAACTTGATGAGCATACAGTGTTAACTGAAGAGCAGTTAAAATCAAGAATTGGTGCAACTGCGTATGATGGTGAAGATGGTGAGTTAACTGTAAACTATGGTGACATTAATGTTGACTATCAGGTGCCTGGTACATACTCAATTGATTTATCAGTAACAGATAGCAGCGGAGCTGTGGTAACTGCAAATGTAGCAGTTGTTATTAATGACTTATTACCACAACTAACAGCTGGTAGTGAACTAGGATATATTGAAGTTGGTACAGAAAGTGTTGACTATATCCAATTATTAGGAATTAGTGCAACTGAAGTAACTAATGGAGATTTAACATCAGAAATCGTAATTGACGATAGTGCAGTTACATTAAATGTTACAGGTACATACATTGTTAACTTTACAGTAACTGATGATGAAGGTAATAGTGCATACTTACAAGCGCCAGTTAAAGTAGTTCGTGATTTAGACAATATTGATGAAATTGATGGTGATGGAAGTGAAGTAGAAGCGAATGTTCCCCCAATTTTAAGAGCATCAGATTTCACAATTAATGAAGAGATGAACTTAACAGACAGCCAATTAATTACACTTGCTAATGCTCGTGCAAACGATTATGAAGATGGTATTCTATCAGTATCTGTAGATCATGACATTGATTTTACAACACCTGGTAATTATGAGCTTCGTTTCTCAGCAACTGACAGTGGAAGTAAAACAAGTACGGTTACAGTAGTTGTAACAGTTACTGATGTACTACCAGTATTAACTAGCAGTAAAACTGAAATTGATCACATTGTTGGTTCTGATAGTGTAGATTATATTTCACGTTATGGATTAACAGCTACTGAAATTAATCAAAATGACTTGCAAACAAGTATTACTATTGATGATAGTA
Source organism: Mollicutes bacterium LVI A0078 (assembly GCA_033105485.1). GTDB lineage: Bacteria > Bacillota_I > Bacilli_A > UBA3375 > UBA3375 > LVI-A0039. Next base: position 1,054,663 of record CP136956.1, read on the forward strand.
ATGTTGACTATTACCAAACAGGAAATTATCCAGTTACTGCATCTGTTGCTGATCAAGAAGGCAATAGTGCAAGTATAGATTTAACAATTAATATTGTGCGTAATCTTATTACTGATCCGGATATCGAAATTCCTACAATTGATCCAGTTGAACCAGTAATTAGTGGTAATACGAAAGCGACAATTAGTGAGGAAACATATTTAACAGAAACAGAATTATTAGAGTTATTTAATATTTCTTATAACGAAGGTGCGCACTTACAATTTACAGCTGATCATAATATTAACTATTCTAAACCAGGAACTTATACTATTATCTTTACAAATAAAGATATAGTTGATCCAACAAATAACATGAGCATTACAGCTACGCTTGTAATTGAAGATAAAAAGCCGATATTAACGAATAATGAACAACTAGTAATTGCTCTTAATGATTCAATTGATGATTATATTCAAGAACTTAATATTGTTGCAACTGAAATTACACAAGGTGACTTAACTGATAAAGTTGAAATTGATAGTACACACGTTGATAGTCAAACAATTGGAGTTTATCCACTTTATTTAACAGTAAGTGATAATGAAGGAAATACTGTTCAAAATCGCGTAGAAGTTGAAGTTGTTAATTCTTTATCACCAGTTATTACCGCACAAGATGTAGTATTAACTAGTAGCCAAGCATATGAACTTTCAACTACTACAGACTTAGTATCAGTAACTAATGCGATTGCTCGTGATTATACTGGTAGAGATATTACAAACGATGTAGAAGTCGTAGATGTTGATAATATCCTAGAGCAAACAAGCTTTGAGAATGGTCAACAATATGCAGTCGAGTTAAGTGTTACAAATGGGAATGGTCGTAGTGATAGCCAAACAGTTGTAATTACAATTAGTGATGATGTTGTAGACTTAGTGATTAAATCTAACTCTCCAGTTGTATTCGCATTAAGTGAAAATGCTGATTTAGAAGAGATTACAGCTCGTTCTCACGTTCGTGCAATTACTACGATAAACGGAGAGCAAACAACTGAATACTTAACAGCAGATGAGATTGTAAGTACAAACTATGTAGCAGGACAGTTAGGATTATTCTTAGTTAAATATCAATACACTAGTGATGTAATTAGCGGAACACATGATGTGATTGTTTATATATCAGAAGATGGTGAAATGCCTGACAATGTTGATGTAACAATTGAAAGTGCTCAAAATCAACATTTAATTATGCCTGGTGATGTATATACTGAGTCATTTACAATTACGAACAACTCTGTTCGAACTAAGACGATGTCATCAATTAAACATAGTAACTATGATCAAAATATTAGTGGTGTAAGTTCAATCCAAATTATTGATAGTTATGGAAACATAATTGCTAATACTAGCTCTAAAACACGTATGGCAACGGTTATTAATGATTTAGAAATCCCAAGTGGGGAGCAATATACTATTAATGTTAACTACGCTACTAACGAACTATTCACATATCGCACGCAACTTGATACATCATATCAAATTGAATTCGATGGAGAAGTAAGAACTGTAGATGTAAATACTAAGGTTGATCCGAAAGCAATTGATGTTGACGTGGTTGTAAACCTAGATAAAGAGCTATACTATGCAGGAGATAATGGAACATTATACTTTGAGTTAGAAAATAATGGAACTATGGATACAATGTATTCATTATTGACAGTTGATAAAAACTTAACAAATATTAAGTTAGGCCAATATCGTGTTGATGGTCTAATTGTTGATGAAAATAATAAAGTGATGATTCCAGCTCAAGATAGTTTAACAGTAGAGATTGATTTTAAAGTTAATAATAACGTTGTAATAGGTGATGATATCATTAGTATTTTCGATGATTTAGATCATGAGTTAGCAATTACAATCCCAGTTCAAACTGTAACAGAAGGAGATGATACAGAAACATCAACTGATGAAGCAGACAATACTGCGGAGACAGATACTACGGCAAAAGAATCTACAGAAGAGTCTGAAGCAAGTGATGCTAAAGAAGATGAAGATTATAAATTTATGGAAGTGTTAAGCACAGGAAGTAATACAATAATTGCCATCTTAGTCATCACCCTAGTAGTATTAATTACTTTAAAGAAAGTTAAATTTACAAAATAAAATAGCAATTAAAGCAAGCCTATAAATTAGGTTTGCTTTTTAATTTTATAAGCGTATCTATCGGATAGTGTCCATTTTATCGGTATAATTGGATTAAGGCGCCACGCCAGTTGGTCCTATGTTAAGAAAGTGTTAAGAAAGTGTTTAGTGTATGTTAAAAAGATGTTAAAGTAAAAAATGCATTTTTAACATAACGATTTATTTTGATGGGGTACAATGAGGGTGTAAACATATTTTGGAGGATAAATTATGAAAAAAATATCACTTATTTTAGGGGCACTTGTTTTAGTATTAGCAGGTTGCGGTAGCAGCGGAGAAACAATTACAGTAAACGGGTCAACATCAGTTGAAAGTTTCTTTAAAGAAACACTAGCACCTCAAATTAGCAATGACTTAGGGTATGAAGTTGAATATCAAGCAACAGGTAGTAGTGATGGAATTCAGGCTGCTCAAGAAGGAACTGCTGATTTTGGAACTTCATCTCGTGATTTAAAAGATGATGAACAAAACTTAGATTCTACAGTAATGGCATATGATGGTATTGCAGTAGTTGTTAATAAAAATAATCCAGTAACTGATATCTCAATGGAAGATATTGCCAAAGTATTTAAAGGTGAAATTACTAATTGGTCTGAACTTGGTGGAGATGACGCAGATATTGTTGTCGTATCAAGAGAAGATGGTTCTGGAACAAGAACAGCCATTGAAGAGCTAGTTGGATTTGAAAACGAATTAGTAGATGGGGCTACGATTGCTGATGGTAATGGAAATGTTGCAAGTACTGTTGCAGAAAACCCAAATGCTATCGGATATGTGTCATTTACAACATTAGAAGATAATATGGATAAATTAACTGGTTTAAAAGTTGATGGGGCAGAGCCAACACCAATGAACGTTAAATCAGGAGATTATGCAGTAGCGAGACCATTCTTATTAGTTTATCAAGAGCAAAATTTAACAGATGCTGATAAAGAAGTGTTAGCTTGGATTGAAACTACAGGTGTAACTTACGCACCAGATGCTGGACTTATCGAAGCATAAGCCAAAACTTCAGGAGTACTTATGAAAAATACTAAATTAGTAAAGTATATCTTGCTGGCGATAACCCTAACTTCGGTTATCGCTTTGGCAATGATAACAATATTCTTAATCGTTCAAGGTTTAAAGCCATTTTTTGCGACAGACTTTGATTTAAACTTATTCCAATTTTTAACAGGGGACACTTGGAAACCAAACCAAGAAGTGTTTGGAATTGGTTATATGATTATGGGATCAGTATGGGCAACATTAGGGTCGATTATCTTAGTTATACCGATAGCAATCTTAACTAGTGTAATGATTGTTGAATTCATGCCTGAGCGTCCTGCTAAATATTTCACATTTGCAATCGAACTATTAGCAGGTATCCCCTCAGTTTTATATGGTTTATTTGGACTTGGAGTACTTGTACCGGCAATTAGACAAGTATCACCAACAGGTAGTGGTCAATCACTTCTAGCAGTTACGCTTGTTCTAGCAATGATGGTTTTACCAACAGTTATTGCTTTAACAGTTAGTAGTTTAAAAGCTGTTCCAAATAGTTATCGTCAGGCTTCACTAAGCTTAGGGGCTGATAAATTACAAACGACATTTAAAGTTATTGTTCCTGCTGCTAAAAGTGGGATTATGGCTGGGGTTGTTCTTGGAATTGGTCGTGCAATCGGTGAGACAATGGCAGTTACTTTAGTTGCAGGAAACGTAACTGGGGGAATGCCAGGTTCAATCTTTGATATGATTAGACCGATGACAGCAAACATTGCCTTAGAGATGGGATATGCATCTGGTCACCACCGTGAGCTATTATTTACGACAGGTCTTATCTTATTCATATTCATTATGATTTTAAATATTATTGCAACAAAACTTGCGAAGCGAGGTGAATTATAATGGGAGATAAAAAAACAAGAAAGCGTGTTCGTACTATTGGTGGTTATACACTAATGTCGGCAGCAAGTTTAATTGTTCTATCAGCGTTACTATCGATCTTATACTTCATCTTTTCAAATGGATTAAGTGGAGTTAGTTCGGAGTTCTTAACAACTGCTGATAGCTATGAAAAAGGGATAGTTACAGTAGAACAACTTAACCCGGGTGATTTACAATATAAAATTTCAGGTTCATCAGTAGAGGTAACACAAACTAGTGCAAACGTAGAGCATGAGTCAGATTTACCACTTACTGCATCAACAGAATACGAGATTAATCGTATTAATGATAATCCGATATCATACATGGAAAAGGATGATATTGATCAGTTATTAACAAGTGGTACTGATTTAACCCTGGCAATAACAGTTCATGAAAAAGGGATTCTATCAATGATTATATCGACGCTTATCTTAATTGCGTTATCATTATTAATCTCATTACCACTAGGAATTGGTTCAGCTATTTACTTAATTGAGTATCCAATAAGTGACCGCTTAGATCGCGCAATTCACTTTGCAATCAACTCATTAACTGCAATTCCTTCGATTGTTTTTGGTTTATTTGGTTCTATTTTCTTTATTACGATTCTAGGGCTACCAATGTCGATTTTAACCGGAGCATTAACAGTATCAATAATGTTACTACCAATCTTAATTCGTTCAACAGAAGAGGCGTTACTTAGCGTTCCTAGTCACTTTAGGAGTGCATCACGAGGACTTGGGGCAAATGAAGTTCAAACAATCTTTAAAGTTGTTCTGCCAAGTGCGATGCCAGGAATCATTGTTGGGATTATCTTAGCAATTGGACGTATCATTGGTGAGAGTGCGATTCTAATCTTTACAGCCGGAACAGTTGATAAGTTAACTGCAAATCCATTAGAGTCATCATCGACTCTAACTGTAAAAGCATACATGCTTGCTAAAGAGTACGGTGATATTGCCGGAGCTGCTGCGATTGCAGTAATAATAATTATCATCGTAATTTGTTTAAACTTAATTGCAAAAGCAATAAGTAGTAAATTTGAGATGAAATAGGAGAAACTATGAAAAAGGTACTAGAAATTAGAGACGTTAATTTAAACTATGGTCCTAAACAAGCGTTATTTGGAATCAATTTGGACGTATACCAAAACCAAGTGCTTGCATTAATTGGACCAAGTGGTTGTGGGAAGAGTACACTGCTTCGTAGCCTTAACCGAATGAATGATTTAATTCCTCATTGTAAGGTGGACGGAAGCGTAAAATTTGAAGATAATGAGATCTATACAAAGGACATTGACGTTAATGAATTACGTGTTAGAATCGGGATGGTTTTCCAACAACCAAATCCGTTTCCAAAGTCAATTTATGATAATATAGTATATGGACCAAAATGTCAGGGAATCAAGGATAAAGCAGAGCTTGATGAGATTGTTGAGAGTTCACTTAAAGAGGCAGCATTATGGGAAGAAGTAAAAGATCGACTTCATACATCAGCATTAGGTTTAAGTGGTGGACAGCAGCAACGTCTATGTATTGCTCGTGCAATTGCTATGCGTCCAGAAGTGTTACTTATGGATGAACCAACAAGTGCATTAGACCCAATTGCAACTGCAAAAATTGAAGAGTTAATGGCTAGTTTAAAAACTAGATATACAGTAGTAATTGTAACTCACAGTATGCAACAAGCAGCAAGAATTGCCGACCGTACAGCATTTTTCTTAATGGGAGAGCTAGTTGAAGTAGGAGATACAGAACAAATATTTGGGAATCCTCAAAATCAACAAACGGAAGATTATATAACAGGTAGATTTGGATAGGAGCGTTATGGCAGAAAATATCGTAGTAGGAAGCCGAAAAGAGCAGGGGCTTGAAAATTTAAAAGCGATGACATTAGATATGTTTTTACAATTAGAAAAGATGGTAGACTTATCTAAAATATTATTAGAGACTAACGATCGTGAGATTGCATTACAAATCATTGAAGAGGACGATTACATGGACGACTTCTTAAGTGATATCACAATCGAAATTAGTAACTACATCATCAAAGAACAACCAATTGCAGTTGACCTTAGAATTTGTCTAGGGACACTTAAGTTAATCTTAGACTTAGAACGTATTGGTGATTACTTTAAAAACTTTGCAAAGTTTACTTTAAAAGAAGATATTGAAAGTAAAACTCAACAGAACTTAGTATCTGAGTTATTAAACCAGATTCAATTAAGAACTGTTGAAGTGAAATCGGCTTACATGAACTTAGATCATAAAGCAGCAAAACAAATTGCAAAAAGAGATCGTGAGATTGATGAATTAACAGGAAAGTTATTAGATAGTGTTAATAAAAAGTTAGTTAAGGCATCGAGTGATACTGATGTTAAATCTTTATCAAGAGTTATTAAACTAGCGAGAACGTTTGAACGAAGTGGAGATCACCTAGTAAATATTTGTGAACAAATTTCGTACATTAACCGCGGACAAATTTACCACTATTCATAAGAGGAAAAATATGATAAGAAATATATCGAATTTAGAATTGCACGGATTAGACTATCAAGTTGAAAAAATAAAGTCATATAAAGAAGCGATTAGTTGTAAGGTATTAATTATAGACGAAGAAATGCTTGATGACTTAAAACTAAGAGAACTATACGTAACTAATCCCAAAGTGCGTATCATCTTAATTGCTGACTTAGACTTAACTGAGTATTTAGAACTAGGAATTGATTATATTATTACAGATCATGATGTAACTGAAAAGATTAATGCAATCATTCGTAATTTAGATGTTAGACATAAGATTATTAGTCGCGTTCAGATTAAGGAAGACTTTAATAAAATAAATGTTGGTGGAGTTGATATTAGATTAACACCAAAGGAAATGCAAATTTATGCGTACTTAAACGATAATCGTGGGAACCTATGTAAACGTACAACGATGTTAACAGATGTTCTTGGATATCATGAAGGTGCAGATAGTCGTGTAATTGATGTATATGTAAAACACTTGCGTACTAAGCTACGTGACGAGGGATACAAAATTGAAACAATCCGTGGTAAAGGATATATCTATAACTTCTAAAGACAAGGCAGATGCCTTGTTTTTACTTTGTCTAAATTGGTGATGCTATAATATATAAACAGAGGGGGAGATATGAAAGACTTACAATTATTTGAGTATATTAAAGAGCACAAAATTGGGACGATTGACGAACTAGCTACTAGTTTAGAAGTCAGTTCAGCTACAGCACGTAGAAGATTACAAGAGCTTGCAATTTCCGGTTTTATTAATTTAAAACGTGGTGGGATTATTGAACTTATTGATCAACTGGAAATCAGTGCATCTGATGTTTTCAAACAAAAAACGATTAGTTTTAAAAAGCAGCTATGTGGGAAGATTGCAGCTAGTCAAATAAAAGATGGAGATATCATCTTTATTGATAACGGAACAACTGTTCGAGAAATACTTAAACACATTGAAGGGATGAATGTCAAAGTGTATACAAATGGAATTTATCATATGTTAAATAATAAGAACAGTACAGTTGACATTAATATTATTCCCGGTGAATTACTTACTAAGGAAGCTTCAATTGTAGGTGCTGAAGCAATTAGTTACTTATCAACTCTAAGTATTGATATTGCCTTTATTGGTGCAAATGGTTATGATGATGAAGCTGTTTATACTCCTCATCGCCGTGAAATGATTGTTAAAGAATTTGCACTTCGCACCGCATCGAGATCATTTATAGTACTTGAAAGTGATAAACAAGGAATCAAAAGTAAGTACCAAATCTGTAAGCTAGGTGACTATAAGTTAATTACTGATAGTGACTTATAATTGGCACTAGTTAAATGTAATTTGCAATATTCGTGCAAAATTGAGTTGTAATTTGCAAAATATATAATAAACTAGTTAAAACAGGTGAAAAGCAAAAGGTTTACAAAAATATAGTTGATAATAGTTGAGAAGATATATTAGGAGGATTTATGTTTAACAAAAATCAATTATTAATTATAGAAGAGGCAACTAGTAAGTTAGATGTTTTTTATAAGATCGCAAATTATGTGAAGTCGGTAGAACCAAGTGTAAGTGTCGAAGACATTGTAGGTAAACTACTTGTTCGTGAAGGTCAAAGCTCAACTGGATTTGAAAATGGAATTGCAATTCCGCATGCAGTTGTAGAAAACTTATCTGAGCCAATGGTTGTTATTAGTCGTAATAATCCTATTAGCTGGCCAAGTATGGATGGAAATGATACAGATTTAGCTATTTGTATTTTAGTAAACGATAGTTCAAGTGGGGACCACTTAAAAATCTTATCAAGTTTAGCGGGGAAACTTGTAAATGAAGATTTTAGAACTACTTTAAAAACGGCAAGTGGTGAGCAGTTAGAAACTGTGTTTGCAGATATTGAAACTGAAGTAAATACAGTTAAAGAAGTAAAAGCAGAAGCGGATAAACCACTATTTGTTGCAATTACTGCTTGTCCAACAGGTATTGCGCATACATTTATGGCAGCCGAAGCTTTAACTAAAGTTGGTGAACAATTAGGTTATCAAGTACTTGTTGAAACCCATGGTCAAAATGGACCAGAAAGTGTATTAACAAAAGATCAAATCGAACGTGCAGAAGCAGTTATTATTGCAGCTGATGTTAAGGTTGACTTATCACGCTTTGGTTCTAAAAAGTTATTGAAAACAAATGTAGCGAGTGGTGTCCATGCTGACGACCAATTATTCGAAGATGCGAAAAACAGTGAGGTTGATATTCACAGTGGAGAAGTAGCAGACGAAGATGAAGAGTTTTCTTTCTATAAGTCACTTATGAGTGGTGTAACTCACATGTTACCGTTCGTTGTTGCTGGTGGTATCTTAATAGCACTACGTTTCGTATTCGGAACGGAAGGAGATATTGCCGCGGGTGTTGAACCATTAATTCAAAACTTAGCTTTAGGTACATTCTTTGGTTCAATTGGAGATATTTTATTTGGAATGATGTTACCAGTTTTAGCAGCATATATTGCCTTTAGTATTGGTGGACGTCAAGGGTTAATGCCTGGGTTCTTAGCAGGTATGCTTGCAAGTAGTGATGGTAGTGGATTCTTAGGAGCAATCTTAGGAGGGTTCTTAGCTGGTTATGTTGCTCATAAATTAGTTAAAGGATCATTTAAATTACCTAAATCAATTCAAGGTAGTGCAACTATCTTATTTATTCCAGTAATTGCAGCAATTGTAATTGGACTTGTAATGACAATTTTAGCTGTACCAGTTGGAGCATTAAACACAGGTTTAACTAATGGGCTACAAGCGTTAGAAAACTTCTCACCAATCTTACTTGGAGCAGTAATCGGAGCGATGATGGCTGCCGATATGGGTGGTCCAGTTAATAAAGCTGCATATGTAACAGGTACTTTATTACTAGCAGAAGGTAACCAAACATTTATGGCAGCAGTAATGGCCGGAGGGATGACTCCACCATTAATTATTGCCTTAGCAAACCAATTAAACAAATCTTTATTTACAGATGAAGAAAAAGAAGCTGCAAAAACAAACTGGATTTTAGGACTAGCATTCATTACTGAAGGGGCAATTCCGTTTGCTGCAAAAAATCCACTTAAAGTAATTCCGGCATTAATTGCTGGTAGTGCAGTTAGTGGGGCTTTAACAATGGTATTCAAAATTACATTACCAGCTCCACACGGAGGGTTATTCGTATTCCCATTAGTAAATAGTCCACTTATGTATTTACTTGCAATTGTAATCGGAACAGTAGTAGGTGCGTTTACATTAATCGCATTATTAAAGAAAGGTGAATAATGATTCATTTAATAACATTAAACCCTGCCATTGATGAATACATATCAGTTGATGGCTTTGAAATCGAGAAAACATCGTATCGAACTAATACTGATGTTGTAATGGGAGGAAAAGCAGTTAATGTTGCGTCTGTTCTTCGTAGTTTAGGAACAGCAGCGACATTAGTAACTTGTGTTGACTATTCTAATAAGTTTGTAGTTGACAGTTTACAAGACTACAACTCATACTTAATTGAAGTTGATCACATTCGTACAAATTTAAAAATTAATAATAATGGTAGCATTACTGAAATAAATGATCGTGGTCAAGCGCTTAGTGGTGTAGCTCGTTTACAGTTTGAAACATACGTTAGCAAATGTGTGGAAGCCGGCGATATTGTACTAATAGCTGGTAACCCGCACTTTGATGATGAACTATTCCAATACCGTTTAGCGAAAATAGCTAAAGCGAAGGGGGCTAAGTTATTCCTAGACTCAAATAAATTCGATTTAGAGATGATTAAGGACTTAGAGCCATACTTTATCAAACCAAACGATGAAGAGCTTGAAACGCTAGGTATTGAAGCCTCAGAGCTAGCTAGCTATGTAAATGAGCTTGTTGTATCACATGGTGGTAATGGATTTACTTACTATGATAAAAATATGAGTCAATATGAGCAGCCAATAACTGGGAAACCGATTAATACTGTTGGAGCTGGAGATAGTTTAGTTGCTGGATATATATATGCAACAGTAAATGAATTTAATCTAGATGATAAATTAAAGGTTGCTAAATACAGTGCCAGTGCGACTGTCTATAGTGGAAAGCTTGCGACTAAAGATACAATTAAACAATATGATCAAACTAATATAATCAAATAGTCAGAACTGCTTACAGTTCTGGCTTTCTTTAATATACAACTTCTAATCGGAAAGTTCGATGTTTACATGTAATTTAGAAACTAACTTGTATTTAATTTACTAAATATTATGTTTACTATATCATTTGTTAACTTTTTGTGATAGAATTGCAACAAGGAGAATTATGGAAATATTAAAAGTAAATAAAACAAAGGTTGTTGATTTACGTGATGAAGATACAAAGTTTGCTTCAATCACAAGTTTAATCGATTATTTGGGAATTACAAGTATCAAAGGTAATAGTGATGTTTTCATAATAGATAGCAAATCACTTTCTAAACCGAATATTGGAAGCGATACTGAATATATGGAACAGTTATTAACAAAATGCAAAGATTATAACCTACGTCTTGTTGTAGTTGATTTAGATATGGAACTTAATCAATGCGCTGAAGATTATATTTATAGTCTTAACAATGGGAAGCACTTATTTCTAGTTAGTAATTTAGAAGCCGGTATTAGTTTATTAAAAGGGGTTGTAAAATAAAAGAAGGAAGCCAGACTTTGGCTTCCTTTTTAAATTAAAATTTAGTGATTTGGAAAAATGGAACTTTAGTAGCTTCTGCTTTTTGAACAAATGCAGCAACATCTGGATTATCCATGTTTACAACTCTGTATCCTTCTTCTAATCTTTGCTTTACAGATAATGCATTAGCGTTTATTACGTAAATTACGTACATGTAAATACTGAATGCAACTAATACAAAGTATAGTAAAGTAATTAATAAATTACTATCAAGAGCAACACTAATAAGCATTGTTACAACTGTAAGTACAGTAATAATTAAAGCAACTACGAACTCGTTTAAGAAGATTCCTCTAAATTGCTTTCTCATAATTTCCATAACTAAAACTAAGATTTGACCAATAAATGGAATAAAACCTAATAGTAGGTATAATGCTGGACCAACTTTGTATTCGAATTGTTGTCCATCTTTTTCTAAAATAACGTTCATACGTCCTCCTATGTTTCGATATCTATTATAGCAAATATATTATAACCCAATGGGAAAAACTTATACTGACACGGTGCTTAAAAAGTGCTATAATGTATTTTGAAGGAGTAAGATGAACATACATTTATTAGGCATAAATCCACTAATCGTAGCTGGATTTGTGGGAATAATATTTTGTTTATACTTAGTTTCGAAAGTACTAGGAAAATTATAGAAATTGTTTAAGGTTGGGGTAACTCAGCCTTTTTTAAATGACTAGTACTAAAGTGATATAATATAGTAATAGGAAACAAGAAGGAGATATATGCAATACGAATGTCATAATTTAGTAAAAAAATATCACAGTGGGGGTGGAGAATTATACGCTCTTAAAAACGTTGATGTTAATTTTGAAGCAGGAAAGATTAGTACAATCTTAGGACCTAGTGGTAGTGGTAAAACAACATTACTTAACATGGTAAGTGGTTTAGATAAAATTGATAGTGGGGAAATCTTATTTGAAGGTAAAGATATTAGTGGATACAGTGAATCGAAGCTAAGTAAATACCGTCGTGATAACACAGGATTTATCTTCCAAAGTTATAACTTAATCTCAACTCTAACAGTTCGTGAAAATATTGAATTAGGGGAATACTTATCTAAAAATAGTTTAAGTATTGATGAAATCTTAGAAGAAGTAGGGTTAACTGAGCATGCTGAGAAGTTCCCACACCAATTAAGTGGTGGACAACAACAGCGTGTTGCGATTGCTCGTGTTCTTGTTAAGAATCCAAAGGTAATGTTCTGTGATGAGCCAACAGGAGCATTAGATGAAGAGAGTGGACGTAAAGTATTAGAGTTGCTTCAAAACTTAAATAGTAAATATGGAACAACATTAGTAATGGTTACTCACAATCCGAATATTGCTGATATGTCTCACCAAGTTATTTACTTTAAAAATGGGGAAATCCAAGAAATCAAAACAAACACTGAAGTTATGAGTGCTTACGAGATTGAATGGAGTTAAGATGATTAATAAAATAGTTAGAAAGTCAATGAATAAGAAAAAAGGCTTACTGTTTGCAATCATCGTTCTATTAATTATTAGTGCTGTATTTGTCGGTATCTCACACTTCGTGTACGATACAATGGCGAATAACTATGAACAAATTAAGATTGATAGTAATGTAGAAGATTTTAGAATTTATACATTACCAGTCGATGATGAGCAGTTCGACCAAATCTACACAGATGATGTAATCTCAGGATTTGAGAACAAGTTCTCAGTAAAATTAGAGCTTGAGGAGATTGCAAACTATAAATCAGATGATGATGGGGAGCGTAATTACTCAATTATCAAATATAATTCAGAAGATCAAATCAATACAATTATCTTAGATGAAGGAGAATTACCAACTGGTAAAAACCAGATTCTAATTCAACCTCAAGCTTTAGTTCAAGCCGGTTTAAGTATTGGTGACAGCTTAACAATTGATGGAACTGATTATACGATTAGTGGTACTGGATACTTAGTTGAGTATTTAATGTCCGCAGATTTTGCAAATAACGTATTATATCCAAACTTTGATAAGTATATGCCGGTGGTAATGTCACCATCAGCTTACAATAACTTAGACGTAGATAGTGACCACTTAACATTCAATGAAGTCTACAAAGGTAAGTTCTTCAAATATAATGATAAACAATCGAAACGTATGGACATCTACGAAAAGATGGTTAATTACAAGCCACTAAATATTCCTGTTTTAGACGATAATGGTATGCCTCAAATCACGAAGACAGGACAACTTGTTACTGAAGAAGTTAATCGTTTCTTATTTGTATTAGACCGTCAGGTGAATCCAACAATTTCAAGTGTTGAAAACGAAATTCAAGGTTCACAAACAACATTTATTTTCTTAGCAACGTTATTAAGTATTATTACTATTTTCTTAGCAACAATTTTAGTAAATAGTGTATTTAAAGCACAAAGAAGAGAAATGGGTATTATGAAAGCTGAAGGGGTTTCAATTCCAAAGTTAGGATTTGGTTTTGCTTTATACATGGCAATTGTAATTGCAATTGGTAGTACAGTTGGTGCATGCATAAGTACATTTGCTGCAGAAGTGTTTAGAGGTATTTACTCAGAAACATTTATGTTAAAAGACTATGCAATTACATCAGGAACAATTAACTTAGTTGTTAATGATTTATTAAAAGTCGGAATCGTAATGCTAGTAATTATTTATTTTGTTTCGATTAGAAAGAACTTAAATACGCCAACTCTACACTTAGTTAAGAACATTAATAGTGAAAAAGCACCTAAACATAATATTGGACGTTTCTTTAAGAAACTTAGCTTTGTTCGTAAGTATCAATTAAACTTAGTACTTAGAAACTTATCGAAAACTGTATTACTTGCATTTGCAGTAATCGTATCTTCATTCTTATTATTACTAGGTGTTCTAATGTATGATTCAGTACATGGAATGATGGATGATATGTATGGGGAAAACTTCAAATTTAGTTATGTTGTAATGTATAGTGAGAACAACATTAAAAATGAAGATGAAGTTGAAAATGGAATGATTAGTAAATCAATGGACCTAGTGTCTGTTCCTCGTGAAGATCAGTTAGAAGAGCCATTAACAGGAAATGAAACGGTAAACTTTGAAGCATATGACTTCGATAATAGTACAACTGTTAATTTAACTGATACAGAAGGTAATAAACTAACTAATGACTATGATGGAGCAATTGCATCTAGTGGATTTATGAAGAACTATAACTTACAAATTGGTGATACGATTACAGTTAAGAATCCATTTAAAGCCGATGGTGATGAAGTTGATATTGAAATCGTAGCAGAAACAAGTGATTATTTCTTACCATATGTATACATGCCACTCGATACATTCCAGTCAACATTTAATATTCGTGATGATATGATTAATGGATATCAATCAACAGAGTCATTAACTGCAGCAAAGAAAAAGGAAATACTTAAAGCAGATCCTGGTGCATTTGTATATGAAGCAGCAGATATGGAAGAGATGATGGGAGATAGTTTACGTATCTTAAATATCGTAATTATTGTAATTGCAATTCTAGCATCAATTATCGCATTCGTAGCCCTATATTCAATATCATCAGTAATTATTGAATCGAATAGTAAGACTATCTCAGTAATGAAAGTATTAGGTTATTCGAGTAAAGAAGTACGTACAATGACAATTGGAATTTATAAATGGTTAGTAATAATTATTTACTTAGGATCAATTCCACTACTAGAGTACAGTATTCAAAGTGCTGTAAACACAGCAATGGCTGATATGGACTTCTCAATTCCAATTAACTTAAACTATGGATTATCATTATTAGGATTAGGAATAATTTTAATCGTATATTTAATTGCTTCGAACTTAACTTATAAGAAAATTGAAAAAATCAAATTATCAGAAAGTTTAAAAGCAGATGAATAAAAATAAAAGCTCCCAACTTGGGAGCTTTCTTTATGTCGATTAGTGCATTGTACCATCAAGAAGAGCAAATCCTTCTCCATATGTACTAGATGCTGAAGTTATGTAGTAAAAAGCACCTTTATCAACGCTATTAATTACTGACTTAAGTTTCATAATGTCACTGTTTTTCGCAACACAAATTAACATTGTACGATCATCGTTATTGTATCCACCTTTAGCTTTAACAACTGTAACCCCACGGACAACATCACGAATAATAGCTTCTTGCATTTCATCATTTTTAGCAGTAACAATGTGGAATACAGAAGTTTTCTTAGCCCCTTGTTCAAAGAAGTTAGCAGTCAGTGATGTAACGATAATAAAGATAATTGCATACATTGTATTTTCAATACCAAATACGAATAAACCAAGTCCAACAATTACAATATCACATAATGAAACTGATAATCCGTAAGCAAGTCCAGTTGCTTGTTGAACAAGTTTCCCAGTAATCGCAGTTCCCCCAGTAGAACCATTTGACATTGATAAGAAATATAAAGAAATACCAATCATTAGTCCACCGAAGATACTACTTAGTAAAATATCATCTGAGATCGGCCCAACTGGAATAATTGCCATGAATAATGGAGATAAGATACTTCCTCCTAAGATTGAGTTAATTGCAAATGACTTTGAAATAAAGATATAAGCAACGACAATTAAGATTGTGTTTGTAATAAATACAAATAGAGCAGCTGACATTGGCGTTGTATATTCAACGATTGCACTTAGTCCACTAACTCCTCCCGAAATAATGTTATAAGGGATAATAACTGTATTGACAGTAAAGGCCATTAAGATAACCGATAGTGTTAAATAAATATATTGTTTAAAAGTTGTTTTCATCTAAAATCCTTTCTAAAAACCGTATATATTATACCTTATATTAGTGGCTTATAGGGATAATCACTAGTAATAGAAAAAGCGATTACTAGTTAAAGTAATCACTTTTAAGTGTTATTTACGGAAGAAATCTAAAACAGTTTTGATTCCAAGTTTTAAGTTTTCCTCTTCAAGTTCATTTTCTAAATCATCTTGATCTAAGTGTAAGGTAATTTTTTCTACATCACTAATATCTTCGTCATCATATTTAAGTTCGAAGTTTTCTCGAAGTGGACTATCAATAAAGTCGTTGATCATATCGTTTAAAGAACGACGTTTACTGAAGTTATCATAAATATTAAGGCTATTCTTAGCTCTTGACATCGCAACATAGAATAATCTTGCTTCCTCTTCGAGTTGCTTTAGGTCTAAGTCTTTAAATTTATTGAATCCATATAAGATATGGACATTATCAAATTCAAGACCTTTACTAGCATGAATTGTCGATAAGATTACACGTGGTGTATCTTCATCAATTGATTTGAAGTCTACCTTGTAGTCTAAAGTAAAGTCGTTTAGGAATGCTAAGATGTGTGGATAAGACTCAGCTAAATTACGAATAATTCCGAAGTCAGCATTTAACTTTGGATCATCTTTAACTTGTGCTATATTTTCTATGTAATAATCGATAGCTAAATCAAGAGTTTGATTAATTGTACGTAAGCGGTAGTCAATTAATGAGCGAGTAATAACATCATTATCACTACCAATAACTAAATTATTAATAATTTCAACAGCTTCCTTTTCAGATAATTCATCCCCAATGCGTAACACATGAATATGCGCTAAGTAATCATTTGGATTATTAATTAAACTAATGATTGATAGTAAATCTTTAATGTGTTCGCGTTCAAGTAAGTTAAGCCCGCCATAAATTTGATATGGAATATTGTTCTGAATTAAAACTTGCTCAATATTTGCACGCATTTTACTACGACGATAAAGAATTGCATGTTCTCCATATGGGTCATTGTTTATTTTATCAATAATAATCGAAGTACTATCTTCAAGGCCACCATAAATATTAACTGGTGCATTTTGATCTTGATCATCACGACTAGAAATTACATATTTAGGGTAACCGAAGTTTGTTTGTTCAACAATTTGGTTAATTGCTGAATTGATATTAACTGTTGATCTATAGTTAGTAGATAATGTGATTAATCGTGAATCTACAAATGTATTACCAAAATCTAAAATAAGTTGGTTGTCACTACCTCTAAAACGGTAGATGTTTTGGAAATCATCACCAATTACCATAACATTACGAGCACGTAGGCTACGAGTGAACTCAACTTGTAACTTAGTTACATCCTGAAACTCATCAACCATTAAGTATTCAATATTGAAGTTAGTCATCAGACTTTTATTCTTAATTGGCATAAGTAATAAGTCATCATAAGTTAAATAGTTAAGTCTTGCTTTAGTGTTTGCATAGAACTCATATGCTTTTGCAATACGATCGCTATGATCTAAATATTTCTCTAAACCTAAATCAGTTAGAACTTCGTCCATTGGTTTTTTGGTATTAATATAATATGAAAAGATTTGTTGTAGTTTACGACTTCCGATTGCCCCTGATTTACAAGTGATTTCAATTAACGTTAAGTCATCAAGTGTATCGATTAAGCGCCAAGTATTTAAGTGATTAGCATCTGATAAGATACTAGTTGCTAGAGCGTGGAAAGTTCCGATGAACCCCAAGCTAACCCCAGGCATCAATTGTTCAATACGTTCTCTTAAACTATTAGCTGCTTTACGTGTAAAAGTAATTAAGCAAATTGTATTAGGCTCAACTCCTTGTTTAATTAAGTGCATTGCACGATATGCAAGTGTATGTGTTTTACCAGTTCCTGGACCGGCTAATACTAGTTGGTTTCCATACATTTGAGTAGCGGCTACTTGTTGATCATAATTAAGTGTTTGTAAGTAGTCGTATTCTGTTTCTAAGGTTGTTACTTTAGTAATATTGTTTAGCATAATACTCCTTTATGTACTGTACTTTAAGTATAACAAATGTTAGGGCTTTAAAAAATAAATTAGAAGTAAATAAATTTCGTATAATATGTTAAATGAAGGAGGATTTAATGAGCACAATTAGAGCAAATATATATTCAAATAGTTTATCTCGTCAAGTTAATATTACGGTCGTATTACCGATTGAAAACGAAATGCCAGCGGATGGTTATAAAACATTATACCTACTAAATGGATTCATGGGTGATGATTTAGACTGGTTACAAGACACACGTGTAAAGAGATGGGCATTAGAAAACAACTTAGCAGTAGTTATGCCAGCTGGTGAAAATGGGTTCTACGTTAATGATGAGCGTGGACGTCGTAATTACTCACAGTATATTGGTGAAGAACTTGTTGCGATTACCCGCAAAATGTTTCCGTTATCAACTAAACGTGAGCACACATTTATTGCTGGATTATCAATGGGTGGATATGGAGCAATTACTAATGGATTAAAGTACAGTGATGTTTTCGGGAAAATCGGTGCTTTTTCATTAGCATTAGTAAATGAACTAACAATCGTAGAAGACAGTATTTCAAAACCAAAGTTTATCAATCAAATTTTTGGACAAGATGTAACATCAATTAGAAACAGTGATCAAGACCCGCGTTATTTAATTGAGAACTTTAAAGGGTCATGGCCACAAATTTATTTAGCTTGTGGATATGATGATTTCGTGTTCCATTGTAGTGAACTTGTTCATGCTCATTTAGAAGAGTATAAAGTGAATCACACATATGTGAAAACAGAAGGTGGACATGAATGGGACTTTTGGGATGCGCAAATTTACCAATTTATTAAATGGCTTAATGTTAAGTAATTAGTACAGCTAATATATTATTAACTTTACATTAAATTATAGACATTATATATACTTTATAATATCACTTGTAAGAAAAGTGAGGTAGTATGTCGACTTATACAGATGATATAAAAAAGTTAGGGCTAATATTTTTAATCGGAAGCCTGTTTATGCTGTTAGCAATTTAAAAATAAAGTGTAGGACTAAAATTAGTCTTACACTTTTCTTGTTATTACTTATTTAAAGCTTCAAGTAGTTTTGCTACTTTAACACTTTTATATTTATTGTGGATACTACTTTCTAACATATCACTATTAATTAACTCGATTGTATGCTTTAGTTCAGAGGCCATTAAATGCTCGTTAGTGCGGTTTATTGTTTCGATAAGGTGTTGGTTATTATCATACACTTTAATCGTATTAAACTGACTTAAACTGTCAATGGTGATGAATCCATCTGTTCCATAGATATATGATGGACTATTATCTTCAGTATGCATTGATAAAGTTATTAATCCTCGTTTTTTGCATGTTGTACAAAATAGTCTAGCAGTAATATCAACGTCAACATCTAAACCTTCATTATTTGCAAACGATTGAAGTTTAATATCTTCGCTATCTGCATTTGGATAGATAAAGTCAATGACTGGAAATAGTGCGTATGATCCTAGGTCGGCAACAACTCCACCATCCATATCACTACGATAAATGTTAGCAACATTATCTTCGTCTGTTGGAAAGTTACCATACTCTCTCATCATGTTGAATCTAAATGATTTTACTTCACCTATTTTATCAAGAAGTTGTAATCCACTTTGGTATGTGTTCATTGAGCATGTTTTAATTGCTTCTACTAGTACTAAATTATTATCACGAGCCAAGTCAAATAGCTCCTCAGTTTGAGCGCTTGTCACGGTCATTGGTTTTTCAACTAGGACGTGAACTCCAGCAATTAATGCTTGTTTTACATCTTCATAGTGCAAACTATTTGGAGTTGCAATATATACCATGTCTACGACTTTTAACATTTCTGACTTACTATCAAAGTTGAGTCTAACATTATACTTATCACCAAACTGTTTAGCACGCTCAATACTTCTTGAATAGTTTGCTTCTAATACTACATCTAAGTCACTCTCTAACACTGCCGTGCAAAACTTATCACTTATTAAACTTGATCCGATTATCCCGATTTTAATCATTTTCTCCTCCTATATAATTATTGTAGCATATTAATAAACTTTAATTAGTTAGGCAATAGAAAAAGCCTAGCCAAGCTAGACTTTTTAGTTACTGAATTGGTATTCAACTAAGTTTTCATCAATTTTAAACGAGACATCAATTAAACTTGGAGTATTACTATCATCACTAGGATATGTTAAATAT
This sequence comes from Mollicutes bacterium LVI A0078, assembly GCA_033105485.1. GTDB lineage: Bacteria > Bacillota_I > Bacilli_A > UBA3375 > UBA3375 > LVI-A0039. The sequence continues at coordinate 1,075,017 of CP136956.1, forward strand.
GCTCTAAAGTTACTAGCTCCACCAGCTGCAAGAATTTGACTTTGAATTGCTTCAAATTGCGATTTAGCATTGCCGGCTGGAATAACATTATAAGAGTTACTTGCTCCACCTAAACTATCTGAAATAATGCGGGCAGGTGTATATCCACTATCGCCAACAACTTCAGCAGGACCATCACAGTACTCACCGCTATCATTAACAGTTTCTGTACTTTCATTTTGAACTACGATTTCATCAGCTGTAATTAATACTAACTGCGAATTCTCATTCGTATATGCGTAGTATTCTCTGCTACCACTACCAACATTAACTTTGGCATTAGGGTTACGTCCAACATTATAGTTACAAGTAGTTACTTTGTATGTTGTATTACCAAATAGTTCTTCTGGAATATCTGACTTTTCAATTAACATTGTATCGATTTTCTCAGTAAGTGCCTCTTCAATCTTAAGGCCGCGAGAATACATTCTATTTTGTTCGATTAAGCTTTCATTAGTAACATCAAAGTCATCAAGTTCTTCTTCAAAAGCTAGGATGATAGTATCTGTTTCATCGATAGCAAGGGCACGAGATACTAAGTCCTTATTTGTTGTAAGTAGAACATCGTTTGCAGTTACATATTTAGCGTGTAATTCTTGTTCAAATGTAGTGATTTTTTCTTCGAAATTAATGTAATCAGTTTCAGTTAAACGCTCCATACTTTGTTTTAAGCGCTTAATTTCATCTTCATCGGTAAGTAGCATGTCTTCCATATCGCTAATTTTCTGTTTGTACACTTCTAGTTCGTTTTGAAACTCAACGAATTCTCGTTCAGATTCAGTTGGGTCAAGCGTAAGTGTTGCACTATAGTTAGACCTATTACCAGCATCGTCTAAGATTACGAAATCAAGTTCGTATGTTCCCATTTTGAAAAAGTCAATTTCACTATAGTTAGTAATATCAACTGGATTACTACGTGTAATCTCTTTGTTGTCTTCAACATCAGTAACCATCAGCTCAATTAATGAATTCTCAGTAAGTTCTTTGTTGCGTTCCATTGTATAGTTTGAGACAGTTGCAGTAGGTGGTGTAGTATCCCCACAACCACTAAGCACTGTAACTAGCCCGAATAATAATAACCCTCGTTTTAATTTCATTATGTCACCTCTGTATATATTATATATTAAATGTTTGGATAGCACAAGCAATGTTGCAACAATGTGGCTTAAATAAATTGTAGTATATACTTGAGGATGATATAATAGGTGTAATCAAGGAGGCAGTATGTGGACATTAATCTATCAGTTGGTGATTCTGGTCTTTTCACCTTTAATATATATACCATTTGTTTATTTTATTTTTAAAGATATGGAGCAAGTTAAGTTAATTACATTTAGGATCTATATACTTTTGCTTGTAGGCAATATAGTGGAATTTATTTTAATAGGTAGTAATGCGACGCCATTCTAGTAGTGAGAATTGGTTATAAGGATATAATAAGTATAATTAAGGAGAGTTATGTTAAATTTTAGACAAGCAACAGTAGATGATAGTCAATTAGTGTTAGATTATATTAAAAAGTTGGCAAAGTATGAGAAGTTAGAAGACGAAGTAACGGGGACAGTTGATGATGTAATCGCCAATATATTTGAGCGAGAAGTAGCTAAGGTACTAATTATTAGTGATAACGACAATAATAATGTTGGATTTAGTTTATATTTCCATAACTTCTCAACGTTCCAAGTTAAACCAGGACTATACATCGAAGATCTGTATATTGATGAGCAGTACCGTGGTTTAGGTTACGGAACACAAGTGTTTGAATACTATAAGCACTTAGCTAAAGAGCAAGGGTGTGGACGAATCGAGTGGATTTGTCTTGATTGGAATGAGTCAGCAATTGATTTCTATGAGAATAAAATTGGAGCAACACCAATGAGTGGTTGGACTATTAGACGTTTAACAATAGCATAGAAAAAACAGAGCATTTAAGCTCTGTTATTTTTGTAAATATAAGTCTTTAATAACAACTTGATTAGGTTTATCGATTACTACATTATAATATTCATCGTATTGTTTTATACTACCGATGAAACAGATGAAAGCAGTCTTATCAATGTTGTTTAATAAATAGTCAATTTCAGGTTTTAAGCTTTCAAATACTGGCTTTTGGAAAGAAAGGGTAATTGCATCTCCCTTTGGAGCTTTAATTGAAAAGTTTAAATACTTTTCTTCATCTTTACTGTGAGCAGTTTTAATAACTACATTTCCGTAGAATAATTTTGTAACCATAATATCATCTTCAGATAATTTACGTTCAATTCCACGTCTTCCGATTACTTTTTTTGTTTCTGGGTGACCGTGAATCACTCCGTGATATTCTTTACTAAAGTCATCTAAATTATTTAGCTTTTGTTTTACCTTGTTTTGGTTTAATTTAAAACCATAGTAATCACATGTACTTTTGTGTTCGCTACGTTTAGAAGTGATTTCTGCAATCTCTTCATCGATCTTACAAGTTAAAACTTCTTCTCCACAACAAGGGCATTCTAAACGTTTATGAACATAGCTATAATTAACCGGTTCATTGTCATACATTTTCTCTAAGTTTTCAAGTGAATACCAATATCCATCTTTGCGATCTCTCGCTTCATACATTCTTATCATTGTTTAGCTCCATTCCTATAAATAGTAACATATATTAGTTAAAAAAAAGGTAGATATGACATCTACCAGTTTGATTATTTCTTATTTGCTCTCATAAAGTAGTCAACAGTTAATAGTGCATAACCGATTGCTGCAAAAGTAGATGCTACTAATGAAAACCCTAATCCGATTAAAATCCAGATTAATGAGTATTCAACTAGATAGTTTTTTCTAATAAACCATTGAAGAAATAATAATGGAATTAGTAGTATACCAGCTAGGATGTTAACAAATAACACCGCTCCTACAATTGATATTACATATACTATAGTTGCTATAATCACTCCGATATAAACAATCATGTCACCTGCATATTGAAGTTGTGTTCTATTATCTTTCATGTTCCCTCGTTTCTCTATATAGAATTATAGCATAAAAAAAACAAGCTTATTGCTCGCTTTGTAGTTTTAATAAATATTTATTTCGACGGTATCTTCTAAACATAAGTGCAAAATATAATATAATTAATAATTTACTTGCAAATAAACATAAAAATGCAGCGATACCTTCACCAGCATATGAGTTTAATCTAGAGGCAATTAAATATCCACTCCATGCAAATACTAGTGAAAGGACAAAATACGGTAAATATAATGGTTCTATAAACACTAATATTAGACTTAATCCCGAAATGATTGCAGTTAACCAAAGTGCTTGCTTCTCGCCAGTATATGGTTCTTTCATTAACTGATTGTGAACTCTTCTCTCACGTTTTGACATATCTTCATAATTTTTCATAACACTCCTTCATATAAAATTATACATTTAATAACTATCTAGTATGGTAAAATCTAAATAACGAGGAGGAGATATGGAACAGAAGATTGCTTTAGCTTTAATGGTATTTATAGTTGGACAGTATTTAGTTTACATGTATGCAATGAAAAAGATTGTTAGGAAGCAGGATCAAGAACCAGTCGATTTAAGTGTCCCAACATACAAGCCAAGAATTAAACAAGGACTTAATGATGTAATACTGACAAAAATTGGGAAAGACTATGATTCGACATTAGCAATTGTTAATCGCTATGCTCCTTCGCCTCGTGCTTTCATTGTTGAGGGTGAGGTAATCTTATCGGATGTAGATGTCTATACTGCAGAAGACTTACTAGATGAACTACGTTATATTGGAAGTGATGGGGAGATCAAAGCTAAAACAGATAAACCAATTATATATTAATATGTGAAAAGACCACTTTTAGTGGTCTTTATTGCACCTATCAATTTATTGTACATACACAATATTGTGGTATAATAGTCGTGAATTAAATTTTAGGAGAAAATATGAATGTTATTGAAACTATAAAAGCAAGAAGTTCAGTTCGAACTTATGATAAAGAAGCGAAACGTGATTATACTTTACTAGAATCAAAGATTGCGATTATTAATAGTACGACAGGTCCATTTGGAAACCAAATTAAAGTATCACTTGTAAAATCAACAGAAGATAGTAGCGAAATGAAGCTAGGAACATATGGGATGATTAAAAATGCTGAAGATTACTTAGTAGTAACTTGTAACCAAGAATCTAATGTATTAATCGACTTAGGGTATTTATTTGAAGAAGTTATTTTATACGCTACAAGTTTAGGTTTAGGTACAGTGTGGATGGCTGGAACTTTTAGTCGTAAACACTTCAAAGATGCAATTGAGCTTAAACAAGATGAAATTTTACCAATAGTATCGCCTGTTGGAATTAAGAGTGAACGTAAATCTTTCGTAGATAAATATATTGCAAAACCTAAAACACATGTACGTAAAGACTTTGGATTATTATTCACAGATATAAATGGAACTAGTCTAGAGTATGATAAGAGTATTGACTATATGCAAGCCTTAGAGATGGTTAGACTTGCACCATCTGGAATGAATAAGCAACCATGGCGAGTAGTAGTTGATGGGAATAACTTCCACTTCTATACTTTTGCAGAAAAACGTGGAGTAGAAATAGACTTAGGGATCGCCTTAAACCACTTTGATAAAACGATGAATCAATTAGGACATACAGGGAATATCACAATAACGCCTAATGACTATAAAGATAACTACATGTTTACTTGGTCTCTTGAAAAATAATTACTCATAGTAGTGATATTATGCTAATATATATGTAGACAAAAAGAGGAGGAGCGCTTAGGCGCTCCTTTTTTATTTTATATAACTTATATTAAAGAATTGCAAAGATGTAGTACATAAGTAATGCAAATGTTACTTGGTTAATAAAAGTTTGATTATCAACTTTCTTAAGCGAAATTACAAGTGCAAGTTCATGACAAATACGATCATACTTTGGATCAACACATGCAAGTGATACATCACCGTAGTTACGAGTGTTAACTATAAACTTTGCGACTTCATGGTCTCCATCTAAAATGACATAATACGGTCGTTTCCAAATTACTTTATATGTAGTTCCTCTCGACTCGATGTATTTAATTGAATAGGGTCTTTTGAAGCAATATTTATTTTTACCAATATAGTATTTAGCAGGGAAGCTACCTTTGATTTTGAAAAACTCAAAGCGATTATTTTCAAAGCGAATAGAATAAATCTGTTTGTTAGTTTCAATAATACTCTGCTCACCATTAATTTCTAATATATCTTTTTTAAAGATAAATCCACGTCTGAATTTTTTTACCATCGTTCCCCCTAATGCTATATATATTATATCAAAGTTAATATATGTCGATAATTATTAATTGATAAAAGAGGGTGAATATCAATGTATTATAAATACATCTATGTATTCATAGAATTATTTATAAAGATTATAAGTAAACTAATTGACATTACAAAGTTCGGTTGATATACTATTTATAACGAATATAAATAAGGTGGAAATATGGAAAAGTTAAAACAAAGAAAATTAAACAATTTAAAAATATTCGTAGCTTTTTACATGTGCACAATCATACTAGAAGTATATGTAAATATGTAATCTATAGCAGCACTAAATATAAAATATGACGACAACTACTTAGTAGTTGTCTTATTTTTTTTGTTAAAATGCACAACTTGTAAAATTAATGTAAAATATTCTTGCACGCAAATGTAAAAAAAATGTATAATACACATGGATTAAATTTTTAAACAGTAGGGAGAGATTAGTTTTGAAATCAAAGAGTTTTATTATTGCTGTTGCATTTTCATGTGTAATGATAATTGTGCCGTTGATTTTTATACTAGTAGTTGGTATTGAAAAGTTACCATTATTATGGGAACGCAGCTACTTATTAAAATCACTAAAGCAAACGTTATTTATTTGTTCGCTTACTGTCATCATCACGCACTTAATTGGAATTCCACTTGCAATATATATCGCAGGTTCGGAAAATAAGTTTCACAAGTTTTTAATATATGCAATGTTAATTAGTACGTTAGTTTCGGGTATTGTAAAAACAGTATCATGGATTAGTTTATTATCAGATAATGGTTTAATTAATAATACATTAACTTCAGTCGGAGTAATTAGTCAACCATTAGATTTACTATACAACAACTTTTCAATAACAGTTGGTTTTGTATATGTAATGTTACCATTAGTTACAATTAATGTTTATACTGCAGTTTCTAACATTGATAGTGACCTAATAAAAGCCGCTAAGTCATTAGGTGCCAAGTCATCAAGTGTGGTTAAACGTGTAATATTGCCTCAAGTTAAATATGAGATACTAACATCGATTACAATCGTGTTCGTAACAACGCTTACATTATTCTCGATTCCTAAAGTATTAGGTGGTAGTGATAAGATGTTAGCAGTGTTACTTGAAAGTTCAGTTACTAGTGTAAACTATGATGATGCTATTGTAGTTAGTTTAGTAATGATTGTAATAAGTAGTTTATTAATTTTATTAGTTGGTAGTATTCAGCGCAAAAGTAGGTGGATGTAATGAAGAGAATATTAAAAGAATTGGGTGTTATTTTAGTTGCTATTTTTATTTTTATACCAATAATCTTAACAGTCTTAGTTGCTTTCAGTCAGAGTAATACATTTGAAGTTGATGGTTTTTCAATTCAATGGTTCGTAATGGCATTTACTTCAGAGTCATTTATGAGTGCGTTACTTACCAGTTTTGTAACTGCAATTATAGCAACAATCCTTGCATTAATAGTTGCCCTACTAGCAGCTAGTAGTGTATTTAAAAATCGTAAGCTAGTTAAATGGCAATTTTTGTTAGATAGTCCAATGCTAATTCCAAACTTAGTATTAAGTTTTGTACTTTATCAAATATTTGTAGTACGTTTAATGGCCTCAGAAGATGTGATATTAATCTTAGCTCATACAGTTGTATTATTACCATTTGCGTTTAGATCATTTACAGCCATCTTATTGAAAATGGATTTCAACTTATTCTTAGCAGCAAAGTCACTAGGAATGAAAGAGTCAAAAGTATTCTGGAAGGTAATTGTTCCTAATATGAAAAATGCAATAGTTGCAATCGGGTTTATTTCATTTATTAACTCGTTTAATAACTTAGCAATTTCATATTTCTTAACGAAAACAGGAAAAATGCTAGTACCAAGCTTAATGTTGTCACACTTACAATATTATTATGATCCATTAGTAGCAGCGATTTCAGTAGTTATTATCGCAATCACAATTATTGTATTAGTATTTGTTGAGAAAGTACTTAAGTTTAACTTAATAGAAGGTAGGTAAAATGAAGGGTTTATTATTAGAAAATATTAACTTATCATATGATGGGAAGAATAATATATTAGAGCAGTATTCGCTTGAGATTAAACCAGGAGAATTATTGGGACTATTAGGACCTAGTGGTTGTGGGAAATCAACAACACTATCATTAGTTGCTGGGTTTATTACTCCTGATAGTGGAACAATTGAATTAGAAGGTCAAGACATTTCAAATGTTAAGCCAGAAGATAGATTTATGGGGGTAGTGTTCCAGAGTTATGCATTATTTCCGCACCTAACTATTTTCGATAATATCAGTTTTGGTTTAAAAGAACGTAAAATTGATAATGTAAATCAAAGAACAGAAGAGATTCTTAAGCGTGTTGGTTTATATGAACATAAAGATAAGTATCCAAAAGCACTTAGTGGTGGACAACAACAACGTATTGCACTAGCACGTGCGGTTGTTATGAATCCGGATGTCTTACTTTTAGATGAGCCATTAAGTAACCTTGATGTTAAGCTTCGTTTAGAAATGCGAGAGCTAATTCGTGAGATTCAACAAGAATATAAAATTACGTGTTTATTTGTAACTCACGACCAGGAAGAGTGTTTTGCAATATCTGACCGCGTTGCAGTTATGAACAAAGGTAAGATTGTCCAAATTGATAAACCAGATGTAATCTTTAATCGTCCAGTAGACAGTTTTGTTGCTGATTTTGTTGGTATTGAAAATATCTTTGATGGAAGCGTAATTGGTCAAGATGGATTAGTAGGTATTCGTTCAAAAGACATTTCATTTGCAGACGAAGGGTTAAGTGGAGAGATTACGAGTAAACTATATAGCTCTGGTCGACACTTATACCGTGTTCAAGCAAACGGGATAGAATTTAAAGTTTTAAGTTATAAAGATTATGGCTTAGGAAGTAATGTTAGTATTAGTTTTAAACAAGAAAAAGTAGTTAAATTGGAGAGATAATGAAAAAACTTATTAGTTTATTAGCATCATTTGTTTTAGTATTAGCAGGATGTGGATCATCAAGTGATGATAACACTTTAGTAATTTCAACTTGGGATTTCAATGTTGATTTAATGGAAGAAACTTGGATTCAACCATTTGAAGAAGAAACAGGAATTGACGTAGTTTTAGATACTGGTTCAACAGGTGAGCGTTATTCTAAAGTAGAATCAAACCCTAACCACGGAGTAGATATTATGTTTACTTCTCAGTACTATGAAAGTAAAGGACAAGAAGCAGGACTTTGGGCTGACTTTGATAGTTCTAAATTAGAAAACTATGATAAATTATATACTAATGCACAAGCTCCAAATGGAGAAGCAGGTGGACCAGCTTATACTTATAACCGTTTAGCAATTGTATATAATGCTGATAGTGTTGATGGAGAGTTAAGCTCATGGGCTGACATTGTAAACAATGATAGTATTGAAAAGATTACAATTCCAAATATTACAGATACACATGGACCATCATTATTATATGCAATCGCTGATACATTAGGTGTTGATTTATTTACGCCTGAGGGTGAAGATGCAGTATTCGCTGAACTTGAAGATTTAAAATCAATTGTTACAAAACCATATACTTCATCAACTGATGTTATTAACATGATGCAATCAGGTGAAGCGCAAGTAGCATTAGTACCAGAGTATTACTTTGACTCAATCAAAGAAGTAGTTCCTGGAGCAACTTGGGTAGACCCAACAGAAGGTGCAGTATTAAACTTCAATACAATTGATATTACAGCAGCAAGTGAGAAACAAGATATGGCTTACCAATTTATTGACTATATGTTATCAACAGAAGTTCAAGCAAATGTAGCAGCAGCTCACTTAGACCCACCGGTAAATAGTGAAGTACAATTAGACACTTACATTGATGGAATTCCATTTGAATCAGTAGATAGTTTTGATAGTATTGACTATACACAAGTAATTGAACACATGGATGATTGGCAAGTACGTTACAACGAAATTTACGCATAGGAGAAAAGATGATTTTAAAAAATGCAACTATTTTAACAGTTGATAACCAAAATACGATCTTAGTTAATTCTGATATCAAAATTGAAGATAATAAGATTGTTGAAATCGGTAAAGATTTATCTGGAACAGAAACAATCGACTGTAGTGGTAAAGTAATTATGCCTGGTTTCGTAAACTGTCATGCCCACATGCCAATGACAATCTTTCGTTCACTAGCTGAAGAGGATAATGATCGCTTAAAGAAATATGTGTTTCCAATTGAAGGTAAATTCATTACACCAGAAAATGTACAAATCGCAACTGACTTTAGTTTACTTGAAACAATAGCAAGTGGACAAACGACAATTGCTGATATGTATTACTATGACAAAGAGATTGCTGATTGTTTTAAAGCGGCTAATGTAAGAATGGTAGCTTGTGAAACGATTATTGATGAAGGTGGAGAAACATTTAATACTGAGTTAGGACGCTTAGAGCACTTTGAAAAACTAGATCAAGAGTATAATGGGGATGATTTAATAAATGTTTGTATTGCCCCACATGCTCCCTATACAAATAGTTTAGAAATGCTAAAGCGTTGTAAACAAATTAGTGATGAGCGAAACATTCCATTAATGATTCACGTTAGCGAAATGAAATTTGAAGAGGGTGAGTACAAAGGTTCACCATCAGTTATTCAATACTTAGAAAAGCATCAGTTATTAGATAGTAAAACTATCCTAGTACATACTCTATACTTAGAAGATGAAGATTATGCAATTATTGCTAAGCACGGCTCTAAAGTTGCCCATTGTCCTGTATCCAATGCTAAAGGTGGTCGTACGACGCTAAACCTTAAAGCAATGCAAGAGAATAGCATTACTGTAGGGTTCGGAACAGATGGTGCAATGAGTGGTAACCGCATGGATTTTCATAGTACCCTTTACTTTGCGAGTAAAATGCATAAGCATACTAATCTAGACCGTGGCTTTCTGAAGAACTATGAAGTTATTAGAATGGCAACAATCGATAGTGCTAAAGTACTTGGCTTAGATAGCCAAATTGGTTCAATTGAAGTGGGTAAACAAGCTGACTTAATTGTAATTGATACAAACATGCCAAACATGATGCCTGTTTATGATGTTGAATCTGCGATTGTAAATACACTAGATACAACAAATATAAAGATGACGATTGTAAATGGTAAAGTTATTTATCAAGATGGTAATTATTTAACTCTTGATAAAGATGATGTATTAACTAAATTTACAAACTTAACTAAAGAGATAGTAGATTTTATCAAATAATAGAAAAGACTCCTATATTAGGAGTCTTTAGTTTTGTATAGTCATATCTAATGTATTAAACCACACATCATTAATTGATATTATGTTTGGTTTTACACTTCGATTTATTGTTAAGTAATTATTATCTTCTAACTGAGCTAATTTCTTATTTAAAGTCGGCATGCTTAGATCAAGTTCCTTGCAAAGTTGATTCTTACTTAAATTTTCATTTACAAGCGAAGCTTGATAGATAATTGATAAACATGTTTTGTTAGTGTCATCTAGTTTAGTACTGTTTAGATGTGAATTAAATATATCAATAAGCATGTTGTTACGTTTAATGTGAGTTAATGTCGTCCTAACAGCCTCTTCAATAAACTCTAAAAACTTATAAACAAATGAAGTGATATCGCCAACATTAAATTGACTATTAGTTTCATCAAACATTTTATAGTATATGGATTGATTATTAGCAATTACATCCGATATTGCTAAACTTGCAATGTCAAGCTCTGGATGAAGTTTAGATGCTGTAATAAGTCTAACCATACGTCCATTACCATCGTAGAAGGGGTGGATGTATCCAAAGAAATAGTGAAAGGCAGCAACTTTGATATAGATATTTTCGATATTATTATTTAAATAGCTAAGTAAGGTATCAACAGCAGAGATTATATTATCTTCCCCATTAATCCCACTGTGAATAACTTTATTTTTTGCTGTAACTACATCAACCCCATCTTTTCGAAATAAGCTTCCCGTCTCATCCAAGTCTTTTTTTGAAATATAATCTTGTAAAAAACTATAGTATAGGTTACTTATATCTTCCGGACTATCAAGTGTAATGTTGTCTTCAAAAATTTGCATATAATGTTTTACTATTTGCTGCTCTCGTCGTTTCTTTTTATCAGATACACCTGCTATTAACTCACGAACTGACTGACGATTGGTGTGAATATTTTCAATGCTATTTGTTTGTTCAATTTCATCTTCTAGTAGTTTGGTAATTGTCAATCGCTTTAGTACAAGTGGAGTGTGGTCTAAGACGCGCTTAAGTTCTCCTTGTAATTCTGTAAGTGAAATTACTTTGTAAAGTGGTGAAGGGATCTTTTGAATAATAAATTGTTTATTATTCAAAATAATTACCTTTTCCCCATCTTGGATGAAATTAGTTTGAAGCTCTTTTAAGAAACTATCACTTCGTCCAGAGTGGTTGTACTGGCTAACAATTGATTCAATTTTATGCATGAAACCTCCTAGGATATAAAAAGAATATACTCAATTTTATCATATATCCCTAAAAAGTAGTAAACATTGTAAAAAAAACGACATTTCTTTATAATGTTCGTCTATTTTCTTAAAAGATTATAAAAAAAGCGACATTTCTTTACAATGTTTGTCAGTTTTATTAAAAGATTATAAATATATCGTATATTATTTCCGATACAGTAATGTAACAGTAGAAACTAAACATTAGTTAATATTACACTTTTGTTTTTTACAAAAAATTTACAATTCAACTGCTATAAGTGATATTATATTTATTGGAAAAGTAGTAACACGTTACAAAAGACTTGTAATCATTTTCTTTTTATGTTATTATTGGTTTATGTAAAACAAAACTGTAACATGTTACATGAAATGTGGTGAGTAGATGAATAAAGTAATTATTGATACCGATTTAGGTACAGATATTGATGACGCAATGGCAATTAGTCTTGCAATGAAAAGCCCAGAGATTGAAGTGGTTGGAGTAACAACAGTCTATGGAGATAGTAAATACCGAGCACAACTTGCAGCAAGGTTAATTGAACTAGGTGGCTGTGAATATGATGTATATGCTGGAATAGATAAACCGTTATTAGGGAAACGTAGTATATTCATGGCTGGTAACGAAGGTGAAGGTGCTCAAGAGGATTTGGACTATCAATTTAAGGATACGCATGCAGTTGACTTTCTAATTGAGCAGGTAATGACAAATCCAGGTGAAATTACAATCGTTGCAATTGGTCCTTTAACTAATATAGCAGTTGCGATGATTAAAGAACCATATTTTGCAGCTAATATTAAAGAGTTAGTAATTATGGGTGGTTCAGTTAGATTAGGACCAAACAGTTTAAATCCAATGGTATGGGCAGAAGAACACAATATTGTATGTGATCCCGAGTCAGCTGAAATTGTATTTAGCTCAGGAGCAAATATATACATGGTCGGTCTTGATGTGACAATGATGTTAAATATTGGAGATGTGGAGTATAAGTTATTAAAGGAATCAGAATCACCAGTTAATAATTTATTAGGTGATATGTTAGCAGATTGGATGGTCTTTGTAAAAGAGATGTTCGGTGATGACAAAACGTATATGCATGATCCATTAGCATTAGCGTGTAGTTTTGATAAGTCATTTGTAACATTTGAACCAATGGATATTGAAGTTAGATATACAGACAAAGAGCGAACTGGACAAACAATTGGAAGATTAAATCCAGATTCAAATATTAAAGTAGCACTTGAAGTTGAAAATACAAGGTTTATTGACTTCTTATTTAAAAGATTATTAGGAGAGTAAAGATGAAAAAGGGATTTAAGTATGATTTTACACTATTACAAATTTTATTAATACCAACATGTGTTGCATTAAGTGTTGTTGGTTATCAAATATCGCAAATGTTAAAGTTACCGCTATATTTTGATATTGCTGGGCTATCAATTGCTGCATTATTAGGTGGACCGTGGATTGCTGCACTAACTGCGGTTTTAAACCATACTGTTAATGGGATGATTTATCCAACGGCTTTACCATTTATGCCTGTATCAATTGCAATCGGGATCCAAGTAGGGATTTGTGCAAACAAAGGGATGCTTAAAGGACCAATCAGAACAGCGATTGTAATTTTATTAATGTCATTAATTGGAACTATTGTCTCAACACCAATTGTTATCATTTTATTCGGTGGAGTAACAGGTAGTACAACTGATATTTTAACAGCTGCGTTCTTACAATCAGGTGATGATATTTTAAATGCAGTATTTAACCAAACATTCATTGTTGGTTTAGTGAACAATACTTTAAACTTAGGACTTGCGTACTTCATCGTGACACGTATTTCACCTCGTTACTTATCGAAAACAAACTACGGAAGCAAGTTTATTAAACCTAATAAAAAGGTATACGATCTTGATGGGGAGGTAAAATAATGGAAAATAAAAAAAGTTTATATCCAACAACTAAATTTTGGATGCTGTTATTTATGTTTATAACAATTGCATTAGTACCAGGTTACAAATATCAATATGCAATCTTACCACTTGTTTTAATTTTAGCTTTATTTAGTGGTGTAATTAAGCAAGTGACTTTAAACTTCTTAAGATCTACATTTATTCTATGTATTGTTATCTTCTTAATGCAAGGAATTTTCTATCCAGGTGAAACAATCTTATTTAGCGTTGGATTTATTGATGTATACCAAGAAGGAATTATGATGAGTTTATCATTAACTTCTAAAATTGTTGCAATTTCATCGTTAGTTATTTTATTCTTTGCAACAACAAAAATCAAAGATATTGTTTTCTCACTTGAGAAAATGGGCTTAAGTCCGAAAGCAACATATGTAATCTTATCGACTTTACAAATCATTCCAGCTTTAAGTGCAAAATCAGAAACAATTATGGAAGCGCAAAGTTCTCGTGGGATGGAAACTGAAGGGAATATCTTAGTTCGTTTAAAAACATTATTACCTGTATTTACTCCACTTGTACTATCTTCATTAGAAGCAACAGAAGAAAGAGTATTAACGCTTGAAGCAAGAGCGTTCTCTTCTACTGCTAAAAGAACACAAATTTATACTGTTGAAAAAAGAGCAATTGACTACATCTTAGCTGCTGTAGCGATTATTGCAATCATCTTATTCTTCGTATTAAGAGGGGGATTATAATATGCATAAAGTATTGAGTTTAAAAAATGTTAGTTACGCTTATCCAAGTAGTGAACAAAACGCAGTAACTAATGTAAGTATTGATATTGAAGCCGGAAAAATTTATAGTATCGCTGGAATTAATGGGAGTGGGAAAACAACACTAGGATTAATCATGCGTGGATTTATTCCTAAAATTTATCATGGTCAGTTATCTGGTGAAATTCGTTATAACGGAAAAGAAATGAGTACTCAGTCAATGGATGTTCTATGTCAAGAGATTGGATATGTGTTCCAAAACCCATTCACTCAAATGAGTGCTGCTAAAGATACTGTATTTGAAGAAGTAGCATTTGCGTTAGAAAACTTAGGAGTAAATCCTGAAGAAATTAAAGATCGCGTTACTGGAACTATCCGTTTATTAGATATTGAAAACTTAAAAGATAAAAACCCAATGGAACTAAGTGGTGGACAAAAACAAAAAGTAGCAATTGCTAGTGTTGTTGTTATGAATCCAAATGTTCTAATTCTTGATGAACCAACATCACAATTAGACCCAGTTGCAACTAAAGAGATTTTTGAAATTATAAAGTTGTTAAAGCAACGTGGAACAACTGTAATTCTAATTGAACATAAACTTGAGCAAATTGCAGAATATACCGATGAATTAATCATTATGGAAGGTAGTGAATTGCTTGTAGCAGGAGATACTAAATCCGTGCTTGAAACTACAGAATATAGTCAATCAAGTCTAGAATATCCTAAATACTATGAATTATATAAAGCTTTAAATGATGAGTCAATAGAACCATTCTATACATTAGAAGGTATGTCAACAGCAATCGGAGGTAAAGATGAGTAAGATTAAATTAAATAATGTGAACTTTACTTACAAGAATGGGTTTGAAGCTTTAAAATCACTTTCTTTTGAGGTTGAAGCAGGAGAGACATTAGCAATCATTGGACAAAATGGTGCTGGTAAAACAACAACTGTAAAAATGTTAAATGGGTTATTAAAACCAACAAGTGGTGAAGTGTTAATCGATGGACAAAATACAGCAAATACAACTACGGCAAAATTAGCTCCAACAGTTGGTTATGTATTCCAAAATCCAGATGATCAAATTTTCCATAACATCGTATATGAAGAAATAGAGTATGGAGCAAAAGTTCAAAAGTTTGATGCTGATAAGAAAAGCAAATTAGTTCGTGATGCAATTGAATTACTTGGTTTAGAGCCGTATATTAATGACCATCCTTATTCACTTCCATATTCAATCCGTAAATTAGTTACAGTTGCATCAGTTGTTGCAATGGATAGTGATGTTATCATTTTAGATGAACCAACTGCAGGTCAAGATTCACATGCAATCAAAATGTTAGGAACTTTAATTAAAGAACTTAAAGCTCGTGGTAAAACTGTAATTGTAATTACCCACGATATGGACTTCGTAGCTGAAAACTTTGAGCGTACAATTGTTATGGCTAATAAAGAGTTACGTTATGATGGTAGTACATTAGATATTTTCTATGATGATAACTTATTAGCACTTGCTAAACTTGAAGAGCCACATTTAATTAAAGTATCTAAAACACTTGGTTTAGATATTAAAACTTTAGATGTAAACGAGTTAGCGTCAGCTATTAAAGGTAGTAAATAATGAAAAAAGTATTAGTAATCGGGAGTATAAACATCGATCATGTTTACAGTATTGAAAAGATGCCACTTGTCGGAGAAACAATGGCTGCTAAAAGTTCTAATACTTTCTTTGGTGGTAAAGGAGCAAATCAAGCAGTTGCTGCAAGTATCTTTGGGGCAGATACATCTTTTCTGGGGGCAGTAGGAGATGATCAATATAAACAAAGTGTGATCAACAACTTCATGGATACCGGTGTAAACATTGGAGAGCTAGCAATAGATGACCAAAAGAATACTGGTACAGCTATTATCTATTCAATCAATGGTGATAATAGTATCGTCATCGAGCGTGGAGCAAATGACAGTGTTAACAGTCAATTTATAAAGGCCAAGCAAGAGTATATCAATTCATTTGATATTATTGTTGTTCAAAATGAAATAGATGAGAGTGCAATTAATGCAGTATGCGAAATTAAACAAGATAACCAAATCTTAATTTATAATCCAGCGCCATATCGCAATATCACGCCAGTCTTACTTGAATCTATCGATTTTATCACACCAAATGAGACTGAGTATCGTGAAATGGTTGAATCAGGACTTTCTGTCTCAACTGAAAAACTGATTTTAACAGAGGGTGCAAATGGAGTTACTTATAAAGGTGTTAATTATCCGGCTTTGAAAGTATCGCCAATTGATACAACAGGGGCAGGAGACTGCTTTAACGGAGTATTAGCAGCATGTTTGAGCATGGATATGACAATAGCTCAAGCAATCGAGTGGGCAGTTAAAGCTGCTACACAATCAACTCTAACTTTAGGGGCCCAAAATGGATACCAAAGTAAAGACCAATTAAGCAAATAAAGAAAATAAAATAACCTAATATATTACAAACTAAAACCCACTTGCAAGTTCAAGTGGGCTTCTTTAATGGCTGAGACACATGTTAGTGTTTTGAGAATAAAATACATGGTATAATCAAAGTGTAAGAGGGGATATGTAAAACATATGCTCGGAGCTAAAATCCAGTTTAGACATGAATTTGTCGACTGGAATTTTTTTATATTCTACGAAATATGTATTAAAATATTACTATTAAGGAGTAGGATGAAGAGTATTCGAGAGATTGCAAAATTAAGTGGGGTATCAACAGCAACAGTTTCAAGGTATGTGAATAATACGGGGACAGTAAGTGCAGAAAAAGCAAAGTCAATTCAAGCTGTAATTGATAAATATGGTTATGTTCCAAATGAACATGTTAAAGCAATATTTACAGGCAAAACAAAAGATATTGGGTTAATTGTTCAGAATGTTACAAACCCGTTCTTTTCAGAATTAGTAGATGGTATTATGAAAGTAAGTACCAAAGCAGGACATACAATTATTGTTTGTAATGCGATGGGAGATGAGCAAAAAGAACTTGAGTATTATCAAAGCATGCAACAAAAAAGAGTGTCGGGATTAATCGTTGTCAACACTTGTAATCCCGCGATTTATAAAACTAATACTATTCCATTAACTTCAGTTGATCGCCGTATTGAAAACTCTAATTTTATTAAAGTTGAGAATGAATTAGGTATTTCTCAGTTCTTAAACACGTATAATGCGAGAAAGTTTAAAAAGCCACTTTTCATCGAAGCAACTAACTATAATCAAAGTAGTATTGAGCGAAAAAAAGGTGCAGAAACATACTTTGCACTTGCAAATATTAATATAGATGAGGTAAAAGTAGATGATGAAAATACGCAAGTAAGTGAAGCAGTTATTGATAATTTAATCGATAATGACTTAATAATCTGCTGGAATGATCTGGTTGCACACAAAGTAATTGCAGGACTTACAAAACGCGGAATGAATATACCAAAAGATATTTCAGTTATCGGTTATGATAATATTCAAATCAATAACTTCTTTGCTTATGAGTTATCAACTGTTGATCAAGCGATCAGTCAAATAGCAAAAGAGGCGGTGCAAACACTATTAGAGACAATTACAACAAGTAACATAAAAGATATTGTTATAAAACCAAAATTAATTGCAGGAACAACATATAATCACAAAGCGTAATCTCATAATGAGGTTACTTTTTTAAATACTAAAAGAAGAAAACACTTATCACCCATTTATCGCTCACTCAAATGAGCGATAAATGAGCGATAAAAATATATTCTTGATATAATACCCATAAGGAGGCCAAATGGATGTGGTTTTAACAGAAGATATTGTTGTTTTATTAAACTCAATTGAGAAAAAATTGGGAAAGCTTGAGTCTGAAATAGTCATTGATTTACACCTGAGGAAAGAAAATAAAATCAAGAGTATTCATAGTTCGCTTGCAATTGAGCAAAACTCACTATCGATTGAACAAGTAACAGCAATCATTGAAGGTGAACGTGTGTTAGGTGTTGCAATAGAAATTCAAGAAGTGAAAAATGCCTTTGAAATATATGAGCAATTTAATCAATTAAATCCATACTCTCAACAAGACTTATTGTATGCGCATAAAATACTAACAAAGGAAATAATTGCTTCTAGTGGTTCATATCGAAATAATGATGTTGGTATATTTACAGATACTGGAAAAGTTGTCCATATGGGAGCAAGGCCAGACTTCATCTATAATCTGATGACAGATCTATTTACTAAGCTAAGCGAAAGTAGATTGTCACCTGTAATTAAAGCATGTATCTTTCACTACGAACTTGAATTAATACACCCGTTTGCCGATGGGAACGGACGAATGGGTCGCTTATGGCAAAATCTAATTTTATCAAAATATAGCCCAGTATTTGAGTTTCTAACGATTGA
Organism: Mollicutes bacterium LVI A0078; assembly: GCA_033105485.1. Taxonomy (GTDB): domain Bacteria; phylum Bacillota_I; class Bacilli_A; order UBA3375; family UBA3375; genus LVI-A0039. Next base: position 1,093,968 of record CP136956.1, read on the forward strand.
GACGTTAATTTATGAACATCAAGAAGAATACTATGCAGTGCTTCAAGAAAGTGATGAAACAGGAGAAGCATCGCATTTTGCAGAATTCATGCTAGACTTAATTAATTCTACACTAAGTGAGTTTACTCATTCCCGTATTATTGAGTTAAATCAGAGTGAACTAGATGCTTATAACCAATTATTAGAGTACTTGAAACAAGAGAAAAGAATAACTACAAGTAACTTTGCAAAGTTAATTGACAAAGCCCCAGCCACTTCAAGACGCTATATGAATAAATATGCAAAATTAAATTTATTAGAGAGTCATGGACAAAATAAAGACAGGTTTTACACATTATAATCAATGGAAGGATATTTAATAAATAATAAGGGCTGAAACTACAAGTTGTAAGTTTCAGTTTTTTCTATACAAAAAAAGCAACTACTATAATTGTAGTTACCTTAAAGATATATGCGAATGTTAATTCGTTATTCACAACCAACGCCATCTCCATCACGATCTAGATTAGTACTATAACCTGGATCACCTTTATGGATTGGGCTTGCTCCAGCATCGCGTACTTCTGTACAATTAGCATAATAAACGTCATCGTTACTTGTATTTTCATTAGAAGTGTCTTCAGTAGTATCAGTATCAGTACTTTCGTTTACAACACTACTAGAACCATCTGGAGTATATTCATTAGCAAAGGTTTGAGATTTCTCTTGGCCATTTACAGTATATGATAGTGTGTACTCGCTTGGGATTTGTGTATCAGTATCTGGATAAGTAATTGTAGCAGTAAAGTTAGTTGCTCCACCAGCTTCTCTAATATCTTCCTCAATATCAGCTTGAGTACCATGGCGGTTTAACTGACTACCTTGCGGCGTAATGTTATATGCATTACTTGCACCACCAAGACTATCAGCGATTACGTGTCCTTCATCTAAGTCAGACTCTTCAACACCAGGGACTTTAGCCTCGTCACTACAGTAACGGTCATCTCCACCAATTTCTTTATCATCGTTTTGTAAGATGATCTCGGCAGCTTCAACATATACTAACTGTCCGTATTCGTTTGTATATGCCCAGTATTCACGGTTTGCGTAATTACTATCGTAACCAATATCTACTTTAGCATTTTCTACACGTCCACCAGATAAACTACAACTATCTGCACTTACAATTGTATTATTACTAATATCAAAACCAGTATAATCTATAGTCTTACTATCAGTACTATCTGATTCTTCAACTTGTTTTTCATCAGTCGGTTCAGTCTTAGCAGTATCTACGCTATCCTCATTATTTGTACTCTCATTATTATCAGTGTTATCACTTTCAGTCTGTGGGGTTTCGACATTTGTAATTTCTTCTGTAACTTGGCTACATCCTGAGATTACTAGTGTAATTGATAGTAGAAAACTAATTAATTTCATACTTCTTAAATTCATTTAATACCATTCCTTCCGGGTAATATTATATCAAATATAAACGCAGAGATAAAATGTGATTGTGAAAATTAATTGTTAGAAAGATGTAGTAAATCTTAAGTGAAATGAAAATACCCTAAGTAAATAAAAAAAAAGGAACTAAAAATAGTCCCTTTATCTTTGTGTTATTAATATGTTTAACCTAATGAATTATAACGAACTTACCCATTCACTATTTAAGCAAATCACTTTTTGCTTACCAGGCTTAGAAATCGTCGCAATACCACTTTGTTCTAATTTTGTCATACATTTTAGAACAGTTGGGTTTGTAAGTGTAGAGTGTGCTACTAACTGCTTAGTTGTTAAAGGCTCTTTAACCAAATGAGCTTGGTATAGAATTACTAAACAAGTTTTCTCGTTTGTAGTTAATTCAAGTTGCTCTACTTTAGAACTAAACGTATCGATACGCTTACTGTTTTGAGTTAAGAACTTCTTAATGTATTCAATACTATCAATTATATAGCAAATGAAGTTAAAGACAAAAGCAGTAAGGTCATTAATGTTTAAATCATTTGTAGTTTCTTCTACAAGAGTGTAATATTTAGTTTTGTTTTGCACTAATGTATTCGATAAAGCAAAGACTGCTAAATCAATTTCACTATATAAGTAGTTAGCAGTTATTAGCCTATTCATAAGACCGTTGTACTTACTAAATGGTTGATTGTACTCAAAAAGATAGTGAGCAATAGCAATCTTGATAAAGATGTTCTCAGAATCGTTATTAAGGTAGTCTAAAATACTATTCATATTATTATAAATATCAATTTCACTATCAACACCACGAGTTGTTTTATATTGTTTACTAACACTTTTACGTAATGGTTTATTTCTAAACATTGGTCCAAGACCAGCTAAATCTCCGTTAGTTAAATACTTGTTAGTGTAATCATAATAAAGCTTTCGTAATTCAATTGAGTTATTAACAGTAAAGTTATTGTCTAGTAGTTGCTGGTGATAAGCTACTAGATCAACTTCCCTTATTTTCTTTGTACTTTGATTTAGTATTGCATTACGAACTCGCTGTTTATCAATTTTAATTCCAGCTAATTTCGTTGTTTGAATAAGTTCTATTTCCATCATTCGGTTGGTTGTAACAGCGATTAACGGATCCGGAGTATTTCTAATTAAGTCTTTAAGTTCGTGTTTAAGTTCAGTTAACTCAAGTAACTTATAAAAAAGTTCCGGGCATTTTTGGATAGTGTACTCGTCTTCCCTCATCTTCAGAGCAACACTACCATTGTTTTTATATTGAGTTTGAATAGCAGCAATGTCACGACTATTCATGTTAGCCAAATTTGCTTGGCTAACTATTGTTTTACTATATTCCATAATTCATTCTCCTAATTCTTAACTATTTTAACACGTATAATAAGTGATATCAATTATCCATTAACAGAATAATTAATGAAAGATAAACCTAATTCATAGATCAAGGTGTTAGTGGTATACTATAAACAAGGGGAGTGTTATGGAAAATGATGGATATAAAGCGATAATGATAATATTAACAGGATTTGGTGTACTCGGAACGATTATATTACTTGCAATATTACTAGCGATATTTAATGATATAACTGGTCATAAAATTACTTTTAATAAATACGAACAAGCAGTAGTTGCAAATGATTATGAGTATAAAAAACTTCATCCTGACTTACCAACTGAGTGGGTATATCAAAAGGAGTTTGAGTTGACAGACACATGTGATGTAAGTAAATATGCACGCCTGTACACGTTCACTCCTGAGTATATTAACTACACATGTGAAAGTACAGAGCAAGAAGTAACATTGAAATACTATTTAGATAGTGGGTCAATATACCTAGAAGAAGAAAATAGCTTTGATGGTAGCACAATTGAATTAATAACTAAAGATGATAAACAAGAAATGCAGTTATTCAATGAAGAGTTCAAATCAGATGTAGATAGTGTAACAGAGCAACTACAAAGTAATTATATAGAAGGTGGTAAATAATGAAAAGTGAACAGTCACAAGTTTTAAAAGTATTAGCAGTGGTTTATATCATTGCTTTAATAATATTGTATCTAAGTAATCTATACACAATAGTAATGTTATTATGGCAACTGCCATTAATATGGGTTGGTCATTCAATATTTAAGAAGAGACATAATGGGAAATTGTCGAAGTATGCTTGGTTTGATTTACTGTTTTTAATAGTAACTGGAAACTTAATAATCTATGGGATTTGGCGATAATAAAGAAGGTAACTACTAAATTTAGTAGTTACCTTTTGTAATTATAATTGAGTTTTAAATCTATTTTCGAAGTTCCCACTTATTGAAGCAGTAGAAATTACATCAATAAAGCAGTCAGGGTCGGCTTTTTTGAAAGCATTAATTGCAAGGTCTAATTCCTCTTTATTAATAACAATCATAAGTAATGCTGCTTCAGTTTGCGAGTAACCAAGAGTTGCATTTAATTTTGTATACGTACGATCTGGTGTTGAAAGTACAATCTCACGAAGTTCATCTTCCTTTGTAGTAATTGCAAATAACGTTACCTTGTCGTGGAAGTTATAGAAATAGTCAACAGCACGACTTTGAACGAATATTAATATAAGTAATAAAATAGCTACTTTAAAGTCATTGAATAAGATTACAGCCCAAGTAATAACAACTAAGTTAATCATTAAGTTATATTTTCCAAATGACTTACCTTTAAATAATGCTAGGTATGTAGCGACAATATCAGTACCACCGCTTGAACCACCGTAACGGAAGATAATCCCCATCCCCATTCCTGTTAGAGTACCACCGACAACTGCCGAAAGAACTTGTGAGGCTAGAGTTAGTTGCCCATCAATGTCTAAAAGTAAACTACTCTCTGAAACTAATATATTCATAAATAAAGGAATGAATACAAATGAACAAATAAGCGTTTTAGTAGTGAATTTCTTACCTACTTTAGTGAAGCCTAAAATTAAAGCTGGTAGGTTTAAAGCCCAATAAGCAAATGTTTGTACAGTTAAGTATTGGCTTGAAGTATTACTCCAACCAAAACTAAATATATGGTTAATAGTTTGCGCAAATTCTTGTGCAAGTCCCATTAGTCCTGCCGAGAATATGTTGGCAGTAACTATAAAGTAGTTTATCCCTAGAACGTAAATAAGTGATCCTAGAACGAGCATAAATAATGTTTTTGGCTTCATGTATTTCTCCTTTAGTTTAAGTTAATATCATCGGCCACATCAAAATCAACATCTCTAAACTCGTTTATTACACTATCTACGAATACCTTTAAGAATTGAACGTTAGCTTGTGGATCTGAGCTTTCTTTTTCAAATTCAAGGTTATTAAATAATTCGTTTTGTAAATCATGAAAGATATCAATTCGCTTTAGCCAAATTGAATATTGGTATATTTTGTTTAATAAGAACAACTCTTCAATTTTAATCTTATTACGAGTGTAAGAAGACTCAAATTTTGTCAGAGTATGGTCTATGTATTTATAAGTTAAGAATTTTAAGTTAAATTTATCGATAATAAGTAAAGTTAACTGATTGTAGTCACGTAAGTATTCTTCAATACAAATCTCTCTAACCTCACCTATCTCATAAATCTTATTATTAAGATCAATTCGGTGACGGCTATTCTTTTTGACAACAAGTGGTGATTCAGGATACTTCAACTGAAAGTTATCAAGAACTGTTTGTTTATAGAATAAATCGTCATTTTCAAAATTTTCGTGTTTTTCTAGTTTTGAATATAACAGATCCTGAAGTATACGTTGCTCTTCAAAATAGTATCTCAAAGGTTGGAAGACAGCATGACGTTTGATGAATAATATTTCTTCCTCACGAATTTTTTGTTTACTGTATGAATTTTCATCATAAAGTCTTGTTTGTTCGCGATATTTTAAATTAATTCGTTTTAAATTCCAGTGTTCAATGATTGCTTCAGTAATAATTGGATTTTCTTCAACAAAGTTTTTACAAAATACTTCTCTTACACGTTTATTGTTCATGCATCTAGTCAGTATTTTTATATTTGTAACACCACTCATAGTACCTCCTGTCAAATGTTTTAGCGTATTAACACATCTTATATATATAAATTTTATCTCATTTTTAATCAACAATAAAGGGCAAAATACTAACTTTTTTAAAAAGTAACTTTTAGGGCAATTTTAAGAGTGAAAATATTAGAATTATTAAGTGAACAATAACAATAAGGGTAATAGCAAAAATTGTCTAATTTACCATTAATTATCATAACTTGGCACATATCAACTGATGTTTACAATAAATAGTAATGAATATATAGGTGAAAGCCATGCTTGTTAATAACGCCGAAGAATGGGCCTTTTTACCACTACGGGTAGTTTTTAGACTATATAATATATACGTAGAAAAGCAAACTAAAGGAGTTTTATGGATATTATTATATTGATTATATTATCAGTTGTAGCAATGTTAGCATTAGGACCAGTTTCTAAAGCAACAAAAGTTCCAGTTGTTATATACTTCATGATTTTAGGTGTTATTATGGGGAGTTATGGATTAAACTTGGTTCAGTATCTACCGAGTATTAGTGTGTACTCTTCATTAGCTATTGTTATTTTATTCTTAGTTAGTGGTTATGGTTTAAATGTACCAGCAATTAAAACTAGTGGAAAGCGTACGTTTGCACTTTCATCTTTACCAGCAATTGGTGAGGGATTAATTGCCGGAGTTATTGCATGGGTAGTATTAACTATTATTCCAGTATTTGATGAGCCATCAATTAATATGGCTGCAGTTGTAGCGATTATGCTTGTATTTGCAATGTCATCACCAGCGATTATCATTCCTTTCAACATGCAAGGAAAAGGGCGTGGGATTAATTCGCCAGCATTCGATGAATTAACAGTTGCAAGTGTTTTAGATAACTTCATTCCATTCCCAATTTGTTTAGTGTTATTAAACTTAGCATACGCAATTGAAAGTGGAGATGGTGTTAATGTCCTAGCTATCATTGTCCAAAGTGCTGTATTAATTATTGCAATAGTTGTTGCATTCATTATTACATATTTCATTGGTAAAGGTGTTGCTAAGGCTACAGATAAAATTAACAACCCAATGACTGTTGCAATTATTGCAACATTAATTACAGTGTTAGTATACTTTATCACTGGTCCAATTGGTGCTAGTTTAGGTATCATTATGGGATTTGGTATTGGTGTAGGATACAATGTATCAGTAAAGCAGGAAATCAAAATGCCAATGTTAGGTGCATCACAAAAGATCTATGGTCTTTTATTAATGCCGATGGTATTTATTTATGTTGGTACGCAAATTCAAATTGATCAATTACTACGTCCAGCGACAGTTATTGCATTCACAATTATTACTATTATTGCAATTTTCTTAAAAGGATTTGTTGCCAAAGCATACCTTACAAGAAATGGATATAGTAAAGAAGAAGGTCAATATGTTGCATATGGATTTGCAGCAAAAGGTATTATCTTAATTAATATTTCGCTTGTAATCGGCGTAGGTTTAACTAATAATGGATTAGACTACATGTTACAAATGATGTACATGCTAGCAGCAATCTCAATTATTATTTCAGTTCCTTATTCAAGTGTTAAATTAGGTAAGCAATTAGATGTATTAGAAGAGACAAACAAAGAACAATAAACGTTATATACAAAAGGAGATATCATGAAAAGAATTTATTTTGGTGGAACAATCAACACATTAAATGATAACAATGATGTAGTAGAAGCAATTTTAATTGAAGATGATAAAATTGTAGCAGTTGGAACAGAAGCTGAAGTTATGGAACTTAAAGATGACTCGACAGAACTTTGTAATCTAGAAGGTAAAACAATGTTACCAGGATTCATTGATCCTCACTCTCACTTCGGTGTTCAAAGTATTTTATCAGTATTTAAATCACTTGCACCAAGCCCAATTGGTGATGTTGAAAGCATTGAACGTATGATAGAAGTTATGATCGAAGATATTGAAGCTAAAGGTTTCTCTGGAGATGAAAAATTCTATATTGCTTCAGGTTACGACCACGAGCAATTAGCAGAAGGACGTCACCCTACTAAGGATGACTTAGACCGTATTTCAACAGAAATCCCAATAGCTGCAGTACACGCTTCACTTCACGTTGGGACTTTCAATACGAAAGCACTTGAAGTGTTAGGAATTTCTAAAGAGGAGCCAAACCCAGCTGGGGGATTCTTCGGACGTTACGAAGGAACTAATGAAGTTAATGGTTATGCGGAAGAGATGGCTTTACAATTACACTTAATGAAACACTTAGCTCCAGACCCATCAGAGTTAGTTAATGCTTTAAAAAGTGGTCAAGAGATCTATGCAAAAGCAGGAATCACAACTGTTCAAGATGGATTTACTAAAAATGAAGAATACCAAATGTTCAACTTCGGTAGTAACAATGGATTATTAGATTTAGACGTTCATTGTTATCCACCTGCAATTAAATCATTACAAGAAGGAAACCACTGGATTGATGGAGAATATGGAATTAAACCATTCGATTCATTCGGAACTGCTAACAACATTCACTTCTCAGGATACAAAATTGTTTTAGATGGTTCACCACAAGCTAGAACTGCTTGGATGAGTAAGCCATATGAAGTTGTATCTGAAAGTGATGACCCTAACTACGTAGCATACCCATTCTTTGAAGATGATAGTATTGTTACTGAAGGTTTAGTTTACGCAATGGAAAGAAATGCTCCAGTTTTAGTGCACTGTAATGGTGATGCTTCAGGTGACCAATTCTTACGTTGTTATGAAGAAGCTTTAACAAAAATCGATAATGAATATACTGCAAGACCAGTTATGATTCACTGTCAAACAATTCGTGAAGATCAAATTGATTTAATGGCTAAGCATGGAATTATTCCTGCAATGTTCCCAATTCACACTTACTTCTGGGGAGATGTACACATTAAGAACTTTGGACGTGAACGTGCAAACAAAATTTCTAACCAGAAATATGCATTAAGCAAAGGTTTATTACCAACATCTCACGAAGATTGTCCTGTATTACCACCAAGTACAATTTTAAGTGTTTGGTCTGCTTGTAACCGTAAAACTCGTAGTGGAGAAGTATTAGGTGAAGACTTAGTATTATCTAGATATGAAGGTTTAAGAAGTGTTACTTACAACGCTGCATACCAATATGGTGAAGAAGAAATAAAAGGTACAATTGAAGTAGGAAAAATGTCAGACTTAGTAATTACTAATGAAGATATCTTAACTTGTTCAGATGATACATTATTCACAGCTACAGTTTATCAAACGATTAAACGTGGTAAAGTAATCTACACTCAGCAATAGCATAAATTTAAGAAAACACATGAGGCAAATAGCCTTGTGTGTTTTTGTTTTAATCTACTCTTATATTAGGGGCAATATATTGCGGAAAAACGCTTAAAATAGCGGATATTATTGCAATTTTGGGTAACTTAAAATAAGTACAATAATAGTGTAGTAAGTTATATTTAAGGAGTAGTTTATGCATTTTTTTGAGCAAGTTATTAGTCAGCTATCAAGCCTGATTTGGGCAGTTTTCTTGCCTGTATTATTAATTGTTGCAATTATTATTGCAATTAAGTTCTTTGGTGGAGTAAAGAAACAAACAACAAGACCGAGTAAATTAGATCCTCGTGATATTGTTGGACCTGCCGCAATTTCAATGGGAGCAATGATCGGAACTGGTGCAATCATTGGTGTACTAGGAAGCATGATGAGTTTAGTTACCAACGGTCAAGTTTACTTTGAAGCAATTGCTGGTTGGTCAGTAATTGGTGCGTTAGTTTTAATTCCATTATGTTACATTGAAACACTTGTTTGTAAGATTACAAACATGACACCGAAAAATTATATTGCTAAATTTCTTAATCCAAAATTAGGAGCAATATATGCTTATGCATTCATTTTATTATATGTATTCGGTTTCGGTGGATTCCAAGTTCAAGGAATCAATTCAGCAATTACAATTATCGTCGAAGGTATTTTTGATATTAGTGCATCGCCATTAGCGCGTTACATAGTTTTAGTACTTCCATTAATTATTATTGTATCTGCAATTGTTCTTGCAAAGAAACATGATGTTTTCATCAATTCAATGGCGCTAATGATTGGTGCTGCAGTTATTATGTACTTAGTGATGGTTATTATTTTCATTGCTAAAACAAGTGACTATGTTCCTGTATACGTTGGTAACATTCTTGCCGGAATGAAAAATCCAATATCTGCCGGTATAGGATTACCAATCGGTTTTACAGTAGCAGTCCAAAGAATTACCCAAACATCAGAACCTGGTCTTGGAGCTTTAGCTATGTCATCACTAGATAGTGATAGTGAGCCAACAGCAGCTGGACTAATATCATTAATCCCAGCAATCACTACAGTTTTCATTGCAATCTTTGTTACAAGCTACATCACGTCATATGGTGTAAGTGCAGGGATCGTTGACTTACAAGCAGGAGATAGTTTGGTTGCTTTAAAAGGTTACTTCCTAACTTGCTTCGATGTTGTTGGAATGTACGGTTTAGTTACGATTACACTATTCACTGTTTTATCTGGTATTACATCACTATTAGGTTCTTATTACTTCCTATCAGTGCTATTAGACTTCACAGAAAATCAAAACATTGCGATTTATATATCATTAATCCTAATCGCAGGTACTCTAGCAGTATTCGGTGGATCAATTATATTCGAAGCCGTTGATCTACTAATGTTTGTTGTTACAGGTACGAACTTAATTGCAATTTTACTTTTTGCAACAAAACACTATAATCAATATAAAATTTTAGATTAACTTACTAACCACTAATTACATTTTGATCCTTCTATTATATATATATCTATAAGTAATTAGTTGATGAATAAATCCAAATATCCAAATATAGACAGAGCATTTGCTCAGTCTTTTTTTTAATGTTACAAATCACTTAAAACGAAAAACTCGGTTTAAATGGTGTTACAATATATTTAGGAGGGGAAATGAGAACAATTTATTTTAAAGCAACAGGTTTAAGTCAATTTAAAGATGATACATTAGAAATTGATTTTAGAACAACAAAACGTGTTAGAAGTGATATTCATATTGATGAATTAGACACTATATCTGAAAAAGTATATTTACCAAATACTATACCATTCGTTGGAAAGAATGCAAGTGGAAAAACAATGACAATGAGTTGGTACTATAGTTTAGCCAACTTACTATCAAATAATGCTGCACAAACTATTCAATCAACGAATTATACCGGGACAATAGAAGTGATTTATGTTGATACAATTGAAGATGAAAAACTTTTATTTAAGACAATTATAGAATTACATGCAAGATCCACGGGTGGAACATCAGTAGTTGCAGAAAGAATATATAAAAGAAAGTTATTTAAGTCAGATACTCGAAATACAATAGTAGAGTTTGATGAGAGCGACTTAGACTATAATTCTAAAGATAATCCATTTTTTGATAGCAACTCAGTGTATACTAATTCATATCTTACTAAACTAGGGACGGGATTTAGCATTTTATACTCACCTATTTACACAGCAAACTTGAGTCTGCAAGATCAATTTATTAGTGTTTTTGATTTTCAAAGACAGTTAGGTACTGTAGCTGATATTCAAATGTCATCGATTCTACAATTATTAGATGAAGATATAGATTATCTAAAATATAGTGGGAAAAATAATGAGTATTTCTTTAAGCGCAAAGATCAAAACGAAGTGCTTATACCAATAAACGCATTAGCAACAATATTATCAGCAGGAACACTTCGTGCAACATGCGTTTATTTCTATGCGTTTATTGCACTACAAGGAAAAACGCAATTGGTTGTAGATGAAATAGATTTAAATATTCACAATGCACTAGCAGTAGAATTGATCAACTTATTTCAAGACCGTAAAATGAATCCGAATGGTGCAACATTAATGTTCACGACTCATAATCTGGATTTACTAAATTGTTTTAGTAGGAATGATGTAATTAATATAATTAGTAAAAATCCAAGAATTAACAATTATAAATTAAGTGAAGTAGTAGAAAGAAATGATAGTAACCTTTGCAAGGCAAAACAATATTTACAAAATGTAGTTGACTCTTCCCCATCATATGAACTTAAGATGAAAATGAGAAAACAATTTGTCAAATAGCAATTATATTGCATTGAAATGCATAAAAGAACTGGGGGGATGTTAGTGAATTTAAAAGTTATAGAAAATAAAGGTATTAGTTTCATTAAATACATGAAAAATTATGATTATGGGTTATTTTTAAAAATCTACGCTTTCATGCTAATATTTATTTTAACCTACATATATATGGGGTATAAAATGGTTTTGGTAAATCCAAGTTTAAGTAACAAATTGAATGATTTGTATGTTTTGGGTTTAGTTTGTTTTTCAGTTTTAATTTTAAATGTAGGACGTTTTGTCTATGACCGAAAAAATAATAAGGTTTTTTCTCCAAATAGTTTTGGGGCTTTTGCATATTGTTTAGATTTAGTGTTGTTTGTTATATTTTTAGAGTTTATTTCTAATGGTCAAAAAACAAATGAAGAATTTGCTGCATCTCTTACAACATTACTAGTTACAATTCATGCGTTTACAATAATGGTTCCTTTCAATTTGTTACGGGAGTTTAGGAGTGAAATCCGTCTCAAGCCAAAATATAAATTTGGAAAAAAATTACTAACGACAACGCAAGTAAATGGTGAAGAACTATATGTATCTATTTTTTCAAATATAAAATACATATTGATTTCAGGTGGAATGCTTTTTTCAGTGCCATTATTAATGAAGATGTTGACTGATTCGAAAGTCGACCTTATTAGCGCCTCTTTAATGATTACAGTCGCACTCCTGATAGGTACAAATATTCTTTTTATAGGTGAATATATCCAAGTGCTAGGTGACAAGGTATATAGTGTTGAGATCATCACTCTAAATAATAAGAAATACTATCGTATAAAAAATAAATTCATCGATCTATATATCAATGATAAAGCGGATAAAGATATTAAATCAATATTAGTAGATACAGAATCTGACATTGGTAAAAATTATCTTGAAAAAAACAAACATGATTTTATTTGTATTAATTTAATGCAACTAGAAAAAAATTCTTTAATAAGTCTTGTGTACCAAGCTATAATCACAAAATCTAGTATTACTAATGCATTGATAAATGTTATGGTATTGTTTAAGTATTTTGAGTATGTCGTGTTATTGTGGCTTTCAACTTTTGTATTATTTAAAGAGAGCCAGCTTGCAATTAAAATTATTATATTAATAGCTTTAGTAATCTCGTTTCCGTATTTATTACTGTACAAGGAAAAAGGTTCATACAATCAATTTGAAATATATGAACCCGCTTTTAAAATGAGGTTAACTCGGAATGAAACACTAGTGTTAGAAAATATTCATTTGCTTTCAGTGGACCAAACTCGTGAGCTGAATTGCTTTATTGAGAAAATGAAAGACAATAATATAAAAATAGTAGCATCTGGGAATCTTGAGTTATTTAGAGAAAATATAAAATTATCTTATCCAAATCTAAATAATAATAATGCGAATATAATAATAAATGAATTTTATTCAAGAATTATCGAATAAGATCAGTATGAAGAAGTGTAAAGCGGGGCTAATAAACAACTAAATATTAGTAAAAGAACTTCTGGGTTACCAGAGTTCTTTTTTTATGCCTTGTGTATTATGAAAATTCAAATTATGCACGTACTTTAAATTTTCATGAATTAGTTATGTAAAATTAGTGAAAAATTAACTTTTTAGAAATAGCTTTAAAAGTGTTTGTTTTGATTGTAAATATCGATAAATGCTTATTTAAAGTCATTTATTAAATTATGTCAACAATAAATTTTTTTAAAATCGAGAATATTTTTTAGTAATTTTAGTACTACACTTGAAGTGTGATGAAAGGAAGGTATTATGGAAAATGATATGAAAATTAAAGTTAACTCAGAAATAGGAAGACTTCGTGCGGTACTTTTACATTGCCCGGGAAGAGAATTAGAAAATTTAACACCAGATACATTAGAAGAACTACTTTTTGATGATATTCCTTTTTTAGAGGTTGCACAAAAAGAACATGATGAGTTTGCGGGTATATTACGTGCTAATGATGTCAAAGTGTTCTACTTAACAAAACTGGTAGCTGAGGCAATAGATACGAGTGAGGAAGCATATGAAGATTTTTTAAATACTTTTATTGAGGAAGCGATTGCAACTAATAAATATATTGTACATAGCTTCGAAGCTAAGAAAGCAGTACGTGAATTTTTAGAAATCTACACTTCAAGTCATGAGATGGTTAAGAAAACAATTGAGGGGATTCGCGTAACAGAAATTCCTGGTAGTGAGCAATTGGTCAAATCAAACTACTTGTTTATTTGTAACCCGTTGCCAAACTTATATTTCCAACGAGATCCATTTATTAGTATTGGAAACGGTGCTTCAATTAATCATATGTATAGCGTTACTAGAAATCGTGAAACACTATATGCAGATACAATGTTTAAGTACCACCCAATGTGGCAAATAAATCCAATTCCCAAATGGTATGAACGTACAAATGAAAATACAATTGAAGGAGGAGATGTTCTAATCTTAAATGAGACGACACTTGCAATTGGGATTTCACAGCGTACTGACCTTGAAGGGATACAACGATTAGCTTACAATATTTTCTTTAATGAAGATAATCAATTTGAAAATATTATAGCAATTAATATTGGGGAATCACGTAAATACATGCATTTAGATACGGTCTTCACACAAGTTGACTATGATAAGTTTTCGGTTCACCCTGATATCATTCATGAAGGTGTAGAGATATTTGAAATTACTAAAGACGGGGAAGATATTAAACTGGAAAAAGCAACATACCAATTGGATGAACTTCTAGCTAAATATACTAACCAAGAGCAAGTTACCCTAATCAAATGTGGTGGAGATGATGAAATTGCATCAGCTCGAGAACAATGGAACGATGGTGCTAACACACTTGCAATTGCACCAGGTGAAGTAATTGTATATTCACGAAATCCAGTTACAAATAAATTATTAGAAGACCAAGGAATTAAAATTCATGTGATGTCATCAGCTGAGTTATCACGTGGGCGTGGTGGTCCACGTTGTATGTCAATGCCACTAATTAGAGATGACATTTAATAAAATAAAATATATAAATAAGGAGAGATCATGGCAGTTAATTTAAAAGGAAGACATTTTTTACGTGTAGCAGATTTTTCAACAGAAGAATTACAATATTTATTAGATTTATCAAAACAACTAAAAAACGATAAGTTCACTAAACGTGAAAAGCCTAATATGGCTGGAAAAAATGTAGTACTGTTATTCCAAAAGGATTCAACTAGAACACGTTGTGCATTCGAAGTTGGGGCAATGGATCAAGGTGCAAATGTAACATACATTGGACCTAGCGGTTCGCACATGGGGACAAAAGAGAGTATTGCTGATACAGCACGAGTATTATCGAGAATGTATGATGGGATTGAATTCCGTGGTAATGAACATCAAATTGTTGAAGACTTAGCAAAATACTCGCATGTACCAGTATGGAATGGGCTTACAGACGAGTGGCATCCGACACAAATGCTTGCAGATTATTTGACAATCTTCGAAGCGCGAGGAACTCTACTCGGAACTAAATTTGCATACTTTGGAGACGCTCGTAATAACATGGCTCATTCATATATTATTATGGCTGCTAAATTTGGGGTGGATATGCGTATCGGTGCACCGAAAGAACTATGGCCAAGCCAAGAGATTCAAGATATGGCTGCTGAGTTAAATGAGCAAACGGGTGGAAGTTTATTGTTAACCGAAGATGCTAAAGTTGCAGCTGATGGTGCAAATGTAATTACTACTGATGTATGGGTTTCAATGGGTGAACCTAAAGAAGTATGGAAAGAAAGAATTGAACTATTACTCCCATACCAAGTAAACAGTGAACTTATATCATATGCAAGCGATGACTTTATCTTCTTACACTGCTTACCTGCATTTCATGATTTAGAAACACAAGTAGCTAGAGATATTAAAGAAACATTCGACGTTGGTGAAAATGGACTAGAAGTTACTAATGATGTATTTGAATCAAAACATTCATATGCTTTCCAGGAAGCAGAAAATAGATTACATACAATCAAGGCAATCATGGTTGCGACAATTGGGAATATCTAATGGAAAAACTAGTTGTCATTGCCTTAGGAGGAAACGCACTACAAGTTAGTGGAGAAGAACCAACATACGAAAACCAACGAAAAAATGTCCAAATCGCTACAGATAAAATTGTTGACTTAGTCGTCAAAGGATATAAGGTAATTATCACTCATGGTAATGGACCTCAAGTGGGAAGAATGCTAATTCAACAAGCAAAAAGCGCTAGTAATGAGACCCCAAGTTTTCCGTTTGATGCGGTTGATGCAATGAGTCAAGCAACGATCGGGTATCAAATTGAACAAGTGTTGCAAAATGCATTTAGAAAAAAAGGAATTAAGAAAAATGTAACAACAGTTCTTACCCAAGTGGTAGTTAGTCAAGATGATCCTGGTTTTAGCAATCCAACAAAACCAATTGGACCATTTTACACAAGCGAACAAGTAGCAGCTTTTGAAGGTGATAGTGACTACACATTTAAACCAGACAGTAACCGTGGTCTAAGACGAGTAGTTGCTTCTCCAGAGCCAATTGATATAGTTGAGCTAGAAGCGATTAAAGCTTTAACTGAAAATGGAGATATTGTAGTTTGCTGTGGTGGAGGAGGAATTCCAGTCTTCGAATCGGAGTCGGGATATGCCGGTACAGCAGCTGTTATCGACAAAGATAAGGCGACAAGTTTACTGGCTAAGAGATTAAACGCTGACTATCTAGTAATTCTGACTGCAGTTCGCGAAGTAATGGTAAATTATGGTACTGAAAATGCGCAAGCACTAAACAAAGTAAGCCCTGAAAATATGGTAGAATATTCCTACCAAGGTCACTTTGCACCAGGGAGCATGTTACCCAAAGTTGAAGCTTCTGTTGATTTTGTTAAAAAAACAGGAAACAAGGCAATTATCACAACCTTAGATAGTGTATGTGACGCAATTTTAACAGAGCAAGTTGGAACAATAATAGAAGCAAAATAGGAGATTGATGAATAGATTTTTAAAACCACCAGATCGGGTACTAAACTCATTTAGTAACTCGGAGAATATGATTTATGAGTATTTACTAGAAAATATCGATACGATTGGTACAAGTAATATTAGTAAAATCTCAAATGATTGTTACACTTCGCCTGCATCGGTATTTAACTTATTGAAAAAAATGGGTTATAGCGGTTTTAAAGAATTTAAATTTGAATCTCAATTGTTTGCCAAAGAGCTTGAACGACAAGCTCCTTTGGACAATCAACTACAAGCTGATTTTGAAAAGATAATTGATAGTGACTCAATTATCTCAACATGTAAAAACCAAAGCTATTCCGAGATTGAAAAAATCTGTCATGAAATAAAAGGGGCCAATCGTGTACTTGTTATCGCTAATGAAATTACTCGATTTGTGGCTAAAGATTTCGCATATCGAATGCAGCTTTGTGATGTGGATGTTATTGTCTCATTTGACCAAAAACAATATAAAGTTTTATTATCAAAAAATGTATATGACTATGTAATAGTTTTTTCTAAGTTTGGTAATACTGAGAAAATTATTAATGCGGTAGAAGCGAGTAATAGAAAAGTGAACTTACTTATTACAACCAATCCTAGTTGTTATTTAGAGCAGTATTGTGATACTGTCTTATATGGTAAGCAGACAACTGAAGATAATTTGAAGGAGATGCTGGGAGACATAAGTTCAAGAATAACACTTTTTATTCTTGCAGATATCATCATTAACACTTACATATATTCATATATAAGTAAGAGGGAAGAAGATGAAAAAATTTAAGATGCCAGATTCATTTACGATTTTGTTCATAATCATCCTTGTGGTTGCAATTCTATCGTGGATTGTACCCTCAGGTGAATATGTTAATGTCTGTAATAATGGTAATGCAATAGTTGAAACTGAAGATGGAGCAGTTTGCCCAGTCAGTGAAGAAGCTGCTAAAGACATTACATACGCAGTTAGTAATTCAGCCGAAATCGATGAAGCACTGTACAATACAGAATATGAGTATCAATATCAGGCTAAGGACCAAACTAAACAAGGTATCTGGCAGCTCTTAAATGCGCCAGTAAATGGGTTCTATGATGCAATCGATATTGCGCTTTTTGTCTTAGTAATTGGTGGATTTATCAATGTAGTAATGCGTACTGGGGCCCTTGACAGTGCTATTGGTGCATTACTAAGAAAATTTAAAGGAAATGAAACAAAACTAATTCCAATCTTGATGATTTTATTTGGGATTGGAGGAACGACATATGGAATGAGTGAAGAAACAATAGGTTTCTATTTATTAATTGTTCCAGTCTTTTTAGCAGCTGGATTTGATAGCCTGGTTGGAGTACGTGTTATCTTGCTTGGAGCTGGTGCTGGAGTTTTAGCAAGTACGGTTAACCCATTTGCAATTGGAGCTGCAGTTGCAAGTAGTGGCTTAGCAATAGGAATTGGAGATGGAATAGTTTCAAGATTAGTACTATTTATCATCATCGAAGGAATTGCGATATTCACAACAATGCGTTATGCAAGCAAAGTGAAAAACAATATGGATGACTCAGCAGTTGCCGATTTACATCAAGAAACTTATGATGAACTTGTGATGACAAACAACTCGGATTTAGAATTAACTATTGGTCATAAAATTGTTCTTGCAATATTTGGATTCACATTCCTTCTGATGGTTGTATCAGTAATTCCGTGGGAAGATTTTGGAATTAATTTGTTCGTGAATAGTGCAGATTGGCTTAACAATAACTTACTAGTATTTGCAGGTACTGGAGGAGTTTCACCACTT
The DNA here is from genome assembly GCA_033105485.1 of Mollicutes bacterium LVI A0078. Lineage (GTDB taxonomy): Bacteria > Bacillota_I > Bacilli_A > UBA3375 > UBA3375 > LVI-A0039. Next base: position 1,112,430 of record CP136956.1, read on the forward strand.
GGATGGTGGTGGTTTGGTGAATTAACAATGCTATTCCTTACCGCTGCAATCATTGTTGGAATAATCGCTAGTCGTTTTAAACTATATGATATTACATTTATTGATGCGTTTTTAGAAGGGTGTAAAGATTTATTAAGTGTTGCATTAATTATTGCTTTATCTCGTGGAATCACAGTTGTGATGAGCGCGTCGGGAATGGATGCAACATTACTTCATTCAGGAAGTGAAGCATTAGCAGATTTAAGTAAGACAGCATTCACAATCGGATCATATATCTTCTTTATTCCGCTATCATTCCTAATTCCATCAACTAGTGGACTAGCTGCAGCTTCAATGCCAGTTATGGCGCCATTAGCCGACTTGATTGGTGGTCAAACAGCAGCAGTTTATACAATAACTGCATATTCAGCAGCAAGTGGATTAGTTAATCTGATTACACCAACAAGTGGAGTTGTAATGGGTGGCTTAGCACTTGCTAAAGTTCCATATGATCGCTGGTTAAAACATGTTGCTCCAACTGTCCTATTTATGTTTGTAGCATCAATAGTATTCTTAGCGCTAGGTGTTAGTATAGGTTTCATAATTTAATAGCAAAGGTAATATACAAGAATTTAAGATAAGTGATAAAATTTTCAATCAAAAGGTACTAGGAAACTAGTGCTTTTTCTTATGTTTAAACCAATAATGTTATAATAGATATAACAAGGGGATGAAATGGAGAAAAGAGTAGTTGGTATTGCAGTTGCTATTATATTTAATAGACAGAATCAAGTTTTAATAACTAAGCGTAATAGCAAACAATCATTTGCTGGCTACTGGGAATTTCCTGGTGGAAAAATAGAGGTTGGAGAAACAGCTAAAGATGCAGCAATTCGCGAGGTTAAAGAAGAAGTATGTATTGATTTAAATTGGAGTCTTACAAATGAGTATCACCATATCCAATTTGAGAATGATAACTTTATTGCAGACATTACTTACTTTAAGAACACTAGCTTTGCAGGAATCCCGACATTAACCGATCAATTAGAAATGGAATGGATCGATGTAAATGAACTATATAAATACCAATTCCCGAAAGCAAACGATCAGGTTGTAGCAATGCTAGAAGCAGATGATAAACTGATTAATCCTAAACCTACTTTCCCTATTCAACAGTCTAAATTAATTCATAACTATACTGATAGTAATAATATCAATCATAAAGTATTATCAGTATTAGTTGATAATCTAAAGGAAAGTACAAGTTTTCAAATCGTTGTAGCATTTATAACAAATAGTGGAGTTAGTTTACTATTACCTACTTTAAAAGAACTAGAGACTAGAGGAATCACTGGCCACGTAATAACAAGTTCTTACTTAGGCTTCACAGATCCTGAGGCAGTAAAGAAGTTGGATTCATTTAAGAATGTTACAGTCTATCTTAATGAGAGTAACTTACATGCTAAAGGTTACATTTTCAATAAAGCTAATAGTACTGATGTATTAATAGGTAGTAGTAATTTAACTAGTAGTGCACTTACAACAAATGGTGAGTGGAATACACTTACTACATATGATAATTATCAAGGTAATAGTGAACTAGAAGAAATTAGATCTGCTTTTAATACGATCAAAGATAATTCTAAGTTATTATCAGAAGTAATTGATGATTACACTACAGTATATAACGCAAATAAACAGTTAAATAAGATTAAACAAGAGTTATACAATACTCATGTCACAAATCATGACCAAGTGCCTATAACAGCCAATACTATGCAAATAGAAGCGTTACAAGCACTAAAATCATTGCGAGATAGTAATGTTGATAAGGGATTAGTAATTAGTAGCACTGGTAGTGGGAAAACAATCTTAGCTGGTTTAGATGTTAAACAAGTTAACCCAAGTCGAATGTTATTTATTGTTCACCGTGAGAATATAGCAAGAAAAGCTATGGATACTTTCAAACAAATTATTCCTAATAGGTCATATGGACTATATACAGGAACAATAAAAGATAAAGATAGTGATTATCTATTTGCAACTATTCAAACTTTAGTTAATAACTTAGATAGTTTCAATACAACAGATTTTGATTACATTATAATTGATGAAGTTCACCATGGTGGAGCCAAGTCATATCAACAAGTCTTTGATTATTTTAAACCAAGTTTCTATTTAGGACTAACAGCAACTCCTGAGCGTACAGATGGTTTTGATATCTTTAAGATGTTTGATTATAATATTGCTTATGAGTATAGATTAGATAGAGCAATGAAAGACGACTTACTTGCTCCTTTCCATTACTTTGGGGTCTCTGATATTACAGTCGATAATAGGCTAGTTGAAGAGAATACTTCGATTAATAACTTAACAACTGAAGAACGTATTAAAAATATTTCAAATAAGTTAAGAGAATACACAGTTACAAACCAAGTTAATGGGCTAATGTTTGTAAGTAATGTAACCGAAGCAAAACAGTTATCATCTAAACTTAATGAAGCAGGATTCAAGACAATAACTCTTGATGCAACTAATAGTGAAGATGAAAGACAACGAGCAATTGATAAGCTAGAAACAACAGAACTAGACTATATAATAACAGTAGATATATTCAATGAAGGAATTGATATTCCGTGTGTAAACCAAGTAGTGCTGTTAAGACCAACTAAGTCAGCAATTGTTTATGTTCAACAAATAGGTCGTGGACTAAGAAAACATAGTAGCAAAGAGTTTGTAACAATCATTGACTTTATTGGTAACTATAAGAATAACTATCTTGTTCCAGTTGCTATTTCAAATGATCATACGTATAACAAAGATAAGCTAAAGAAAGATGTAATTATCAATGGTATTAACATCTTACATGGTGAGTCAGTAATTCAGTTTGAACAAATAGTTCAAGAGCAATTAATAAAGCAAATAACAAATACTAAAATAAACACAATGGCAAATATCAAGCATGATTATAACTATTTAAAAGCTAAACTAAATAGAATACCAACGCTACTCGACTTTGCTAATAACAATCTGATGTCGCCTTTAGAAATAACTAAAGTCGATATCTATCCAAAAGTTGTCAGTAAGATAGAAAAGGAAAAGTGTGCACTTGCTCAAAATGAAGAAGTATTTTTAGAGTACATTACCAAGTTTGTGTTAACAAGTAAAAGGTTAGCAGAGCATAATGTACTATCACAAACAATTGAACAACAGCAAATAACTCTAACAATAGATGAAGAAATAAATGCTGCTGATCACTTTGCAAAAGAAATCTTTACTAAAATATCAGATGAGTATAAGTACAAACCAATACTAGAAAAAGTAAGCGAAGGAACATATAGACTAACTAAAGAGTTTAAGAGTAGTCTAGATAATAAACTATTCAAAGATAGTGTCTTAGATATATTAGCAGTTAGTGAGCAATTGGTATCAACAAATGACTTACAACTAAATACTACATATACAAGAAAAGAAGCCTATAAGTATTTACTTAAAGACTTCAATAATGGATATCAAGTTGGAGGATATACAGTCTTTGATGACTTGGCACTAATCTTCATCACATTAGATGATAGTAATAGTTTTACACAGTATGACAATGAACTATTAAGTAATAATCAAATAACGTGGTTTAGTAAAGCTAATAGAAAACTTAGAGATAAGAATAACAACTATACTGCAGAAGGGAAACTAGCAGCTAATAAAGTTGATATCCATATCTTTACCAAAAGAAATAGTAGTGAAGAGTTCTACTACTTAGGAACTGCATATACTAAGTATATAGAAGAACAAACAAAAGAAGAGAAACAGAGATACAAGTATACGTTTAATCTATACAACACAATATCAGATGAACTATATAAGTATCTAACAGTTAAAGGGGAGTAATAAGTGGAAAATGCAATTAGTAAGATAAAAAACTTTAAAAATGTAGATGCAAATACAAGAATATATCCTAAAATGTATAAAATCAGCGGTAATGGAACAAGGAAAACATTTGAAAAAATTAATATAGATGAATTTGACTGTGCGCATGATATCATAAATAATATAATTGATTACTTAAGAACATATGTTTTAGAAAAAGGCGAAAATTCAAATCAATCGACATTTAATTTAGGTAACATAGATAAAGAAGGGGTAAGAATACTGGAATATGATTTTATCCCCGAGGGGAAAAATCTTTATTTTTTAGATGAGGAAATTGCAATTCAGCATGGCATAGATATAAAAAAACTTGAAAGTAAAGGGACTAAAACTGATACTGTTCAATGGTCTCACTTAGATATAGAAGATGGTGATAAAATTCTTATCGATATCACAATTGAAAATATTGAGTATGAAATTCTATTTTTAACATCAGGATCAATATCAATGGGAAAGAAAAAGAATTTTGTTGGGAGCTATAAAAATAGTCCCAAAGTGTTTAGTAATGAAACTATTTTAAATTTAGAAAATGCCAATATAATTTATATAAAAGACCTTAGCAAAAATAAGTTTATCTGTAAAAATTTAGATAGATTTCGTACTCATTTCGGATTAAATGAAATTTATATAAAAAGAGCAGAAGATATTTTGCAAACACTATGTATTACAAAGAATACCGGGCAACTAGGTGTAGAGGATAGTTTATTGGTTTTAAAAAATCAGGATAGGTTTGAGTATGATTATATACAAGAACATTTAGCAAAAATAGATAATCATTTTAGAGAGAATGGATTGATTTTAGAGAAAACTGATGAGAATAAATACGTAATTAAGTCTAAGGATATTTATTCTATTTTTGTGAAGCAGCATGTGAAAAATAAAACGATAAATCCCCATACCGAAGAAGAGGTTGGATAATGCAAAGGATTAATGATAGATTTTTTGCAATGTTAAAAACGGTTTCAACACTATTATTGGTTTATATTATATTAATCTATAATTTATTACGTGTTGAGGATAAAGAGTATAGTAAAATATTGCTCATAATTTTATTGTTATTAATATGTGTATCGATCACACAAATATTTTTCTCAAAAAAAATATATTTTGAAAAAACAGCCACACAAAGCTTGTCTAAAATAAAGTTAGTAGATCGATATGAAATATTCAGTTCTTTTGAAATATGGTTTTTAATACTTACCCCTATACTTGTGTTTAATGATCCAACTAATATGTCTGTATCGTTAGCATTAGTATTTTCCTTAATTGTTGTGTATATAATATCAAAGGAAAATAAGTTTATTTACAATATAGGGTTTTTAGTAAAATTTTCGTATTATAAAGTAGAAATAGATGATGAAGAGTATATTGTTTTAACAAAATTACACAGAAATGATTTAACAAGTGAGGGCCGATTAATTGGATTTCAGCTTAAAGAAGGACATAATGTTTTATTAGTAGAAAGTGATTAAACTTATGTACTCTTTAATATCATTGCCCGTAAAACAGAGTGGTCAATTTGTATCGGTAAGAATATTCACATGTGATAATGTAAGCATACGTAATGTAGAAAAGAGATAGAAAATAAGAATTAAGGAAGTGGTGTAAATTGTTTAAAAGTTTGAAACAAAAACTATTTGGAAAAGTAGATGAAATTCAAGTGGTGCAGGAAGAAATTGCTGAGAAAGAAAATATTGAAAAAACAGTTGAAGAGTCAACAGAAAAAACTTCTCAAGACTTACAACAACAAAGTGTTAACCTTGAAAGTGTAAAAGAAGAAGACTTCTTAGATTTGAAATTGACACAAAGTATTCAAGCGGAGTATAAAGATGTTATTAGTAAACTAGATAGTGTTGTTGAATTAGTAGAAGAGAATACAGAAGACATGAATACTTATGAATCACTTCAACAAGAAAGTGAATTAGTAGTTGATGATTCAGAACTAAACATCGTAGAAGAAACAACTGCTGAAATGAATCAATTCATAACTAATTCAAAGGAAATGTTAATTGCAGATTCGGAAGAAATTAAGAAGAATTCAGATACATTTCTTATAAACGAAGGTATGTTTGATTTAAATAGTCAATTACACAATGCAAAACTGATTATAGAGGATACAGATATACCTCAAGCAGTAACTAAGCAGGATGTATTAGAGAAATAAAGAAGTATTTAAATGAAATAGTAAATAGATGATATTATTATAAATAAATTTAAAATAAAGGGGAAAATGTGAAAGCAAAATTTAGTCATGCATCATTAACAATTAATGAAATATATAGAATGTATAAAAATAACGAATTAAGAATTCCTTCTTATCAAAGAAGTATAAAATGGAATGATGAAAAAAGACAAGCATTAATCACTACTATTAAAGAAGGAAATCCAATGGGTGCAATTCTAGTATATAAAGATGCTGAAGGCTTTAGAATAATTGATGGATTACAGAGAATTAGTACAATAATCGACTATAATAGTAAGTTATACAAATATATTTCAGACGAGTCAATAAGTGCAGAAAATCTAGACTCTTTTTATGAAATGTACAAAAAGAATTCAGAAAATAAAGTTCCACGTGATAAACTTGGAGAAAAATTTATTAAAACTATTAGAACGATTAAAGAAGAGGATGACAGTGTTAAAGGTGCAAAGTTTAATAGAAAAATTTTGGACAGTTTCGATTTTATTAACACGGATATATATCTAGATGCAAGTGAAGTGGTAGAAGAAATTTGCGATTCCTTACTTAATTCTGAGATTTCAGAATATCCAATTTTTATGATAAAGTATGAGGGCTCAGATGATGAGCTTCCTGATATATTCCATGCTTTAAATACTGGAGCAGTTAATTTAACAAAATATGAAGTTATTGCATCTACTTGGAATGAAAAAGCTGTAAAAATCAATAATGAAAATATACTTAATATGTTAAAAGCAGAAATAAAAAATAAGTATGACAAAATGGAAAATGATGGATTTACGTTTGAATTTGAGGGGAAAGTAGACGTCGAACAAAATGGAAACATAGTAAACCTTTTTGAAATGTGTGAAGCGCTTGGTCAAATTCTTGGAGCCAGAACTGATGACAATATAATGTTTAGTCAAAATCAATCTAGTGAATTAGGCTTTGAGATTATTTCATTACTACTACATGGTAAAAAGTTCACAAATGATTTGGGTCAAGAAAAAACTTTTGAATATTCTAAACCAAGTAATATTGTATATTTTTTAAATAATGATACAGATGCGAATGAAGTAGGTAAACTCCTTGAAGCAATATTTGAAGTTAAAGATACGATTAATCAAATGATAAAACAATTTATCTATTATCGAAAGGGACAAAATTCACTAATGCAAAAATATATGGCAAAGCATATATTTAAATCATTATTTGAAAAAAAATATTCTATAGAATACATTAATGGAAAATTAGGTGTATCAACAAATAACATTGATTTAGCTCAATATAAAAATAATGTTATAGCTTCAATAATATATGATGAAGTTACAAATTTCTGGACAAAAAATAGACAATTAAGTGATTTTATTAGAATGATTGAACGAAATACTGATAAGTACGATTCTTTAGTTCCAAAAGATAAATTTGTTAAGTCACTTGAAAATTATCTGATACAAGTTATGGATGAAGATAAAAGCACTTACGATAGATCAACATTCAATAACACAACTAAGATATTATCATATGCTTATCATAGAGAATTATATGCGCGTGAAATTGAATATCAATCATATTTTGAGGGTGTAGATGTAAATGAACTGGAATTTGATCATAATTATCCAAAATCAAAATTATTAGGATCTAATACATATGTAAGCTCAATATTAAATTGTTGGGTATATACAAAAAAATCTAATAGATCAAAAGGTGCCAAAAATACAAATGCAGTTAACAACGAAAATTATGTATCAAATTTTAAATTTGATGAAATGATTGGTAGAAAACCTATTGAAGAAGGATTTGATAATTATTCAAAGAAAGATCAAGTTGAACTATTTGAAAAAAATTCAGAAGAGTATAAGTATTCTCTGATTAACCATATGGAAAATTTACATAATCTTTTAAGCAGGTAAGTGTTAAGTTTTAAAAAATAGTGATAAAAAACAACGACTAATATTTAGTCGTTGTTTTTGTTATATTCATCTATTATGCTTGAAATTTCTCTTCCCATTTCAGTAACTAAGTTAGTAACTAGTGCGTTACCCATACAGAAGAATCTTTGACGTTTTGTCATTCCTTCTGTCCAGTCATCTGGGAAGCCGTTTAATCTCTCTGCTTCAACCGGTGTAATAAAGCGTAACTTACCAGTTACAGGGTCATTAACAACGTGTGTACTACGGTTAATTGTACCTTCACTAGTCAACATAGTTCTACCTGGAAGATCAGTGTTTTCTGGAAAACTCATTGAACCTTCAGAGTAGTTATATTTAAATCCATCAGCACTAGTTCTCTCGATAGTTTTACCACCTTTAGCAATTTTCATTCTTTCGATTTGATTATCATTTAAGAAATATTCTTCAGCAATAATACCAGTTTCCAGAATGGATTGAAGACTGATTGGAGTATAATCATCTGTAGCAATTGTGTCATATGAAAGGACTTGACTATTAATCATTGCCCCTGATGTCCTAAACATATTTGTATAATTATCAGAGATATATTGAATGTCTTTATCGAAATCTCCTGTAAAATATGGTTCATTAACATCTCTTATATTATAGAACTTTGTGAACTTTACTTTTTTAGGGTCAACATTAGCTTTAAAAACATTATTAAAGAATCCTTTTTTCTGGATGAACTCTTTCATTTGATTTACATCATAGTTCTCTAAGTCGAATGTAGTGAAATCATATTTTGTATTCCTTACAGAATCTTGTTTGTATGCAAAAATAAAAACTCTTCGTCTACGTTGTGAATATCCATAGTCAGCAGCGTTAATAACACGCCATTCTACATTATAGTTTAAGTCATCTAAACATTTAAGCATGATAGCAAAATCACGCCCTCTTTGACTTGTTGGTGATTTTAATAATCTATCAACGTTCTCTAAAAGAATAAAACTTGGTTCTTTTTCTTTTGCTATTCTATAAATTTCCCACCAAAGAACCCCTTTTTTACCTTCGATTCCTTTTGCTCCAGTAGAAGCTACACTGTAGTCTTGACATGGAAAACCACCGACAAGTAATGAATGATCTGGAATATCTTCTGATTCAACCTTTGAAATGTCTATATTTAAGTTGACAGAACCAGTATTTTTAAAATGATTATGGTAACAATCGTATGCGAATTGATTTTTCTTACCTGGTTCCCATTGATCTGCCATAACTGTCTTCCATGATATACCTTCAGATTCTAAGCGCTCAAGTCCTACTCGAAATCCACCAACTCCTGCGAATAGTTCAACTGCGGTTTTATTCATTATACCTCCATACATAAGTAAAAGAAAGGTCATGCCTTTCTTTGCTTTGTATATTATACTACATTTTTTTGAATTGATCAAGTATAGGTTGTATTATTTCAGTATTTAGTACTGTAGTTTGTAGCCACCATTGTCTAGTTGGTAGCTTTATCTCTCCTGTAAGAGGCTTTGTACTCTTTTCTGCATTTATACCTTTTGTTCTAACAAAGAATAATGTTCCATCAGATGCTTTAGGTAGTATAGGAACATCTCCCTCTGAATTTGAAATTGATTCTTTTACATCTAACCAGACTTCTTGAGCTTCTATTATTTCATCATCCGTAAATCCTTTAAATGTGTAGCCAGCGAATATGGGAGACTTCTTAGTGTCTTTACGATCGTGAATGAAAACACAATAGAAATAAACTTTATTTACAACATCGTGTAAGTCTGAATCTTCCCATTCAGTGTTCACAATATCAGCTCTAATTTTCGCATTGAAGTTAATGTCTTCTTTCTTCTTTCCATCTGGAAATGCACTTACGCATTTAAAACCTAGATCAGCATTTTTAAATAGAGATAAATCGCTCATATCATTTTTAGTGACATTTAGAACTTTTCTAATAACCATAGATTTTAGTTGCTTGGGTTCCTTGTCAAAAGACATGTTTTGTTGTTTAATGATTTCATTAAGTGTCATCCCAATAAGTGGTTGTAACTTTTTATCAATATATTCTAAATCGTTTCTTTCATTGTGTAATGGAGTAAGTTTTTCAGACAGTGCTGAATTAAGAAGGTTACTCATGTAAGCGTTCTTTAAGGCAAATGCACGTGGTTTTGCTGGTATATCTGAATATGGTTGTTTACGAGTAACACTTGAGTTAGCTGCTTTAGTACAAGCTTCAAGATAGAATGTATCACTCCCGCTTAACAAATGCGCTTCTCCATTTCTTATTTTAGAAATTATAACTTGGTAATCACGCTCTAATATCGATAAATCATGATTATCTAAATTAACAAAAAATGATGTTAATAAAGTATATTCTTGTATAGATAAGTTTTTATCATAAAGGTAATAGATGATTAACATAAGTTTTATTTTGCTATAAACATGAGAATCAGAAAAATTATCTGGATGTTGTTCCATATAATCAATCATCGATAATACTAGGCGTTCCTTTGACCTGTATTCCCCGTTTTTATTTTGTTTAGCAGGTGTAACCTTTAGCTCAATTTTAACATCAGTATTAAAGTAGTCTAAAAGCTCTGGATGATACTCATCAATGAAAAAATCAAGATCAGCTTCACTTTTATTATCGATTTTTTTATTGAAGACTTGCTCTTCAAACGCATCTCCAATAGCTCCTTTGTGAGCCGAGTGCTTAACTATATTAAAATCAAGAAACTCACTTAGTTGTTTCCCTGTTATTTCTTTAGAAATATTTAAATATTCAGATAACTGCATGAATCCTCCATGTATTATTATACTACACAATTGTGCTATTTGTTAAATAAGAAAACGTAAGAGGCTAAATGTGGTTTAATATTTATATATAACATTTCAATATTAAGAAAGGGAGGAATTTAATGTTAAAGGTTGAAAGGGAAGTCTTGGAAGGCACAGAAAAGCTTATAATTAAAAGTGTTAAAAATATTGATGAACAAAGAGACAGTTATGAAGATTATATATTTGCCAATGACTTTGAGTTAAAAATAGATTTTGGCAAAGAAAAAACGAATAATTGGTATTATAACGAATTGATTAGTTCAGTAAACTGTATAACTGGTAGAAATGGTACAGGCAAGTCGACATTACTAAATGCAATTGAAAAATTTTATATAAAAAATCATGAGCAAATTATATACTACTCGCAGAATGCCATGCGAGTTAATGGTAAAGAAATAAGTAAAGACGTGACAATTTTTGAACTATATGAGTACATATCAATGTCAATGGATAAAACGTTAAGTGAGAAGTTGTCAGAAAATATTCGGATTTTCAACAAAGAAGAGGATGCCAAGGTCCAACTTATTTGGAATAACGCTTTTTCCAAATATGATAGTAATATAAGTGAACTTTTTAACTACAAACCTTCTGGTAGTAAAACAAAGGACATTTTGGATAAATTAATGAGTCAAAAAGAACCAAAAACAAATGAAGAATTGATTGTAAGAGCTAATGATAGAATAAAGTATAAATGGGATTTATTAAGTAAGTACTTTGATGAGGCAAAGGTGGACATAGGTGTTTCATTAGGTGAGTTGGCTAGAATAAGGCTTTTTACAAGTATTGAAAAAACAATTGAAGACCTCTCCCCAATCGTAACTAGTAACGAAATAATTTGTATTTTGCTAGATGAGCCAGATACAAATTTTCATCCCGAATGGAGTAGAACATTCCTATATGACTTAATAAATTATTTATCAGCAATCAATACTGGATATAAATTTCGTCTAATAATCACAAGTCATAGTCCTTTGGTTATTGCAGATGTTCCAACAAATCAAGTCAATTTTTTGGATTTCTCAAATAATAAAATTATTAATGATGATAAACGAGGGAAAACAATGGGATTAGAGTTAAATTCATTGTTCAAAAATTTATTTTACCTAGATGATGAGCGGGGAAAACTTTTTACAACCAGATTTATGGAATTAATTGATACTTGCATAAATACAAATTGTACATTTGAAGAAGAAGAAGAAATAGATTTGAAAACCAAAATAACATTTCTAAATGATAATATATCAGACCCAGTATTGAAAAATACCCTACAAGGTATCACGTTACTTTCTAATAATAGGTTTGAAAATCAAAATACACGAGGTGTTAATAATGAATAACTTTATTTTATTCGTTGAAAATTTCACAGAGTATGAAGATCTAACGAAAAAATATAAAAAAGAATATTATAATTTTTTCTTACAAATGAAAGACTTCGAAACCAATGAAGAAAGAGTTAAGTATCTAAGCATGATAGAAGGATTACTGAATGTAAAAAATTTGAATTATTATTATAGACTTAAAGCGGATGATGACTTAGGTATTAAACTTTTTGAAAAGTATTTAAATATATTTAAATATTATATTTCTTTAATAATAAATATTGAGTATGAATCGGGAAAGAAAAAATGGAATTATTTAAAAAAAGAATATAAAAAGTACGAATCTTTTAGAAGAACTAATAGTAGTATTGCCGTTAAAAAAGATAAAAAAGCGAGAGAAAAAGGAGGTATGTTTTATTGGAAAAGTCAAACTGACAGAAAAAAATTAATATGTCCATATTGTAATATTCAATATCTAAATTATAACAATGGATACTCAGAAGTAGATCATATATATGCACAGGTGAGTTTTCCGGGGCTAATAAATATTGAAGTGAACCACCTAACGACCTGTCGTAAGTGCAATAATGCAAAGAAGGAAAATATAATCGATTTCTCAATTGATGATTTATATAAATTACACAATGGAACGTTTTTATCAGATAAACTAAAGTTTAGTGAAAGTCTTATATCAAAAATAGATACAGAAGCGTTTCAAATGGAAATGAAAAAGTTATCAAAGAGATATACATCAAATTCAAAAAAAGATGCAGCTCAAACGCGTGAGAAATTAGATGAAATTAGCGTGTATATGTTACTATCTGGCTTTTCTAATGATAATAACCTCCATAAATTAAAAATACTGGAAAGATATCAATCATTATATAAAATTTTAATTCGAATGTACCATCGCTTTAATAATAATATCTTAATAATACAGCCAGAAATAGAAAAAGCTATTTCTATTTACGGTGAGAAACACGAGAAAATATATAAATATATGTTTTCAACAAATGCGCTTCAGGGTGTTTTTGACGACTATGATAATATAGAGCGTGAGCAAATAGAAGTAATATATTATTGGAGAAAAGAATTCATAAAAGCATTAATTTTTAAGTATATAGAAGAGTTGAATAGGAGTTAGAAAATGATAATTAAAATAAACAATCAAACAATAAAAATAAATGAAGATAAACTAGAGAAGATTACTAAAGAATCAGAATTACGTGAACATATTTTAGAGAAGTTGAGGTTATCATATGAGGAGAAAACCCAGATTAAATCGATGAGTGATTTAGAAATAACAAATCACTCTTTCGAAAATTACACTGAATTTACAAAATTAAAAAGAATTACTAGCAGTACATTTTCTAACGAGTCGGAAGTAATAATTGGTGATACGCTAATTGAAGATTGGGATATAAGAGTTGATAAAATTCAAAATGTGTTATTGAACATTTCAGAGTACGAAAGGCAAAATGGGTATAAAACGGGAATAAAAACTTATCAATTTAACGCTAGTTTAGCATCCATTGCAAAATTTTTTGATAGCAGTGCTTCTGAAGCAATAAAGCTAAATGTACGTAATGATTTAGCATTAATTAACTTTAAAACGGATACTACAGATTTTGAGAAAGCAATAAATATATCCCCCAATAATTTTTACTTATATAATAATGGAATAACACTTATTACATCAAGTGACTTAAAAATATCAAATGACGAGACTATAAAAATTTACAAACCACAGGTAATAAATGGAGCACAAACAATATGCAAATATATTTATTATCATTTGGATAATCAGAAAGAGGATATAATTGAAGTTCCCCTACGAATTTTTGTTGTAAATAGTAGTGATATGGATGTTTTTGAAGAAATTGCAATGGATATATCGCTTAAAATTAATTCTCACTCCCCAGTTACAACAGATAATTTAAATTATTTAGAGGTAAAAAAATTAGGATTAATAGATGGAGATAGCGGCCTTTTAGTTGGAGCAAATAAAAGTTCAATGCGAGAATATCAAAAATGTTATACGAATATTATAATGAGAAAACCTGGAAAGGCTAAGAGTGGAATGCAGAAAATTGTAAAATCAAGCGTTTCAGATATGGTGAATATCAAAAAAAGTACGACAATTGGAATTGATGAATTAAATTATTCGGGTATTATATTTACTAACCCTAATATAGATGTGAGGCTAGATAATACAGTTTTATTTTTAATGTATTTCGCCCCTTGTGCTTTAGGGAAATATGTTTCTGAAATAGAACTTCACAATATTATTTCCAAAGAAATACAGCCGGAGTATAAAAATATTCTACGTAAAGTTGAAATGAATGATATACCAACAAAATATAATTTATATATTGTCGGGCTATACTTTGTCTTACTTAATAAGTGTGTAAATGATGGCTTTGTTATGAGAAATAAAGATTTAGAGTTAGAAGAAGATTTATTTTATACTGCATCAGAGTTAATTGTTAAACAGACTAGCGTTATTGTTGATAGTATAATAAAGTATTTTAATAGATATTCGACTGAAGATAAAAATATAATAGCAGAAGGGAAGACCAAAAGTAATTATCAACCTGGACTTACAAATGATAACTACATGGAAAAAGAAATTAATGTGTTTTCGCATAAGGTTTCAATATACCCTGTTTTAAATAAAATTCTAAATGATTATAGTTCTTGTGAAGAAATAGATAAAGAAACTTTTGCGAGAGATTATGTATATTCGGCAAATACGTTTAAAACTGATGATCTTTTTTCATTTTATGCAGAAATGATTGATAATCTTAACTTTAATTCCAATTGGCTAAAAGAACCAAAAGTAATTTGTGATGCCATTATCAATGAAATCATTGGAAGTAAATAAAAAGAAGCTAATTGAACTGAACCCAGTTTATTCATAAGAAATAAAACATTAAACAAAATAAATAGCTTAAAGGTGATTTTGTTTTCTGACGATGTTATTTTATAGCCATCTAAATTAAGTGTTTTTAGAATGTATAACCAACTTTAGTATCTGTAGAGTTATAATAAACACTAGAATGGATTATGACGAATTGCGCAGGGTAACTAATGAAGTACTATAACGTATCTCTATGAGTTAAAAAACTTTCAAGGGAATTTTATAGATAATTTAGTATGTTACTTGGAAAGAGTAGAGCAGCTAGTAATAATGGAGTGTTAGTAGAAACGAACAATTATTAGCTTGTATCGGAACATGTAGTTGCCTATGGGATAGGTGATAGTTTGAAAAAGACAAAACAGTATTGTTATCTATAGAAAATGCGATGATACTGAAGATAATGTAACTAGAATCGAATTAGATTAGGTAAGTATTAACGATAATATTATAGTTTATAGTGAATATTACAATGACCGAGATGGAAAAAGTTGATTACAAGCAGTTAGACTAAAACTATCATATGGCGTTCTTAGGTATAAAATTAAATAAACAATTAATTTATAAACAAGTGCTAGATTGAATATAGCGAGTAAGTAAACATCTTGTTAAATCATTAAGATATGATGATAATATATTCAGACCTCATCCTAATTAAACAAAGTTTAATATGTATATCTTAGTTGCTCTAGGTTAAAAGAAGATAAACAAGTAGGACCTTACTTTATTAAGAATCATAAAGAAGATATTGGTAAGATTGAATCAATCCAAACTAAATTAGCAATGTATCTATGGAATGACTTACATAAAGTGCACACCATTTCTAACCAAGCTATCTTCAACGATAAAGTACAAACATTATCTAAAGTAGATGAGTTATTTAGAACTGGAAGCGAAGAAAGTATCTTAAACATTCTTACTCCTGAATTCCAAAAATGTTTAATTACAGAAAAGAATAATACACTAGTTGATACTAGTGATATAACTGAAGAAAATTGATTTTCTAAGTAATGTTTTTTAAACTTCTGAAATATTTTCAGCACTCTGTTACAATAGTATTTGTATAAGGGGTTAACCCAGATCTAACTAGTCGGATAAGCACAAATGTGTGGACCGACTTTTTTTCATATATAGGAGTTTAATGGAACATCATATAAAGGTTGAAGATCAATTGGAGCATCTTGAGAATAAAAAGAATATAGTGTTTGACAATAAACATGATGCAGTAGATTTCTTAAATACATGGCCATATGGTTTGAGTATACAACAGGTTAAGTATTTTTTTAAATGTTCAACTTGTGGTTATAAGCAATATAAGTTTAAAGAATGGCAAGATAAATATATAAAATTACAATCTGACTCATTTCAAATGTTAAACGAAATTATACTTGTGGAATCCAAAATAAAGAATTACATTTTTCAAAAATCTTATAAAAATGAACATAAAAGAAACATTGTTGTAAATTCAATAAGAAATCAATATATTTCAAATGATGAACTTCCTGAAAATGTATATTATAAAATTATAAATAATGCAAGTATGGGAGAATTAATATTGGCTTTAGAAGAACTGTATAAAGCGGGGTATAAGGATACCTTTAACATTAATGATGTGATGAGGGTATTTGAATTTGATCCAAGTTGTAAGACAGATTTACAAAAGTTTAGAACATATTATTCTCAAGTTCAAAAAAGAGAATACATACTGGATAAAATTAGTAAGGAAGAATTACAAATAGCAAAAATTCCTATAATACAAAAGTTTATTAAAAGAGAAATTCAATATTGGATTAAACAGGGTGTGATAAATTTTGAAAATAAAATTTATTTAAATAAGTTGTATACCCCATTTTTAAAATTTTTATTCTCGAATAAAACATATAGTAAGTTAACAGATAAATCAACTGAAGAATCAAGATTATTTATTGATATATTAATGAATATAATTGATGTGTATAATCTAGAAAAGAAGTTCAGGTATAGTCAAATAGGTGAAGATTTAGAAAAATTGACAGATAATGTATATCAAGTGCTTACAGATAGAATAAATATAACATTTAGAAACCAATTGAAAGAAAAAGACAGTGTAGCTGAAGAAGAATGGAATAAGTTGTTATCAAAAAAAAATCTAGATGTAAATTATGTGATTCAGGAGTTGCAAAAGAGCAATATCCCAGAAGAATATAAAGAAAATACAAACTTTAATAGTACTGTAAGGATTCTACGAATCTATAAGCAGTTTAGAGATCAGATAGCACATGGTAAAACAATAACAGAAACATTAAAAACATCGAATGATATAATGCTGAAGAATTTTGTTCTATCGAATACGATAAACGGAAATTATAAATTAAATTCTGGTGAGTATATAGCGCTAAATAACTATTGGGATGACCATGAACATTAAAAGATAAACAAGTAGGACCATACTTCATTAAGAATTATAAAGAGAATACTGGTAAGGTTGAAACAATTAAAACAAAATTAGCAATGTATCTATGAAATGACTTACATAAAGTACATACTATTCCTAACCAAGCTATCTTCAATGATAAAGTGAAAATATTATCTAATGTAGATTGGGAGTAAAGAAAACATCTTAAGCAGCTTATCAACAGAGCTTAAATAAGATTTTAATTTAAATAACAGTAGTGAAAGAGATGTATAAACAAATAGAAATACAAAATTACTGGCAATGTACTATAATATAGTCAGATGCGCAAAGGCGCGAGAAAATTGTGCAAGACATAATTTTAGCTATAGTTACTTAGGTAATTATGGCCTTTTTTTTGACCTATACATAAAGAGAGTCATAAAAAAAAGGACAGGAGGTACTATGAAAACTAATAAACTAGTTCTATTTGATGGGCAAGCATTAGATAAAGATAAACATAAACATAAGTATCTATATCAGTTTCATGCAACAAGTGAAGCAGATATCTTTACTATGTATCAAAGTAAACTAGTACTTAACTACGTAGGTTATATTGAATTTATAATAGATGATATCCTACATGAAATATATTGTTTCCCTAAGGAATACAATGTTTGTCTAGATAAGACTACTCTTTCTAAATCAAAAGAACTTATCTCAGAAGAGCAAGTACTAGAAATAGAAGAGCAGTTTACTACTGTGATTAGATCAATTATCAAAGCTAGTCAAGCAGAGAAGACTGTTGGACAAAATGATATGGAAAAGTTTTATGCTTCTAATCTTCACTACTTAAATGAGATAATTACTCATTATAACCAGTATGGTATCTTAGTAGAAGTGGAGAAAGAATATAAGAATGCTCCGACAGGTAAAATTAATTGGAATAAGACAATTGGTAAAGTAATACCAAAAGTTAATAACAACAACTTCATCTATGACAGATTTATTGTCGAGAAGAAGAATACTAATATTACTTTCCTAACACAAATGATTGCCAAGGTAATCTTAGAGGGGACAACTAAATATAGCTTCTATACACCGATTATAGACACGGGAATAGATTATGGTGAATTACGCGGAATAACTAATGAAGTTGCTATAACACGTCTCTATGAGCTTAAGAATAAGACTTTCAAGGATTACCTACACCATGTTATAGATAATTTAGTAAGTTACTTACAAAATGATACTGTATCTAGTAATAGTGGACTACTAGTTGGTACTAATAACTATAACTTTGTATGGGAACATATTGTTGCTCATGGCCTTGGTTCAGACTTCACTAAAGCTGATGGTTATCAAATTGGATCATATCAGAAATATGATGGTACAAAAGGTTCTAGTCCTAGAATAGAGCTAGACCATGTCAATAGAAATCATCAAATTATTGTTGATAGTAAATACTATAATGATCGAGATGAAGAGAAAGTTGATTATAAACAGTTATACTATAACTACCATATGGCTTTCTTAGATATGGAATATAATAACCAATTAACATATCAGCAAGCATTAAAAGCATATAGTAAGTGGTCAAACATATTAGTTAAACCATCTACTGAAGAGGATTATAAGTTCAGTTGTTTTAAATTCAAAGATCAAATGAAATTATATTCTATTAAAATAAATATCAACAAGTACCTAGAGTACTATGTAGAAGATAAATGTAAGAGTCAATTAATTCATGACATTGCTCATAACTTAGAGTTAGAGAACTTACAGGATATATTAAATGAAGCTCAGTCTTAGGACTGGGTTTTCTTAACGCTAAACAATGTAACGTTTACAAAGTGCTTAAAAAGTGTTAGAATATAATTAATAGGAGTTAAGAAAAGTTATTGTTAGGAGTAGTAATGTCAGGAAAAATAAAAATAGAACCAAGCTGGTATAGAGACAATTTACCAATTGAATCGAAAGATCTAAATGCTATAAACGCGGTAAAAGGGTTTATAAATAATAAAAGGATAAAAACCGTTGGGATACTAGGTGATTATGGCTCAGGAAAAAGCTCTTTAATTAATGCATTGAAAAAAGAAAATGAGAATGCGTTCCTTGTACTTAAGGTGCCAAACTATATTCAGAACAATCATGAGTTAGTCCAAACAAAAAGTATCGACGATGAGGATGACGCAATTGAAGTAACGGAAACCACAAATACTAATTTTAAAAATTCTTATGATTGCAAGGCAGAGGTAAGAAAGTCATTGACACTTCAGTTGTTATCTGCGTGTAAGGATAATACAAAAAAATTTAGTATACAACGAAAATTGCTAATACATAATTTTCAAAGGACATCGAAGATAGATGTGGTATTAACTGTAACTATTATTTTAAGTTTATCAATTTTATTATTGCCTGACTTCCTTAGTGAGCATATAGATGTGGTAAAAAATAACATTGAGTTGTTTACGGTGTCATCACTGTTGATACTACTGGTATCTACAGTGACAATAATAGTACGTTTTATCAATTTTCTTAAAAACGAACGATGGACTAACCTATCAATATCTAAACTTAGCATGAATAAAGATAATCAAAATTCGTATCTTGATTATGATCTAGAAACGATTATTGTATTAATTAACTTGTGGAAAGGAAAAAATAAAAATAAAGTAATTGTGATCGAAGATGTAGACAGATTTGGAGATCTGACAATTTTCCAGGAATTGACGCCAATTATCCATTCTTGCTTAGATATTAAATTTATTATTCCGGTAAAAGAAGGGATATTTGAAGGAGAAGAGCAGTTGTCAAAATACTTTGATTCTACATATACAATGCTACCAGTAAATGATAAAATGAAATTTCAAGAACATGTCGAAGGTGTATTACATGAAAATGATGGTATACTAAGCGTTGATACGAGTTTATTAATCACAACTACACCACACATAAAAGATTATAGAACATTTAATTTGGTGTACAATAGATACCTAACACTTGTTGATAATTATCAAAAGGTGTGCAAGACAATATCACAAGCTGACTTAAATACGTTATATACAATTGCAGTGCTGCAAGTACTAATTCCTAATCAAACTAAAAATACAACACTTAATGAAACAGAACTTTCAATATACTTAAAAAAACTATTTAAGACTAATAACATACTGGATCATTTTACAGCTGAAAATAGGATTCTTATAAAAAAAATAAATAAAAATATAGCCGCTTTAAATGAACAGTTTGAAGAAAAAATGCTAGATTTGTGTACTTTTGATAAATTTGAAGAGAAGCAAGTTATAAAATTTTTAAATGAAATACTACATGCTCGAATACATAACGTAGGCGGGACATATAATGTATCGGGTACTAGTGTTAGTGTGTATAATATGAGGGCGAAAATAGCTCGAAACAACTATTATAATATTGAAGAATTAAGGGAAATAAATAAACAATTAGGCGAGCCGTTCGATTTTGAATTTATTGATAGATTTTATAATAGTGAAAAAAAGAAAGCTAAAGAAGTAGAAGTTGATGAGTTGGAAAAGAGAATACGTAAGGAAAAACAAACTATAGAAAAAGAGAATAATAAGTTAAAAAAAAGATTAGCGCATATTGAAGGCTTATCATTGGTAGAATTAAATGAATTATATCAAATGGATGCTTACTATGATAGTGCAGTTACAGGACTTGAAAAAGTTGATTTGATAAATGAACTAGTAAAAAAAGGTTATCTTACAGAGAAGTGGACTAAATTTATATCCCCGACAGGATCATCGGATTCGGAAATGGCATTACGTGAATTTAAATATGACAAAATTAATTCAATCAGCGATGAATATTTTGAGAATATAATCAAAGGACAACTAAAGATCAATGATGCTTTAATTGATACGTTTCAAGTTGCAGATTATAGTGATTGCAAGTTCATTAGAGCTGATATTATTAATTATCTATTAAAAAATGTGGATAGAGGAAACAACAGTTTGAAGTTAAAAAAAGTTATAGATACAATAACAGGAATACTTGAACTGGATTCCACAGCTGAATATTCTCACAAAGAAAGTGAATATGAACATTTCATTCAACAAGCAAGTCAGAAGACGCAAATAATAGCTATCAAGAATCTATTTGACGATATCAAACTAAACATAGAATCTGAAGTCGAAAAACAAGTTAACTTTATAAAAGATTTACTTAACATTGCATTTTATTTAAATTCAGAAATCTCAGTTGATTTTATTAATGACTTAATGTCTATCCAACTAATTAATAGCAACGTGTATAGTGAAATGCGTCATTTTGATATTTTTTGGGCATACTTTGAATTCTCACTTAATGATTTAGATGAAGAAATTATGTCTGCCTATTGTGCAATGGTACATCAAGATGATGAATTAAGTGAGAAAATAATCATTCTTGAAAAACTTATTAATAAACTTGACGAAAATGAGTATATTGAGGGAAAAATTTGGAAATGTAACGAAGCTAATATAGCTTTTATATTAGAAAAAAAAGGAATTTCTCCACTTAGAGAAAATCAAAATGCAATAAAATTTATTTCTAAAAATATAATTATCCCTCTATTTCATGATACAAGAGCCTTAGATGAATTCTCTAGTACAGAACAAATTATTAATAACTTGGATAATCTAAAGAACTTTATAAAATATTACAAGTATAAATATGAAGATATTTCAATCTTTACAAACAATGAAATAAAGGTGCATATTATTAAGAACAGAGCATTACTGCCTAATGAAAAAAATTTTAGGGTACTAATTGAAAATGAATCCTACGAAGAACTTTATAGTTTATTCTCATTAACCGAGGAATATGTAAATGAAGATGATTATAAAGAACTATTTGAATATGCACTAAATGCAGGTGAAATTTTTTGTGCTGAGAAATATGCAAAAAGCATTGGAGTGCAGTTTGATTTACCAGAAAACTACAATGAAGAGAACGCATTTACTATGTTACAAAATAAATGTATTAATACAGATATACAAAACTTTAAAAAAGTTAAGAGTACAGAAGCATTACTTCAAATGTACTTACGAGGCTTAACAACAGATGAACTTGAGCAGCATGAACTAGATGCCAAAACACAGATTACAATGTATGATATGTTACTCTTCGCAGAAAGATATGAAGATATAAATATTATATTTAAAACTTATAAAAATCATAACTATAAAGAGTTAGATACAAAATTTAGTTATGAATTAAATATTTCAATATTAAAAACAGAGGTTGTTAGTGATAAGCAATATAATCTTTTTAAGATTGAACTTGGCGACAGTGTTAGTGCTTTTGTAGAGTTATTTGAACAAGAGAGTTTTACAAATTTTATAAAGTATGAAACTCCTAGTTACAGTGCAGCAAAGAAAAACAAATCAGTCATTGTAGGAAATTTACCAGAAAAGGATAGAATAGCGTTAATTTCTAGAATGTATAATAATTTGCCTAACATCAATTTAGAACAGATTAATAAACTTCTATCAGAATTTGAACTTTCTCAAATTTTTACATTTAATTCAAGTGGTGCTGGTTCAAGGAACAAATCTATAGAGTTTGACAAAGATGGCTATGTTGAAGAATTTTGTCAAATTTTGGAAGAACTAAACTATTTAGAGTCGTACAATATACCTAATGGAAACATAAGAAGAAAATATTTATAACTTAAATACATATCAGTAAGAAAGAAGGGATATGCCAACTCTCTAAATCATTTTCACTAATGCTATAAGAAAATATATTCTCTAAATTAAATATAAATAAGTATGTAGAAGTTAATGTAAGAGTCAATTTGTTCATGATATTGCTCATAACTTAGAGTTAGAGAACTTACAGGATATATTAAATGAAGCTCAGTCATAGGACTGGGTTTTCTTAATAATATGATAGTGTAACGTTTACAAAGTGTTGTAAAAGTGTTAAAATATAATTAATAGGAGTTAAGAAAAGTTATTATTGGGAGATAAATGAATTTATACAAACTAGCGGTAAGTTCAAGTGAAATAGAAAAAGCATTTGAAAGAAAGGGTTTAAATTGTATAAGTGAACTTGAAGTAGATGGTTGTAATTGTTCATTGTATGTAAAATCAGCAAGTACAGAATCATTACCAAAATGGTCATGGATAATAGACGAATTTGATGAAGATAAAAATCATGTATCAACTAAAGTAAATCCAGCTGCAATTGTTTGGATAAGTTATAATGAAGAAAACTTTGTTATTTCTTATGGTTCCGCTCACTTTGCAATTTCAGATATAATTGATAATGAGTTTGGAATTGAATTTCTGCGTCGTATACCAGTAGATACAATAAAAAACGCTGGAATGATTAACCCAGGGAGCAACCAGTATAAACAGATAATCATGGTAAGAGATTCATCTGATACAATCTTACACTCAGAAAATGCAATAGAAAAAGTAAAACTAGTAACAACAGATGAAATAAAAGATAACATTAAATTATTATCAAAGAATATAGAAGTCGGACATTCAATTAACCTAAAGTGTGAAAATAAGTTGAGTGCACTTGTTGAAGTGCTAAAATCAGTAATTGAGATAGTAAATACTAGGCGACAACTAAGAAAAATCTCAAAGTACAAAGCAATTACGAATAAAGCCCAAAAAGAAGAATTATTTCTAAAGTTGAAAAATCAAGATATTGAATTTGATTTGCTTCTTAATGATGCAATACTATTTGGAACACATTATCTATTTGAAGAGGACTACAATTTAAGTGTTCAGTATGGCCGTGAGAAATTAGAGATAAAAAATATGGAATTACCAGAAGGTTTGATTAGAAACAAGTTAGAGAAATACAATATAGAATTTCAAGGACAGGGTGAAGAATATATATTTAGAAAGAAACTTATTAATTGTATTTATGCGGAATTGGATAACAATATCATCCTTATGAATGGAACATGGTATCAATACAATGATGATTATTTAGAGTATATACATGAATTTTTGGATCAGAGCCCAATACTTGTTGACTATGAGTTCAATTGGAACGACTCAATTGACGATGTAGAGACAGATATCAAAAAAAACTATAAAGAGTATCAATACAATACATACCAATCATTAATAAATGATAATATAAAACTGCTTGATAGAAAATCAATTGATGGAACTAATACGGAGCCATGCGATTTATATGATATGGAGGAAAAGGAAGCAATTTATGTGAAAATAAGTTCTGGAACTTCCGGTTTGACATATAATGTAAATCAATCTAACTATATAATGGACAATAATTTAGGTCTAGATAACACGCTAGTAGTTGACGGAAATAAAATTGAAATAAAGAAAGTAACACTGTTATTTGTTATTGAAAAGGTTAATGAATATACAAAGACAGAGGAGGGATATATTGACCACAGAAATATAAATATGACAGGACTTAAAAGAGATTTAGTCAGCTGGTATCAAAAGGCATATAACAAGAAGTTGGAGCCGAAAGTCATTTTTGCCTACAAACACTAAAAAGAAAACTCTTACAATTTTAGTTGACAAAGTTGTGAGAGTTTGTTATTATAGTTTTATGGGAACGGTCCCAAAGGAGGTTGTCAAATGAACAATGAAATAAAATTATTAATAGAATTAATCGGTGGAGAAGAAAATGTAAGTATGTTATCACACTGTATGACTAGACTTAGATTTATTCTAAAAGATGAGAGTCTTGCCAACGTAGAAGAATTAGAAAAGTTAAAAATCGTAAAAGGAACATTTACTCAAGCAGGTCAATTCCAATTAGTTATTGGGAATGATGTAGCAAACGTATATAAAGAGATTGTTTCAAACTACAATATAGAAGAAGCAAATAAAGAAGAAGTTAAATCAGCAGCTGCAAAGGAAATGAATCCATTACAAAAAGTTGCAATGTTCTTAGCTGAAATCTTTGCTCCAATTATTCCAGCAATTATTGTTGGGGGTCTTATTCTAGGATTCCGTAACATGATTGAATTACCATTAGGTATCTTTGGAGGAACTGCATTAACTGAAACTCACCAGTTCTGGGCTGGAGTAGATAGTTTCTTATGGTTAATCGGGGAAGCTATATTCCAATTCCTACCAGTACACGTTGCATGGAGTGCATATAAACGTATGGGTGGAACACCAGTACTTGGGATTGTAATCGGTATTACTTTAGTGTCACCGCAACTTGTAAATGCATACAGTGTTGCAGGTATGGTAGCAAATGGAGAAACTATCCCTGTATGGGACTTTGGATTTGCACAAATTCAAATGATCGGTTACCAAGCACAAGTTATTCCAGCTTTACTAGTAGGTATGTTTGGTGGTAAACTTGAGGTAATGCTTGCAAAGCGTATTCCAAGTTATATTCAAATGATTGTTGTACCATTTGTTGTTTTAATTGTTACAGTATTATTAGCAAACGTAGTAATTGGACCATTCGGATGGTGGTTAGGAACTTTAATTGCTAAATTCGTTATTTGGTTATTCACAACTCTTGGAGCAATTGGTGGATTAATCTTCGGATTCTTCTACGCACCATTAGTAATTACTGGATTACACCACACAACTAATGCAATTGATATGCAAATTATTGCTGAAACAGGAACAACTCCACTTTGGCCATTAATTGCTTTATCTAATATTGCTCAAGGTAGTGCTGTACTTGCAATGGTATTTATTAAAAAAGATGCAGATAGTCGTGAATTATCAATCCCTGCTACGATTTCAGCTTACTTAGGTGTAACTGAACCAGCAATGTTCGGGGTAAACTTAAAATATACATACCCATTCTTATGTGGTATGATTGGGAGTAGCTTAGCTGGTGCATACTCTACATTTGCTGGAGTAGAAGCATTAAGTATTGGTGTAGGTGGATACCCAGGAATCTTAAGTATCCAACCAGGAAGTATGTTTAACTTCTTTATTGCAATGGTAATCGCAACAGTTGTACCATTTGTATTAACAATTACTGCTAGCAAAAGAAAACAAGCGTAGGAGCTAAAATGAAAGAACTAGGTTATTTTGTATACCAAATCTATCCAAAAAGTTTTAAGGATACAACAGGGAATGGGATTGGAGATATTAATGGAATTCGCTCTAAGTTAGAATATATTGCGGACTTAGGTTACGACTACATTTGGATAACTCCAATGTATATCTCTCCTCAAAACGACAATGGGTATGATGTTGCGGACTATTATAAAATTGATCCGTTATTTGGTACTGAAGAAGATTTTGATAACTTAGTTATTGAGGCGGAGCAACTGGGAATTAAGGTTATGATGGATATGGTTTTAAATCACTGTTCAACTGAACACGAATGGTTTAAGCGTGCACTAAATGGTGAGCAAAAGTATAAGGACTATTTCATCTGGTCTAAAAACCCAACTACTTGGGAAAGTAAATTTGGTGGTAACGCTTGGGAATATGTAGAGAAGTTCGATGAGCATTACTTACATTTATTTGATGTAACTCAAGCTGATTTAAACTGGGAAAATGAAGATGTTAGACAAGAAGTTTATAGCATTGTAAACTACTGGATTAAACGTGGTGTAAAAGGATTTAGATTTGATGTAATTAATCTAATCTCAAAAAACTATCCACTTGAAAATGGTACTGGAGATGGACGTGATCAATATACTGATGGACCCCGTATTCATGAATTCTTAGAGGAATTACGTGCAAACACTTTTGCAGGTAATGATGATATCTTAACAGTAGGAGAGATGAGTAGTACTTCTATTGAAGAGTGTCGTAAGTATGCCTCAAAAGAACGCAGCGAACTTGATAGTGTATTCCACTTCCATCATTTAAAAGTAGATTATCTAGATGCCTATAAATGGAGTACTGATTTCTTTGACTTTGAAATGTTAAAAGATTTAATGACTTCATGGCAACTAGAAATGCAAAAGAAAGATGTTGTTGATACATTATTCTGGTGTTGTCATGATCAACCACGTATTGCTTCAAGATTTATTCCAGCATCAAATAATGAAGAGCAGTTACGTAAGAATAAATCACTTGCAATGATGATGTATTTAATGCGTGGAATTAGTTATATGTATCAAGGTGAAGAGTTAGGTATGGAAAATATTACTTTCAATGACATCACAGATGCAGTAGATGTAGAGGCTATTAACTTCTACAATCTAACAACTAACTTAAGTAGTGAACAAAAGCTACGTGCACTTAGTCAAAAATCTCGTGATAATGCAAGAGCTCCAATGCAATGGACTGCACAAGGTGGATTCACAACAGGAACACCTTGGATCAAATATAATGATAATTTAGATCGTATTAACTGTGAAAGAGAAATTACAACAGAAGGTTCTACTCATAGTTTCTACAAACAGTTAATAAGCCTTAAGAAAAGTAGTGAAACACTTATGAGTGGGCAAATTGACTTCATGCACACAGATGAATTATTCATCTATACAAGAACATTGAATAATGAGACTTATAAAGTTGTTGTTAATGTTTGGGACCGTGAACTTTCTTATGCTGATAAATATAATGAAGTTATTATTAATAATGGATGTGAACTTAGTGATATGATTACTTTGAAACCATTCAGTTCGATTTTATATAAAATTTAAGGATAGAGGCTTAGGCCACTATCTTTTTTTAATACACAAATGAATACTCTAAGATTTATAATTCAAAGTTGTAATATTAGTTATAATATATACAATAAGGTTATTAACTTAAACACTTAAATGAGGAGTAAAATGACTATATATGATATAGCAAAAATGGCTGGAGTATCAAAGAGTACAGTATCAAGAGTTTTAAATGGAGAAGCTAGTGTTAGTAGTGATGCTAAAGAAAAGGTAGAAGCAGTGATTAGAGAACATAACTATGTACCAAACAGAAGTGCTTCGATGACAAAGAAAAATAGAGAAGTAATTCTAGTTTTAGTAACAAGGCTTGATTCATACTCGGAAACAAGACTTATCCGTGGAATGATGGAACAAGCTGCTGATAACATCGAATTTCTAATTGCTGAGACACAATTTGATATCAATAAAACAAAACAAATTATTGATAATAATAAAAATGTAAGTGGTATTATTGTATTTGCAATTTCTGGTGAAGAGTATAAATTCTTGGATGATCTACTAATGCCGATTGTAATAGTTGGACAGAATATCGGAACTAAGCGAAGTAACTTGTTCTTTGACGATTATAATTCAATGCAAGAACTAATTAAATCGAAAAGTATCAACTCAGCAATCTTTATTGGATATAACGAAGAAGATGCAACAATGATGAGAAGATACCAAGCAGCTTGTGATCAACTAGAACGTGATTTAGACTTTATCACAATGAGTAATTATGGACACATTAATAAAGACTTAGATTTTAATTTAGAGTCTTATGATGCCTTTATCTGCGCAACAGAGACAATAGCATTAGAAACATATAAATATGTTTTGAAAAATAATATAGAAAACTATCAAATTTTATCAGCAGGAAATAATAGAAGTATTAACTTTATTATTGATAATTTCAGTACAGTAGATTTCCATTATAAAGAAGCCGGAAGATTTATTATAAAGAACTTAAAACAAAAGAAGGCATTCAAACATGTAACAAAATATGATTTAGTTTAAATAGAAAAAGAGATTACTTGACTTCAATTAGTTAAGTAATCTCTTTTATTAATAATATATTAGTTGTAAATATTTTTTAGGTTTCTATTTTAGTTACTGTTAGTTCCTGTTGTTTCGATTTCTAGTAAATCCGCTAAAGTTAATCCAATGTCTTCGTTTGTGAACATTCCATCAAAGTTCTCGGCCCCAACTCCAATTGCACTAGCTTCCACAAATGAGGCAGTATGGGCGTGGGTTGTAAAACCGATGTTAGCTCGATCAGCAGTTATTTGATTGACGACTGTAGCTAAAGGATCATATGCTCCATAATCATCATAGAACGCTCCGATATAACCATCATCGGGGTCAGGTGTTGTATTGTCCATTCTTGTCATGATATCTTCTAATTGCTTGCGCTCTTTATCAGATAGATCACCTAATCCATAATCATCTTGTAAATAAGCAAGGACTTTTTGGTGGTCCATTCCTTGTTTGTATTTACCTTGAATCATCGCTTCTGTTCCACCATTATAGTCGTCTAATGTACCTAGATTTAAGAAGTAGTTACTTTCGTCTCCTAGTCCTAAACCACCCGTTTCATGGTCAGCACCAACAACAATTAAAGTTTCATCGGCATGTTGTTCGTAGAACTCAAGTCCTGCTTGAATTGCTGATTCAAATTCTAAAGTTTCTTGAAGCATTGCTGGTGCATCATTTGCGTGCGCGGCTTGATCAATACGACCACCCTCAATCATCATAAAGAATCCATCTTCGTAGTTGTTGTACATGTAATCAATACTAGATTCTGTAATTTCACTTAAACCTGGTGCCCCATCAGGAGTATCAATTTCATAATCTAAGTGCGAGTCGTTAAATGTTGCAAGCACGGGTGTTTGGGTATCACCAACTGTATTATTAAATTCATCGATGTCATCGAAGTATGTATAACCTTTATCCTCATATTCTGTGATTAAGTTTCGATCATCTTCACGTTTTGATCCTTCTTCCGATTGTGGCGTAAGGTAACTAGTTCCTCCACCTACTAATAATTCTGGTTCAAACTCAAGTTGTTCTTCAGCAATTAATGATTCATTGTCACGGTCATTACTGTGTGAAGTAAAGGCAGCCGGTGTTGCATGAGTGATTCTAGTAGTAGTTACAACCCCGATTGGAAGTCCGGCGTTGTGTAAACCATCGCCGAGGTTAACCATCTCATCAGCTTCGGTATCGATATCTTGAATTTTCAATTGCTCTTCTTCATCGTTTTCGCTAGATAGCTGGTTATCATCAAGTGGCTGAGTTGCTATCTGCCCGTTATTCGTATCAACTCCAGCCGACATTGCTGTTGCAGTAGCTGCTGAATCAGGAATATATGAGTTGTTAGACTGGGTAGAATACATTCCAATTGATGGTAAGTGGTTCATCTCTAACTCTTTTCCTTGGGTATAATCTTGATAGTACTCAGCTATAGTGCGCTGTGCAACTCCCATTCCATCTCCAATATAAAATAATACATATTTTGGTTTATCAGTTGTTGCTGTTTGCTGTGCAGTTGTTGTAATACCGCATCCGCTTAGTGTCATAAGTAAGACACTAAAAACTAATATTCTTTTCATAATAACTCCTTACTTTGTATTCAACCATATCATATCAATTCAATTTATTTTACAAAGTAAATAGTAGGTTAAGTTTAGATTAATAATATATTAAAGGTTTGTTAAATTCAAATTAAGAAATAGAACGACTGAAAAAGAAAGTACCAAATGAAAAATAGTTATTTTCATTTATCATAGGTTTTAATAATCATGAAGTTCTTTATTTATGTAAATTTAGATTTGAAATGAAATATATTTCATTATGTGTAAATCTAATATATAATTGCTATAAAGGAGAGTTATGAACTTTAAGAAACAATTAACATATAAAAAAGAAATATATACCAAATCAGAGAAGCTAATCGCCAATTACTTTTTGAAAGGAAACAAATCAGTAACTTCGAAACAATTAGCAGAAGACTTACATGTTTCACCAGCGACAATATCAAGGTTTGTAAAAAAAATTGGATATGCTAACTACGATGTCTTTATTGACGCCTATAATTATGAACTGGAGCTTGCAAGCGGTTCTGAGAATGTAACGGAAATCTACCAAACGCATTTAGATATGCTAATTGAAAACTATAAATTACTTGATGAAGATAGTATTAATAAATTAATATCTATGTTTGGGAAGAATAAAATAGTCATTGCAGCAATAGAAAACACATCGCTCTCATGTATTGATTTTGCTAAGCGTCTAGGGCGATTTGGAATTGATGTTCGTGTTGCGAAAACACAAGAAGAAATAGTTATCGAATCTACTTTATTAGAAAAAGGAGATGTTTTCATTGTAGTTTCAATTAGTGGGATAAATAAAAACTACGAAAAAGTTCTACATAGATTAAAGCGTAAGAATGTATATTGTTATGGAATATCGACTAATGCTAAAAATATAATTGGATTATGTGATGACTATTCATTGATTAACTTGGACAACTCAAGTTTATTATCACAAAACTATTCGTACTTATATCCACTAGTTATTATTTTTGATAACACCTATATTAGGTTTGAGAAAGAAACGACAGAAAAGCAAAGAGCAAACAAAAGTAAAATCATTGATGAGATTTTAGAAGCATAATGAAATCAGTTTCATTATGTTGCAATTGTAAACATTACCGAAGTGGTAGAATATAATTGAAATCAAGGAGGATTTATGGATAATTTACGTTTATTAGCTATTATTATTGTAGTTGTATATTGTATTGTTGCTATGATTAGAAAAAAAATGTCAACAATTATTGCACTACCAGTAATGGGATTACTAGTTGCATTTATTGCAACAGTAGGTTTAGCAGATGGGAGCTTAGGCGGTTTATATTCTCATCCTAATATTTATGGAACAATCGATGAAACAACTGGAGAAGTTATGATTCAACAAGGAATCATGGCTGGAGTTTTAGGTGAAGGTGCGAAGATGATGTCTTCAGCAATTGTATCAGCAGTATTTGGTGGAGCTTTAGCTGTTTTACTTAAGAAGATCGGTGTTGTTGAAGAGATTGTTAAGACAATCGCTGAACTTGTTGGTGATCGTCCATTAATGATTGGTCTTGCATTCTATTTTGTAACAACACTTGTGTTTGCTGCAATTGGTGGTTTAGGACCAGTAATTTTAATCGGATCAGTTGCTTTACCAATTATGATGTCAGCAGGTATTCAGCCTCGTGATGCAGGAGCAATTATTTTATTAGGTCTATCAACTGGTGGGGTAATTAACCCGGCTAACTGGGCAACTTATACAACAATTTTAGAGTCAGCTGGTGTTGAGCACAGTGAAGCTTACCAAACAATTGTTAACATGTCATTTATGATTTTCTTAATTGTATTAATTATCTCAGCATTATTCGTTGTATACGCGGTTCGCTCAACTACGTATTCTCGTGCGTGGGTTAAAGTTGATATAGAAAGAAAGAAATTATCAAAAATGCTTTTAATCGCACCGATTGTACCAATTATTATTATCTTTGGATCATTAGTAGTTACGAAGGTAAATCCAAGTGCAGAGTTAGTTTCACCAGAACTTGCAATCTTAATTGGTATTATTTATGCGGCAGTACTTTCAGGTAAAAAGAACAAAGGTCAGTTAATTACAGCTTCATTTGTGCAAGGGGTTCAAGAAGTTTCAGGGGCAATTGTCTTATTAATGGGATTAGGTATTTTAATTAAAGGGTTCCAATACTATACAGTAACACCTCTAATCGTGCCTGCTACTCAAGTTTTAGTAGAAGCGTTAAGAAACCCATGGTTATACGTTGTTGGATTTACAATTGCAACGCCGCTTGTTCTTTACCGTGGACCTTTAAACACATTCGGAATTGGTGGAAGTATTCCTTCTATCTTTGCAGCAGCTGGATTTAGTCCGCTAGCATCTATTTATGCGCTTCGTGCAGTAGGAAACTTACAGGGCTTCGGGGATCCAACTAACTCGCAAAATATTTGGGTAGCAGACTTTGTTAAAGTTGATCCAAACGAAATTACTAAACGAGTTATCACTATCGGGTTTGTGATGTCATTCGCAGTATTATTATTTGCAGTACTAACACACCCAGAAATGTTAAATACACTATAGGAGAAATATGAATAAGAAAGTAAGAATTGGTATTGATGTAGGTGGAACATTTACAGATGCAGTATTAATCTGTAATCAAACAGGTGAAATATTAGCAAAAGAAAAAACTCCGACTACACACTATTCAGAAAATGGAGTAGCAGAAGGTATTGTTACGATTGTTGATAAAGTAATGAAATCTAATAATATTAATCCTGATGATGTTGTGTTTATTGCACATGGTACGACACAAGCAACAAATGCATTATTAGAAGGAGACGTTGCGAGTGTTGGAGTAATTGGGATTGCTTCAAGTATGATGGCGAAAAAAGAATTAACAATTGATAACATCGAGTTAGCTCCAGGTCGTAATTTAAATATCATTACCAAGGTTATTAAGCCAAGCGAAGCTACTGAAGAGAAAGTTTCGGCACTAATTGATGAATTAATCAGTGAAGGTGCTGAGGTTATTGTTGCGAGTGAAGAATATTCTGTTGACAATTCAACTCTAGAGAAGAACATTGTGGAATTATGTACAGAAAAAGGAATCTTAGCAACATCAGGTCATCAAATTTCAGAATTATACGGTTTACGTGTTAGAACTAAAACAGCAGTAGTAAATGCATCACTTATTCCAAAAATGCTAGAAACAGCCCTTATGACTGAGGAAGTTGTAAAGAAATTAGGAATTAAATCAGAACTTATGATCATGCGTGCTGACGGTGGAGTTATGTCAGTTCAAGAGATTAAAGAACGTCCAATCTTAACGATGTTATCAGGGCTTGCAGCTGGAGTTGCTGGTGCCTTAATGCACGAAAAAGTTACAGACGGAATCTTCATGGAAGTTGGTGGAACTTCTATTGATATCTCAGTTATTAAAGATGGTAAGGTTATGGTAAACAATGCATCTGTTGGAAATCATAAAATGTACTTAAAAGCGCTAGACGTTCGTACATTAGCGATTGCCGGTGGATCAATGATTAGAATCTCAGATGATAAAATTGTTGACGTTGGGCCACGTAGTGCTCACCTTGCAGATTTAGAGTATGAAGCATTTAATAGCTTAGATGGTGAATTATCAATTGATACGATTCAACCATTAGACAAAGACCCCGCAGACTATGCAGTAATTAATACAGCAACTGGCCGTTACGCACTAACATTATGTGGTGCAGCTAACTTACTAGGATATGTTGATGCGAGTGATTATGCATATGGAAAGCAAGAAGAAATTAAAAAAGCATGGACTACGCTTGGAGCAAAAATTGGGATGAGTGCTGAAGAGGCAGCTCGTCAAGCGATGGACATTGCAACTGATAAAATTTGGAAAATCATCAGCAGTATGATTAAAGAATATGAATTAGATACTAGATTCTTAACGTTAGTAGGTGGTGGTGGTAGTGCCGCAGTTACAACCGCAGCTTTAGGTGAAAAGTATCAAGTAAGTCATAAAATTGCAAACAATGCACCATATATTTCAACAATTGGGGTTGCATTAGCAATGGTCCGTGAGCAATTAGAAAGATCAATTATTGATCCAAGTACTGAAGATATTAAACAAATTAGAATTGATATTACTAATAAAGTAATTTCATCAGGGGCTAAAAAAGAAACAATTCAAGTTGATATTACAATTGATTCACAGAAAAACATCCTACGTGCAGTGGCAACAGGAGCAAGTGAATTTAATGAAAATGCAAGCATCAACAAATTATCAGAAAAAGAATTAAAAGCAATGCTTGCAACTGGATATAACTGTCAATCCGAGGAGATTGTAGAACTTGCAAAAAATGGTTCATTTAATGTATTTGATGTTCCAACTACAGTTGAAAAAGTATTTGGGTTAGTTAAATCAAAAGTTAAGTATTTATGTGTAGTTAACAATGAAGGGGTAATTTTAAATAGATTAAAAGGTGGAAAAATTAAGGTTACATCAAAAGGACAATATTCAACTGCATTAGCAGAGTTGATTGAAGACATGTCAACATATTCAGATGCAGGTAAGACAATTCCGAAATTATACTTATTTGCAAATCACCAACACTATGATTACTCAGGTTTAATTAATGAGGAACAAGTTTACACAATGATCCAAATGGATATGGAAAATATTAAAGAAGATGAAATCCTAATGTTTACTGCTGAAGGAAAATAATGGATATAAATTATCAAACATTAAAAGCAGATAGGTATTACAAACATTTAAGTACAAATGATAAACAAGCAATACTTGAAAAGGCGCCTAAAATGGCGTCTATTCTTGCAAGTGAATATAGTCCAAGTAAAATACTAGAAAGACTAGAAGCTGATCGATTTAAGATTAACTTAGTAAGAAATGCAGAGCAGTCGGCTGTAAAATATCGTGCTCGAATTGAAATCGGAAAAGAGCGAAAAATATTTATCTATGAAGATTCGATCGAGGAGTTTACTACTAAGTTTCCACAAGTAACTAAGGAGCAAGTTAAAATGATGTTTTTAGCTCATGAGTTCCTCCATTACTTAGAACATACGCAGGAAGCGTCGTTAAAATATGAAATTAAAGTTAACCAATTTGGCTTTAAACGTACAAGAAATATTCACGCATATTCTGAAATAGTAGCGAACGAATTTGCAAAACTTGTAACAAACAGTAGTATAAATCCAATGGAGATTGATAAGGAGAATTAATGTATGATGTAGTGATTGTAGGTGGTGGAACTGGTGGTGTAGCTAGTGCAGTTTCATATGCTAAGGCCGGATTTAAAACGGCAATAATTGAGAAACAACTATCATTAGGAGGAACGCAAACAAATGGTCTTGTAACACCTTTTATGCCGAGTCAAGTTTCTAAATCTAATATTTCCAAAATAATATTAGATAATTACCAAAAGTATGACAAAGATACAGAAAAAATTGAATTTGAACAAGCTTATTCATTTAACCCAGAACTGTTCCAATACTCATTAGATCGACTAATGGAAGATTTAGGGGTCGACGTATATTATGATATGATTTGTACTTCAGCTGAAGTTAGCGATCAAACGATAGTATCAGTTACTGCACAAAATGCATTTACAACAATGAAGTTTGAAGCGAGTTTATTTGTAGATGCTTCTGCTAACGTTCAATTAGGTAAATTAGCAGGATTACCACTGCAAACAGATGATAGTGTAAAACAAGCAGTGTCGCTAAGATTTGAAATTGCTAACATTGACTTAATACGTCTTAAAGCTTTCTTAGTAGAAAAAAATTATAAATTTGGCAACTTAGAAAAACCATATTTAGAGTTTGTGTATGTGCCTGAAAATGAACTTGTCATCGGCTTAAAGCCATATGTTGAACAAGCGATTAAAGATGGGATTATCACATCAGACGATGCAAGATACATCCAAGGGTTCACAACTCCATCAACTGATGGATTACTAAGTTTCAATGGGCCACAACTACCTAATATTTATGATATTTCTAATCCATTACAATATTCAAAAGCAATTAGTCAAGGACGTCATATGCAACAGCGTCTTCATAAATTCCTAAAACTATATATTCCTGGTTTTGAACAATCATTTATCTCTAAATCAGCAAACATGCTAGGAGTTCGTGAAAGTAGTAGGTTACTTGGAGTGCAAACCGCTACTGGTGATGACTATTTAAATCGACGTAAAGACACGAGTTCAGTAGCCAAAGGTGACTGGTATATTGACATTCATTCTGATGATATTGAAGTTGAATCTGACTCATTTAAGATGAAATATAATGCTGGTGAATATTACGATATTCCGTATGGAACATTAGTATCTACTCAAGCTGATAACTATATTAGCATCGGTCGTCATATTTCAACAAGTTTTGAGATGCAAGCATCAACTAGAATCCAATATACAATCTATATGATGGCTGAAGAACTTGGGAAAATATATCAGTATTGCCAGGCAGAGGACGTAAAAGTTAATGATGTAAAATCAATCAAGAAAGGTTATTATGAATCAAAATAATATATATATTGTAAATCACACCCATTGGGACCGCGAATGGTATCGTTCATATAATGATTATGCAGCTTCTCTAAAGCGTGGAATAATTCATCTTTTGAACCAGTTAGATAACGGACAAATCGAGAACTTTTATTTCGATGGTCAAACGATTATTATTGAAGACTTAGCAGAGATTTTACCAACTGTTTATTTCGATAAGTTTATTAGTTATATCAAAGCAGGAACTATTGAAGTTGGCCCTTGGTATGTATTACCTGATGAAGGCTTAGTAGACTATGTTGGTTATCAAAAGAACTTAGAAATAGGAGCAGCAATCTGTAAGAAGTATGATCTACCAAATGGTAAAGTAATGTATTTACCAGATACTTTTGGACACGATGCAAGTATCCCGGTACTAGCAGCTGAGCATGGTCTTGAGCATGCGATTATTCACCGTGGTGTAACATCTAATCAAATCGATATTAGTTGGTCAAATGGTGATCACACAGTTAAAGCATTAGTGCTTCCAACGCGTGAAGGATACTATCAGACAATGTTCCATCATGATAATTATCTTGAGAAATTAGAAGAATACATTACTGCTTATACGAAGAAAACAACATCTAATGATGTATTAATTTTAAATGGATGTGACCATACGTTCCCAAGTGATTTATTTGCTGAGCGACTTGCTGATTTCAGAGCTAAAAATCCGAATTATAATGTAGTACAAGTTACTCTTTCAGAATTTTTTAGCCGTAGTGAATATCAATACGATGAGCAACTAAGTGGTGAGTTACGTGAAAATGGGATTGCCTTTTTACTTCCTGGTGTTTTATCAACAAGACAATATTTAAAATATCAAAATCGTCAGGTTATCGACTTAGTGAAAAATAAATATGAACCACTTGCGAACTTATTAGATCAGTATGATTTAGAAAAATTAAATATCAAGCGTCTATGGAAGTTAATCATTCAAAATCATCCTCATGATAGTATTTGTGGATGTTCAATTGATGAGGTTCACCGTGAGATGGAAGTGCGTAGCCAAAATGTTTTAGATAGTGCAAATGCTTCTATTAGAGAATTATTAAACTCAAAATATTACTATGATATGACTCGTGATGTATTTAATAATAATGTATTAGTATATAATCATACAAATAATCAAAAGTTTGAAACTAACCTAACTTTATACCTGCCACATGAGATGGAAACAGAAGGTAAGCAAATTGAGTTTGTTTCTAAAACAAATCAAAAGTTCTATGGTGAAATTATTAGTTCAGTTCAAATTGAAAAATTAGTTCACGATTATAAACACGAACCAGATTATCAATTTTTAAAGGAAACTGTTGTTTCAATTAGTTTAGATATTGCTCCGCATACGTATGAAGTGTTTGAATGTAACTTGGTACAAGCCGAGCAAACAAAGCAAACAGAAGTAGACTATAATTCGTTTATTGATAATAATCTTAACTATAAATGGATTACAGATCGTGGGGACTCATACAATTTTGATCCAGCAGGAGAGTACTGTGACTTTACTAATACGGTAGTAGCTGTTGAGAATTATAAGCTTTATAGTCAAGTTAAGGTCTTATCAACTGCAACTGCTAAAACCGAATTTGATTTTACAACTGGTAACAGGTACGGTGCTGATGAGACTATCAGGATTGAAACAGAAATTAAGTTTTATAAAGATGACTATGCAATGGTAAGCATTACTACAAATAATGTTCATCAAAACATTAAAGTTGTAAATGCAATTCAAAATAACGAAAATCAAGTAGTAACATCTGATACCGCTTTATTTACTGAAGATAGAAAGCAATTATCAACAATTTCTTATGTTGCACCAGCTAACAATACAGAAGTCAATTACAATCAAAAGCCGTCACAAACTAAGTTTACTATCGGTGAAAGTATGAGTGTCTACCACTTAGGACAAAATGAACTTGAAGTTCTAGATAACACGGTTGTAACAACATTGTTTAGAGCTACTGGTGATTTATCAAGAAGAGATTTAATTTCACGTAAAGGTGGTGCTGGTCCAAGTATCGCAACACCCGAATGTCAATGCACACGTAAGTTAGAGTTTGCATATTTATACAATTACGGTCAAAGTAGTCTTGACCATACTAACTTATATCAAGCAGTAGTTCATCAATTTAGGGGGAATAATGAGTAATAAAACACTAGATAGATTTTCACAAGGATTAATAGTTTCTTGTCAAGCATTGCCAGATGAGCCATTACACTCTAGTTACATCA
Organism: Mollicutes bacterium LVI A0078; assembly: GCA_033105485.1. Taxonomy (GTDB): domain Bacteria; phylum Bacillota_I; class Bacilli_A; order UBA3375; family UBA3375; genus LVI-A0039. The sequence continues at coordinate 1,151,833 of CP136956.1, forward strand.
TGGCAAGGATGGCAGCTGCCGCATTAGAAGGTGGAGCTGTTGGAATCCGCGCTAATGGTTATAGTGATATTGTGGAAATTAAAAAGACGGTTGACTTGCCAGTAATTGGAATTGTTAAGCGTGATTACGATGACAGTCCGGTTTATATTACCCCAACGATTAAAGAAGTAAAAGAACTGTTAGAAGCAGGTGTAGATGTAATTGCATTAGATGCAACAACTAGTATTAGACCAAATAATTCGAGCTTAGAACAGCTTTTAGCAGAGATTAAGGAACTTGATACAGATGTATTACTAATGGCTGATTGTTCAACAATCGCTGAAGCCAAAAAAGCGGTTGACTTAGGTTTTGATATTATTTCTACGACATTAGTAGGATACACGCCGCAATCGAAGGATTTAGATTTATCAGCTGACGATTATGCACCTTTAAAAGAAATCATTGAGTATACTAAGGCGAATGGAAAATACTTTATTGCAGAAGGTAATATGGATACTGAAGAAAAAATTAGTAATGCAATCAAATTAGGAGCAAACTCGATAGTAATTGGGTCGATGATTACAAGACCACAACTTATTACAAAACGATTTGTGAATATTGTTGAAACAGCAAAGGACAAATTATGTTAGTGTTTGATATTGGTGGAACTTTTATAAAGTATGCTCTTGTTGAAGAGGGGACTATAGTTTATAAAGATAAAACTCCAACTCCAGATGGTAGTCAGATGACAGTTGTATTATCTAAGCTAATTTTAGATTTAATGCAACGTTTCGAATTTGCTCATATTGGAATTTCAACAGCTGGTCAAGTCGATGTTGAGTCAGGATCAATTATATTTGCTGGACCAACCTTACCAAACTATACTGGTGTTCAGCTTAAGTCAGAACTTGAAGCGGCAACGAGCCTTGAGGTATCGGTTTTAAATGATGTAGAAGCTTGTATCTATAATTATCAGCAAGTGGATAATCTATTATATATTTCACTAGGAACTGGAATTGGTGGTGCTTACAAGACTAATGGTCAGATCTTTCGAGGTGAAAACGGTGTTGCTTTAGAAGTTGGTCATTTGTATCATCCCAAGGGTGATAGCTTTGAAAATATTTGTTCAACTAGGAGTTTACTTGAGCAATATAAAAACCAAACCAATGAAGAAATAAGTGGTGAACAATTTGATAGTCTTGTTGCATCATCTGATAATACTGCTCTAAAATTAATAGATCAATTCTTTGAAGATATTGCAATTGGTTTATTAAACATTAAGTACATTCTTGATTATAATCATGTCATAATTGGTGGTGGAATAACAGAAGCTAAGTTTTTCTCAGCTGAAAAAGTATTTGACAAACTTCAAACATTAAATGCTAATACCGATGTTTCAAACATTAAAATTGAAACTTCAAGATTAGGAAATGACGCAGCTATTTTAGGTGTGTATTACTACACACAACAAGCGAAGGAGCAAAATGAAATTTAGCAATCATATTTATACTGACAACCGTAGAGTGTTTATGAATAAGCGTAATCACAATTTAGCTTCACATCAGTTTGAAGTAGTTGCAATTGGTGATAGTATTACGGAAGGATTAAACCTTAATCGTTTTCAATATGTTGATTATACGTGGTTAAATTCTGGAATTAGTGGCGACATCTCAACATTGCTAACTGACCGTGTTTCAGTTGATTGTCTTGACTTTAAGCCACAAGTTGTAAGCTTAATGATTGGAATTAATGATATTAGAAATTACTTTAATAAAATGGATTATATTCACAAATTAAGTTCAGAAGATGAGTTAAGAAAAGTGCTTATTAGTAGTACTTTAGAAATTGTCTCAAAACTAATTGCGGCTAATGTTGAGGTTATATATACACAAATATTACCAGTAAATGAAGTCGAGAAAAATAATGGTTATATTAATCAGTTTATTGATGAAATTAACCTTGAACTTTACAATGAGCTTAAAGATGATGTAACAATAATCAAGGCTAATAGTTTTAAAAATGAAGTTAACAATTTAGATTTAAACTTCACATATGATGGTTTACACTTAAATGAACTAGGTTATCAAGTATGGTGTGAACTGTTGAACAAAGAAGTTAGAAGAAAGTTAGGTAAATAATGAAAGTCTTATATATTCCCTTAGATGAACGTCCGTGTAACCTTAGGTACCCTCAAGATATTGCAGACATTAATCAAGAGATTGAATTAATCGTCCCTCCAATTGAAATCTTAGGTCTTAAAAAGCAAAAAGCTAAAGTCGATCAGGTTATTGAATTTATTAATAATAATTTTGAAGCTGCCGATGTATTGATTTGTTCAATTGATATGCTTTGTTATGGTGGTTTAATCCCTTCACGTTTACACCATGATCAGTTAAGCGAGATTTCAAGTCGTCTTGAGTTAATAAATCAAATTAAATCAGTGAAGCCCGAATTAAAGATATATGGGTTTAGTTCAATAATGCGTACGCCGGGATATTCGTCAAGTGATGAAGAACCAGATTATTATCAAGAGTATGGTTATGAAATTTTCAAAACTAAATACTTAACTGATAAAGCAGAGCGTTCAAAGCTTACTGAGCAAGATCAAGCAGAACTTGATGGTTTAAAACCAATCCCCGAAGAAATTATTGCCGACTATGAAACAAGACGTCAGGTAAACAATGAGAATTTATTAGAAGTATTAAACCTATTAACTCAAGAGCTATTTGAACGTCTAGTAATTTTCCAAGATGATTCAGCTCCATATGGTTACACGGCAATTGATCAAAAGAAAATCAAAAGCCAAATCATCGAATTAGAATTAGATGATCAAGTATACATTTATCCGGGAGCTGATGAAGTCGGATGTTCGCTATTATTACGTGCTTATAACGATTTTAAGACACTTAAACCAACTGTTTACTGTGAGTATGCTTCTACGCTTGCAAAGACACTTACACCGTTATATGAAGACCGTCCGATGTATGAAACACTTAAGCACCACTTAAGTGTAACTGGTTCTATTATAACAACCGATGCCCAAAATGCAGATTATATCTTGATGTTAAACTCCCCCGGAAAAACAATGCAAGAAAGCTGGGATCAATTCGAAAATAAAAATAATGAATATGATAGTTTTAGAAACTTAAAATATTTTGTTGAAAAGATTGAGTACTTTGTAAACAGTGGTCAGAAAGTAATGATTGCTGACGTTGCTTATGCTAATGGTGGAGACTTAGAGCTTATCAACTTACTTGATAGAAAAGATTTATTATCTAAAGTCTATGGTTATGCTGGTTGGAATACGCATGCTAATACGTTAGGAACAGTTCTTGCAATGGGAATGATTACTTCTAAACGTAATAAGCAAACTCTACGTAACATTCAAATTCATGTCTTAGAAGATGGGTACTACCAAGCTCAAATAAGGATGGATGTTACTCGCTCCCTATTACCGGAGTTAGATTTAAACTACTTTGACTTAAAGGATAAGCAAGAACAAGTAATTGCTCGTGAATTAGAATTACTTGAAGCCCCGATCAATAAACTACGAATTTTCGAAAATATAAATTGTGGTGATGTAAAACTCAGCCACCCTTGGAATAGAATGTTTGAGGTTGATTTACAACTAGATGAGCATTAATATATTACATATACAAATCACTGATAACAGTTGAAACAAGGCTTTTTCCGGAGTAATAGATAAATACTATCCCTCTAAATTTATCTATTGTACAACTTAATCCCCAAAGTAACCGGAAGAAATATATAGAAAGAGATTACAGAACTTTAATTAGTCTGTAATCTCTTTTTCTTATGCTTGCTATATATGAAAACACCGGTTGCTTTTAAAGTGCTAAAATATAAGTAGAAGGTTATTAAAGGGGTTAATATGAATGAAACAGTATTTGAGGCTGATAGTAAGAAGAAAAGTAATAAAGGTATTATAGTAGTATTTATACTTGCCGTTGTGGGTCTAGTACTAATACTGACAGTTGCAGCAAGTAGTTTATTCTCAGCAACCGAAGAAACGGGAGAATTAAAAGTAGGGGAGTTAGTCGCAGATGATGCGATTGTATTAAATGATATACCTAGCTTAGGATGTGTAACTTTATTTTGTGGTACGTATCTAGATTTAGGATATGAAGTAAGTTACTATGTTGCTGGAAAAGATTTTGATGCAGGGTTATATACATTAGAAATAAACTTTGAAGATCTAACAGAAGATAATCAATACATGGTTGTGCAAACATCAAATACAGATGATAGTAAATATCCATTTACGGATGCACGCTTTGTTGCCTTTGATATGTTCGGGGGAATACCAGAACATGGTAATATAGTAATCCAGAATATGCCATTAGTAAAAGATAGTGATTTAGAAGTTATGTATAAAAATGGATTCAACGACATTGCAACACTAACTCCTCAAGATGGTTACTTACCTGCAACAACAGATGGTGGTATTACAACACAAGGATTTTATCCGGTTGGAGATAGTATAGAACCAGGTGATTATAAAATTAGTTATATTGAATCAGAAGGTGTACCAACGTATGATATATTAAATGAAGATAACGATATGGTTGGTGCTAATGAAAGTGCAAAGTTCACTTTAAAAAAGGGAGATACTTTAGTGTTATCACAAAATGCAATTATTACGAAAGCATAAGTATTATATGTAATAAATACATGAAATATTGTTATGAAAGAAACTCGGTGTCGAAGCTGGGTTTCTTCTATTAAATAAATAATGCGAACCAAAGTGCTTTAAAAGTACTGGAATAAATATAAGTTTTATGCAATGCAAAGATTTATAGAGAAAAAGAGATTACAAGACTTTAGTTAGTGTGTAATCTCTTTTTGTTTCATGTAGTTATATTTGTTTGCCTATTGAAAGAAATCAGAAATGTACTTCTTATCTTTATTGTCGTAAACATCTAAATAAACTGTATCTTTAAGCCATCTTAGAGTTTTCTGTTCTAGGAATGCTTGCATTTGATATTCTGCATCACGCATTAAGCTATGGATTAAACATGGCGTTTTGAAGTCTTCTGGTCCTTTATTCATTGAACAAGATAAGAACTTTGTTGACGAATCTCTTTACAGTTAAAGAATGATCCTGTTCCTTCGATAGCAACAATTACATCCCAAAGGTTAATGTCTTCGGGTGCTTTGTTTAACATGTAACCACCTTTACTCCCGGGTACAGATTTAATAATATCAGCTTTAGAAATTACTATGGAAGAATTAACACAATTACTATAATAAAAAATGGTCTCCTTGATTCAGTGGGTGACCATTTTTTCAATATGTTAGTTATCAAAATTAGATATATAAATGTTAAACATCGTTATTAGTTATAATACGTATATAATCAAGTTGAGGAGGGGTTGCCAAATTATTGCAACCAATTAATTATGAAAGTTGTTATACCTAATACGAGTAGTGTAATAAAAGAACGAGGGCGTCAGTTAACAAATTATGTTTTCAGTTATGACTATGAATTTTCGGAAGGTATCGAAGCTGTCGATAGTTATGTTGTCAGAGTGAGAACTAGATATTTAGGAACTAAATTATATAATATTTCATTCTTTTTAAATTTAGCCAAAGATAGATCTAAGATTGAATTCATCAATTTAAATTGTAGTTGTCCACATAATGTTGCAATGTGTAAGCACATGTATGCAGCGATGCTTAGCTTATCGCAAAATCAACAACAAATAAATAATTTATATATTGATTTTGAAATTCAAGAAGAGGAAAGAGAAATTGAGCGACAAGCAAGAGAAATTGTATCAGGGGGAGGTGCCCAGCAAATTATAGAACCGGCTCTAGATAAATCCCAAAAGAAAATAGTTGGCAATCAATATACAGAAAAACTATTAAATACTGCAATTATCAGTACTATGACTATATTTGAAAAAGAAATATACGAATTTATTCCAGAACTTAAAATAGATGGAAGTGGGATGAGCCTGAAATTAAAAGTTGGGATTATTGGTGGTAAATCGTATGTTGTTAAAGATATATATGAATTACCATTACTATTTCAAAATAAATTAACTCTACCGTTTAGTAGTAGCGTTGAGATTGATTTTGTGCGTACAAAGTTTAAAAATAGACAGTTAGTTGATTATTTAATTCTTGAGATAAATCGAGGCTGTGCACTATTAAATACAGTATCAGCAAAAGGAACGACAGATTGGTATGGGTACAATAAAGCAGGAAAAGTACAATATGATAAGAAACAATTACAATTATCACCTGAGACATTACTTTCATATTTAGAGGTTATGGATAATCAAGCGATTAAATTCAAGTACGAGCAAGAAAGAATTGCAAATTATGATGTCCGTACAGTAAATAATAAATATGAGCTTGAAATACATGGCTATGATACGTACGCAACATTGGAAGGTAAAGAAGTATTGCAGTTTATTCAGTGTCAAGAGAAAGTTATTGTAATTGATCCAACATGGAAAAAAATAGAAATTAATGATTTAGGATCAATTACTAAAGCCGAGGCGATGTGTAATCTCTTTAACTTTCCGCACCTTATAAACCAAGATAGTGCTCGTATGTTAGATGAAGCGATTTTAAAGCCACTATCAACACACCTTATATACGATTATGATTTTACAAAATTATATCCAGATGTTCAGTTCATCGGCTTTAAAACGCATTTATCGCTTAATAAAGATAAACTTACGGTTGCAGTTAGTTTAAAAAAAAAAAAGTACGAGGAAGATATACCAAATGGTGTTATTGAAAATCGTTTATTTCATATAATTAATCAATTTCTTGAACTATATGATCAACCAGAATTTGAACAATATAGTGAAGTAAGTGTATTTGAAATTAAAGGAACTTACAACATAATAAACTTTGTAAGTAATTATTTAAAACCACTAGAAGAAATTTGTGAGGTAACAACATCAAATGAACAATTTAAAAATTTTAAAATAGTTGATAAAATGCCTGTCAAAATTACTCAAACTAGAAGTAAAGGTAAGAGTATTCTAAAGTTTGAAAGTAGCGAGTTTAGTGATCAAGAGTTACTAGAAGTAATGAAGTCAATAAATAGCTTTGAGCATTACCTTTCATTAGATAATGGGAAAGTAGTTGATCTAACATCTAGTGAAGTAAAAGGTGTAATAAATACTGCGAAGAAACTAGATTTAGATATTACCAAAGCTAAGTCAACAGCTTTTGAAGTACAACTTGCTAGTACATTCTATTATAATAAGATATTTGATAGCTTAAATATACTAGTAGAGAAGGAAGATGTTATTGATGAATTAGTGAATGATTATAACAGTATTAATAATAGGTTTAGAAAACCAAAGAAACTTACTGCAGATTTACGTAAATACCAAAAATATGGTGTAAACTGGATGAAGTTTCTAGAAAAATATAATTTCGGTGGAATCTTAGCAGATGATATGGGGCTTGGTAAAACGCTACAAGCAATTAGTCATTTGTCTGGTATAAAAAGTAAGTTACCAACATTAATTATTACACCGGCATCACTTATCTATAACTGGAAATATGAATTTGAGAAATTTACTGATAATATTGATACTTTAATAATTGATGGTTCCGTGAAAGAAAGAAAAAAAGTTATTGAAGGAATTACGAACCAAATTTGTATTATTTCATATGATACATTTGTTCGTGATTGCGAGCAGTTATTGGAATTAAAATATAATTATGTAATCTTAGACGAAGCGCAGTATATCAAAAATGCAAATACCAAAGTTTCGAAAGCTGTAAAGGCGGTAGATAGTGAGCATCGTCTAGCTCTAACTGGGACACCGATAGAAAATAACTTAAATGAGTTATGGTCGTTGTTTGATTTTGTTATGCCATCATTTTTAGGCTCTAGTAAAGAGTTTAAACAAAAGTTTATCACACCGATCGAAAATGGCGATAGTGAGATTCAAAATAAATTAAAGCAAAAGATAACTCCATTTATTTTACGACGTTTAAAGGGAGATGTTTTAACTGAACTACCTGATAAAACTGAAAAAGTTATTCATATTAAAATGCAAGCTGATCAACAAAAACTCTATGATTCGTATGCAATGGAATTGAAGAAGTTCTTAGAAAAAACATCAGAAGATGAAATTCGAACTAAGCAAATTGAAGTATTAGCAATGATTACGAAACTGAGACAAATAGCATGTAATCCAATTTTACTAAATGCAAATTACAATGGCACAAATTCGAAGCAAGAGTATTTAATTGAACATTTAGAAACATTAATTGAGAATAACCATAAAACGGTATTATTCTCACAGTTTGTATCTAATTTCCAGTATATTGAAGAAGAACTAAATAAACGCGGGATTAAGTATTGTAAAATAACAGGACAAACGCCAAAACAAAAGCGTTTTGAAATGGTTGATAGTTTTAATAATGATGATACACCGATATTTCTAATTAGTTTAAAAGCAGGAGGAACGGGTTTAAATATAACGGGAGCAGATACTGTTATCCATTATGATCCGTGGTGGAACACGGCAGTAGAGAGCCAAGCTACAGATCGTGTTCATAGAATGGGTCAAACAAAGAATGTATTTGTATACAAATTGATTTGTGAAAAAACAATAGAAGAGCAAATAGTTAAACTACAAGAACAAAAGAGAAAACTATCTGAAAGTCTACTAGATTCTGAAAATATTAAATCAAGTTCTTTAACAAAAGAGGAAGTATTGTCACTACTTTAACTGTATGATGTATTTTAAAATACGACTATAGTTTATAAGATGTAAATATAAAGCAAAAGAGATTACAAGACTTTAATTAGTCAAGTAATCTCTTTTCTATATTTAGTGTTTAAATTGATGGGTTTAGCTGCCATTATTGCTAATTTATATTCGCCTGATAATGAATATTGAATCAGTTACAGGATTTAAAAGAAAGATAAGTGTTATCCCTTTAACTCCATGGTTTAAGAATAATTTATATTTATGGAAATTAGTATGTACATTTGGATTTGAATACAAGTTGAATATTTGTTCTTAAACTTATATTTATTTACTAATGACATTTTAGAAGAATAAACATAAGTATTAAAACACTAATATGTTTAGTTTTGAGTGCTATATAAATTTAAATATTTATAGTGAATACAAGTATTGAAATTTTATATTTATTTTTGGTTCCTTAACAGATTATAAATATGTGGTTTACAGATTAAGTAGTATTCGTTTGGCACACTATACTCTTGAAAAGATACATCGGCTAAATGCAATGTTGATACTTCATCAATTATATACTCAAGAGTATCGTTATTTTCATTAACTTTAAGTGTTGTATAAATAGGATTCACAATATTATATTTCTCCAGAATTTTGTACTCGTTGGTATTTAAAGTTGCATAGTATGAGTTAGTTATAATCGCCATATTAACACTGTCGATGTCCAACATTAAGATTCTTTTGTTACTAGAGTTATTATATGAAAAGTGTGGAGTAATATTGAACGTAGACATTCTGTCTAATAAAGTTAGTGATAGTTCATCATGCTCGTTTGAAAGAATAATATTTGGGCAACTGATTAATAAGCTTGGAAAATAAGTTAACAGTAGTTTATTATAATTGATTGCTATTAATATATTCCCCCCCTGAGATTTATCTAAACTTATAATTGCAGTTGATTCTAAGTTGGCAATTACAAGTTGAAATACTCTACGTGAACATTGATGCTGGTTAGCTAATTTATTATATGAAATTAGCTTTGCACCTATAGGTGTAGTTAAGACTTCTTTTATTATTATTTCTAGTGCATTTTCATTAGACATAGGACTCCTAATTGTCTTTTTATAGAATTATAACATGTATATTTTGTTAATAAGGTGTAAATAAATTTCTATTTTTATAACTGTATCTAATAGTATACAGTGTTATCATTAATTTGTATCACAATGGATACAAGGAATGAAATGTGTGTCAAGTTTTTATTTTATACAAAGTGTGACATTTTATTACGTCTAATGTTGATATGATGAAATTGTGGAGACGAGGTGATGATGAACGATTTAGAAATAAGGATTCAAGAGTATATGATAGATAGTGATATTGAAGATATGACTGTAAAGCAAATAGCTGATAATTTGTATGTTTCTCGTGCTTTAGTTTATAAAGTGATAAAAAAGATGGGATTTAACTCTTTAGGTGAATTTAAGAAAAAACAAGAACACCAGTTAAGAAGAAACTTTATTTATAGTCACAATATTGTTGAGCGTGATTTAAAGACTGTTAAGCAGTTAATTGAAAATATAGATACATATAATATTATTTTTATTATAGGTTTTCATGGAACTGAAATTGTTGCTAAATATTTTGTGCGTCAGTTGATTAACCTTGGGAAACTTGCAATTTGTATTACGGATAAATATCAATTAATATCACTTTTACAAATTGTTACTGGTAAAGATTTGTTTATAGGGCTGTCCAATACAGGGCTTGATGAAGCAACTATTAGATTGTTCAGAGATATAAAACATCAGAAGTATGTCATAACACAATACATGTCACCGGTTTATGAATCCAGTGAGTTAAGAATTGGTGTAAAAGATGACATAAGTAATGTGTCCACACGTTTTGAGAGGGAAACATCAGTTGAGTTAATGATAGTTGTACAATTTATTTTAATTGAATATCGAAACATTAAACTGATAAGGAAACCAGAGGAGGAATAATGAAAATACTTTTAGTATGTAATGCCGGGATGTCAACAAGCCTTATTGTTGAAAAGATGAAGGAGTACTCACAAGGTAACGATATTATTGAGGCTCATCCAATTACTTATCTAAAGGACCACGTTACAGAATGGGATGTAGTGCTTGTTGGTCCACAAATACGCTATAAAGAAAAAGAAGTGAAAAAGTTATGTAATGAGTATGGAAAAGTATCGGGCTTGATAGATATGATGGATTATGGTCAAGGAAATGGTCAAAATATTTATAATGAAGCACAAAAGTTGTATAAGGAGCATTATGAATAAAATCAGCGATAAAATTAATAATTGGATTATGAAAATTTCAGAACCATTAATTAAATTTTCAGAGTTAGATTCAATTTCAGCGATTCAAGAAGCTTTAGTTGCATGTGTTCCAATTATTGTAATCGGAAGTTTCTTTTTAATATTTGGGGTATTAGGTTCTCCAAGTATAGGTGCATCAGGCGAGTCGACACTAAAGTTCTTAGAACCCTATAGTGCAAACTTCTTTGGGATGAACGATCTATTAATGAACTTTCTAGCTTTATATGTAGGAGTTGCATTAGCTTTAACATATTCTAAAAAGAAGGGTATAGATCCAATTTCTGGAGTATTATTAGGTATCTCATTTTTCTTTGTATTCAATATTGGTGCCGTTGAAGATGGAATGATATCGGTTGCGAACTTTTCAGCAACTGGATTATTCAGTACAATGGTAACTACAATTGTGGCTTTAAATATATATCAGTTTTTAGTAAATAAGAATATAACTATTAGGCTGCCAAAAGAAGTTCCACCTAATGTTGGTGCCGCTTTCACATCACTAGTACCATACTTATTGGTGTTAACAATTGCATGGATAATAAGATCATTATTAGATATTGATATTGTGGCTTTATCCACAACGTTTTTAACACCATACTTAGATGCAGCTGATAATATTTTCTCTTATACATTTAGAGAATTTATGACCAATCTGTTATGGGCTGTAGGGTTACATGGAGATAATATGTTCGCAGCACCAATTTTTAGTCCATTTGAAACTATGTGGTTAGCTGATAACGCCCAAGCTGTTCAAAATGGTGTTGCGGGTACAGATTTACCACATATTATGACTTATAATGGAATTGATAGAATGACTAACTGGACAGCTACAGTGTGGCCACTTATATTCTTAATGATCCGTTCCGATATAAAGCACCTAAAAGCTTTAGGATGGGCATGCTTACCGAGTGCAATGTTTACAATAGTTGAGCCAGTAATCTTCGGTTTGCCTCTAGCTCTAAATCCATTTCTATTACTACCGTATTTACTAATCTCAGTAGTAACAGCAATTATTTCATATCTATCGTTCTCATTAGAGTTGATAAATAGGTTTTATATTTCGCTACCATGGGCTACCCCACCGTTTATTTTGGGTCCTGTAGGTACAGGTGGAGATTTTAGGACGATTATATTAATAATTATATTATTTGTAATCGGACTTGTGATTTATACTCCATTCTTCAGAAAGTATGAAGAGCATTTAAGAAGCAAACAAGTAAAAGTTGAAGAATAAAAAATTTAAGAGGAGAATTATGTCTACTAGATTAATTAGTACAAGTAAAAGTGAAGTAAGAAAAATGTCAGCAATGGAATTAAAAAGAAGTATTCAAGCAAGTGAGGGAAGAGTTGTCTTATCTCAATGCTATGTTGGAAGTCATCCGTTATTAGAAGGAACAACTAACCCTGAGTTGGCGGAAGCCTTTGGAGCAGACATGGTGTTCTTTAACGGATATCCGATGGATGATAGTAAAATACCGGCATTTCAAGGACAGGTAAATAATGGAGAGGGCTGGGAACCTTTTGATTATAGACTAAAAGAAATGAAGGAATTAACAAATGGACCATTAGGAATATATTTAGAATGTGGTGCAGGAGATGACCCAACAACAAGTACGTCACAAGGAAAACAACTGGTAAGAACGAATAGAATTGCTAGTGAAGAAAATTTGAAAAAATTACTTGATGAAGAAGCGGACTTTGTTGTACTAGCAGGTAACCCAGGGACTGGAACTAAGCTAGAAGATATTGTGGAAGCAACTAGACTTGCCAAAAAAGTACTAGGTGATGAAGTGATGATTTGGTCAGGAAAATGGGAAGATGGTGTCGATGAAAAAGTATTAGGTGATCCTCTAGCAACATTCGATCATAAAGATATAATTTCAAAATTAATTGACGCTGGAGCTGATGTAATATGCTTACCGATGCCTGGAAGTAGAACAGGAATTACAGTTGATATGATTAGAGATTTAGTTGAATTCACACATAGATATAAGCCAGGAACTCTAGCGATGTCATTTTTAGATGGATCGGTTGAAGGTGCAGATGAAGATACTATTAGATTATGTACATTGATGTCAAAACAAACTGGTGCAGATATCCATGCTATTGGTGATGCTGGATGTTCGGGAATGTCAACACCTGAGAATATTTATCAAATGGCAATTACTCTAAAAGGACGCCGCTTAACATGGTATAAGCTAGCTTCAGGAAAAAGGTAACATTATGACTGAGGAAAAAAGAATATTACTTTGCCCTTCAATGATGTGTGCAGATATTGGAGACTTAAAGCAAGAACTAAATGAGTTGGAATCATCTGGTGTAGATGTATTTCACCTAGATATAATGGATGGTCATTATGTTCCTAATTTAGGTTTGGGTTATCAAGAAGTAGAATATATAGTTGCTAACACAAAACAAATGACAGATGCCCATTTAATGGTTACTAATCCAGGAGAATATATTGAAAAGCTAGTTAACATAGGTGTGGATATAATATACATACATCCCGAAACAGATTTTCATCCGATTAGATTACTTAACAAAATAAAAGAACTTGGAGCTAAACCGGGTATTGCAATTAGTCCCAATGTATCATTACTAGAAATTAGCGAACTATTGCCTTATGTTGAATATGTTTTATTAATGACAGTATCGCCTGGGTTTGCAGGACAAAGTTTTTTAAATTCAATAAATAGAAAAATTCAAGATATATTAGAGGTAAAAAAACAATATGAATTCAAGATAGTATTAGATGGGGCACTTGACCCTGATACTATAGCTAATAACAAGTTGCTAGGCGTTGATGGTTATGTACTTGGGACATCAGCTCTATTTGGAAAAGAGAAAGAATACAAGGAAATTATAGAAAGTTTGAGGAACTGAGATGAAAAAAGTGATAATTGGTTGCGACCATGTAGGTTTATCCCTTAAAGAGGTATTAGTACCATATTTAGAAGAACAAGGCTATGAAGTATTAGATGTTGGTGCATACAGTACAGAAAGAACAGATTACCCAATATACTCTAAAGTGGTTGCGGAAAAGGTATCTACAGGTGAATACCCACTAGGTATTTTATTATGTGGAAGTGGAGTTGGAATATCAATCACAGCTAATAAAGTTAAGGGTGTTAGAGCAGTTGTATGTAGTGACCCTTATACAGCAAAATTATCACGTGAGCATAATGATACTAATATTTTATCAATGGGTTCAAGAGTAGTAGGAAGTGAACTAGCAAAAATGATTTTAGACGAATGGTTAGCAGCCAAATTTGAAGGTGGAAGACACCAAAATAGAATAGATATGATGGAGGACTAGTAATACTGAATAATATATATTATGGTTAATTAGTATTACAGAACCATTAGAATTTATGTTCTTATTTGTATCTCCATTACCATATGTGTGGCATGCTTTCCTAGATGGTATTTCATTCTTAGTTGCAGATATAATCAATCTAAATATTGGTAATACATTTAGTGGTGGTTTCATTGACTTTACATTATTTAGAATCTTACACGGTCAAGAAAAAACACATTTCTTATACTTATTTGTCATTGGTCCAATTTGGACAGCCTTATACTATTTCTCATTCAAGTTTTTATCCTGAAATTTAATATTTTAACACAGGTCGAAACCCAGAGGAAGAGGATGAAGCTGATGTGGAAGTAGTGAGCAAAAGTTCTTTAAATGAAGAAGCTGAATTAATTGTAGGATATTTAGGTGGTGTAGACAACCAGGACGATGTTGATGCTTGTATAACAAGGTTACGTGTTACTTTAAAGGATCCAGATAAAGTTGATCGTGATGGGTTAATGAGTTTTGGTGCAAGTGGTATTGTAGATGTTTCAGAAGGAATTCAAGTAATCTATGGAGCAAAAGCAGTAAGATATAAAACTATAATTAATGATACATACGAAATATAATAACCTAATATATTCTTACGCACAATATCCCCAAACGTGAGTATCTTAATATTCCTATCCCCCTAGGAATGAAATATAAACGTAAAGATAGTAGCCGTGGCTACTATCTTTTTTGTGTCTATTGAAATAATTAAAGTCTATTGTTGTTAGATGGAATATATATAAGTAGAGGTACGTCAGGTCAAGACGTTAAAACAGAGGAGGTATGAAGTGAGAAATGATAAACTTCAAAAGGAGGAGTTACAAATGGAAGTAATAGTTGTGTTTATGATGCTGCTACTTTTAATACTGCGCGAAACGCGTTAGTAGTAACTGGTTCCAATAACATCTCCTTGCAACAAAAAAGAGAGCTCTGGAAAGCTCTCTTTTTCTATATTTTGTTTATACATTTGCGTTCCAACAACGCCTGAATAAATTATAGCGTTTATTAGTAGTTATGTATAGATAGATTTGTATCTAAAGTTGTATATATTTTGTATGATAATAAGACTGGTACATATTAATGTTCTATAAAACATTATGATAGTTGATACTATATAGTGAACCTAAAAGGAGTGTATATGAATAAAGGTAAACTGTTAGCATTAACGTTATCTGTAGTTGGCTGTATTATTTTTGCAATAACAATTAATCAGATGAAGAGTTATGGTATGGGATTGGGAGCATTAGACTCACTTAGCTTAGCTGTAGTAAGCTTAACGGCAATTGAAAAGTTTGGGAATGCGTCATTATTATTACAATCATTTTGTTTGTTAATTATGGTCTTATTAATATCTAAATTAAAAGTAAGCAAAGTGAGCTTAATAATAAGTTTCGTATCAATATTTGCATTGACTAGAGTGATAAATTTATTTTCTTATTTTAATTATGAACAATCATTTACAATAGTAACGATAGTTACAACATTTCTACTTATGAATTTTGGACTATATTTAATAGCTAGATCAAATTTAATAATTCCTCCATATGACAAATTAATTGTAGAGTTAGCTAGTTTATTAAATTTTGATATAGGAATATTTAGAGTTATTATTGACTGCAGTATCCTGTTTATAGTTATTTTATTAAATGTACTCTTATCTAGTGAGGTACCAATAACAATAGCAACACTAATACTAACGTTTGGAACCGGAACAAATATTGCTATATATTTAAAATTAGAGTTTTTAATCAAAAATAAAATTGAAAGATAGTAGCCAAGGCTATTATCTTTTTTTATGTCTATGGAAATAAATAAAGTGTTTTGTTGTCAGAAGGACTATATATAAGTAGAGGAACGTCAGGTCAAGGCGTTAAAACAGAGGAGGTCTGAAGTGAGAAATGATCAACTTCAAAAGGAGGAGTTACAAATGGAAGTGCTAGTTGTCTTTATGCTGCTGCTACTTTTAATACTACGTGAAACGCGTTAGTAGTGACTGGTTCCATGGCAACAAAAAAGAGAGCTTACCAGAGCTCTCTTTTTCCATGTATTTTATCTATACATTTGCGTCCCAATAACGCCTAGGTAAATTATAGCGTTTATTATTGGCCATGTATAGATGTATTTGTATTTAAAGTTGTATTTAAAGTGAATATTATTCTTATAAATAAAGTGTTTTGTTGTTATAAGGCGTATTTATAAGTAGAGGAACGTCAGGTCAAGACGTTAAAACCGAGGAGGTATGAAGTGAGAAATGATCAACTTCAAAAGGAGGAGTTACAAATGGAAGTGCTAGTTGTCTTTATGCTGCTGCTACTTTTAATACTACGCGAAACGCGTTAGTAGTAACTGCATCATTATAACCTCCTGGCAGCAAAAAAGGAGAGCCCCCACGGCTCTCCTTTTCTATTGTAGTAATACAGTTTTGGTCTCATTATAACCTAATTTAATTATAGCGCTTATTAGTAGTTATGTATAGATGTATTTGTATTTAAAGTTGTATTTAAAGTGAATATTATTCTTATAAATAAAGTGTTTTGCTGTTATAAGGCGTATTTATAAGTATAGGGACGTCAGGTCAAGACGTTAAAACCGAGGAGGTATGAAGTGAGAAATGATCAACTTCAAAAGGAGGAGTTACAAATGGAAGTACTAGTTGTCTTTATGCTGCTGCTACTTTTAATACTACGCGAAACGCGTTAGTAGTAACTGCATCATTATAACCTCCTGGCAGCAAAAAAGGGGAGCCATACAGGGCTCTCCTTTTCTATTGTATTGTAGTAATACATTTTTGGTCTCATTATAACCTAAACTCATTATAGCGTTTATTATTGGCTATGTATAGATGTATTTGTATTTAAAGTTGTATTTAAAGTGAATATTATTCTTATAAATAAAGTGTTTTGCTGTTATAAGGCATATTTATAAGTAGAGGAACGTCAGGTCAAGACGTTAAAACCGAGGAGGTATGAAGTGAGAAATGATCAACTTCAAAAGGAGGAGTTACAAATGGAAGTACTAGTTGTCTTTATGCTGCTGCTACTTTTAATACTACGCGAAACGCGTTAGTAGTAACTGCAACATTATAACCTCCTGGTAGCAAAAAAGGAGAGCCCCGGATGGCTCTCCTTTTCTATTGTATTGTAGTAATACAGTTTTGGTCTCATTATAACCTAAACTTATTATAGCGTTTATTATTGGCTATGTATAGATGTATTTGTATCTAAAGTTGTATTTTAAATAGGATTAAGTGAGGATGATATAATATAGCTAAAGGGGAGAAGATGAAACTTATCATTGGGGTTATTACAGGGATTGTTATTTTATATCCTTTTGTTGAATTAGTATATGTTATAAAGACCAAACGCTACTGTGAAGCTTATTCAAATACGGGTAGTAGTACTTGGCATGATAATGCGTATAATTTTATGTTTTCGTGGTTTATTCATAAGCGAGTTTATCAAGACACAGTCAATAAAAAATATAAATGGATGAATTTGAGTGTTGAGCAAATTGACGATTTCTTTGGAAAGAAGAATTTTACATTGACGAGTGACAAGCTTGAGTGTTTATATATTTTTGGGGAATATGTTGATCGTAATTATATAATCGAGAATATGCCACATAAGCGCAAGTTGAATAAAAATATTGAATTATATACAGATTTGGATGAGTTATACAAGCAAGCTACTAAGAGTGAAGCTATCATGTAGTTATTTAATATTTATAGTAAAAAGGAAAGCCTATTTAGGCTTTCATTTCTATTTGTCGTTTATTATTATTTTTTGCTCCAAGTGCTCTATTGGGACATCTAGTATTTGAGCTAGTTTATCAAGTTGTTGGAATTTACCGTATTTAATATGCTTGCCTTCTGCTGTAACTAGTCGGTAATAATGATCATAGTAATTGTAGTCACCATTAAAGCGCTTTGTTTGTGTAGGTTCATTGATTAGTAAGATTCTATAGTTTGGATTAACTTTCGTTAGATTAGCTATACGTACATAGTGGTTAAACATGTTCCCTCCATGGTTACTTTTCATATTTAAATTGTAGCAAAATTAAACGAAGGTATTTATTCCTTTGCATTATCTTTTTAATAAATGTAATTGTATACAAAAGTTATGGTAATATAGATATGAATAGGGGTTTTTATGCGAGTTTTATTTAAAGAAGGACAAACAACAACAGAAAAGTACATAGCGAAATGTATTATCGATTTAGGTGAAGATTTTGATGCAATGACTATCGAATCATTCTCAAATTACATTGGTGTTTCGCCAAGTATGGTTGTTAAGTTTTCAAAGAACTGTGGCTTTAGTGGTTATAAAGAAATTAAGTATTATGTAAAAAATAATCGATCAGCAGTAGAATCAATTGGATCTGATTATGTCCAATTCCAAAGTGAAAAGATATCAAACTTCTTTTCGTACATTGGAACTAATCAACATTTAATAGACGATCTTGCTGATAAAATTATTGCAAGTAAATATATTGTTATTTATGGTCATGGACCAAGCCTTGGAGTAGGTAAATATTTTGCAAATAGGTTAAGCGTTGCCGCTTCGAGACCAGTTATAGTTCAAGATGATGAACAAATTATGGACATTGAAATTGAGAAAGCTAATAGTGAACGTCTAGTAATACTATTATCTGCAAGTCTTAATACCGACTTAATTCTTGGTCGATTAGAGCAAATGTGTAGAACTAAAGACAATTATGTTGTGCTATATGAGAATGAAAACTATGATATTGAATTTGAAAATGGAATAAAGCTATTAGACAAAAATATTGAATATGATTATCGAGTGTTTAGAGATAGATCTTTATATTTTATATATTTAGAGTTAGTGTTTAATAACATTTGTGAAAAACTTCATAACTTATAAATAATCAAGTAGTTACTTACGAATATAATCTAATTATAGAAAACAATTGGAGGATATATGAGAAAAGTAATTAATAGTGAAAAAGCGCCAGCAGCAGTAGGACCATTTTCACAAGCAATTGAGACGAACGATTTAGTATTTATTTCTGGTCAATTACCAATCGATAAGATCGATGGTCAAATGAAAGTTGGAATTGAACAGCAAACAATAATGTGTTTTAAAAACTTAGAGTTTATTTGTGAGGAAGCTGGTGTGAAATTAACTAATGCAGTTAAGGTTACAGTCTTATTACATGATATTGCAGATTTTACACAAGTAAATGAAATATATGCGACTTATTTTGAAAAGCCATTCCCTGCAAGAGTTGCATATCAAGTTGCTAATTTACCATTAGGAGCCTTAATTGAAATAGATGCAATTATCGCTAAGGAGTCAGAATGTTAGTAGGGATTCCCAAAGAGCAGAAGCAAGGTGAATGTCGTGTTGCAATAACACCGGAAAGTGTTAAACGATTAATAGGTGCAGGCATTGAAGTTGTAATTGAATCAACTGCTGGGGTTGGAAGTGGATACTCAGATCAAGACTACAAACAAGCTGGTGCAGTAATTGCAAATCAGGAAAAGGTCTGGGAAGCAGAACTTATTTTAAAAGTGAAGGAACCAATGCCAAGTGAATATCATTTATTTAAAGAGAACCAAGTAATATGGGGATTCTTACATTTAGCTGCGAACCCTGAGTGTGTAAAAGTGATGGTAGAAAAACATGTATGTGCTATTGCTTCAGAAAATATAGTAATTGATGGTAGTTTTCAGTTATTAAAACCAGTTAGTGAAATTGCAGGACGTAAAGCTCTATTTACAGCTGTTCATTATTTAGAAGCTCAAAATGGTGGAAGTGGTATTTTATTATCAGGTACAAGTGTTGCTAAGCCAGGTGTTGTTACAATTCTTGGTGGTGGAGTAGTAGCACAAAATGCATGTGATATGGCCCTTGCAATCGGAGCTAGTGTCAATATTCTTGAGATTAATGATACTCAAATAGAAAATTTAAAAGTTAAATATGATGGAAAGAATGTAACTATAATTAAGTCGACTAGTAAATCGATTTATGACTGTTGTGTTGCAGCAGATGCAGTGATTTCGACAGTATTAATTCCAGGTGGAAATCCTCCTAAATTAATTACCAAGGAAATAGTAGCAGCTATGAAAGAAGGAAGTGTTATAGTTGATGTATCTAGCGACCAAGGAGGAACATGTGAAACCTTAACGAGTGCAACAAGTCATGCACAGCCAACAGTAATCGTTGATGGAGTTGTTCATTACGCAGTTCCAAATATGCCTGCAAGTGTTCCGCGCACTGCAACGAATTCGATTCAAGGCGTGATTGATTTAATTATTGAGTTATATCAAACAGGAATTGAGAATATCAATAATACCTCAACCATTAATAGCGGTATCCAAGTAAAAGATGGAAAAGTAGTAAACCAAAAATTAGTGTAATTCACACTAATTTCTTTTTATGAAAAAATGCACGGGTTGTAAAAAAAATTGAAGTTAGCACGTGATATTATTTAGTTGTAACAGATTTAAGGAGTAAGATGAAATATGATTTTGATAGATTAACAGATCGAAGAGGAACCTATTGTACACAGTGGGATTATACAGCTGATCGCTTTGGAAGTGATGATGTACTTCCATTCTCAATATCAGATATGGATTTCCCGTTGCCTGAAGATGCAGTAAAGTATTTGCAAGAGCAGTTAACAGATGGAATCTATGGATATACTAGATGGAGAAATGAATTATTACTTGGAGCAATCGTTGATTGGTATAGCCGAAGATTCAATTATGAGGTTGATTCCAAAACGGTTATGTATTCACCAACAGTCATATATTCACTAAGCGAGATTATGCGTATGAAGACTAAACAAAATCCAAGTGTATTTATGTTCACCCCTTCATATGATGCGTTCTATAAAGTAGTAGAAGAAAATAAGTGTCAATTATTTACTTCAGAATTGATTCGTGAAAATGATCAGTATACCATTAATAAAGCTGAATTTGAAGCAGAGGTTAGTAAATGTAGTGTAATAGTTCTATGTTCACCACATAATCCTATCGGTAAGTTTTGGACAAAAGAAGAATTAGAGTATATTGTAAGTGTTTGTAAAAAGCATAATGTATACATTATTAGTGATGAGATTCATATGGATATTAGTTTTGGTGCATCTCATTATCCACTTTTAGCAGTTACTAAGGAATATGACTATTCATACAATGGGTGTATTATTACTAGTGCAACTAAAGCATTCAATTTCCCAGGTTTATTGTTTTCATATGCAATTATTGAAAATGAGCAAGATAGAACTGAATTCGAACTTTGTTTAAAAAATAAAAACGGCTTATCGTCATGTACTATTTTAGGAATGAAAGCAACTGCCTATGTTTACAATAATCTTGAGCAATGGTTAGATCAGTTAAATCAATATGTTTATCAAAATTATTTATATGTTACAAAGTTTATTCAAGAACAGAAATTAGATATGGCTGTTACTAAACAAGATGGAACATATCTTTTATGGATAGATAGTTCAAACTATGATATCGACCAGTTATTGGACATCATGTATAACCAAACAAAAGTTGGGATTATGTCTGGTGAAGTTTATGGTGTTAAAGGATATTTACGTATTAATATTGGTTGCCAACGCTCAAAACTAGAAGAAGGTATGAAACGACTAGCACAAGCTGTTGCAATTTATAAGGAGCAAAATGAAAAGTAAGTTATTAGGATTTTTTCAAGAATTAGGTAAAACATTTATGTTACCTGTATCACTGATGGCGTTCTTAGGTATTTTCCTAGGAATTAGTTCATCTTTTACGTCGCCAGCGACAATTGAAGTATTACCGTTTTTAGACAATGAGTATATACAATTATTTTTCTCATATATGGGATCAATATCGGGATTTGCATTTTCATATTTACCAGTGATGTTTGCAATTGCAATTCCATTAGGACTAGCTAAACGTGAAAAAGGTGTAGCTGCATTCTCAGGATTTGTAGGATACATGATCATGTTACTGTCTATTAATTTCTATTTAACTCAAACTGGTCAACTTGCACCAGTTGATAGATTATCAGAATTTGGACAATCTATAACGCTAGGTATTCAAACAGTTGAACTTGGAGTATTAGGTGGGATTTTCTCAGGTATTGTTGTATCTCAGATTCATGAACGTAACTATCGTCGTACGTTACCAGATGCATTCTCATTCTTCTCAGGTGCAAGATTTGTTCCAATTGCAACGGTATTAATTTTTTCAGTATTAGGACTATTGATTCCGTTTATTTGGATTCCAATTTCATACGGTATTAATAAGTTCGGACAATTAATTATGTCGGCAGGACCACTTGGACCATTTATGTTTGGTGCTGGTGAGCGTTTATTAATTCCATTTGGGTTACACCATATCTTAGTATCTTTAATTAGATTTACTCCAGCGGGTGGAGAAGCAATTGTAAATGGTGAGACTGTATCAGGTGTATTAAATATTTTCTATGCACAGTTAAATGCTGGTATGCCCATTTCATTTGAAGACTACGGACAATATACTGCCTTCTTATCTCAAGGTAAAATGCCAACATTTATGTTTGGACTTCCAGGGGCAGCATTAGCGATGTATCACGCAGCACCAGAAGGAAACAGAAAACAAATTAAAGGTTTATTAATTTCAGGTGCGTTAACAACATTTGTTGTTGGTATTACTGAGCCAATTGAATTCTTATTCTTATTTGTATCACCAGTACTGTACTTAATCCACGTGTTCTTAACAGGATTAGGATTTATGGTTATGAATTTATTACATGTAGTAATTGGGAACACTGATGGTGGTGTTATTGACTGGTTAGTATTTGGTGTACTTCAAGGACCAGCTACTAGATGGTATCTAGTACCAGTAGTAGGTATAGTATGGTTTATGCTATATTATAAAATTTTCAAATGGTACATTATTAAGCATGATATAAAAACTCCAGGTCGTGAATCAATAGGGCTTGAAAATGTAAGTGAAGCTGAATTTAAAAATACGAATAAAGACTTTGATATTCCACTAATTTTAGAAAACTTAGGTGGAGCAGATAATATTGAAACTTTAGATAATTGTATTACACGTTTACGCTTAGAATTAAATGATACAAAACTTGTTAATAGTGAAAAATTAAAAGAACTAGGGGCAATTGGTGTTGTAATTTTAGATGAACACCATGCACAAGTTATCATTGGTCCTAAAGTTCACGTTGTTAAAGCTGATTTAGAAGACTTATTAGATAAGTTAGTATAACTTTGAGCTTGTATGATTTAAATACAAATAGAGCTATCAATGGCTCTCCGGTGACTAGATTTACTGTACTAATATATATTATATCTTAAAAACTACCTCTATCCCCAGGGGTAGTATTTTATTTGTATATACACAAAGCAAACGGACTAAGTAAAGAGGTTGAAGTGTCACTGTTTGCTAAGATGATTTGTGAGTATTAAGCATAGTAAGGTGAAATTCGCAGAAAATAGTGATGATTACTTTGTACCAAGACTTATTGATGAAATGAGTACTAGTTTATCAAGTAATTCATTTTTCCATGTCTTGGATGAATTCATTACAAGTACTAATCGCCAGTTAGTATTTACGACAAATAATCAACTTGTCTTAGAAAATAAGACGCTATCAAAAGAGTCGGTCATCTTTGTTGAGAAAATCGATAAAGGTTCTGTTGTTAGTAAACTATCAGATTATAAATTTGTGCGTAATGATAAGCGTCACAATTGGCGTAAACTATATAATAGTAAACAATTAAGCTGTAAGCGTATGAGTAAGGGACAAGGCTATGATTGTAAATAAAAAAAGCAATGCAATGGATAACCCATTTGCATTGTTTTCTTTTATTATTGGGCTTCTAATAAAGCTTCCATTGGTACATCAACTGCATCTGCAGCCTCTTCAGGTAAATTAAATTCTTCAGTTTTACCCATTGTAACGTGTGCAGAATCACCTGAGTCACTATCACTGAATGTTAAACTTAGTTTACTGCTTTCAACAGTAGCAGTTAAGTATTGTTCTAAACCAGTAATTGAATAACCTTCATCAGTAGTAATAACAATATCATTTAATGTTTTACCATTTACAGCATCATCTACCATTGCGATACCAGTGTCAATGCTTAAAGGTTCTTCACCATCAGGCATATCGATTTCAAAAACATCAAAATCAAGTTCAGCTTCAAGATCAGCCATTTGGTCTTCAGTTAATTCAGATTTAAACCAGTTATTAAATGCTTGAACATAAACAGTTGTATCTGTTAGGTAGAAATCAAAACCTAAAGCAGTTACATGAGCAAGTGGCTCATCAATATTCATTTCAACTAAATAGTCAACTGAAATCCCTTCAACCTCTGCTCCCACTTCGAACATTGAATATTTCATTGATGAGATATTACCCATCGAGTCAACCATCTCTTCATATGCAGTTTTGTTACCACATCCGCTTAGTACAACAACAAGTACTAATAAAAATAAACTAATAAATTTTTTCATTTTCACTCCCTTTTACAATTATATTTTACCACAGAAAATATTTTCCGCCACCGAAAAAAAAGTGTAAAAAACTTTAAGTGTTAGCAGAGTCAAAATTGTGCTATACTAATAGCAATATTTTGGAGGCGATATGTTACTAAACTTAACTGATAAAATCAATGGAAACAAAGAGATAGACTTACTTATAACAGATGCAAAAGTATTCAATGTTTTTACTATGGAGTTCATGGAAGTGGATGTCATGGTAGATTTAGGAATGATAATTGGATTTGGGCAAGTTCCAGCTAAACAAATAATTAATGCTAATGGTAAATATTTATTACCCGGATTAATAGATGGACATATGCATATTGAGTCTACAATGCTAACCCCAATCGAATACTCAAAGATTGCATTAGCAAACGGAGTAACAACTGTTTTTGCTGACTGTCATGAGATCGCAAATGTATTAGGTAAAAACGGGATTGACTATATGCTATGTGAGGTAGAAAAAGCATATATGGATATCAATGTAATGTTACCTTCTAGTGTGCCATGCTCAAAGGTAAGCAATGATAATATTGAACTTACAGCTAAAGATTTAGTTGGTTATTATAGTGATCCTTTTGTATATGGTTTAGCAGAGCTTATGGATTTTGAACGAGTAGAGAATTGGGATGAAGATTACATTCAAAAAATGAGAGACTGTACAAGACGTAACTTAACAATTGACGGACATATGGCAGGACTTAATCCAAAGCAAGTTGATTTACTTCGTAGCTATAAGGTTGCAACTGACCACGAATGTGAGACTAAACAAGAACTACTTGAACGTTTATCTCGTGGGGTTAAAGTTCAAATTAGAGAGGGATCAGCTGCTAAAAACTTTACTGAACTTATGTCAGCGGTAACGGTTGCTAATAACTCGCAAATAAGTTTTTGTACAGATGATATTTCAATTGTTGACTTAGTAGAAAAAGGAAGCATTAATAATATAATTAAAAAGGGAATCAGTGAAGGCTACGCACCTGAGTTATTAATTAAGATGGCGACTTTCAATGCAGCAAGAGCATATAATTTAACAGACAAGGGAGCGATCGCACCGGGGTATGTTGCTGATTTACTATTAGTTGACGACCTAGAGCAATTCAAAATTGAGAAAGTATTTAAAGATGGACTAGTGATGAATGATAAGATTGACTTTACAATCAACAATGATGAAGTTGATACAGATATCACGACAAACTCTGTAAATATTAGTATTGATGAAAAAACAATTGACTTAACTCCTAAGCATGATATTGCTATTGAAGTAAGTAATGGTAGTTTAGTTACAGGAAAAGCAACTGTATCTGTAAGCGAGCGAGATAACTTATCTAAGATAGTAGTGTTAAATCGATATGGTAAAGATAGTTACTTTGTATCTTATATAAAGGGTATAGATTTAAGTGATGGAGTAATCGCAAGTAGTATTAGTCATGACTATCATAATATCGTCATAATTGGCCATGACGATGATCAAATTAGAAAGATGATAAAGTATATCAAAAATAGTAACGGTGGTGTATACACCCTATTTAATGGCCAAATAGATGATTTAAAACTAGATGTGGCAGGACTTATGAGTAGTGAGAGCATTAATGAGACGTATATTAGCTTTAAAAGGCTACTTGATACTGTCGACTTTATTGACTTTGATGAACCGTTTTTAGCAATGAGCTTCCTAACGTTAGATGTTATTCCATTCTTGAAAATAACTGATCGAGGATTATATGATTTCGAGACTCATATCTTATTAGATTAAAAAGTGTACATTTTGTACACTTTTCTTTATGCACGAGTGATAAAATCATTGTGTTAATAAGGGGGCAAAATGGAAAAAGAAAAATTTTATAAAAAGACTTGGTTTGCAATTGTTATGACAATCTTTGTGTACCCAGTAGGTATGTATTTTATTTGGACTAGTAAGAAACTAGGAAAAGTAGGAAAGATAGTAGCATCAGTATTAGGAGGTATTTTCTTCTTAAGTATTATGATTAGTGATACATCAGAACCTGAAATCACACTTAGTGGTGAAAGTTCGATAGTAGTGACTAAAGGGACTGCTATGACTAGTGATGAGTTAGTGAACTCAGCAGTGGCTAGTATTACAGATAATAGAACTGAAATGACAACTAGTGATATTACAGTTACTGGATTTGAAGATATTGACTTTGATACAGAAGGAAAATATAAAGTTTCATTTACAGCAATCGATGATGCTGAAAACGAAGCAACAGTCCCATTCACTGTAAATGTTGAATTAAGTGAAGAACAAAAAGCAGAAATTGAGGCTGCAGAGAAAGAAGCGGCGGAAAAAGAAGCAGCAGAGAAAGAAGCAGCAGAAAAAGAAGCAGCAGAAGCTGACAAAGCAAATCGTGAAAATGAAAAAGCACTAAAATCAGCAGAAAGTTATATTAAAATTATGGCATTTTCTGAAGAGGGACTAAGAGGGCAACTAAAGTTTGAAGGATTTACAGCTGAACAAATAGACTATGCACTTGATAACTTAGAAGTAGACTGGAATGAAGAAGCAGTTCAATCTGCAACTAGTTACAGTAATACACTAAGTATGTCATCGTCAGCAATTTACGATCAATTATTATTTGAAGGATTTACAGCTGAGCAAGCACAATATGGAATTGACAACTATTAATATAAAGAAACTACTTCTAGTAATAGGAGTAGTTTCTTTATATAGTGTATAATATAAATGTAATAGTTTATTGGAGGAAAAATATGAAAAAGAAAGTAGCATTAATATCGGCGATAGTAGTTTCAATTATTTTAATCATTGCAATAGTTCCAAAGCAAATGAGGACAATTAATGATCCGTGGTCATCAACGAGTTGGACTGTATATGTTGCCGGATGGCAGATCAAAGTAATCTTTTTAATTGCTGTAATCGGTTTAGCAATATATTTATTAAAGAAAAAATAAGGGGTTTAAGGAGCTATCATAAATAGTATGATTTTAGTAATTGTGTTAGTTTTAATTATTCTTATTTTCTTTGCGCTATTAATAAGAGAATATAAACAAGCTAAAGACAAACGTATAAATGAAAATTAGTAGTATTATACAAATTTGTTCTGTATCGATAAAATGCAGATATTTATAAAATATCGAAGAATTATAGATAGCGTGTCCTTATATAAATAAGGAGGCTGTATGTACTTACTTATATTTGATTTAATTGACTCTAGAAAGAAAAAAGTTATCTTATCAGATATCATTGATATTCAAACTATTATTACTAATTTTGAAATTGAGGGTGATAAGATTGAGATTACTGGTGGTGATCAAATTAGATTACTTAGTGATAAACCACAATTTTTAATCAGTATTATACTTGAGTGTCTTGCAAAACTCGGGAAACATGATCTTAAAGCTCGTGTATATGTTTCAACAGGGCATATTGAACGTTTAGATGTTCCAATCAATGAGATGCAAGGTGATATTTTTTATAAAGCAAAAGAGCTTGAAATAAATAGTAAGACTGAGAAATTTATAAAAGATAACCAAATTTTTTATATTGGTGCCAAGCACACAGAAGAACTTGAGTTACTGTTTAATGCATTCGCCAAGTTAGTATTACATAAGCCTAAGTACTTAAATACTATTGTTTGTTCAGTGTATTTAGGAATGTCACAGACAGCAATCGCTCAAGAACTAAATATTAGTCAATCATCAATTAACAATCAATTAGTCAAAAGTAATGCAAACTTAGTTTTAAAATACCAAAAAGTTATAGGGAAGTTAATTGAGGATGAAATATGGATTTACAACAATTAGTAGTTAGTCAACATACAGCTAGTCAAATCTCAGCTATAGATATAGCTGTCATTTTAATAATAAATATTGTATTAGCCATAATTGTAACTGTTCTTGTTTTTCTAAAGTTATAAGAAAATAAAATATAACTAAAGTACTCCAACTATTTGGGGTATTTTTTAACGCTAATCTAATAGCAGAAAAAAGAAAACGATTATCTTGATAGGTGATAATATATAAATAAGTGTAAGTATACTAGTGAAAGTTTTCGCTAGTATATTTAATATTTAAATATGGGGAAAAGTTAAAATAGTTATGAATTGGAGAAAGAAATGATAATTTATTTATTAATCGCATTATTTGCAACAATTATAGGGTCACTTGTAGGTCTTGGTGGGGGCGTAATAATGAAGCCATTATTACAAGCAGTGAGCCCTCTTGATGCTTTAAGCATAAATGTTCTGTCATCAGTTACGGTATTCTTTATGGCGATGAGCACTTTATATAAACGTACGAAAGCTGATCGTACATTATACAAAGCACAATACTTATATTTAATTATAGGGTCAATTATAGGGGGAACTATAGGTAATAGTATTTTCAGTAGTTTCTTAACTATGTTCGATAATGAAAATACTGTTTCTTTTATTCAAACATTAATCTTAATTGTATTACTTATTATGGTCGTGTTTAAACATCTATATGTTGAAAAATTACCGGTATTTGAGTCTAAAATATCAATGGTAATAATTGGGATTTCGCTATCAATCTTATCGACATTCTTAGGAATTGGTGGAGGACCAATTAATGTTCCAGTGTTCATAGGATTCCTAGGAGTATCAATTTTAGATGCAACCTACCTATCAATTTTAGTAATCTTCTTCTCACAATTAAGTAATATTGTAATTTACTTGACTGATGGTACGTTTGGAATCGTTGAGTTATTACCACTATTAGTAATGATTCCAGCCGCTATTTTCGGAGGAATTGCTGGTGGTAAGTTAAGTCAAACGTTAGAAGTGGAAACAGTAGATAGACTATTCAATATAACCATAATATCACTAATCGTACTAAACGTTTATAACCTGACATTATATATTTAAGGATGATAATGAAAAATTTAAATATTTTAATAAAACCATCAAGTAATAAGTGTAACTTACAGTGTAAGTATTGCTTTTATGATGATGTAAGCCATAGTCGTGAGATAAGTGACTATGATTATATGACTGCTGATACAGCAATTGCAATTATTGATAATGTGTTTAGTACTGAGGGACTAGAAAGTGTTCACTTTGGATTCCAAGGAGGAGAACCAACCTTATCTGGAATTGAGTTCTTTACTAATTTCTTTAATCATGTAAATGAAGTAAAAGGTAATGTTCAAGTTGATTTTTCATTACAAACGAATGGTATTTTAATTGATGAAAACTGGACTAAATTATTTAAAGAAAATGATGTGCTAGTGGGATTATCTTTAGATGGGCCTGCAAAATTCCATGATAATAACCGAATTGACTTCGGGAATAAACATACGCACAGTAAAGTTATGGCAGCAGCTAAACTTATGCACTCTGAAGGTGTTGCTTTCAATGTTCTAACAGTTGTAACTAGTAAGAATGCAGTAAATATTGAAAAGATTTATGACTACTTAGTAAAGAATGATTTTACTTACTTGCAGTTCATTCCGGTGCTAGAGCCACTAGATTATAAAGTGAGCAATATCCGTAAAGTAAACGATCAGTATTATGAATACCTTAGTAACTTATATAAAGCATGGATTAAGGATTATAAAACAGGAAAGTATATCAGTGTTAGGTTCTTTAATAACATGCTTAATATCATGCTTGGTGGGAGTCCTGAAGCATGTGATATGCGTGGAGTATGTTCAGTTCAAAATATCATTGAAGCAGATGGTACAACATTTACTTGTGATTTCTATGCAATTGATAAATATAAGATTGGTAATGCAGCTACTGATAAATTCGTAGATATGATGTCAACTGAAATTGCTAAGGACTTTGTAATGAGTAGTACAAAACATCCAGAAGAGTGTAAAAACTGTGAAGTCTATGCATTATGCCGTAATGGTTGTCGCCGTATGCGATCTAATGGAAAGTATATGTATTGTGATGCTCTAAAGAAATTCTTAAGAACTTACGGTAAAGAACTAAACCAAGTTGCAATTGAATTGAGCATGCGAAATAGATAAATAAAAATAACTACTAGTAAATGGTCTAGTAGTTATTTTTAAATTAAAGTTAATTTTAGTAGTAAGTGTCAAATAAGGTTATTCTCTGTTTAACTATAAGTTGGTATGATAGGCATATAAAACAAATAGAAACGAGGTAACTATTATGATGATAATGACGCAAACACTAGCAAATACAGGCTATGGATTAGGTGTTTTAATAACCCTGGGTATTATTGCTCTAATTATTTTAGGAATAGTTATGATTATTAGAAGAGCATTTAATTAACCAAGAAAACCAAGTGTAAATTATTCTTTACAACTCGTGGCATATATGCTAAAGTAGATGTAAGGAGCGATTATGAACAGATTATATACAGCCGTAAATAATAATAGCAATAACAATCAAAATGGAGCGAAAGCTACATATATTTTGTCAGATGCTAGGCTAATATAATACAATTCATAATTGTAACTATTTTTAAAAAGTCCATCATTTGATGGGCTTTTTTTGTATAAAAAAATTAATTTAGGAGAAAAGATTATGAGTAAAACAGTTATTCCAGAAGGTTACAAAATGCAGTTAGATTATGTAGAAACAAACAAAGCAATTAAGTTCGTAAAAGATACATTCCAAGCAAGTTTACAAGAAGCATTAAATTTAACAAGAGTATCAGCGCCATTATTCGTAGATGTTAAGACGGGACTTAACGATACATTAAATGGTATTGAAGCACCTGTCGAGTTTTCACCGAAGTACGTAGAAGGATTAGATGCACAAGTGGTTCACTCGCTTGCTAAGTGGAAACGCTACACTTTGGGTACGCACGGATTCAAAGAGCATACAGGGTTATATACTGATATGAATGCAATCCGTAAAGATGAAGAGTTAGATAACATTCACTCGTTATACGTTGACCAATGGGATTGGGAAGCTGTTATTACTAAAGAAGATCGTACAGAAACTTATTTAAAGAAATGTGTAGAGAACATTTATACAACAATTTTAAAAGTAGAGCATGCAGTATTAATTAAGTATCCATTCTTAGTAGATTCAAAATTACCTGAGACAATCACATTCATTACAACTCAAGAGTTATTAGATATGTATCCAGACTTAGCACCACGTGAGCGTGAAGATGCTATTTGTAAGAAACATGGAGCAGTATTCTTAATGAAAATTGGGGACTTATTAACTAACGGAGAAGTACATGATGGGCGTGCACCAGACTACGATGACTGGACTTTAAACGGAGATATCATTGTATGGAATGAAACGTTAGGCCGCGCTTATGAATTATCAAGCATGGGGATTCGAGTAAGTGAAGAGTCACTTGCAACTCAATTAGAAAAGCGTGGAGTATCTGAGATGAGTACCTTACCATTCCACAGTGCAATCTTAGGTGGAGAACTACCATATACGATTGGTGGAGGAATTGGACAAAGTAGATTATGTATGTACTTCTTAAGAAAAGCACATATTGGTGAAGTGCAATCTTCGATTTGGGACCAAGAGACACTAGAAGTTTGTGATAAAGCAGGAATCACATTATTATAATAAAGGCTAGAACTGAGATTAATTTCTTAGTTCTTTTAAAGAATTATATACATTAATTGATTATTGTGTTATACTAGTTGCAATAAATGAAATTTGGAGAAAATATGATTAAACTTAACAACGTACACCACCACATCATCTAACAAATCGTGTAGACAAAAGTCTAGGCGCATATTGGTGATGTCTAGGTAAGTTTAATTATTTGAAGAGTAGTCACTTCGGTGACTACTCTTTTTTTTATGAAAGGGAGAAAATGGAAAAACAAAATTATAATTTCGCAACTGCTATCAGTATGGTAATTGGTTGTGTAATCGGGAGTGGTATCTTCTTTAAAGCAGATGATATTTTAGTTGCAGTAAATGGAAACGTAGCAGTGGGATTACTTGGATTCTTTATTGTAGGGATCGGAGTATTATTTGGAGCAGTAACAATATCATACTATGCAGAACTTGATAAAGACAATGAGGGTCTTATTGGTTACGCACGTATGGCAGTAGGCCGTAAGTTCTCATATGTAGTGGGATGGCTGATGATTTCATGTTACTTCCCAACATTAATGGTTATCTTAGCCTTAATTACAGCAGACTATATGGGAATGTTACTTGGAATTGATTCACAGTTATTTATAACGGTTGCAACGTTTATCCTACTAGCAACTAATATGTATATTAACCTAAAGTTCCCTAAGGGAGCTGGACAGATTCAAGTATACTCAACAGTTGCTAAACTTATACCGCTAGTTCTAATCGGAGTTATTGGAGCATTATTCTTCAGTGCTCCAGTCGAAACTGAAGTGACATCACAAACACTTAGCGGTGGGAGTCCAATGTCTGCATTAATTGCAATTGCGTTTGCCTTTGATGGATGGATTGTTGCAACTAATATTGCTGATGATTTAGAAGATAGTAAACGTAACTTACCAAGAGCATTAGCTTGGGGATCGGTTGCAATTATGGTAATATATAGCGTTTACTTCTTTGGATTAACAAGAATCTTGTCACCGGCAGATATTGTAAGTCTTGGAGATGACCACATTATGGTTGCCTCTCAAGCGCTAGTTGGTCCAATCGGAGCAAAACTTATTTTAGTATTTATTATTATTTCAGTATATGGGGGATTCAATGGAATGACACTTGCATTCGTAAGACTTCCAGAAGAACTAATTGAAATCGGATTAATGAAGTTGCCAACTAAGTATAAAGATAATAGTTTTAAATATTCTGTAATGTTAGCAAGTTGGATTACAATATTCTGGTTTATAATTGAACAACTTATTGATTATGGTTTAATCTTTACTAACTTAGAAGAAACTTTTGATATTTCATCAATGCCGATTGTAATTATCTATATCATTTATATAGTGCTATTTTTAGCAGTAAACAAGTTTGTTACTAAACTAGGTATTGGGAAACGTATTTACTTCATTATTATCAGTTTAATTGCGACAATTACTTCACTTATGATTATCGGCGGAAGCTTAGAAGTTAATGGGTTATTATATATTATAATTTCAATAATTATTATCATTATCGGAATACCAATGTACATTAAAGAATAGAACAAAAATAGAGTCAACTACTGTTTGTAGTTGGCTTTTAATTTTATTAAACGTAGATTAACCATACTGTGGTTTTATGGTGCTATAATGGATGTGTAGTATAGTTTGAAAACGGGGTGATGTATATGAAAAAGTTAAAAGTAATAGTAGTAAGTCTAATACTTGTTTTCAGTATCACGTCTATATATTTTGAATTTCAAACAAGTGGGAATGGAAATGAATTATATATAACAAGTGATAAAAAGCAACAATCTGAACAAGGAATAGAATTAACAGATGAGCAGTTAGTATCGCTTTTCAATGTCGCATCAAATTATCAAGAGTTATTAAACGGTTCATTAACTGTTGAGCATAATATAGATTTCAATACAATCGGTACATATAACATTAAGTTTATAGCAAATTACCAAGAAGTATTATGCTTTGACGATAAAGAAGACGCCGATGGAAAAGGAACTGGTAAGAAAGATAACGGAAGTGTAAATGAAGTTGGAACGTTCTGCCAAAATAACGCAGATGATGGTGAAATTGGTGATAATGATCGTTATAAATATATTGATAAACAAAAAGAACAAACAGCTAAATTAGAAATAGTTGAGCCAGTACAACAAATGCAATTAAGTGTATTAAATAATGCAAGTGATTATGAGCATACTGTTTATAATGATCAACAACTAATTGCTAAGTTTGAAGCAAAAGTTTTAGGGAACGCAACTAACCAACAAATTACAGTAACACATGAAATTGATTTTGAAAAACCAGGAATTTATGATGTTACATTTAGCAGTGGGAACTTATCAAAAACAGTCAAATATGAAGTGATTGATATTTTACCAACGCTAGAGTTAACGACAGAACACACAATTAAAGTTGGGGAATCAGTTGATTTCATAGAAGACTATAAAATCAATGCGTCAGAATTCGAAGATTATGACCTTAACAATTATGTGAAAATCCATGATAGTAATGTTGATTATAATACACCAGGAACTTATGAAGTAAAAGTATCTGTAAGTGACCAAGATGGAAACATCGTTATTAGAAAAGTGAATTTACATATTGTAGATGCTGATTCACTTAGTGCAAAACCATTAATAATTAGGAAACGAGGTATTGAATATACAGATCAAGAGTTGAAGCAATTATTTGTATTAACAGCTAACTATCAACTTGATTTAAATAATGTTGTAGTAGAACATCAAATTGACTTTAATGAAGTTGGAGAATATCCAGTTAAGTTTACAGATACTTCTACAGGATTATCTGTAACATCAACATATAAAGTCGTAAAAGATATTGAGCATTCTCTTTCTATCGATAAGATTTGTTTAAAATTAGGTGATGAATTTAACGTTCAAGATTACATCGAAGCATACTCAAGTCAAGTAGGTCCAATTGAGGATCAAATGATTCTTGATACTCTAGAGATTGATGATAGTCTTGTTAATTACAATTCAGAAGGAACTTATCAAGTTAATGTTAAAGCAACTAATAGTGCCGGAGAAGTTTTAAATAGAGTCTTAGCACTATGTTTAGAATCTGATCCTGATGAAGAAGAGTCAGAAGTAAGCAGTGAAGTAGAATCAGAAGTAAGCAGTGAAGTAAAATCAGAAGTAAGCAGTGAAGTAAAATCAGAAGTAAGTAGTGAAGTAAAATCAGAAGTAAGTAGTGAAGTAAAATCAGAAGCAAGTGGTGAAGTAAAATCAGAAGTAAGCAGTGAAATAAAATCAGAAGTAAGTAGTGAAGTAAAATCAGAAGTAAGTAGTGAAGTAAAATCAGAAGTAAGTAGTGAAGTAGACCAAGAAGAAGTGGATGTTTGCTTTGAGAAAGTAAATGGAGAGAAATATAAAGCAATCCTATCTAGAAAAATATCAACTGTAGTATTAGCTCCTAGTGATTATGTATCAGATGCGAGACTTCGTAATTTATTCTGGCAACCAGAGGAAGCAGTAGTAATTCATAATATTATACCTTCTGTCGTTGGAAACTATGCGGTTCGCTTTGAACTAGATGATTGTAGTTACACAGGAACTGTTCAAGTAAAAGAGCAAATGGTAATCGATAATGAACAAGACTTAGAAGAGTATTTAGAGGAAAATGGACTTAACAACATTTCTAAAGATGAAATTGTTGAAGGTGACTATGTAGTTACAGTAGTTGATGAAGAAACAGATAAGCAAGAATCACATATTATTTCTTATAACTTAGCTAATACAGGTTCTGAACGTCTATCAACAGTTTATCTATTACTAGGACTAATTACAATTGGTGGCTTAATCATAATAGTTAGGAGTCGCTCTTAACAACATATTTATAATAAGTACAAATAGAGATTATTGTGTATTAATATCTTCGTATATTGATAGGAGATAAAATGGAACGTGGTTATTTAAATATGATATCAAGACAGGTTGATCCAGTTCACTATCTGAAAAAAGAGGGTAGTTATTATACGTTAAGTTTTACTAATAGTTACAAGGTGTCTCATGTCCGCGATAATCAAATTATCCACATTGAACTTTGTTACGATCCCACAACAGAAAATTATATGGGTCCATTTGATGTGAAGCGAGATATATTACCTGCGATAGAACTGAAAACTAAGTTAGATAAGAAGAATGTAATCAAGTGCGATGCTGAAGTAATTGATGATTTAGAGACTATCAAATGGTTTCAAGACTTATCAGAATTGAATGACTTTAATTACTTCCCAGCTGATTATATAGACGAAATTGTACTTATAAGATACAGTTATAAAAGCTAAAGTTACCTTTTTTAGGTAACTTTTTCTACAGTATATCCTTGTCCTAAAGTTCACATTTAAAAATAAGTGCGGAACATTTGACAAAATGTCGTTTTTGCAATATAATATATTCGTAGTCAAATTTTGATTACAAGATTGAAATAAAATCATATATTATATAAGGAGCAAGTATGGAAGACAAATTAAAGAATTTGAACAAGTTTGCAATTAACATAACTGACTTAGCACGTGAGCAAAAGTTAGATCCAATTATCGGGAGAGACGATGAGATTAGAAACGTAATTAGAATCTTATCACGAAAAAGTAAAAACAACCCAGTATTAATTGGTGAGCCAGGTGTTGGTAAGACAGCGATTGTAGAAGGATTAGCAAACAGAATTATTAGTGGTGATATTCCAGATCACTTACGAAATAAAGAAATATATTCTTTAGACTTAGGAGGCATCGTAGCAGGTGCTAAGTTCCAAGGTGAGTTTGAAGAACGTTTAAAAGACATTATGAAAGAAGTTAGTGAAAACCAAGATAAAGTAATACTATTCATAGATGAGATTCACATGTTAATCGGCATGGGGAAAACAAGTGGTGCAATGGATGGTGCTAACTTATTAAAACCGATGCTAGCTCGTGGTGAATTAAGTTGTATTGGTGCAACTACGCTTAGTGAGTACAAAGAGAATATTGAGAAGGATGCTGCCTTTGAACGTCGTTTCCAAAAGGTATTAGTTAATGAACCATCTTTCGATGAAGCGTTGAGTATCTTACGTGGACTTAAGTTTAATTTAGAAGCATATCACGGTGTTCGTATTGAGGATGAGGCACTAGTAGCTGCTGTTAAAACGTCTAGTCGCTATATTACAGAGCGTTTCTTACCAGATAAGGCAATTGACTTAGTAGATGAAGCGGCAGCAAATATTAATGTTCAACTAAATTCTCAACCTGAAGAGTTAGAAGCGATTAGTCGTGAAGTATTAAAACTAGAAATTGAAAAGAAAGCGCTTAAGGGTTCGAAGAAAAATAAAGAACGCTATAATCAAGTAAGCGAGCAGTTACGCCGTGTTAAGACAGAGTTCGATGTTCTAAATGATAAATGGCAACTTGAAAAAGAGTCAGCTTTAAAAGTAAAAGAACTAAAAGACAAATTAAGATCAGCTCGTAATCAATTAAACATTGCGATGCAAAATTTAGAATATGAAAAAGCAGCTAGACTTGAGTATGAAACTATTCCCGGTTTAGAACGTGAACTTGAGGTAGCAAAAGCAGTAGAAGTTAATAGTAAAATGGTTAGTGATAATGTTACCCCAGAAAGCATCTACGCAATTATTTCTAAGATAACAAATATTCCAGTTGAAAGTTTAAAGACTGAAACTAAGGATAAATTATTAACATTAGAATCAAGTATTAACGAACAAGTTGTAGGACAAGAAGATGCCGCAAAACAAATAACAAACAGTATAATCCGAAGTAGAATGAATATTGGGAACCCGAATAGACCTATTGGTAGTTTCCTATTTATGGGACCAACAGGTGTTGGGAAAACAGAAGTATGTAAGGTATTAGCTGATATGTTATTCAATAAACGTGAAAGCATCTGTCGAATTGATATGAGTGAATATATGGAGAAACATAGTGTGTCAAGATTAATTGGTGCCCCTCCTGGATACGTGGGATTTGAAGAAGGTGGTAAGTTAACTGAGTACGTACGCACAAACCCATATAGTATTGTATTATTCGATGAGATTGAGAAAGCACATCCAGATGTACTAAATGTTTTATTACAAGTATTAGATGATGGACGTTTAACAGATAGTAAAGGTAAAACAGTAAACTTTAAAAATACGATTATTGTCATGACTTCAAATATTGGTAGTAATTTAATGTTAGAGCAAGGTAAACTCGAGTCAGAGCAATTATTAAACTTATTAAAAGATTATTTAAAGCCAGAGTTTATTAACCGTATCGACAGTATCATTGGCTTCAATAGCATGAGTGATGAGATGTATAAACAAATTGTCAAATTAACTTTAGAAGAACTAAAAACAAGATTAGTAGAAAATGAAATAACTATTGACTATGATCAAGATGTAATTGATTATGTATATGAGAATTCATATAACCCAGAATTTGGGGCGCGACCAATTAAACGTTTTGTTCAAGATCACATCGAAACTGCTATTGCATATCAGATGTTAAGAGAAGATAGTAGAAACTTAACGATTAAAATAAGTGAAAACGAATTAAATATAATTTAAGAAAAACTAGACTATTAAAGTCTAGTTTTCTTCTGTCCATCCGTACATATAATTGATTTCAGTCTTCTTATCGGTTGTAATTAAATAACTGTTATAAATATCAGTATCATTTTCATATGAACATACTTGACCAGCAACACATGTTGCGACTGGTTGATATACACCATCGATCGGAGCGCTAATTACTGCGTCACTCTTCTTTGAGTAAATACTAATGCTAATGTACTCAATTTGGATATTTTCCTTTTCTTCAATACGATCATAATTAATGTAATAATCAGATGAAACTTTTAAGTTAGATGTTACTAAATTATTAATTGGCTTAGTTGTCTTTGGAATAAAAATAGTATCCGCAAAAGCAGATTTCCTTGAATAATAGAATCCGATAAATGTTACTGAAAAAACAACTATAAACAAAATGCTAACAGTCAATATAGTTTTAAATTTTGTCATAATACTCCCACACAGTTATAATAATACCTCATACCCTCAGTACCTATATTATATCATAAAAGAAACCACTAAATAAATAGTGGTCTTTAAAATATATAGTGAATAAGTGCTTTTATTAACTGTATTGTAGCGAAACCACTAATTACCCCGGTAATTAGTCTTCTTGAATTAGTTGAGTTATATTCTGTTTTTAATTGTATAAAACCATCAATATAAGTTAGTGGAAGTAATACTAAAAGTACAGGCATATAAATAAATAATCCTAATAAATAACCAATGTATACGCCCTGACACCTTGCGCAAACCGGTAATTGATAGTTACCGATAAAGTAACTGCGATCTGCACGTTGATGACAAGTAGGGGCGCACACATTCATCGATTTAAGCCATATTTTATTGCTCATTATATTCTTGTTTTAGCTCCGCAATTTCCACAAACAATGTAAGCAGAGTGACCTTTTGTTTCACCCATTCCACATAGTCCGCATAATAACCCAGGTAAACCAAAGATAATAACACCAAGGATTCCAGGACAGAATCCAAATCCTTTACGGTGTTCTTGTTGTAAAACTGTAGTGTTTTCACTACCACATCTTGGACATCTCATATCCGCTCCCTATTAGTAAAGTATTTGTTTTAAGTATTGTTCAGCATAGTCATCAACATCAGAGCCATCTAAATATTGATTTTCATATGCCTCTTGGTCTGCATCAGATAAAGTGTCGAAGGTATCTTCAACAATTCGTACTGCCTCCACGATAATACGAGACTGAGTATATGATACAGATTGTGCATAGTCAGTAACTGAGTTTAAGTATGTATTTAGGTTTTTCTTATTCATTGTAATGTTACTACTATCAATTTGTTCTAAATCATTCCTTATTGTTTGTCGTTCAGAGTTGAAAGAACTT
Organism: Mollicutes bacterium LVI A0078; assembly: GCA_033105485.1. Lineage (GTDB taxonomy): Bacteria > Bacillota_I > Bacilli_A > UBA3375 > UBA3375 > LVI-A0039. Next base: position 1,192,156 of record CP136956.1, read on the forward strand.
GTGTTATAGACCTCATTACACTCTTCATTAAAATCACTCTCAAGTTTGCCGTCTGCAATTGTTATGCTACCAGAAAAACAATCAGAGTCTAAATGCATAATATCAGCCATGTTGTGCATTGTGTTAGTGGCCATAATTGAATCCATGCGGCTAATAGAATGAAGTAAGCTTGTTCCTCCAACTACGACACTAAGAATTAATAAAACGATTGTTGCAATAAAACTAACAATTGCAGTAATAACCCATTTTTTAAATTTAACAGTTTTCATTATAACACCTCACTCTTTGGAAATCTAAGTCTATTTGTAATCATATTTTTAAAGTTAAGAACTAGCATGTATAATGCCATTACAAAGATTGTAATTGTAACTAGTGATAGTAATAGCCAAACCATTGTAGGTATACTTACTACACTAAATATTAAGATGAAGACTAGTAGTCCGGCAAAAGTAATGAAGTAACTTAAGAAGAAGATAATCGATCCAATTACAAATAAAATATCAATTATTTTTGCAAGTGGTGCATAAGTGTTTCTATGTGAATATTTTTCTTTACTATTTACTTTCTTATTTAAAATCGAATCTTCAAACTGGTTAGTTCTTTTTAGTTCGTATCCAAACTCTTCAGCGATACTAGCTGCCAGTTCATTAGCTGTTCCTAATTTTTCGATTACAGCTTCGAAATCTTCAGTATCCTCCATATCACTGATGATATAGTCATACTCAGTCACGTGCTTAAGTGCACTATCAATATCATATTTTTGTAGTTCTTGATATAGTTGTTCAAGATACATTTCTTTATTCATTGTTCTCCTTTTGTGATTGTCCACAATTTGCAATAAATTGTGACAACTTTTCCCATTCAACTAAAAGTGCTTCTAAATATTCTGTACCCTTAGTAGTTAAAGTATAATATTTTCGCCTTTTTGAATTATTCTCAGACTTAAAATATGAGTCTAAAATTTCAGATTTTTCTAAGCGTTGTAAGATTAAATAGATTGTTCCTTCTTTAACATCAATCTCACTAGCAATGAATTTTCCGATTTCATATCCATAATTATCTTTAACGCTAAGTGACTTTAGAATAGCAAGTTCAATAGTCCCTTTTTTTAATTGCGTATTCATAATCGTCCTTTATTAGTAATTTTTTATTGGTAAGATCATCCAAGCGATAATATATGTTGGTAAGATTGCCCAAAATAAAACGAATCCTAAAAAGACTGTGACAATACGCACTAGTGATTTATCAATCGCAAAATATTCAGCTATCCCAGAGCAAACTCCAGCAATAACTTTATCATAATCATTTCTATATAATTTTTTCATTTTAATTCCTCCTATACTTTGTAATACATAGTATATTACATACCTAGTATAACATAGTATAATTATTCGTGTTAGAAAATACTTAGTATTACATAGTATGGTTTAAAATAATTTGTTGTATTTAATGGATAAATTTAGTGTTATTAAAATAATTAGTAATGTTTAATTGTGAATTAAAAACGATAAGTGTGTAAATCAATTGTAAATATCATGCTATCATGTATATAGATCGAAAGGGGTTGGATATGAAAGGTAGTAGATTAACGAACATGATTTTAATAGCACTTGCACTTGGAATTGTAAGTGGAGTAGTAATAAATGAATTCTTTACATCAAGTGATTTTGTAATGAACGTATTAGTTGGAGGGATCTTTACTGTTATTGGAGACTTATTCTTAAACGCAATTAAGATGTTAGTAGTTCCTTTAGTATTCGTATCGATTGCATTAGGTGTTGCAACGATGGGGGACATGGCTAAATTAGGCCGTATTGGAATTAAGACAATTTCTTACTATATGCTTACAACTGCATTTGCAATTGTAATTGGACTTGTAGTAGCAAATATTATTAATCCAGGTGTTGGTTTAGATATGTCTAAAGTAGTATTTGTTGAAACAACAACTGAAACAACTGTATCTTTAGCTGATACAATTACTAACATTATTCCAAGTAACGTATTCCAAGCGTTCTACAATGGAGATATGTTACAAGTTATTTTCTTTGCAGTATTCTTTGGAGTGGGAATTACTAGCTTAGGTGATAAAGTTAAAAAGTTACACATTATTTTTGAAGAGTTAAACGACATCTTCTTACAAATGTTAATGATCTTAATGCAATTTGCACCAGTGGCAGTATTCTCATTAATCATTACAACGTTCGCAACACTAGGTATTGAGGCAATTATTCCAGTATTTAGTTACGTGTTCACAGCAATCTTTGCAATGTTCCTTCAAGTATTAATCATTTATTCTTTAATACTAGTTGTACTTGGAAAGTTAAATCCTCTTAAATTCTATAAAAAATTACGTCCTGCAATGGGATTCGCATTCTCAACTGCATCTTCAGCTGGTACTATTCCAGTAAACAAGAAATGTGTTGAGGAAAGTGTTGGAGTAGATAAAGAAATTTCTTCATTTGTTCTTCCACTTGGAGCAACTATTAATATGGATGGAACTGCAATCATGCAAGGTGCAGCGGTTGTATTCATCGCTCAAGCAGTAGGTGTAGACTTAACGGCGTCAGATTATTTAACTGTAATCTTAACAGCAACACTTGCTAGTATTGGTACTGCCGGAGTTCCAGGTAGTGGTGTTATTATGTTATCAATGGTAATTACTCAAGTAGGTTTACCAATCGAAGCAATTGGTGTAATCATGGGTGTAGACCGTATTGTTGATATGTTTAGAACAACTGTTAACATTACTGGTGACGCTATTTGTGCAACAGTTGTAGCTCGTAGTGAAAATGCCTTAGATGATGAAATCTTTAATCAGGAAATTGAAATTTAATAAAAATAACCAGTATCTTAGTAGATACTGGTTTTCTATTTTGTTTAATCTAATTTACGTGCAATGTCTCGAATTAAAGTTTCAATGATATTAATAGTTCCTGAAATATCATCAAGATCAATTAAGTTCATATTGTCACGGCTATTGTTGTCAATAGTTAATGTAGCTATATTTGCGATGTAACTATCTGGTTTTGTGATTGCAATCATTGGAACGTCATAATAGTCAAGAACGTCAGTGACACCAGAATACTGGTCCCCACGCATTGATAGAACAATCATGATATCAAAATGTGGTTTAACACCGTGGAGTTCCATAAATGAATCTGCTTCACAATCGAACTTTAAAAACTTAAGTCGTCGATTTAAATATTGAGCAGCAAGAAATGTAGTTCCTTGAGCAGTAATTCCTATTTTCTTATTATGGTTTGCAACTAACAAATCAGTTATTTGTTCGTAGACAATTGGTTGTTTATTGAAGTTTAAAAACTCGTTAACTTTAATTTTATAAGTCTTAAAACCTGTTGTCCCCGCTTTCTTTAAGTATCTTTCAATTGTTGCGCGAGATAAGAATGTTTTCTTTTCAATGTCAACAATGTTAAGATCAAGTACAGATTTTATATTTGCGACCATAAAGTTGTGAATTTCTAATTCGCTTTTAGAGAGTTTGCTCTCATCTATTTGGAAAAAGTCATTATATTTCATACGTATATTTTATCACAACTAGTTTAGATATTATTAATTGTTAGTTTCCTCATTATATTTTGAATAGTTACCAAGGGCGTTTAAAGCAACTACGATTAACGTAATCATAAGTAGTGTACTAATTAAACGGAATATAGAATCAATCGGAGTATAGATTGTATCTGTTCTCAAACCATCATTTGATGTTATTACTGTCGGCATTGCAATTAAGCCGGTTATCGTCCTCAAGATTACTAGCACTACAAATGCTTTAATGTTAGTTATTTTATCGATCATGTTACCTCCAAGTGTTATATGTATAAAGATACCATATAAAGCAACTAGTTGCTTGTATTTAACCAAAGAGAGGAGTATAATATAAAAAACGAGGAGGAATTATGATATTTGATGGGCATGGAGATATTTTAACAGATGTAGCAATTGAGGCAAGAAAGGGAATTGATATTTGGAATACATATCATAAACCTAGATATGAGCAGGCGGGAGTTAATAGTGGGATTTTTGTTAACTTTACAAATCCAAATGTAGGAACACAAAAGGAAGATTTTGAGGAGATTACAAACGTTGCATTACCATACTTTAAAAATAATCCTGATTTCAACATTATATATAATAAGGAAGATTTTATTGATGGAAAGTTTAACTTAATTCTAGGAATAGAAGGGATGGCAGCGGTTGATAGTAGTGACGAGCTAGAATCGTTATTTGAAGCAGGTTATCGTCATATCGGGATTACTTGGAATGAGAAAAATAACTTTGCAAGTGGAGCTCAAAACGAAGGTGGTTTAACAGAAGAGGGAGCAAAATTAATTGAGAAGTGTAATCAGTTAGGTATGATTGTAGATTTTGCGCACTTAAATGATGAAAGTTTTATTGATGCGGCCAAAGTAACTTCTAAACCGATATTATTTAGTCACGGAAATATTAGAGCATTATGCGACCACCCAAGAAATCTAAATGAACAAGAACTTAAATTATTAGTTGAATCAAATGGGGTGATCGGCCTTGCAGCAATGAACTTCTTTATTAATGAAGATAAAGAAAATGCGACAATTGACGACTTGGTAGCGCAAGTTGTATATATGAAAGAAAATTATGGAATTGACTATGTTGGTTTTGGATTTGATTTCTGTTACTATCTAGGTTCACATCAAGGGCAAAATGATGTAAGGGGACTTGAGCATTTTGATGACGTACCTACTTTAATTACAAAACTTGAATCTGCTGGTCTTACAACTGAAGAAATTGAGAAAGTCGCTTATAAAAATATGCTAAGACTAGTAAAGGAGCACTTAAATTAATGAGAAAACTAGAAGTTATCGTCTTAAATGCGGCTGATAGTATTGCCGCAGAAAAAGCTGGAGCCGATCGCTTAGAGCTAGTTACGGATATGGCTCATGGTGGCTTATCACCTGAGATTGAAATTGTTCGTGACGTTGTCTCAAGTGTATCAATTCCAGTGAATGTTATGGTTCGTTTTGAATATGATGGTTTTGAATATACACATCAGCAGTTTCTGGAGTTATTAGAATATGTTGAATCTGTAAAAAAACTTGGAATTAACGGTGTTGTATTTGGAAGTTTAACTAGTGAAGGATTAGTAGATGAAGATCAACTTGAGGCAATTATTGAAGCTGCAGATGGTCTTGACATTACGTTCCACCGTGCAATTGATGAAGTTGATAATAATTACTTAACGAACTTCAATCTAATTAATGGGAAGGTAACAACTGTCTTATCATCTGGTGGGACTGATTATCCTTTAATCGATAATCTGGCTAGTCTAAATGCAGTTAGTGAAAGCAAAACACGTCTTCTGATTGGTGGTGGAATTAATGCAAATAACTATCAACTTGTTATCGACAGTGTTGTCGAAGCAGACATCCATATAGGTTCACTGGCATACAATCAAGGAGATTTTAAATTAGGTATTAACGAGAAAAATGTAGCCTTAGTAAAAAGCTATTTGACTAAAGAAAACCACAATTAAGTGGTTTTTTCCTTGTTTTATAGGGTTTTTTATGTGTTTTTTTTACATAGATTAACTAGAGTTAGTTATAATACATGTATTGTTTTAGGGAAAAAAGGACGAAGATGACTATAACGGGAGTAAGTTTTATTAGTCTTGCTCTAATCTTATTAGCATTAGTTATTAATGATCAGATAAAATAAGATTTGTTCGAGTGATGTAGCTTTTTATGCAGATAGTGTATACCAAGTGAATGACTGGTTATGCGGTGGTGACTATGTTCTTATTAATAATGATAATAAGGAGATCAAAGTGACAGCAATGACTAAACTTGAAGATGGGTCATACGAATGGAATGAATCAGTGAATTATACACTTAGACCTGGTGAATCTAAAAAAATCAATGGTGATGAAATCACGGGGTACAGGTTATCAGGTGACGCCGATACGTTTAAGGTCAAATTAAAAATTGTTGATGATGGGAAATGGTTAACATTATTTGATCCCGATTTATAGAGAATAGAAATAAAAATTTGTTAGGAATATTATGATAAAAAATGTGAAATTTTTAGTAGTAATGATTGTTTTAATCATACTAGTACTAATTGTTGGTTTGTTTGCAGTTAAGCAAAACAAAGAAGAACGAAGAAGTGAATTTGAAAATGATATTACTTTCTTAAAGGAAAGTGCATTTGCGAGTGACGATTTCAAACACGTTGAACTCGGAGATAGTGTTGATACTGTTGAAAAGAAAATGGGTGAGTTAACACTTGTTCCAGAAAAAAAAGATGGTTACGACATCTATGAATTCGAAGATGAAGAAACATTATATGACTTTCATTTTAAAGATGATGTACTAGAAAATGTAACTATGTATGCAAAATAAGGAGATATAGACTTCGAGTGATAATAGCTTGGAGTCTATATTTTTTTGTTAAATAATATTTATTAAGTATATTTTAACCTTTTGATGTTATACTAGTAAAACTGTTAAAGTGAAATGGAGAAGTATGAAATTAGATGTAATAATGAAAGTACTATTAGCACTAGTTGTTATTGTTGGTGGTATCACAGGATTTTACGCATATAATGTGTACACAAGTTTATGTGAAAGTAATGAAGTTTATGAGGCGGTAGAAATTTTCTATTCAGACGACGCTTATAAACTTTGTGGTAATGATTTTGGGATTATCAATGTCGGGACTGAAGATATTGAAGTTACGAAATTACAAGCTGCCGAGACTGAAGAGATAACAACAGATAACGTTAATGAACTAGCTAGTGAAGTAGAATCAGTAGAAGTTGAAGCTGGTGGAACACTGCCAATCGAGGCTAGTGCAAATATTGTTTATTTAATAGATAGTAAAACTGGAAGTGGTTTAGACCACGAGCTAAAAGTTAGTAAATTTTAGTTATATTAAATTAAGTATATTCATGCTATAATTTAGTTATAAACCGATTAGGAGACAATTATGAAAGAAATTAAAACGATGCCTTGGGCAATTGGTAAAAAATATGGATACAATGAAGAGCAAATCGAATCTGAAATTGGAATTTTTTCAAAAAACTTAGATCGTATTAATTTATTTGATATTCAAGATATTACTTTTAAAGTAAGTATTTTTGGTTGGGGAACAATGACTATCGTTGATAACGTTGGAACTCACGAATTTAAATGGATTAAAAACGCTAAACAAGTAAATGAAGAAATCAACAATGTATACTACGCTAAGAAAAAAGAAATGAAACGTGTAGACTTAAGTTAATAATATTAGAAGTCTGGAGAAAATCCAGGCTTTTTTTAAGCTTATATTTACTGTAGTTATGTATATTTGATATATTACTATTCGGTTATGTGTTATAATAATAGATACAAAATGGAAATGAGTAATATATAATAATTGACTGTGAAATAGCTTTTATTATTATAAGTATATAGTTAATAGGAGGCAAGATGATTGCAAATAATATTTTAGAATTAATTGGAAACACACCTATGCTTAAAATTAAAACTGAAGAAGGTAGCGGAAGTGTATATGCTAAGATGGAGCGTAACAATCCATCTGGTAGTGTTAAAGATCGTGCAGTATTAGGGATGTATGAATTCGCTTTAGCAAATGGTCACATTCAAGAAGATACAGTGTTTATTGAAGCGACTAGTGGGAACACTGGTATTGCGTTGGCAATGATCGGTGGAGCTTACGGGCATAAAGTTATTCTAACGATGCCTGAAAGTATGAGTCAAGAGCGTCGTGATTTAATGGCTGCTTATGGAGCGGAGCTTGTATTAACACCAGCTGGAGATGCAATGATTGGAGCAGAAGCTAAAGCGGTTGAATTATTAGCTGCAAATCCTAAAGCGGTAAGATTATCGCAGTTCGAAAATGGTGGGAATCCATTGAAACACTATGAAACAACAGCTAAAGAAATTATTACTGACTTACCGAAAGTATCAGCATTCGTAGCTGGAGTTGGAACAGGTGGAACAATTAGTGGTGTGTCTAAGTTTTTAAAAGAACAAGATAATGATATTATGACTGTAGCTGTTGAACCAGCTGAATCACCAGTAATTACGGAAGGTTATAAAGGTCCGCACAAAATTCAAGGAATCGGTGGAGGGTTTGTTCCAGACAACTATCATCCACAGTATGTTGATAAAGTGATGACAGTTAAAACTGAAGAGGCTTTTGCAGAAACTAAATCATTAGTAACTAGTGATGGTTTATTCGCAGGAATCTCAGCCGGTGGAAATGTATTTGCTGCTAAGAAGTTAGCAAAAGAATTAGGGCCAGACTCAGTTGTTGTAACAGTTTTACCAGATGATGGAATGAAATATTTATCTATGGGAGTATTTAACTAATGTTTAAAAGTATAGCAAGAGAAGTTAGGTTTATACAACAGAGTGATCCCTTAAATCCATCGTTTTTAACGGTACTGTTACTATATCCTTCAATGCAAATAAGGTTCTTTTATAAAGTTGCGTGTTGTATGCGTAAGATTCATTTACACTTCCTTGCTAGACTAGTTTTACAAATAGGTAGAATGATTACGGGAATCGAGATTAACCTTGGAGCAGAAATCGGTAAGCGTGTGTTTATAGATCATGGAATGGGTGTAGTAATCGGAGCAACGGCTATTATCGGTGATGATGTTGTTATTTATCACGGGGTGACATTAGGTGCAACCGGTAGTCAAATTGGACGTCGCCACCCAAAAGTGGGTAACAACGTATTAATTGGAGCGGGAGCGAAATTACTTGGTCCAATTACTGTAGGTAACAATGTATCTATTGGTGCAAATGCAGTAGTAACAAAAGACATTCCGGACAACAGTATTGCAGTCGGAGTTCCTGCAGTTATTAAACCTAAGAAATAATAATATTTAAGGTAGAGGCGCGAGCTTCTATTTTCTTTTTTCTTATCGTTCTGGAAAAAAAATCTTGCAGTATAAAAAAAGGTTATCACATAAATAGAAAAGGGGAGTTTATGATATTATTATTTTTTATAGGTTTAATTATATTAGTAGTAGGTTACAAATTTTATGGTGGCTATGTTGAGCGTCAATTAGGAGTTAGCGAGGATTATGTAACACCAGCAATTGAATTTGAAGACGGAATTGATTTTGTTCCAATTAAAAAAAGAAAAAACCAGTTAATTCAGTTACTTAACATTGCAGGAACTGGGCCAACCACTTACTTGCGGTATTAGCATTACTAACGGCTACAGCATACCTTAAGTACCGTAAGCGTAATTATTGGATGACATTAATTCCGGGTTACTTATTATTCATTGTTGACTTACTTTATTTAATTACTGACCAAACAATTGGTTTTGGAATGACTAATAGAACTTTAGCGTTTGTAATTTCGATTATCGGTGCATTTGCAATAACAGTATTAATTATTAAGAATTCAGTAGGGTTCAATCGCACTAAAGAGAATGACTCATTAGATGATTTTGAATTAGAACAATTATAATTTTCACTTTAGGAGCTTTTAGCTCCTTTTTTTATGTCCAAATTAGCTCTAAATACTACCTTATATATATAAGGAGAATTATTAGTAAAATTACGATGCGAAAAATGTTTGCGTTTACAAATGTTTGTGTTCGAAAAAATTAAAGAAAAAGACTGAAAAAAACCTTGAAAGTACTGGGATTTATGGTATAATTGTATTCGGTGTTAGTGTCACATAAGAGTACGGTTATTGATACACCCGACACCGTGTAACAAAGATTACGAAGGAGGCCAAAATGAGCAAAATCAAAGTAAAATTAAAAGGTTACGACCACAAATTAGTAGATAGTTCAGTGGCTCACATTGTTGAGCAAGCACAAGCTAGCGGAGCTAACGTGATCGGTCCAGTACCATTACCGACTGAAAGAAGTGTTTACACTATCTTAAGAGCGGTACACAAATACAAAGATTCTCGTGAGCAATTCGAAATTAGAACTCACAAGAGATTAATTGAAATTGAAAACGTGAATGATGAAACAAAAGAAGCGTTATCAAGAATCAACTTCCCTGCAGGGGTTTTAGTTGAAGTTAAAATGTAATGTCAATTTTTAATTAAAAGTAAAACATTATGACACATAAATAAAAAATAAGGAGTGTTCGATGATGAAAGGACTATTAGGAAGAAAAGTTGGTATGACTCAAGTTTTCTCGAAAAACGGAGAGTTAATTCCAGTTACAGTTATCGAAGTTGAGAACAACGTTGTTACTCAAATCAAAACTGACGAAACAGATAATTACAACGCAATTCAGTTGGGTGTAGAAGACAAGAGAGAGAAAATCTCTAACAAACCAGAAATGGGACACGCAGCGAAAGCAAATACTGCAGCAAAAAGATTTGTTAAAGAATTAAGAATGTCAGCTGAAGAAGTTGCATCTTATGAATTAGGACAAACAGTTGGTGTAGATATTTTCGAAGCTGGTGAACTAGTTGACGTACAAGGAACTTCTAAAGGTAAAGGGTTCCAAGGTGCAATTAAAAGACATAACCAATCAAGAGGGCCAATGGCTCACGGTAGTAGATACCACCGTCGTCCAGGTTCAATGGGTGCAGTAGCTCCTCAAGTATTCAAAGGTAAAAACTTACCAGGACACATGGGTGCTAAAACTGTTACAACTCAGAACTTAGAAATCGTTATGGTTGATGTTGAAAACAATGCTATTTTAGTAAAAGGTAATGTACCAGGTGCTAAGAAGTCATTTGTAACTATTAAAAACGCAGTTAAAACTGACGTAAAAAACGACGCAAGAGATTTAGTAGGATTTGATGCTACTGAAGCTGCAGAGTAAGAAGGGAGAGAACGATGGCAAAGATTGATGTTTTAAACGTTGAAGGTAAAAAAGTAGATTCAATCGAAATCGCTGATAGCATTTTCGCAATTGAACCTAACAAACAAGCTCTTTTTGATGCAATTGTAATGCAAAGAGCATCTTTAAGACAAGGTACGCACGCTGTTAAGAACAGAAGCGCTGTACGTGGTGGTGGAGCTAAACCATGGCGTCAGAAAGGTACTGGACGTGCTAGACAAGGTACAATTCGTGCACCACAATGGCGTGGAGGTGGAGTTGTGTTTGGACCTACTCCAAGATCTTATGGATACAGAATTAACAAAAAAGTTAGACGTTTAGCTTTATTATCAGCATTAGCAAGTAAATACCAAGAAGGTAAATTAATTGTTGTTGATAGTTTAGAATTAGACGCACCAAAAACAAAATACATGGTTAATGCATTAAACAGCTTAGAAGCTACTCGTAAACCATTAGTAGTAACTGCTGATGCAAACGAAAATGTATTTAAATCTACTAGAAACATTGAAGGTGCTTTAAACTTAGAAGTAACTGGATTAAATGTTTTAGATATTACAAGCGCACACAGTTTAATTGTAACTCGTGACGCTATGACTAAATTAGAGGAGGTGTTTGCATAATGACAAGAGCTTACGATATTATTTTACGTCCAATCATTACTGAAAAGTCAATGGGTGGTGTAGAAAACAAAACTTACACTTTCGAAGTGGATAAAAAAGCAAACAAAACTCACATTAAATTAGCAATCGAAGAAATCTACGGTGTAGAAGTTGAAAAAGTTGCAACTATCAACGCTAAACCAAGACCAAGAAGAGTTGGACGTTACGCAGGATACAAACGTTCATTCAAAAAAGCGATTGTAACACTTAAAAAAGATTCAAAAGAAATTGAAGTATTCAATATCTAATAACACATTAAGAAGGGAAGGCAAAGCATATGGCTGTTAAAGTTTATAAAGCTACTACAAACGGTTTACGTAACATGTCAGTTTTAGATTATAAAGCTGAAATTACTACTGATAAACCAGAAAAAAGTTTACTAGCTCCTAAAAATAAAAAAGCTGGTAGAAACAACCAAGGTAGAGTAACTGTTAGACACCAAGGTGGTGGAGCTAAACAAAAGTACAGAATTATTGATTTCAAACGTAACAAAGACGGAATCATCGGTACTGTTGCTACTATCGAATATGATCCAAACAGAACTGCAAACATTGCGTTAATTAATTACTTAGATGGAGAGAAAAGATATATCTTAGCTCCAAAAGGATTAAAAGTAGGAGATAAAATTATCTCAGGTGAAGGTTCAGATATTAAAACAGGGAACGCTTTAGAATTAAAAGATATCCCAGTAGGTACTGTAATTCACAACATTGAATTAAAACCAGGAAAAGGTGGACAATTAGTTCGTACTGCCGGAGCATCAGCTCAAATTCTTGGACGTGAAGGTAAATACGTATTAGTACGTTTAACTTCAGGTGAAACTCGTTACATCTTAGGAGCATGTCGTGCGACTGTTGGTGAAGTTGGTAACGGAGCTCACGAATTAGTTAAAATTGGTAAAGCAGGACGTAAACGTCACATGGGTGTTAGACCTACTGTACGTGGTTCAGTTATGAACCCTGTTGATCACCCACACGGTGGGGGAGAAGGACGTGCACCAGTTGGACGTAAATCACCAATGACACCTTGGGGTAAACCAGCTCTTGGGCTTAAAACTCGTAAGAAAAACAAACAATCTAACAAATATATTGTTCGTGGTCGTAAAAAATAATTATAAGGAGGCGTAACTAATGTCAAGAAGTCTTAAAAAAGGACCTTTCATTGATGAACACTTAATGAAAAAAGTTGTAGCAATGAACGAAGCACCTAAAAAAGAAGTAATCAAAACTTGGTCAAGAAGATCAACTATCTATCCTCAATTCATCGGATTAACTTTCGGAGTACACAATGGTCGTGAACACGTTCCTGTTTTCGTAACTGAAGATATGGTAGGACACAAATTAGGAGAATTCGCTCCTACAAGAACTTACCGTGGACACGGTGACGATAAAAAAGCATAATTAATAGGGAGGCACAATGGAAGCTAGAGCAGAAGCTAAAATGCAGAGAATTGCACCTCGTAAAGCGAGATTAGTTTTAGATTTAATCAGAGATAAATCTTTAACTGAAGCAATGGTTATCTTACACAATACTGATAAGAAAGCATCTGTAATCGTTGAGAAAGTTGTAAGATCAGCTGCAGCAAACGCAATCAACAACAACGGAATGAACGAAGAAGAATTATATGTAAAAGTTGCATACGCTAACGAAGGTCCAACTCTTAAGAGAATTAGACCAAGAGCACAAGGTCGTGCAAGTGCAATCAACAAAAGAACTTCTCACATCACAATCGTTTTAGATGAGAGAGCATAATTTATAAAAGAATTAATAAACTTAAGGAGGCATAATGGGTCAAAAAGTAAATCCTAATGGACTTCGTCTTGGTATTAACCGCGATTGGCAATCAACGTGGTATGCTGAAAAAGATTACGCAAAATTCGTAAACTTAGACGAAAATATCCGTGTAGAATTACACGAAATGTTAAAAGACGCTTTCGTTTCTAAAATTCAAATCGAAAGAAAGAGCGATAAAGATATTGTTGTTAAAATTGTAACAGCAAGACCAGGTATCGTATTAGGTCAAGGTGGAGAAAACATCAAAGGCTTAGAAGCAAAAATTAAAAAAATCAATACAGGTTTAGAATCTGTTAAAGTTGAGGTTGTTGAAGTTGAAAACGCTGACTTAGATGCACAAATCGTTGCAGATATGATCGCGCGTCAATTAGAGAACCGTGGTAACTTTAGAATCGTACAAAAGAGAGCAATTAAAGATACTATGCGCGCTGGGGCAAAAGGAATTAAAACTAAAGTTTCAGGACGTTTAGGTGGAGTAGATATGGCAAGAAGTGAAGGATATACAGAAGGTAATGTTCCTTTACATACATTAAGAGCAGAGATTGATTACGCATTATCAGAAGCTGCTACAACTTACGGTAGAATGGGTGTAAAAGTATGGATTTATAAAGGTGAAGTTTTAAGAAAGGACGCTAACTAATATGTTAATGCCTAAAAGAACAAAACACCGTAAAGAATTCAAACCGAAATTAAAAGACCGCGCTAAAAGAGGAACAACTGTTGCCTTTGGTGAATTTGGTCTTCAAGCTACATCTAAAGCCTATGTAAACTCTCGCCAAATTGAAGCCGCTCGTATTGCTATGACTCGTTACATGAAACGTAATGGACAAGTATGGATTAAAATCTTCCCATCTCGCCCTTACACTAAAAAACCATTAGAAGTACGTATGGGTAGCGGGAAAGGTAACGTTGAAGCTTGGATTACTCCAGTAGAACCAGGACGTGTTATGTTCGAAGTTGGTGGAGTAGATGAAGAAATCGCTCGTGAAGCATTACGTTTAGCATCTCACAAGTTACCTGTAACAACTAAAATCATTAAAAGAGAAGAAGGAGACAAATAATGCAATATTCAGATATTAAAGAAATGTCAACTCAAGACATCGAAGCTAAAATCGCTGAAAATAAAAAAGAATTATTAAATTTACGTTTCCAACTAGCAACTGGTAATTTAGAAGATACTGCACAAATTAAGAACTTAAAGAAAGATATCGCACGTTTAATGACTGCTTTAAACGAAAGATAATCACTATTAGTAATAATCTATTAGCTATTAAGTAAAATAAGGAGGCACAGTGGAAAATACTAAAAGAAGTTACGTTGGAAAAGTAGTTTCAACAAAAATGGACAAAACAATTACTGTATTAGTAGAGACTACAAAAGCTCACCCTGTATACGGTAAAAAAGTAACTACATCTAAAAAATACCATGCACACGATGAAGAGAACATCGCTGGTATGGGAGACGTAGTAAGAATTGAAGAATCTAGACCTTTATCTGCTACTAAGAGAACAAAATTAGTAGAAATTATCGAAAAAGGTAGAGAATAATAAAGAATTTAAAAGTAAGGTAGGTGAAATATAATGATACAACAAGAAACTAGAATGAAAGTTGCTGATAACTCTGGAGCTAAAGAGGTATTAACAATTAAAGTATTAGGTGGATCTAAAAGAAAATACGCTAGAGTTGGTGATACAGTAGTTGTTACTGTTAAGAAAGCTGCTCCAGGTGGATTAGTTAAAAAAGGTGACGTTGTAAAAGCTGTAGTTGTTAGAACTAAAGCAAAAGTACACCGTAAAGACGGAAGTCACATTGGATTTGATGAAAATGCATGTGTAATCATCAAGGACGACTTATCACCACGTGGTACTCGTATTTTTGGACCTGTTGCACGTGAACTAAGAGAAAAGAATTTCAATAGAATTGTTTCATTAGCACCAGAAGTATTATAATCTGAAGGGAGGCATATAGTATGTACTTAAAACAAGGAGATAACGTAAAAGTTATGGCTGGTAAAGACAAAGGTAAAGAAGGAACTATTACTAAAGTATTACCAAAGCAAAACAAAGTAATTATCGAGAACATGAACTTAGCGAAAAAACACCAAAAGCCTGGATTCGGAGTAACTGGTGGAATCGTTGAAGTTGAAATGGCAATTGACGCGTCAAACGTTATGTTAATTGACCCAAAAACTAAAGAAGCGACAAGAATCGGATTTGAAATGAGAGACGGAAAGAAAGTACGTGTTTCTAAAAAATCAGGTGAATTAATCTAATTAAGAAAGGAGTCAATCAAATATGTTAAAAGAATTATACAACGACAGTATTAAAGCTGAAATGATGGAAGAATTCAAATATGAATCAACTATGCAAATTCCAGCTTTAGATAAAATTGTAATTAACATGGGATTAGGTATGGCAGTAGAGAACTCTAAATTAGTAGACGAAGCTGTTCAGGAATTAAAAGTAATCTCTGGTCAACAACCATTAATTACAAAAGCTAAGAAATCAATCGCTGGTTTCAAAGTAAGAGAAGACCAAGCAATTGGTGCAAAAGTAACTTTACGTGGAGAAAACATGTACAACTTCTTAGAGAAGTTAACAATGATCTCATTACCACGTGTAAGAGACTTCCAAGGAATCTCAAATAAATCATTCGATGGAAGAGGTAACTACACTATGGGTATTACTGAACAATTAATCTTCCCTGAAATTGATTTCGATAAAGTAAACAGAACAAAAGGTATGGACATTACATTTGTTACTACTGCTAACACTAACGAAGAAGCATTAGCATTATTAACTAAATTAGGAATGCCATTCACTAAGAAAGGAAACAACTAATATGGCTAGAAAAGCAATGATAAACAAGCAACAAAAGAAACAAAAATTTGCTGTTCGTGAATATACAAGATGTTCTCGTTGTGGTCGTCCACACGCAGTTATCAGTAAATTCGGTGTTTGCCGTATTTGTTTCCGTGAATTAGCGTACGAAGGTAAATTACCTGGTGTAAGAAAATCAAGTTGGTAAGAAAGGGAGGTATAAATTATGGCTATGACAGATCCAATCGCAGATATGCTAACTAGAATCCGTAACGCAAACAAAGAGCGTCACGCGACTACTAGTATGCCAGCATCTACTAAGAAAGAAAATATCTTAGCAATCTTAGCTGGTGAAGGATTCATCAACGGTTACTCAGTTGAAGAATTAGAAAACAATAAAAAAGAAATCACTGTTGAATTAAAATACAAAGGTGATAGAAGAGTTATTACTGGAATTAGAAGAATTTCTAAGCCAGGACGTCGTGTTTACGTTGATAGTGATAACATTCCTTACGTTTTAAACGGATTAGGAATCGCAATTTTAACAACAAACAAGGGTGTTATGACTGACCGTCAAGCACGTAAAGAAAAAATCGGAGGGGAAGTTATTGCCTACGTTTGGTAATAGCGTGATAATATGTCAAGAATTGGTAATCAAATTTTAGCAATCCCAGCTGGTTGTGAAGTAAAAGTTGAAGAAAACAACAACGTAATCGTAAAAGGACCAAAAGGTGAAATCTCAAGAGCGTTCAACGCAAACTTAGAAATCGCTGTTGAAGAAGGTCAAGTAAAAGTAACTCGTCCAAACGACACTAAAGAAATGAAGTCAATCCACGGTACTACAACTGCTTTAATTAAAAACATGTTAGTAGGAACTAGCGAAACTTTCAAAAAAGAATTAGAACTTAACGGGGTAGGTTACCGTGTTAAAGTAACTGGAAAAGTAGTAAACTTATCAGTAGGATACTCTCACCCAGT
Organism: Mollicutes bacterium LVI A0078; assembly: GCA_033105485.1. Classification (GTDB taxonomy): domain Bacteria; phylum Bacillota_I; class Bacilli_A; order UBA3375; family UBA3375; genus LVI-A0039. The sequence continues at coordinate 1,209,231 of CP136956.1, forward strand.
TGACATGGAAATTCCTGAAGGTTTAACTGCAGAAGCTCCATCAAACACTGAATTAGTAATTTCAGGTATTGATAAGCAAGCTGTTGGTGAATTTGCTGCTCAAATTAGAAAAGTAAGAGCACCAGAACCATACAAAGGTAAAGGTATTAAATATAAAGAAGAAGTTATCCGTCGTAAAGAAGGAAAACGAGCTGGTAAATAGAAAGGGGCTTAAATGATTAAAAAGGTAAATCGTAACGAAGCGCGTCTAAGAAGACAAGCAAGAGTAAGAAAAAATATTTCTGGAACTCAAGAAACTCCAAGACTTAATGTATTTAAGTCAAACAAAGCTGTTTACGTTCAATTAATTAATGACGCTGAAGGAAATACTATTGCTTCTGCATCAACTACTGAATTAAACTTAAACACAAACAACGTTGAAGCTTGTAAACAAGTTGGTGAGTTAATCGCTAAAAAAGCTAAAGACGCTGGAATCGAAACTATCGTTTTCGATCGTGGTGGATACAAATACCACGGAAAAATTGCGGCTATTGCAGACGCAGCACGTGAAAACGGATTAAAATTCTAAGAAGGAGGTAAACATAAAATGGCTATGGATAAAAAAGATAGAAGAAATAGAAGAAATTCTAGACAAAGACAACCAAAAGAATTCGAAGAAGTTGTAATCGGAATTAACCGTGTTGTTAAAGTAGTAAAAGGTGGACGTCGTTTCAGATTCGCTGCATTAGTAGTAATCGGAGATAAAAAAGGACGTGTTGGATTCGGAACTGGTAAAGCAAACGAAGTACCAGACGCAATCAGAAAAGCAGTTGATGACGCTAAGCGTAACATTATTACTGTTCCTATGGTTGGGAAAACATTACCACACGATATTATTGGTAAACATGACTCAGGTAGCATTTTACTTAAGCCAGCTCCTGAAGGGACTGGGATCATCGCTGGAGGTCCAGTACGTTCAATTTTAGAACTTGCAGGTTACTCAGATGTTGTATCTAAATCATTAGGTTCAAACAACAAAACTAACATGGTACGTGCTACTATGAACGGTTTAATGCGTTTAGAAACTAAAGAATCAGTTGCAGCATTAAGAGACATCGATGTTAAACAATTAGGATAAGAAAGGAGCAACAATGGAAAACGTTAAAATCACATTATTCAGAGGTTTAGCTGGTAAGAGAAAAGACCAAATTGAAGTTGCAGCTTCTTTAGGTTTAACTCGTACTAACCAGTCTAAGATTCACCCAAACAACCCTCAAACACAAGGGAAAATCAACAAAATTTCTCACTTAGTAAAAGTTGAAGAAGTATAAGAAGAAGGGAGGCAACATATATGAAATTACATGAATTAAAGTATACTGAAGGTTCAAGAAAGAAAAGTCGTAAGCGTTTAGGACGTGGTACTGGTTCTGGACAAGGTGAAACTGCTGGTCGTGGTGAGCACGGTCAAAATTCACGTTCAGGAGGTGGAGTAAGACTTGGATTCGAAGGGGGACAAAACCCACTTTACTTACGTTTACCAAAACGTGGATTCAACAATGCTGACTTCGCTACTACTTATACAACAATTAACTTAAACGATTTAAACAAATTTGAAGATGGTGAAACTGTAACAGTTGAAGCATTAGTAGAAAGAAAAATCGTTAAACAAGTTAAAGATGGTGTTAAAGTATTAGGAACAGGATCTTTAGATAAAAAATTAGAAGTTAAGTTATCAAAATATTCTAAATCTGCAAAAGCAGCAATTGAAGCTAAAGGTGGATCAGCTGAGGAGCTATAATGCAATTAAAGCAAATATTAAGTAGTAAAGTAACGCGTTCAGCTATTATTTATACATTAATGATATTAGTAATTTACCGTCTAGGTACTTTCGTAGTAGCGCCGGGAACGAATTCATACTTAATAAATACAGCGAATGATACAACTGGGGGAATAGCTTCATTGTTTGACTTCTTCGGAGGAGGAAGTTTATCACAATATGGACTGTTCATGTTAGGGGTTTCTCCTTACATCTCAGCATCAATCGTAATTCAATTGTTAGAAACTGACCTTGTCCCAGCTATGGCTGATTGGAAAAATCAAGGTGTTCAAGGGCAAAACAAACGTTCTAACTTGACAAAGATTTTAGCAATTGTATTTGCAGTTGTGCAGTCAACAGGTTTAATCCTTACGATTGCATTACAAAGTATGCAATTGAGTGATTTACTTGGTACGGGACTAGGTTCAACATTTGATTTTGTATTAATGATTACAACAATTACTGCCGGGGTAGCTACAATGATGTGGCTTGCTGACCGAATCACTGAAAAGGGAATCGGAAACGGTGTATCTGTAATTATTATGTTTGGGATTATCTCTAAGATGCCTCAAACATTCAACCAAATTTTTGTTGAGTACTTCCAAGATACAAGTGAATTATCATTAAATATTGTTATGTGGGCGATTATATTAATAATTCAGATTTTATTAATCTTAATTGTTATTTACTATAATTTAGCTAAGCGTAAAGTAAGAATTAACTATGTGCGTTCATCTCAAGGGAAAGTAAACGAAAATAGTTATATTCCAATTAAATTAAACCCAGCTGGAATGATTCCAGTTATCTTTGTAACGCCAATTATGTTAGTTCCAGTATTAATTTTAAACTGGCTACCATTCTTCGCTGATAACGGAGTTGGGCCGTATGAAACAGTAGTGCGTGCATTATTTGATCAAACGAGTTCAAATGAATATTGGTATGTTGCATTAGTAGTTAACTTTGTATTAATCGTATTATTTAGTATGTTCTATTCATACGTACAAATGAATCCGAAAACAATGACTGAAAACTTAGAACGTCAAGGAGCTTACATTGTAGGTGTCCGTTCTGGTGAACATACAGAAAAGTATTTAGAAGAAGTTATTAATAAAACGTCATTCTGGGGTGGTGTAGTGCTTGCACTTATCGCATCAGTTCCAATGATCATTACGCAACTTGCTAGTGTTCCGACAAATATTAACTTATCACTTTTAGGTACAGGTCTTATTATTACAGTAAGTGTTATCGTTCAAACGTATGACGCATTATTAAATAAAACAGAATCAAAAGTATATAGAAAACTATTTGGAGCGAAATAATGATATCATTAATCATGGGTCTTCCAGGGGCAGGAAAAGGTACGCAAGCGGATCTTATTATCGACAAATACGGAATTAAACACGTATCAACTGGTAATATTTTCCGTGGCGCAATTGCCGAAGGTACTGAACTAGGAAAAGAGTTAGCTTCATACATGAACGGTGGAAACTTAGTTCCTGATGAGTTAACAATTAGTATTTTAAAAGAAGAATTATCAAAAGACGAATATAAAGCTGGATTCCTTTTAGATGGATTTCCACGTACGAAAGTACAAGCTGAATATTTAAACCAAATGTTAGAAGACATGAACTTAGAATTAGACAACGTTATTTATGTTAATGTTTCTGAAGATGAAATCATGGGTAGACTTACAGGTCGTCTAACTTGTCCTAATTGTGGGGCATCTTATCATGCTGTAAATGTACCTCCAAAGGTAGAGAACACATGTGATAAGTGTGGTAATGAATTAATTACACGTGCTGACGACACTGTCGAAAGCGTTACTAACAGATTAGAAGTTGCAAAATCACAAACATTACCTGTTATTGATTTCTATCAAGAATCAGGAAAAGTTATCGAGATTGAAGCTAGCGGAAAATCAGTTGAGGCTGTATTTAGTGAAATTACTAAATCGATTGGATAGAAAATGATAAAAATCAAAAGTAAACGCGAAATAGAATTAATGCGTGAAGCAGGTCGAATTGTTGCCCTATGTCATAGCGAGATCTCTAAGATTATAAAGCCTGGCATAACAACACGTGAATTAGACACTTTAGTTGAAAATATTATACGAGAAAATGGAGCGACACCTAGCTTTAAGGGTTATGGTGGATTTCCAGATAGTATTTGTGCTTCACCAAATAATCAGGTAGTCCATGGGTTCGCAAATGATAAACCACTTAAAGATGGAGACATAATTTCTGTTGACATCGGTGCTTGTTATAAAGGATACCACGGTGATAGCGCATGGACATATCCGGTAGGAACTATTGACAAGGAAAAAGAACACTTACTTAAAGAAACGGAAGCTTCTTTATGGGCTGGTCTTGATGTGGTAAAAGCAGGAATCCACTTATCGGATGTTTCACATGCAATAGAAAAGCATGCTCACGCAGCTGGTCTTGGTGTAGTTGAAATTTTTGCAGGACATGGGGTCGGACGTGATCTTCATGAAGCGCCAGAGATTTTAAACTATGGTAAACCAGGTTCTGGTCCAATTCTAAAGCCGGGAATGATGCTTGCTATTGAGCCAATGCTTAATAGTGGTAAACCGGGAGTAATTATCAAAAAGGATGGTTGGACAACAACTACCGTAGATAAGAAACCGTCAGCACATTTCGAGCATACAATCTTAGTAACTGAAGATGGTTATGAGATCATGACAACGTTATAGGAGGCGCCATGAGCGTAAAACAAGAAGCAATCGAAATTGAAGCAGTAGTACTTGAAGTATTACCGAACACAATTTTCAAAGTAAAATTAGACAATGGTATGGAAATACTTGCGCATATTTCTGGTAAAATCCGTAAGAATTATATTCGAATTATTCCAGGTGATCGCGTATTAGTAGAACTTTCTCCATACGATTTAACAAAAGGTAGAATTACATACCGATTTAAATAAGGAGGCAATTATGAAAGTAAGAGCATCAGTAAAACCAATTTGTGAAAACTGTAAAGTAATTAAAAGAAAAGGGAGAGTAAGAGTAATCTGTACTAACCCAAAACATAAACAAAGACAAGGATAATAAAAGGAGGCAAAATGGCACGTATTGCAGGAGTTGATATTCCAAACGATAAAAGAGTTGTAATTTCATTAACTTATATCTACGGAATCGGAAGAACTAAATCAGAGCAAATTTTAGCTGCTACAAACATTTCAGAAGACAAAAGAGTTAAGGATTTAACTGAAGATGAATTAAACTTAATTCGTACTGAAATCGAAAACGAAACTATCGAAGGGGACTTACGTCGTGAAGTTAACTTAAACATCAAACGTTTAATGGAAATCGGTTCAAACCGTGGTATCCGTCACCGTCGTGGTTTACCTGTTCGTGGTCAAAAGACTAAGAACAACGCAAGAACTCGTAAAGGTCCTAAGAAGACTGTAGCAAACAAAAAGAAATAATCATTAAGGAGGCAAAAAATGGCTGTTAAAAAATCAAGAAAAAAAGTTAAAAAACATGTTGAATCTGGTATTGCACACATTCACTCAAACTGGAACAACACTATCATCAACATTACTGATGATAACGGAAACACATTAACATGGGCATCTGCAGGGGTTGCAGGATTCAAATCATCTAAAAAATCTACTCCATTCGCTGCTCAACAAGCTGCTACTAAAATTTTAGAGCAAATTGAACCATTCGGAATTAAAAAATTAAGAGTTGAAACTAAAGGATCAGGTCCTGGACGTGACACTACTATTAAAACTTTAAAAGGTGCTGGAATTGAAATCGTATCTATCAAAGATAAAACTCCAAGACCACACAACGGATGTAGACCACCAAAAAACAGAAGATAATTTAAGGAGATATTATGATGAACACTTATGACTTTAATATTGTATTTCCAAGTGTAAAAATTATCGACGATGAGACTAACGCTCACCGTAAACAATTCGTAATTGAACCATTAGAAAATGGATTCGGTATTACAGTTGGTAACGCACTTAGAAGAATTGCACTTTCAACTCTTCCAGGTGGAGCTGTTAAGAAAATCAAAATCGCCGGTGTAGCACACGAATTCGATACTATCGATGGTGCTCGCGATGAAGTTACTTCTGTAGTCTTAGCGGTTAAAGAACTAAACATTAGAATCGATAACCAAGACGAAGAAGTTACTTTACGTTTAAAAGGTAACAAAAAAGGTGATTTATTAGCTGGAGACATTGAATGTCCAGAAGGTGTTGAAATCATCAACAAAGATTTAAGAATTGTAACTTTAACTGAAGACGTTGACTTCGAGATGGAAATCTTAGCGGCTAAAGGTCGTGGATATGTTCTAGCTGAAGAAAACAGAAACAAAGAAAAGAAAGCAAACGAAATCTATGTTGACTCTATCTTCACTCCAGTTGAGAAATTTAGTTACGAAGTAACTGACACTCGTGTTGGGGACAAAACTAACTATGATAAATTAATCATCGATATCGAGACTAACGGAATGTTAACTCCAGAGGAAGCAATTTCATATTCAGCACACATTATGAAAGAGCACACTCTACTTTTAGAAAATCTAGAAGAAACTATTAATAAATCAATCGTATTCAACGAAGCTGCTCAAGCTGCTTTAGCAGAAGAGACGGAAGAAAGTAAAGAAGAAGAAACTTCTATCGAAACTTTAGACATCTCTAACCGTGCATACAACGGACTTAAGCGTGCAAACATTAATACAATTGAAGAATTAGCTAAACATTCTAAGAAAGAAATTTCTGGTTTAGATAACATCGGTTCTAAGACAGTTGACGAAATTGAACAACAATTAACTGACTTAGGAATCAATTTTAGAGAAGAATAATAAGGAGGCAAAATGTACAAATCAAAAGGATACCGTAAATTAGGACGTACTTCTGATCACCGTAAAGCGTTATTAAGAAACTTAACTACTGACATGATCATGAAGAACGAAATCGTAACGACTGAAGAAAAAGCTAAAGAATTAAGACGTACTGTTGATAAAATGATTACTTTAGGTAAAAAAGGTGATGACAACTCTAAACGTAGAGCTGCAGCATACTTACAAAACGTTCGTAACGAAGAAGGTAAAACTGCTGTTGGAGTTTTATTTGAAGATGTTGCACCAAAATACGCTGACCGTAACGGAGGATACACTCGTATCACTAAGTTAGGAACTCGTCGTGGTGACAACGCTCACATGGCTAAAATTGAATTAGTATAATTTAAGCATAAAGCTAGACTTTCGAGTCTAGTTTTTTTTATGTTCAAACAATTGAGTTATATAGTACCGATTTAGATTATGGTATAATATAAGTAGTTAATTATTAGTTGGGAGTATAGTGAACGAAAAAGAACAAAATAAAGATATAAATAATGGGGAAGAACGTTTGAAAGAAAGTTATAGCTTAAAAAGAGAGTTAAAAAAAACTTCCTTTGTTGATTGGATACCAGGTATCATTGCTGCTCTAGTGCTGTTATCGGCGATGGTGGAAGAAAATGCGGAAGTCAACCGTATTTTAGAGGTAGAGTCTGAGTATAATACTAATATAGAAGATAATGCGATTGATGTATCCAGTTTTGATAATCAGTCTCAAAATGAAGATATAGAGAGTTATCAGCTAAAAGTCGGGGATGATATTAGCCCAGGATTATATTCTGTAAAACTTACATCAATTGAGCATCTAGATACTTTTGTTGATGTAGAAGTTGTTAGAAATGGTGAGCATCTAAATTTTTCTAATGTCGAAACCGATGACCAGCAATTAGTTGTTAATCTAAACCTTAAGCAGTATGATCAAATTTCATTTAGATATCAAGCCTCTAAACCAGTGCAAGTACTACTTATTTTACAAGAGGATTACATTGCTTATAACGGTGAGGATTTTGGTATTTATACATCACCAGACTTAATTGCTAGTAAAAAGTATACTACAGATTCAAAAAGCTACTTTGCAACATATGAATACGATAAGTATCAAAGGTTGATAGAAGTTAATTATGCGAATCCTGAACAAGAAATTATTATAGAAGATAATCAGTACGTTGTGATTAAACCAGATATATATTAATAATATAGTTAGGATTAAGTGTTTAAATTAAAATAATGAGGATAGGGAGTAGTTATGAATCAAAATCCATTTGAAGCAAAGAAAGAAAAAACCAAGAAAGTTAAGAAACCTAGAACTAGGAAGCAAAAGGTAATGCTAACTATTGTTATATTGTGTGCACCAATTGTACTATATATAGGGGGAATTATTATTGTCCTATTATTTAGTATTCCATATACGAAGTATCATGTTGAAAATGTAGAATCTAACTTTAATTATCAGCAATATATTGACGATAATGATTATCCGGAGAACACGAAGATTATTGCTAGGAATGAAGATGCACAACTACTAGATGTAAATTCATCATTCGAGACATATGAATATGTAGCAGGTGTTGATTTTGAGCCTGGTTTATACACTGTTGATATGTTAGCGCTTAGTGATGAAGAAATAGCTCCAACGGTTAGGTTTAGACGTTCATGGCAAAATGAGGATGATGCGTATCGCTTCCCTAAATCTTTTGAAGAAGATAAACAGTTTTATTACAATGTCTTATTTGAAGAAGGTGATGCAATTAATATTCAAATGAACTACTCGATACCCGCAGTAATATTTTTAGTACCTCAAGATGACTATGTTCAGTTTAGTATTGATCCTCTTAAATTTGGTTTCTTTAAAGAAGGACAATCAATCGATAAAGGAACCTATGACATTGGTGAAGTAAATGTTGGTTACGTATGTTCAGAGCAAGATATGAATCAAACATCAATCTTTGAGTGTGATCGACTTGAGGAGTCTGATTACATTGCAACAATTGATGAAGGTGACACTCTATTGATGATGAATACCTTCGATTTTAGTCGTAATTTAGAATAGTCGATTTATATAGAATTATAGTATGTGAAAGCTGGTTAATGTGGGAATAATGGATGTTTGCAAGAAAGTGAATATATGTTATAATATTAGATATACACATGAAGTACAGTTGCTTAGTATTTTATATGTGAGTTCATTTTTGGCTAGTCTTAAAATGAATAAGCTTATAGTAAGAAAGAAAAGTAATTCGGAAAAATGCAACTTAGAACTGGGGTATGCTAAGGGTCTTCGGGCAATTAGCTCTACTACGCGTGCGTGGTTTATTGTCGTCAAAAAGCAAATACACTCTAACTCTATTCAATTTGGGTAGAGCAGTTTCATTTCTTTATTAGTTAGATTAAGCCACCCAAATTTTTTGGGAGGCTTTTTTATGAATAAATCAAAACAAACAAAGGAAATGCATAAGAGTAATTTTACAGGTTATGGATTCAATATTAATATTGGTTCAGTGCTAACGGCAGTTATTGCAATCATTGGATTTGTAATTCTTGTGGTTATTAATTACAGTACTATTCTTGAAAGTACAACAAAACTACGTGATGGAATGCTACTAGTTTTTGAAAAACCAATGTTACTTGCTATGTTCTTCTGCTTAGTTGCAGTTATCGCAATTAGTATAAGTCCTTTAGGAAAAATTAGAATTGGTGGTGACGAAGCGAAACCAGACTTCAAACGTTTCTCATGGTACTCGATGTTATTCGGGGCTGGAATGGGAATTGGATTTATGTTCTGGGGTGTCGCTGAACCATTATTCCATAATGACTATACACCATTATTCAGTTCATCATCAAATGTTGAATCTGCATTAGCGACAACTTTCTTTCACTGGGGATTATTCCCTTGGGCACTGTATGCACTAGTTTCGCTTGCACTTGCCTTCTATGCTTACAATATGAAATTACCACTAGCACCTAGAAGTATGTTCTATCCGCTCTTAAAAGACCGTATATACGGCCTTACGGGTGATATTATTGATGGACTAGCAGTAGTTGTTACATTATTCTCACTTGCAAGTAGCTTAGGATTTGGGGCATTGCAAGTAAATGCTGGATTCAACTATCTATTTGATGTTGCAATTAGTAGTAATGTTCAAATTATTATCATCATCGTAGTAACTGGTTTTGCGACAATCTCAGTAGTATCAGGTGTTGATAAAGGTGTGCGTATCCTAAGTGAAGCAAACATTATTTTGGCTGCAACATTAGGTACTCTATTCTTTATTTTAGGTTCAACAACTTCAATCATTTCAAATGGAATTAGTGCATTAGGTAACTATCTTACAAATCTTATTTCAGTTAACTTTAATATAGTTACCGGATCCGAAGCAGCTAATGCAGCAGCAGGGTATGACTGGGCTGCAACTTGGACATTGTTCTACTGGGCGTGGTGGATTGGATGGGCGCTCTTCGTTGGAATGTTTATTGCAAAGATTTCAAAGGGACGTTCAGTTCGTGACTTCTTATTATCAGTAACAGTAGTTCCAACAATTATTGCTATCTTATGGTTTAGTATTTTTGGTACTGTTGCAATTGACACCAATGCTCTTGTTGGTGGTGAACTATTCAATGCAGTTAGTATTGATGAGTCAGTATCACTATATGCACTTGTAGCATCAATGGATGTTAGTCAGGTTATAAAGATTATATTAGATGTGATTTCAATTACTCTAATTGTTTCATTCTTTGTAACTTCAAGTGATTCTGGATCATTAGTTGTTGATGGACTTACAAGTGGGGGAGCTGTTAATACTCCAACTAAACAGAAGATTTTCTGGACTTCAATGCAAGCAGTATTAGCGATTGCGTTAATCATTGTTGGTGGAGAAAGTGCACTTGATATTATTCAAATGGTACTTATAATTACGGCAAGTCCATTCTCAATTATCATTATTTTGATTATTTTATTACTGATATACCAGTTAATTCTATACAAAAAACACATTGAAAAACCGACTAAATAAGGTGAAAAGTATGCTTTTTAAGGCATATTTTTTTCATCTTCACAAATACCATATTTAAAAGCCACATTTTAGACACATAACAACTGGCATATGTTATTATATTTCTACCGGAGGAAAAATGTTAAGATTAGAAGCAGCAATTAAGATTTTAAGACTTGTTTCAGAGAATAGAAGACCGATGTATACTTTTGAAGAAGTTATTAGTGGTTTAGATATGACAGATATAGGATATACGGTTGAAGAAAGTGGACACGAAAAGCATGTGTCTTTGTTAATTGATCCAACAGTTAAGGCTCATTTTACACTTGAAAATAACTATTATACAATTCAAAAATTCAATATTGTTCACAGTCTTTTAAATGAGTTGACTGAATATGTAAATGAATTAGATGTAAAAGGACTAGTTTCAAAACGTGATTTTAAAATATGTAAACAAGATATTGAGCTACAAAAAACCGTTGGATTCGATCATTGGGAACAACGAAAACTAGCAATTACGAAAATTCTGAATTTGTTTCATGAGGATGAGATTGTTGCAACATTTATGTATTTGAAATTCATCTCAAAATGCGAAGGAGCATGTATTTCGTACATTGAGAGACACAACGAACATCAAGAATATTTTGGAAATGAAACAGATATGTACATTGAAATTTACAACAATGAGTATAACCGTACATTAAGTTTAGACATTGCAAACTGTGATATTATGGATAATAAAGTGGAATTAATTATTGATTCATTTGAAAACTTTGATATCGATAATTTCTAAAAATATGTTAAGAACGATTTGTTCTTAGCTTTTTTTTGTGCCAGTTTGAGAAATGGGGGAAAAATTCTTTATAAATAGGATACTTATAGGTAGCACATAACGAGATTTCGATTGCAAATAATAGCACATGTGCTGCTCGATGTTTAAATCAGTTTTGTAGTTATTAAAAGGTATTAGCACATAATGTGAAAATTGTGTTTAGATACAAACACAACGTAAATATATAGCGCTTTTTATGTTATACTTTCACATGAAAAATAATAAAAGAGGGTTATTATGAAAAAAATGAAATTAGTACTTAGCTTGACGTTAGTGTTTGCGCTAAATGTTACAAGTATATCTTTTAATGCCGATGAGACTTTTATCGCTGATGCAACGCATACAGTGATTGAAGGTTCAGATAGTTTATCATCAGCTGACATTATGAGCTTATATCATGTGAGTTACAATGTTGAGGACACATTGACTATTGATACCAGTGCAATAGATTATGCAATTCCAGGAACATACCAAATTAAATTTGAAGATACAAATACACAAGGTAACACTGAAACATATTATAGTGATTTAGTTGTACTTGATAGACTTCCATCTATTGACTTAGAACATCAAAATGTTCAAGCTGTAGGTAATAAAACAGAAGATAGTTATGATTACGCAACTTTATTTGGGATGAGAGCCAGTGAGATTAAAACAGGTGATTTAACGTCAGAAGTTATTATTGATTCTAGTGAAGTTGTATATGATCAAGTTGGTCACAACACAGTTTATTTTACAGTTAGTGATGATGATGGAAATACAGTAACTGAAACTGGAGACTTATACTTTAGAGAATTAGCACCTGAAATTGAAGTTGCTCCAGAAGCAGAATCAGTAATTGGTGATGAGCTTACTAATGAGGAATTAATCAGTTTATTTGAAGTAGCTGTTATCTCTGAAGTCGGTGTTGAGGAAGTATTAGTTGATGATAGTGCAGTTGACTATGACACTGTTGGACAATATCCAGTTTACTTTACTGCAATTGATGAACATGGAAATGAAAGTGAAACTGAAAGTGGACTTTTAGATATTGTAAGTGATGAAGTGGAACTAACATTATCAGCAGATGCTACACACACAGTTAATGAAGGATCTGATCGTTTAACTAGAGACGAAATAATTGATTTATATAATGTTGAATATGACACAGCTAATACTTTATCGGTAATTACAAGTGCTGTCGATTACGAAATACCGGGAACATATCAAATTCACTTTGACCTTACGGATGATTTAGGTAACAGCAAATCAATGACTAGTGATTTAGTAGTTGCTGATGTAAAACCAACATTAAGTTTAAGTGCACCCCATGTACAGGCGTTAGTTAATGATCCTATCGATTTATTAGATGCGTTTGGAGTTGTTGCAACTGAAATCCAAACAGGTGATTTAAATCAATCTGTAACAGTTGATGACTCTGAAGTCGACTATATGCATGTAGGTCATTATCCAGTTTACTTTTCAGTATCAGATGATGAACAAAATGTTATTACAGCTGAGGGTGACTTATATTTAAGAAGTGATGCTCCAACATTAACAGTAGATGCTGAACATAGTGTAGAAGAACAAACAGTTTTAACTGATGAGCAATTAATCACATTGTTCAATGTTACTGCTGAAGATACGAATGGAATTGATCATATTGTAGTTGATACTTCAGCTGTCGATTTCAATACTCCTGGTAGATATTCAATTATCTTTACAGCGTTCGATATTTATGGAATGGAAAGTAGAGAATATTACGCAATCATAGAGATCACTGATTTATTACCGACACTTGAAACAGACAGTGATGAGATTAATATTGTTCTTGGATCTGGAATGACAATTGAAGATGTTATTAATATTGATGCTTCAGAAATTACTGACAATGACTTAACGAACGATGTAATAATTGATGATAGTCAAGTAGACTATGATCATGAGGGTAGCTACCAAGTTTACTTAACTGTTAGTGATGATGAAGGAAACGTTGTAAACAAAACTGTAACTGTTAATATTGTTGAAGAGTCAACAGTTGAAGGTAACACTTGTTTAAATAATGGAGGTCATCCAAATAATTCAAGTAATTGTGATGATGAAGACACAACATGTAACAATAATGGTAATGCATGTACAAACGGAAACAACGGTTTAAACGGAAACAATGGATCAAATGGAAATAACAAAAAAAATGACTAAATTTTACAAACAGGAAAGAACACTATTTATATAGTAGTTTTATTCTTGTTAGGATTAATCAGTATTAAATTATTCCTAGATACTAAAAATAATAGTAAATAACAAAAGAAAGCTGCCTATGGAAATCCATAGAGCAGTTTTTCTATTATTCAACGTTTTCAATTAAAGAACGCAATGTCGTAGCAAGTGTAATGTATTTCTTACTAATTGCATGGAAGTCAAGGTTTAAGGCCTCTCCTAATCCAATATCGTGTTTATAAGATGCAACGTTATACCATTGTAAACATTGGAACATACGCCATCCGTATAAACGAACTAATGGGTCCTCACGATCATCGAAATCAAACTCACTTAATAAGTCTAAAGCATTTGATAGGTCGACATTCCCGAAACAAGCAATATCATAAATAGGGTCATTAACTGCTGCATATTCATAGTCAACTAAGAAGATTTGTTTATCTTCTGAGATGATAAAGTTTGCAAGCTGTGAGTCATTATGACATGGTTTAGTTGCGTACTGTTTCAGTGTAGATTCAAATAGCTCAATAAAATATTGTTTTAACTCTAAGTAGTTGCCATTTTGATTAGAGTGTAACTTTTCATAGCTATTAAGGCGACCTAAGTGGTCATAATCTTTTAACTTTTTAAAATTACTAGAGTGAAACTTCTTTAAATAATCATGAGCAAGCTTATAGTCAATACCAGCTTCTACTAAGTTATTTCCCTCTACATACTTAGCGAGTTTAATACCAGTCTCAACATCAAAGTGTACAGTTTCTGATGTTAATCCTAACTTATACGCTTCTTTTAATGCACTGTGCTCATCTTGATAATTAACAAAGTTGTAAGCACCATTACCTGGAAATCTAAATACGAATTGCTCATTACTATTTGGGTCCTCAACCAAATATGTAAAGTTTGACATTCCACCACTAAAACGTTTGACTAGCTTTAGGTTTGGATTAATTTTCTCTAATGCTTCAATATGTGTTTTTTTCATTTATCTCCTTATGCCTTAATTATACAATATATTATTTTTAAGTGATAAAATATTGATTTATTATTGTGTTATAATATACTTATTAATGAGATGAGGAGTAGTATGAAAAAAGCAGTTATTATTTTTAATTCAGTGAAAAGAAAAAGTACTTTTTTGCAAAATATTGACCTGCTAATCAAAGGGTTAAATGAAAGAGGTTACGAGACAGTTGTGCGTGCAACCTTAAGTAGTACTGATGTTGAAGACTATATTTCAATGCTTACTGATATTGACTTACTAGTTGGTGCTGGTGGTGATGGAACAATCAATGAGATTGTAAATGCAGTAAGTAATAATTCTAATATTGATCCTTATGTTTTATTCTTCCCTACTGGAACAGTAAATGACTTCGCAACTTCTTTATTACTACAAAATGATGTAAACTATGGTTTAAGCTTAATTGATAAAAATAAATTTAGACGTGTAGATAGCGCACGAATTGGCGATAGTACATACTTTAACTATGTGTGTGCATTCGGGCCGTTTACAAGTGCATCTTACACAGTTTCACATACAATGAAAAGTGAACTTGGTGCATTAGCTTATGTATTAAAAGGGATTACTGAAGTACCTGCTATTACCAAAACACATCATGTAGAAGCAGTAGTCGATGGACGTGAGATTAGTGGTGATTTCAACTTCGGGATGGTCGTTAATTCACACTCTGTCGGAGGAATCAAATCATTCTTTAAGGCTGCAGATATAACAGACGGAGAGTATACATTATTCTTACTTAAGAATTCAGCTCAAAATTTTGCTAAGTTACCTAAGGTAATTGTATCGGGAATAGGTAATGAGTATGTTGATGATGGAATTGTTTGTATTAGTTTTAAAAAGGCATCAATTAAAATTGATGAAGATGTAAATTGGTCTCTTGATGGAGAACGAGGACCTGTTGGAAGTTTTGATGTAGAGGTAGTACCAGCTAACGTAAAAATATATACAGAACTATAGGAGAAAGATGTTTGATTATTTAACCGAGCAAGAAATATTAGAAATAGATACCCTAATAATGAAGTGTGATAATATTAAAGAAATAATGTACGCTGTAGAGTTACTTGCTAAGTTACATGTGCCAGCTCATTCACTTAAAGCCTTAATATTCTATAAACTTGGTGAAGTACCAACTGAAGATATAGCAGACACAGTAGGTAAACTAGTCCAACTAGAGCTAAGTAGTGAATTTGCAACTAACCCTCAAAATGAAAAAGATATATATCGTGAATTATTCATTACACTTGGGAGTAGTATTGATGTAATTGTAATCAAATTGGCTATTGAACTTGCATATTTATCTCTTCATAAAATGGAGCGTGAGGATCAAAATGTTATAGCTGTAGCTAAACTTAGTCAAGATATTTATGCACCACTATGTCATCGCCTTGGGCTTGGGGAAATGAAAGTGGAGTTTGAAGACTTATCACTATATGTCCTAGATAGTGAACAGTTTTTTGATATTGCAAAAAAATTGCAGCTAAAGAAAACAGAACGTGAACTACTTATCAATGAGATGATTGACAATATCAAAAGTCAAATTGCAGATAGTGTAGATGGTTATAAAATCTTTGGTCGTAGTAAACATATCTACAGTATTTACAATAAAATAAAAAAGTTTGATAAACAATATGAAGAATTATTCGACTTACTAGCAATTAGAATTATTTGTAATACAGATGTAGAGTGTTATACAGTGCTAGGGCAAATTCACCAGTTATATCCACCAGTTGATAACCGTTTTAAAGATTATATAGCAAGACCAAAACCAAATATGTACCAGTCATTACATACAACAGTACGTGGTGAACAGCGTCAAATCTTTGAAATTCAAATTAGAACTTTTGAAATGGATAGTATTGCTGAACGCGGAGTAGCTGCCCACTTTGAGTATAAAGAAGGAAAATCAAATCCTAATGATGTAGCGAAAAAACTTACAAGTTTAAAAGATTTCATTAGCGAAGGAGATTTTGAGGCAGATGATTATAAACAAATCTTAGCTCAAGATATTTTAGATGATCATATTTATGCACTAACTCCGGCCCGTAAGATTATTGCGCTGCCGATTGGAGCTACAGTTGTTGACTTCGCATTTAAAATTCACTCACGTGTTGGTGAGCGAATGGTTGGTGCAAAAGTAAATGGGAAAATTGCAGCTTACTCACAAGTATTACAAACAAATGATATAGTTGAGATTCTGACAAAGAAAAATGCGCCAGGACCAAATGAAACATGGCTTGATAACTGCGTTACCACTCATGCTAAGAGTAAAATAAAAACGTACTTACGTAGAAAAAGTGAAATAGAAAGTGAAACTAAAGTTGAACGTGGTACAGCTTTATTACATCAAGAACTGAAAAAGCGTAAGATAGATCGTCAGATAATTGATGATCAAAAGAAACGAAATGAATTCTTAAGAAAATACAAACTACGGTCGATTTATGATGGATTAGAGCAAATTGCTGATCATAAGTTAAGTGCTGGTGAAGTTGTTGACTTCTTTACTAAAGAGAAGAAGGCAAATGAATCAGAAATTAAGTTTGTAACAAATATTAAGAATAAAAATAGTGTAATTATTCCTGGGGCTGAAGACATCAAATACGAACTGGCGAAGTGCTGTAAACCGGTATATGGTGATGATATAGTCGCACGTGCGAAAAATGGTGTAGCGTTTAAAATTCACCGCTCCGATTGTATCGAAAGTGGAGATAATAATCTAAGTGCACACTGGAATCGCAATAGTTTAAATGAGAATAAATATTCGACAAACTTAAAAATCGTAGCAATTGACAATGACAAGCTATTAAATGATATAATTAACATGCTGTCAACTTCAAATGTAGGAGTTGTCGACTTTAAAAAGACGCAATCAAATGACCTTGTTACAATGATAATTACGGTCAGTGTAGTTGATGTTGCACACATCGATGTTGCGATTGCTAATATTAAGAAAAATAACTTAATAAAAACAATACAAAGGATTTAATTAATGAAAAAGAAATTATTGACACTAGTAATGCTTTTGGTTTTTTCATTAGAAATAACAATTTATGCTAGTGATGTCTCTTCTTTAACAGCAGAGCAGAAGGAAGTTAAAGAACAAATTTCTGATGCTACTGATAAGATTATGGAATATGAAGATGACATTGCAGAAATAAATGATAAGATAGATGAAAATGATGCAAAAATCAAAGAACTTGAAGAAAATAAAAAAACTAATGAACAAGCTATAAAGGAATCACGTGAAGAACTTGATCCAACATTAATCATGATGCAGAAGATGAATAACACTAATATGTTAGCAACTTACTTCTATGATGAAAATTCATTAGATAACAACTATTTTCTTAAATTAGAAAATATTAATACAATGTTCGAATCGGTTTCTGGTGATATGAAAGTATTCATAGAAGAAATTGAGTCAATGCAAAAAGATATTGATGAAGTGAATAAACTTAAAAAACAAAATAAAAAAGAACTTGAAAAGCTGAATGATAAACTAGCGAAACAAGAAGAACTTGAAACTAGTTTAAAGCAAGAGTTAGCAGACATTGAAGAAGAAATTGGAAAAGTAGCTTTAACATCTTCGGGATCGGCTAGCAGTAGTAATAAAGATGCAATTATGTCAGCAGCTGGAATCAGTAGTAGTGATTACCAATATGTTGATTATATAATCTCTAAAGAAAGCGGTTGGAACTCGACAGCAGCAAACCCAATGTCAAGTGCATATGGTCTTTGTCAATCATTACCTGGAAGTAAAATGGCTTCAGCCGGTAGTGACTGGGCAACTAACCCGGTAACACAAATGAAATGGTGTAATAGCTATGCTGTTAGTCGATACGGTAGTTGGGCTGGAGCGTACAACTTCTGGATTTCTAATCACTGGTGGTAAAAAATATAAGTATTGGCTTGCCAATACTTTTTTAGGATAATATGAAATTTGATAACAACCAAAGAAATCGAAAATTGTTCTTGATATTGATAATAGTAACAATCTCATTTATAACAAGTAGTTTACTGTTATTGAGTGCAATCAAAGGGATGAATGCGCTTATAGAAGAGCAAACAGCCTCATTGAATGAGGTCAACACAAAACTAGAAGAACAGTTAGAAGCAGGTAACTAAAAAACTAAATTTTATCTAGACTAAGTTACAAACAATTTTTACATTATTAAATAAATATATGCTATGATATATGAGTGTAAAAAAATATATTTATAAACATAGGAGGAAATATGCCTAAAGTATGTGCAGCAACTGGTCGTAAAACTGTATCTGGAAACAACAGATCACACGCTATGAACCAAACTAAGAGAAGAGTTAAAGCTAACTTACAAAAGAAAAGAGTTATCATGGATGGTAAAGAACAAACTGTTTACTTATCAGCTAGAGCTTTAAAATCTGGTAAAATCTTAAAAAAAGCTGGAATTCAATTAGTATAGTAAGTCGCCAAAAGGTGACTTTTTTTTATATTTAAAGGAGCATAATGAACGATTTTAAATACTCAAATACAAACAAACGTTATCATACACTAGACTTTCATTTTAAAGATAAGTTTGGTGGAAAAGTAGGTCGTATTCCGATTGATGCCGGTTTTACTTGTCCAAATATCGATGGGACAAAAGGATTCGGTGGATGTACATTTTGTAATACAAGTGGTAGTGGAGACTTTGCAGGATTACGTAGTGATGCGTTAGTTGAGCAATGGGATAAGGGAATGGAAATGATGAAGCGTAAATGGCCTGATGCTAAATTTATCGCATACTTCCAAGCCTTTACAAATACATATGCTCCACTTGAGGTATTACAAGAGAAGTATGAAGTGTTTGCTAACATGGATGAGTGTCATGGAATATCAATTGGAACTAGACCTGATTGTTTAGAGCCTGAAGTTATTGAATATTTAGGAGAACTTGCTAAGCGCAAATATATTTTAGTAGAACTTGGATTACAAACGATGCACGATTCTACATCTAAAATTATTAACCGAGGACATACTACAGCAGAATTTGAAGAGAGTGTAAATGCACTGCGCGCTGTTGGTGTTGACGTAGTTGTGCACATTATTAATGGTCTTCCCAAAGAAGATCGTGAAATGATGTTAGATACCGCTAAGTATGTAGCAGGATTAGATATTCAGGGAGTTAAGATTCATTTACTTCATGTAATGCATGATACAGTAATGGTTAACCAATTAAACAATGGATTCTTAGAGCTTATGCAAAAAGATGACTATATTGATTTAGTTGTGGAGCAACTTCGTTATATTAAACCTGAAGTGGTTGTTCATAGATTAACTGGAGATGCTCCAAGTAGTATTTTCATTGGTCCAATTTGGTCGAAGAAGAAAACGATAGTTTTAAATGATATTGATAAATTAATGGCTAAGCTTGATGTTTACCAGGGAGACTTATATGATAACCGAAAATAATGTTAGATATGTTCGTCGTCAGATCGAAATGTTTTGTAAAAACGGAGACTTTATTATCGATGCAACAGCAGGTAATGGAAATGATACTTTATATTTAGCTGAGAAGTTTCCGTGTTCAATTGTTACAGCTTTTGACGTTCAAGAACAAGCGATTGAGAATACTAAGAAGCGTTGTGCACATTTAAATAATGTTCAGTACGTTTTAGATAGTCATGCAAATGTTGATTTGTACGCTAGCGAGGGTGTTGGCTTAGCTATATTCAACCTCGGTTATTTGCCGAATGCAGATAAGATCATTACTACTCGCGCTGATTCAACTATCGAGTCAGTTACTAAAATATTACCAATGTTAAAGGTCGGTGGAGCAATCGTTATTACCTTATACCGAGGAGAAACTAACCTTGCGGAGACTGAACTTGTGATGGAATATTTACGAACAATTAATAAAGATTTCTATATTGTTTCAATGTATGATTTAATTAATTTAAAAGGTAATCCTTTTAATGTCATTATTGAGCGAAAATAATAAATTTATATGTTAAAATAAGGTGTAGAAAAAGAGGGTATATGAAAAAAAATAGCTTTTTAAAGTCGAGTGCAATCTTATTTGTCGGAGACTTACTTACTAAAATCCTTGGGTTTATTTACTTAGCACCATTAGCTCGTATTGACGAGGGGATTGGTACTATTCAAGGTTATCTAATGACTCCATACTCATTCTTCATCACATTTAGTGTAATGGGAATTACAAATGTAATGATGTATAAATTGGGTCCAGCATTAGAAGATAAAGATGGCTATAAACGCCACTTCTTAGATGGGGTATATTATGTCTTAATTACCTCAGTTGTAATTACTAGTGGATTAGTATTCTTTGCTAATACATTAATGACGCAAGCAACACCTGATGGAATTAGTTACTTACCTGATTTAGTTGTCAGTTTACGTATTATTGCAGTCTCGATCTTATTCTTTGCAATCAATACATTAATTAGAGCAGTAATGCTTACTAAATCACATGTAAAGATTATTTCAATTACTTATATTACTGAGCAACTAGTTAAACTTATTATTTTATTAGTTGGATGTTATTACTTTATTTCGATTAAAGGTTATGATGTATCAGTAAGTAGTTATGTAACAGCATGGTCAGTAACCATTTCAGTTGCAAGTACGACTTTAATCTTAGCAATCTACTCACTTAAAGTTAAACTATTTGACTTTATGGATGGTGCCAAATATAAGTGGTCACCTGCTAGTTTCAAAGCAATCTTTATGCTAGGTGCAGTTTACTTTGTAAATAGTATTTTCATAAGTGGATTTAGTCAAATTGACTTAGCGATGTTAGCTGACAGTTTAGTGAACAAAGGATACAGTATTTTAGAGGCTGAAAAGATTACAGGTATTTACTTCACGTGGTCATGGAAGTTAATTATGGTTGTAATTACTTTAGGATCAGTATTCGTAACAATCATGATTAAGCAAATGACACAAGTTGAAACTATTGAAGAAAAAGTAGGAGAGATGAAGTCAGTTATTGACTTCGTACTATTATATACACTGCTTGCAACAGTCTTCTTCTTGACTGCCGGTGTAGATTTCTATACATGGTTCTACGGAACTAGTGATGGAATCTTAATCTTGATGTCACAAGCTTTACTAATTGTTCCAATCATGATTAGAATGTTATTAAGTGTATTTGAAATTACTGTTGGTCAAAGAAGAGTAGTACTTTTATCAACGGCGGTTATCTTTGCAGTAAAGATTGTTTTAAATCCAATTTTATTTAACTTCTTTGAAGTGTACGGATTTATAATGGCTTCATTTATTGCATCACTAATTTCGATTATATTTATGTTAGTATTTGATCACCATATTTTTAGGTTTAGTAAAACTGAATACTTAAAGATGTTAATCGTTTTTGTAAAGATGTTAATCGTGTATATTATCTCAGCTTTATTCGCTAGATTTGTACATGGATTTGATATTAGTTATTTTATTAGTTTAATGATAATTTCAATCGAGATACTTGTTGTATTTGGATTAATTAACATTAAAGAACTTAAGCAGTTCAAAAAGATGACATAGGAGGAACATGCGAAAAATATTAAGACTTATTGTTTTAATTTTGTTATTAGTTGGTCTTGTTATCGGTTATCAGTTATTTCACTATGATAATAGGTATTTCTTAGAATCAGATATGTATGAACAATATGTAGCTGAAACTAAATATCAATCTGAATATCCAGTATCAGACTATGTTGATGAACGCATGGATGCTTCAGCAATTCTACGTAGTGGAATGATTGGATCAATGGCTAGATACGATGATCTTGTATCGGGTAGCGGTTTATTAGGTCGTATTGATATAATGTTAGATGTGTTTAAAGATCGAACAACATATATCGACTTTACGCAGTCGTATCAGTATCAGGAGTCAGCTCCAGTTAGTTTAAAATATGTCGGAGAGTCATATGATCACAATTTCAAATATACAGGTGTTCTTGCTGATGGTACCGAAGTTACTGGTAACTTAGCAATTTGGGGAGAAGAAGATAATGTGTCAACAGCAATCTCTTTCCAAGATGGAAACGGTAGTATTGATCGTGACAAAGCCGAATTATTTACAGATGATTCAAACGCTGAGATGATGGCATATTTAATGGTAGAAGCAGTTCAATCTTATTTTGGAACAAATTATGAACCAAATGAAGCAGCATATAAATTCTTTAATTGCCCACTAGAAAATGTAGCTGGTAGTATTTCTTACCATGCTGCAACTAGTTTAGCTTCACTTGATTATGAAATGGGAGATTTAACAGTCGATAAGGTTAAGACTGCAAATATTTCAACAATTGATGAGGATGGTTTCCTTGTTAATCAAGCATATTAAGAGGTCAACTTCGGTTGATCTTTTATTGCACTTTAACTATGTGCTATAAATATGCCGAATGGTATAATATATTTGTTAGGAGACAAAATGAAAGTAATTAAAAATGATTTTAAAAAATTTACTAAGCAGTTCTTAATATACGTTGTGATAACTCAGATATTAATATTTATAGCAAATCAAGTACAAGAACTTGGTTTCTCATATGATTCACTATTATTTGGATATTTTATAATTTTCGTTATGGTTATCTGTATTGTTACTGTTGCGGTGTATACAGTACTAAATGCAATTTGGTTTAATGTAAAATCAAATCAATACCATTTAGATATTGCTGAGCTTACTGATGGATATGGTCTCTATAGATTCCTTGCCTCAGTTACTTATATCTTATTATTAACAGCTAATATTATTACTGGTTTACTATTAAACACAGCACTTAGAGTACAAGATTTACTAGGAATGGAATACTATGTTTACTTAGCATCACTATTCTTCTTCATTCCAGTATTAGTATTAGTAATAATAACAATAGCTCATAGTCGTGGTAAGAAAATTGTCCGCAATAAAGAGGCATTTATTAGTATGACAACAATACTTGTTGGTCTATACATAGCAGGGAACTTATATTATTTTGAGAACTTCCAGCAAGGAGTAGCAATTCTACTTATTTTATTTGTACCACTTGCTATTTTATATATGAGTTTCAAAGACCGTAATAGCAATCCTAAAGCATATAAAGCAATAATCTTACTAATGTGTATTATGGCATCATTAATAGCGGCTGTATTATTTGTGACAAGTGATTTTGATTATGCAATTACAAATCAAGATCGTTATGATGAGTATCAACCAGAGTTAAACAAAGATAGTGCTCAATATACAACTGAGATAGTAGAAACTGAGTATGGTGACTTGATTCATTTAGTGAGCGAGTTTGATTATGCGGATGATCAATATGTATTAACAACAGAAAACTATACATATCGAATTACTAAATATACAGAAGGTGAAATTGATATGTCAGCTTATAAACTAGGATCTGCGGATATTATATCACTATATGATTCACCATATCAAACAGAACCAGTTATTTCAACAAGCACGTATAATGAAGATGATAATACTCATTATCGTTGTGAAGTTCCATACTCACAATTAGATGAGGACAGCGATTGCTTAGTTGATGAAGAAATAATCGATGTATACCACTATTTACGCAATACAATTTAAAACTAGGCTAGTCCTAGCTTTTTTCTTATATTATTTACCTTTAGGTTTAAATTATGCTATAATATATGAGTGCAAAAGTGCACTTTCGTAGGAGATTTACTCTTAAAATCATACTACAATTGCAAAATAAAAATTTATGGAGGCAACATGGCAAAAGAGATTAAGCAAGTTGTAAAAGTACAACTACCATCTGGTCAAGCTAACCCGTCAATGGTTGGTACTACATTAGGGCCTACTGGTGTAAACATGGCAGAATTCTGTCAAGCATTCAATGAGAAAACAAAGGATCGTCCAAATGGAGAAATCGCTCCAGCGACTATTAACATTTACGACGATAGAACATATACATTCGAATTAAGTCAAGCTCCAGCTTCAGTTATGATTAAAGCTGCTGCAGGAATTCAAAAAGGTTCAGGTGTACCACACAAGGAGAAAGTAGCAAACTTAACTGTTGATCAAGTTCGTGAAATCGCTGAAAAGAAAATGTCTGACTTAAACGCAAACGATATTGATGCAGCAATGAACATTATCGCTGGTACTGCTCGTTCAATGGGTGTTACTACAGATTTAGGTAAGGAAGGTGAAGAATAATGGCAAAGATTTCAAAAAGAGTTGTAGCAAACAACGAAAAAGTAAACACTAATGAAGTTTACAACATTACTGAAGCAATTAACATTATTAAAGATACTGCTAACACTAAATTTGATTCTACAGTAGAAGTTGCATTCAACTTAAACTTAGACCCAACTCAAGCAGAACAACAATTAAGAGGTGCAATGGTATTACCTCACGGAAGTGGACAAACTTCTAAAATTTTAGTATTCGCTGAAGGTGACGCTGCAAAAGGTGCAGAAGAAGCTGGTGCAGATTACGTAGGTAGCGATGAATTCGTTGCTAAAATTAAAGACGAAAACTGGTTCGATTTTGATGTAGTAGTAGCTACTCCTCAAATGATGCCAAAAATCGGACGTATCGGTCAAATCTTAGGGCCAAAAGGTTTAATGCCTAACCCTAAAACTGGAACTGTTACTCCAGACGTTGTAAAAGCTGTTAACGAAATCAAAGCTGGTAAAATTACTTATCGTATTGACAAGTTCGGAAACTTACACGTTATCGTTGGTAAAGCTTCATTCACAAACGAACAATTAGTAGAAAACTTAACTGCAATCTACAACGAAATCGTTAGAATTAAGCCATCAACTGCAAAAGGAACTTACATTAAAAACATGACAGTGACTTCTTCAATGGGGCCTGGAATCAAAGTTGAAATGGGTTCAATCGCATAATTAATTAGATGAACATTAGTTCATCTTTTTTTATGTCTTATAGACCAATACTTAATTCGAGATAAACAGAGAAAATTTGATAATAAAAAACAAGAGATTAAATCTCTTGTTTTTCTATTCTTTATGTTCATTTGAAATACCAAATTCTAAAAGGGCAATTAATCCAATTCCTACTAAGAAGAAGATAATACTAAATGTATCAAATGATAAGATAGCTAAGTTTTGTCCTTCGATTGCAGTTGGTCCATTAATAATTGCAATAATAGAACCAAGTAGTAATCCGATAATAATATGTAACATTTGCGTACGCTTAGTTTCAAATAAGTGAGAAATTGTTTTTACAGCTCCAACAGCTCCAAATAAAATTCCTAAACCAAAAACAACTAAGATTGGTAATACTGAAAAGTCTAGTGTTAAAAAGCTGTGGATACTTTCAATAATTAAGAAGTATGCTCCAAAGATCATTAGCACAGCTGACCCTGAGATTCCTGGAAGTAACATTGCACTAATTGCAATACTACCAACAATAAATAAGTAGATATAAGATCCAAAGTTAAGCGAGTCAGCAGATAATGAAATTGCTCCATTATTTTGGAAGAATACTAAAACTACAACAACAATAAATCCAACAACTGTTAGTAATGTATTGTTTAATTGCTTAAAGTTTAAGTGTTCTTTTTCCTGTTTAGATACAATAATAATTGAGATAATAATGAATCCTAAGAATAAACTACTAATTTGATAGATATGTGATTCAAAGATACTTGTAATAACGAATATAGAAGATACGAAACCAATGATCCAACCTAACCCTAGTTTAATAAGGAAGGTAATAGCTTCTTTATTAAAGTCAAGGCTAAGAATAGAATTCACGTGTTTGAATAAGTCTTCGTAACGTTTCATAATATATGCAATTGTTCCTCCAGAAACTCCTGGAACGGAATCAGCAATTGCCATAAATAGTCCTGTTAAAAATGTCATGTGATCCTTTCGTATATAATTATACCATAAAAAAAAGACAAGTATACCCTGTCTTTTTATCTTATAAATAATTGAATTTGTGTATTTCTTTAATTATAATTACGCTCTAGCAACGTTTTTAGCTTGTAATCCTCTATCAGTTTCTTCAACTTCAAAAGTTACAGTTTCGTTTTCTTCTAAAGTTTTGAATGAATCACCTTCGATGTTTGAGTAATGTACGAATACATCGTTCCCATCTTCAGTTGTAATGAATCCAAATCCTTTTTCATTGTTAAACCATTTTACTGTTCCTGTCATGATAATGCCCCTTTCAATTAATTTATAAGTATAACTTAGCATGTCTCAATATCTTATATTTCGCTTAACTCACCTATACTTAATCAAAGTATAACACAGTTGCCACTATCGGTAAAATTATTTTTACAATTTTTTAAGCAGTTATAAAAATAATTGCAAGTGATACGACTAAACAGTAAATCGCAAAGTAATGTAATTTGCTTGCCATAACAAATTTTCTTGTTATTTTAAGACCAAATACAGTAAAGATAAATGCGAAGAATGCAGAAACAATATAGAAAATTGAAAAGTCCCCACCAGTGAAAATCTCAAGAAGAGAGTATAATAATCCACCGATTGAAGCAGGGATAAACATCATGAATGAAAAGTCAAATGCATCTTTACGATTTAACCCTAAAGCTAAAGCGAAGACCATTGTCATCCCACTACGTGAAATACCAGGCATTAGTGCAATTGCTTGTCCTACCCCAATTAAAATAGCAACTTTGAAAGTCATTGATTTTATTGAAGTATCACCTTCTTTATTAGAAACAAAGAATAGTGACATTGAAGTTACAAATAAGGCAAATCCGATTGTACGAATATCATCACCTAAATTGATATCTAATAACATCATAATAACAGTAACAATTACCATTGGAATAGTTGCCCAGAAGATTTTCCATAAGTAGTTTGATTCCTCAGTGTTTTCTTTTAATCCACTTTTCAGATAGTCAACACCACCAAAGAATAAACGTTCAATATCACTCCAGAAGTAAATGATAATTGCAATTGTTGATCCGAAGTTAATGAAAGCTTCGAATGCAATTCCATCTGCACTCATCCCAAATAATTGAGAGAAGATTGCAACGTGCCCACTTGAAGAAATTGGAAGTGGCTCAGTGAACCCTTGAATAATTCCAAGTAGTATATAAAATAATCCATTACTCATTGTAGAAACCTACCGCTTTTTTAACTTTTTGCATCTTTCTCCATGCTTTCTTACCTGCAACTTCACTACCAGCTTTTAAAGTGCTGTTTAATAAGTCTTTATCACTCATAATTTGGTTGTAGCGATCTTGAATTGGAGTTAA
Organism: Mollicutes bacterium LVI A0078; assembly: GCA_033105485.1. GTDB lineage: Bacteria > Bacillota_I > Bacilli_A > UBA3375 > UBA3375 > LVI-A0039. The sequence goes on from CP136956.1 coordinate 1,237,126, forward strand.
TTCATCAACGATTGCTTGCGCAACTTCAGATTTTAAGAATCCGTAGTTTTGTCCGTTGAAGTGCTCTAAAGTTTGATCAATAGAAATCTCTTTACAAAGACTGTAAATAGTAAGTAAGTTACTTACACCAGGTTGATTTTCTTCATCAAAGTTAATTTCACCAACACTATCAGTAGTAGCTGATTTAATTTTACGACGAATAGTAGCTTCATCATCTAAGATTGAGATAAATGATTTAACATTTTCATCTGATTTTGACATCTTCTTAGTAGGCTCAGTTAAAGAATAAATCTTTGCTCCATGCTTTGCAATTTGTGGTTCTGGAATTGTGAAAATTTCACGGTATGTATTATTGAATCTTTCAGCTAAATCACGTGTCAATTCAATGTGTTGCTTTTGATCGATTCCAACTGGTACGATATTTGTATCGTATAATAAAATATCTGCGGCCATTAATGTTGGGTAAGTAAATAATCCAGTATTTACATTTATTTTCTTTGCAGACTTATCTTTGAATTGCGTCATTCGCTCAAGTTCTCCCATACGTGCTGTACATTGTAAAATCCAAGCAAGTTCACTGTGCATTGGAACATGTGATTGAATGAAAATTGTTGAATGTTCATGAATTCCTAATGCCATATAAATTGCTGCTAATGTTTTAGATTGGGCTTTTAAAGCCTTGCTATCTGTAGTGCTTGTTAATGCGTGAAGATCAACTATACAATATAAGTTATCTTCTTTTGCCCCGTGTGCTTTGAAGTGCTTTAATGCACCTAAATAGTTACCAAGAGTTACGATTCCACTTGGTTGTACTCCAGAGAAAGTTACCATTATACTCCTTAAAATTGATAATTTTTTGTCAAAATATATGATAACATATAAGTGCAATGTTTTAATAATTTATTATTAAGGAGAGATATGCTAACAATATATACAAGTTACAACTGCGCCTCGTGCAAAAAAGCGATGGCATGGCTACATAAGCATGGCATTGCGCACGAAGAGTATAACTTTTTCTCGAGAGATTTAACTCAAGAAGAAGTAAGAAATATGCTGAAATTTACATCGACAGGATTCGAAGATATCGTATCTGAGCGTAGTAAAATCTACACTCGTTATAAAGATGCAATCGTTGATATGAAAACATCTGAGTTAATTACGTTTATCATTGAAAACCCATCAATTCTAAAGAGGCCAATCTTAGTTGATGATGTTACGGAAAGTGTAAAAGTCGGATTTAATGAAGAAGATTTAAATGAATATATTTAACAGAATGACAACTTACTAGAGGTTGTCATTTTTTTAACTTATATAATTACTAGTTAAACAATAGATAATCCTAACCGACATTATTAGACAAGGGAAGTCGGATGGAATAATGAAATACCAGCTATAATTATTTTCGGAGGATAAATGAATAACTTAATGAGATTAAACCAAGCGATGGAATATATAGAAAACAATTTAATAAATGAAATAGATATGAAAGAAGTATCAAGAATAGCTTTATGTTCAGAATTTCACTTTTCAAAAATGTTTTCCTATTTAGCAGGAATGCAACTATCTGAATATGTACGTAAACGTAAGTTGACTCTAGCGGTAAGTGATTTAAAAGCAAACTTATCGATTCAAGATGTTGCTGTTAAATATAATTATTCATCGGCTGATGCATTTAGCCGTGCATTTAAAAAGATGCATGGAATCCTTCCAAGTGAAGCAAGATTGGAAACAGCAATAACTAAGACCTTTCCAAAACTTAGCTTTGAGATAAATATAACTGGAGGAAGAGAAATGGAATATCGTATTGTAGAGAAAGACGCCTTTAACTTAATCGGATTCAAAAAACGTGTAACGATAACACACAATGGAGCAAATGAAGAAATAACTTCAATGTATAAAGCTTATACACCAGAAGTTATTGCCGAGCTTAAAGGGCTATCAAATGTAGAGCCAATTGGAATGCTAAGTGCATCAATGAACTTTGTTGATCGTCATTTAGATGGAGTCGGGAAATTAGATCACATTATTGGAATAGCGTCTACAAACAGTAGTGAGAAATATGATGTTACGCCAATAGAAGCGAGCACGTATGCAGTATTTACAAGTTGTGGTCCATTCCCTAAGACTTTACAAGAAACATGGGCTAAAATCTACGGGCAATGGTTCCCAAGTACGAACTATGTACCAACAGGCGGAGTAGAAATTACATGTCACGCAACAGCGGATATGAGTGACCCTAACTTCAAAAGTGAGATTTGGGTACCAGTAAAACTAGAAGAAAAATAATATATTGTTATTCTCATAAAGTATAATAATACATGGAGGCGATAATATGGCTAAAGGAACATTAATATTAACAACAAACGGTGGAGAGCGTAAAATGAGCTACTCACTAGTTGAAGGAACTTATTACATGGCAACAAAATCAAATAGTAATAAGATTGAGCAAATCAATAAAGATAATCAAGTATCAATTGATTTAGACGATAAAACATATACTGCTGAGTTAATTGCAAAAGATAGTGATCTATTTGCTAGTACAAAGCAAACATACTTAAGCACAATGGGTGGATTCCAGGCATTCTTATACAAGAACATGTTTGGGAAAAAGAATGATATGTTTATTATTTTAAAATAATTTTAAAGAGCAGGCGCAAGCCTACTTCTTTTGGCACGTTTTTTAAACCGGTTTATTAATATTTATTAAGTCAATAACCTTTGATTATATGTAAATTTATATGTCAAGAAAACTCGGTTGCAATTTTCAAGAAAAAATAGTATAATACATAATGGTAGATATGAGGTGAATATGAGAATCGATATTGAACAATTAAAAGAAGATGGAAACTTAACTGTAAGTGAAGTTTTAACATTTAAAGGAAAAGAAACATTTGATGCACTAATTGAAAGTGTTGATACTGTAGAAGCAACAGCGACTGCAATGGACATGGATAATGGCGAATATCATGTTTCAGTGGATTATACGGCGCATGTAAGATACTTAGATGCACGTAATTTAAAACCACTAAACTTAACATTTGATTTTCACGATGACATCATCTTTAGCTCAGATTTCCAAAAGGCGGAAGAATTCGAATTAGAATATTTCGAAGGTGAAGAAATTGTGTTGGATGAAATATTATTTGCGCTAACATGTGTTAGCTTACCACTTAATTATTCTGAAGATGCAACTGGTTCTATTAAAAAAGAATCAGAAGCGCAGTATGAAAACAAGCCTTTTGCCGATATATTTAATAAATAACTAGGAGGAACTGATTATGGCTGTACCATTTCGTAGAACAGGTAAAACTCGTAAGAGAAAAAGAAGAACACACTTCAAATTAAACTTAACTGGAGTAACTAAATGTCCAAGTTGTGGTGAAATTGTAAAATCTCACACTGCATGTACAAAATGTGGAAAATACAAAGGTAAACAAGTAGTTGAAATGTAATACAAAATTAAGGTGCCTTGATGGCACCTTATTTTGTATTTTTATAAGGGGGGTTACTTATGATTGGAATAACAAAAATACTTATTTTATTCCCATTTTTACCATATTTAATCTTTATGATTACAAGTAAAAATCGTAAGCTTGCGCACGTATATTGTGGGCCGATATTAATGATTTGCAATTTTGTTATAATGAACTATTTAGTAAATATCATTCTTGCATTAGCAGTTATGGTAATTTATGGATTAGCAGCATTTTATTTTGCAAAAGAAAAAACAAAGAAGAAAAGAACACCGAAAAGATTCTGGATGAACTTTTCATACTTTATGTCATGGATTGGGTTTAGACTATACGTCGTATTAGTAATCTTAGGAACAATTCTAGAAATGATGAAATAAGGAGAAATATGTTTTCACACTATACAGTAATGCTTGAGGAAAGTGTTGATGGTTTAGATATTAAGCCAAATGGAATTTATGTTGATGCGACACTTGGTGGAGCTGGGCATAGCGGATTGATTAGATCAAAATTAACAACAGGTCATTTATACTGTTTTGATCAAGACCAAATTGCGATCGATAATGCTGAGCAAGTATTTGGTGATGATAGTAATGTAACAATTATTAAAAGTAATTTCCGTCACATGAAAAGTGAACTTGCAAAACGCGGTGTTGACAAGATTGACGGGGTGTTATTTGATTTAGGTGTATCTAGTATGCAACTTGATGTAGCTGAAAGAGGGTTTAGCTATACTAAGTCAGGACCATTAGATATGCGTATGGATAATTCAATTAGTGTTACAGCAGCTGATATTGTGAATACATATTCAGAACGCGATTTAGCACATGTATTTGACAAGTATGGTGAGGAGAAGTTTTCACGCTTGTATGCGAAGGAAATTGTTAAACGTAGAGAAGATAAACCATTTACTGATACTTTAGAGTTAAATGAAATGATTCTTGAAACAATTCCTAAAAAGTTTTTCTATAATGCAAAGTCACACCCATCAAAACGTGTGTTCCAAGCATTACGTATTGAAGTAAACAAAGAATTAGATGTATTTGAGGAAACATTAATTGATTGTTTTGAAATTTTAAATATTGGTGGACGAATTAGTGTAATTACATTCCACTCACTAGAAGACAAAATCTGTAAGTACTACTTCAAAGCTAAAAGTGAAGTTAGAAGTGAATTCAAGAACTTACCAGTTATTCCTGATGAGTATTTACCACTTGGTAAGAGTGTAACTCGAAAACCAATATTACCTTCAAAAGAAGAGTTAGATGTTAATACACGTAGTTTAAGTGCTAAGCTACGTATCTTTGAAAAGGAGAGAGATGAGATTAGTTAAGATTGCAGCCTTAAGTGTTTTTGTTATAAGTGGGTTAATTTATGTTTTGGCTAAAACGTCAACATATAGTATTAGTTATGAAAATTATCAATTACAAGAGCAACTAACAGAGTTATCGACAAATAACGACGAACTGCAAATTCAGTTAACTACCAATCTATCTCGTACAGAGCTGATGGAAAAATATCCAGACTTACAATTATATGACAATATTTTCTATATTGAGGAGGAGAGTTAATGGCAGACAGTAATAAAAAACAAACTAGTGAACAAGTAGTTGCAAAACGTAAAACAAGTTCGACGAAACCGTCTACTAAAACTCAACCTTCTTCGAGTCAGGCTAAAAAAACATCAAGCCAGTCAAAGAGTAGTCAGGCAAAGAAATCAACTAGTAAGAAAACATCAAGCCAGTCAAAGAGTAGTCAGGCAAAGAAACCAACTAGTAAGAAAACATCAAGCCAGTCAAAGAGTAGTCAGGCAAAGAAACCAACTAGTAAGAAAACATCAAGCCAGTCAAAGAGTAGTCAGGCTAAAAAACCAACTAGTAAGAAAACATCAAGCCAGTCAAAGAGTAGTCAGGCAAAGAAATCAACTAGTAAGAAAACATCAAGCCAGTCAAAGAGTAGTCAGGCAAAGAAACCAACTAGTAAGAAAACTTCAAGTCAGTCAACAAAGGCAAAGAAGACAATTAGTAAGACAGCTAAAGTTGCAGCAGCGAAAAGTGCAACTAGAAAATCTGACACAAGTTCTAAACGAGTTAAGCCAGTTAAAAAGCCTGCTCGTAAATTAGATAATATTGAAGTTAGAAATTCACATGCAAAAAAGAATAAGCGTAAACCGAGAATTAAAGTTGTTATGCCGAAATCTAAAAGCAATGAACCGCATATCTATGATGAGGCTAAGTACTTAAAGACACTTAAGAAACAAGGGCGTCGAAACTTAAAATATGTAACTATCATGTTTGGGGTTTTATTTACGCTTGGTTTATTATTTGTGCTTAGATTAGAAGTTACACATACTAAAAATGGTAATGACTTAATTAAATATGCACAGGATAGCTATACTGAAACAACTAATGTTGAATCAAAGCGTGGAACCATTTATGATACAAATGGAGAGGCACTTGCGATCAATCTAGAAGTATATACTCTTCGAGCAATTACTGACTCTGAATATGAGTGTAATACTGGTGGACAGTTTGAAAATTGTTCTATAGAGGATACCGAAGAAGCAGCTAATGCAATGGCAAAGGCCCTTGACTTAGACGCTAGTGGCCGTGATTATATATTAGAGCGTTTAAACTATGGAGTAGATGGTGGAAAGTACGAAGTTACATTCGGAACAGCCGGAAAAAATATAACCTTATCACAAAAGAAAGCGTTAGAAAAATTAGATTATCCGTGGTTACAGTTTGATGCACAAGAGTTACGTTTCTATCCATATGGTGATTTCGCATCGTATGTTGTTGGTTATACAACAACAGATGAAGAAGGAACTATTAATGGGGCCTTAGGTGTTGAGAAGGCGCTTGATGGTCACTTAAAAGGACAAGATGGTCTTGAAGTAGGACAATTTGATACATATGGTATTGAGTTAACAACAGAGCAACAATCAGCAATTCCAAAAATTGATGGTACAGATGTATACTTAACAATTGATAGTGTAATTCAAACGTACTTAGAAAATTCTATGGAGAAAGCGTTGAGTGCTGACGATGTTAAGGATATTGATTATGAAGGTCTATTTACAATTGTAATGGATGCGAAAACTGGGGATATCCTAGCAGCTCAAAGTTTACCGTCGTTTGATCCAAATGTACGTAAGATAGATAACTATACTAACTACTTTACAGATTATTGTTTCGAACCAGGTTCTACATTTAAAGCTGCAACAGTAGCAGCTGCAGATGAAGCAGGAGTTTGGAATGATACTATTACAGAACCGACAGGTGAACGTTCTGCAAGTACTTGGGGTGGTTCAAAAATTAAAGACTGGAATGATGCAGCTGGTTGGGGTAATATTACATGGAATCAAGGGTTCTACTTTTCTTCAAATACAGTAATGACATATATTATGGATCAAATTCCTAAGGATTTCTGGATTGACTTTGTTACTAATAAACTATTAATTGGTACACCGGTTTCAACTCAGTTCTTTGAGACGCCAAGTTGTGTCTTTAATCCAAAGTATGATGTAGAATATGCAACTTCTTCATTCGGACAAGGGATCACAGTTAATGTATTACAATTATTAAGAATGTATAGTGCTTTAGTTAATGATGGAACTATGGTTACGCCACACATTGTTCAAGAAGTTAAGGATAGTGACACTGGTGAAACAATTTATACAGATGAAGATTTAGAAGTAATCGAAAATGTAGTAAGCCCAGAAACGAGTGAACACATTCGTAACTTATTACGTGGAGTAGTAACGTATGATGACGGTATTAACCAAGGTACTGGTTCGAACTACCTAGGTAGTGATTATGACATTGGTATGAAAACGGGTACTGCGCAAATTGCCGGGGACAATGGACAGTATTTAAAAGATTTATACTTATACTCAACAATGGCAGTAGCGCCAGCAGATGACCCACAAATTCTTGTTTATACTGCGGTTATTAAACCAGAAGCAAATAAATATAACATTTCATATAAAGCGTTCCCACAATATGTTAAAGAAGTGGTGGACAATTCATTAAGTTATTTAAACAGTGAAAACCGCGCAGTTGATTTAGAGGAAGAAGTTGACTTATCGGAAACTAGAAACTTTATCGGAACAGATATTGCAACAGCAGAAGGATCACATCTTATTAAAATCGGAACTGGAGAAGTAACTGCTCAATATCCAAAAGCAGGACAAAAAGTATCTAGCGAACAAAGGGTTATATTATTTGGTACAGATGGACTAACTTTCCCGGATGTTACTGGATATACATATAATGAAACTGTTGCAGTTTGTAATCAACTTAGTGTTACGTGTCAATTTGAGAATACAGGAACACGTGTTAGCGAAGTAGTTAATGAAAGCAAGAATAAATATAAAATTAAAATGGAGTAAATTATGTATTACCTAGTTATCGCAATTATTGCGTACTTTTTAGAAATTTTGTTTGGTAAGAAATACTTACAATGGATCGAGAAGAAGAACTTTGTTCAACCTCTTCTTGATATTGGTCCTGATCATGCCCAAAAGCAAGGGACACCAACAATGGGAGGAATTAGTTTCATTTTCGCAATTATTGTGTCATCAATAGTTGCTCTTATAGGTTTAACAGTAACTGGAAATGAAAGTAATATGTTATTAATCTTACTTATTGTTTTAATCGCGTATGCATATATTGGATATCGTGATGATATTTTAAAAGTAACAAAAAAAGACAATGGTGAAGGTTTAAGTCCTAAGCAAAAACTTATAGCTCAATTCGCTGTTGCAGTTGTTACTGTTATTTACTTAGTATTAGTACACTTTGATATGCAATTATCAATTAATATTTTAGATATTGACATTGAAGTTACATCAACTATTGGGTTATTAGTTTATAGTGCAATTGTTATCTTCTTATTTATGGGAGTATCAAACGCAACAAATTTAACTGATGGTTTAGATGGATTACTTGCATCAACGTATATTGTTAGTTTCTTAGCAGTTGCTGTTATTGCATATAATCAAGCACAAGTTCAAATTGTAGTATTTGCAATCATTGTTATCTTCAGTTTATTTGGATTCTTAAAATTCAATTCAAATCCAGCACGTATGTTTATGGGTGATACTGGAAGTTTGGCTTTAGGTGGATTACTTGTTATCACAACAATTTTATTACACGTAGAGCTGATGATTTTCTTCTTTGGATTTGTATTCTTATTAGAAACATTAAGTGTTATTATGCAAGTTACATACTTTAAATACACAAGAAAAAAATATGGTGAAGGACGTAGACTATTTAAGATGGCTCCATTCCACCACCACTTAGAAAAAGAAGGGTATAGCGAGAAGAGAATTGTTTTCATTTTATGTACAGTTCAGATAATTACTTCAATAATTGGTCTTCTAGTTTATTTCTTATAATATGAAAATTAAAAGTTTGAATAATAAAAAAATAGCATTACTAGGCTTCGGTGTTACTGGACGTGAAGTCTATAAGTGTTTAGATGTAGAATATGATATTACAATTATTAATGATAATCCTGTCGATGATTTTGATACTAAAACAGTTGAGCAGGTTGCAGATATTAAATTTGATATCATTATTAAGAGTCCTGGTGTACCTTATTCTCATCCTTTCTTACAAGGGAGAGATTGTGTTATAACAAATGATATAGAACTTGCATATGAAGTTATTGTTGATAATATGCTTGATACTAAGATTATTGCAATTACAGGTACAAATGGTAAAACAACAACAACACAGTTCATTAGTGATGTGCTAGCAAGTGCAGGATTCAAATCATACACTTGTGGAAACATCGGGCAAAGTCCATTATTAATATTAAATCAAACATTAAATGTTGATTATCTAGTAATGGAACTTTCTTCTTATCAACTTAAGCAAGTTAATAAATTCCACCCTAACTTTGGATTATTTTTAAATGTATCACCAGATCATATTGATTATCATGGAGATTTTGCAGACTACTTAAATAGTAAATGTAATTTATTTAAAAATATGACAAGTAATGATTGTTTAGTTTTAGATGAGACAATGGTTGCTGAACATAACGAAGTTAAGTGGCCATCGTTTGCAATCGGTGGTGCTGATGAAAGTTTATTAGCTGAAGTTACAACAGTATCTATGCCCAAGCAAAACTATAGATTAATTTTCAATCTATTACTTAAAGCAGGAATCGCTAGTGAGTTTATTATTAATAGTCTTAATAATTTTGCTGGACTTGAACACCGCTTAGAATTAGTTGAAAATGACTTAGGCTTTAGAGTGATTAATGACTCTAAAGCAACCAATGTTAATGCAACTAATGTTGCTATTAGTAATTTAAATGGACCAACAACCTTAATTGTTGGAGGTAGCATTAAAGTTGAGGACTATACTCTTTTAAACTACCAAGACAGTAATTTAAAAAATATTATTGCATATGGTGCAGCAAAGGATAAATTCTCATTTATCCCAAATGTTCAAATGTTTGATGATTTTGAACAGGCAGTTTTATTTGCAGTAGGAAAAACATCGTCTGGTGAAACACTATTACTTTCACCGGCGTGCGCAAGTTTCGATCAACACCCAAATTATGGCGAGCGAGGGAAACAATTTAAACAAATAATTAAGGGGACAAATGAGTAAATACATTGTTACAGGTGGAGGAACTGGAGGACATCTATATCCAGGACTGATGATTGCAAGAGAACTTGCAAAAGAAGGTGAAGTAATTTACGTTGCTTCAAAAAACGGAATTGACTATGAAATTATTAGTGGTCAAGACATTGACTTTGAAGTGAAGTACTGGGACTTACGTGGTTTTAGCCGCTCATTTGCATTAAGTGCAATTATTCGTAACCTTGTTACTTTATTTAAATTAGTGCTAGTGAGTATTAAAAGTATTATGTTGTTATTAAAGTTTAGACCTGATACAGTTATTGGTGTTGGTGGATATATTTCATTCCCATTAGTTTTCTTTGGAAAGTTAGTTGGAGCTAAAACGGTAATTCATGAACAAAATAGTTTTCCTGGTGTTACTAACCGCCAATTAGGAAAACGTGTAGATACAGTTATGGCAACATATCAGTCATCTAAGAAATACTTTGATGAGCGTAAATTAGTAATGACATCAAATCCAAGAATTGATATTGCTAGCGAGTACATTGGTAAGAAATTTTATGATGTAACTGGAATGAATCAGACGAGAACAAATATTTTAGTAGTTGGTGGAAGCCTTGGAGCAGAAGTTTTAAATGAAACAATTATTGAACTTGCAAAAGTAACTCCAGATAAAGATTTCTATCTAGTATGTGGTAATCGTTATGCTGATGAGTATAAAGGTTTAAACATTGAAAACTTAAAAATAATAAGTTATTTAGATCAACCATTTGAATACTTTGCAACTGCAGATGTAGTTGTATCTCGTGCTGGAGCAACTACGTTACTTGAGTTAATCGCAATGGAAAAGCTTGTAGTAGCAGTTCCATCACCAAATGTTGTTGCTAATCACCAAGTGGTAAATGCTAAGGAGTTTAGTCGTGAGTGTATGATTAAACTAATTCGTGAGGAGAACTTAGATTTAGAAGTTATTAGTAATGTTATAAATGATATAATAGAAAACAAAGATAGTTACATTGCCAATGTACAGAAAAATAAACCGGTAAATGCAATGGAACAAATCTTAAAAATTTGTAAATAGGATAAATATGTTAAATGATTTTAAACAATTTGTAGAACAAAATGATTTAGGTGTACTTTTAGAAAATGAGTCAATGGTTCACCACACATATGTTAAGACTGGTGGACGAGTGAAAATGGTTTATGTACCACACTCGGTTGAGGCCCTAGCCAAAACATATAAGTTTATTAAAGATAATGAGATTAAGTACTATGTAATCGGACGTGGATCAAACTTATTATTTAGTGATAATCCTGGAGAAATGGTTGTTATTAAATTAAGTAATATTTTAGATGACGTTGAGATTGTTGGAACTAATGTTGTTGTTGGAAGTGGTTTTTCACTTCAAGCTTTATCACGTAAAGTTAGTAAACTTGGATTATCTGGTCTTGAGTTTGCCGGTGGAATTCCAGGAGCAATGGGTGGATCTACATTCATGAATGCTGGAGCTCATACAGGTGATTTAAGCCGTGTTATTACTCGTGTGACTACAGTTACAAGCAGTGGAAATATTAAGCACTATACTAATGAAGAGTGTCAATTTAGCTATCGTCACTCTATCTTCCAGGAAAATGATGACATAATTGTTGAAATTGAAATGGAACTTGAGCAATGTGAGATTGCTGAAGTGTTTAAACGTATGAGTGGTAACTTAGAATACCGTAAAGAAATGCAACCATTAAATATGCCTTCTTTCGGTTCTACGTTTAGAAATCCAAAGGGTGAACATGCTGGACGCCTTGTTGAATTAGTTGGACTTAAAGGTTATAAAATTGGTGGAGCGCAAATTTCTGAAAAGCATGCAAACTTCATTGTTAATTTTGATTTAGCAACAACTCAAGATTACATTGATTTAATTGAACTTGCAAAGTCTCGAGTTAAAGCAGAAACTGGCTTTGAGTTAGAAACTGAAGTTAGAATTGTTGAGTAATGGAAATTAAAAAAAGCGAGCAGAAAGTTGCACCAAAGCGTAAGCCTTCAGCGGTGCCCAAGCCAGAACCACAAAAACCAGTTCAAACTGTTGACATTGAACAGTTACCAAAAGTAAAATCAGAAACAGATTATAAGACTCAAAAAGAAACAGAATCAATTAAACAAAAACGTGAGCAAATGTTTAAAGATGAGCAAGTCCGTCAAACACGTATTAAGGCACAAGCGATTATTGCTCGTAAGAATATGCGTGTATTCCAAATTACATTAATTGTAACACTTGCATTATTACTAATCTTTGCCCCTATTTATTCGAATCAAAACTTTAAAGTAGGAGAACTTGATTACTTAACAATGGATGATATTCAAATCGACCATCCATTAGGTGATTATTTTAGCCCATATCAATATCTACGTTACAAACGTGAACTTGAGACTGGTAGTCCTTTTATTAAAAGTGTAAAACTTAAATATAATATGAAAGAAATGCAAGTGGTTGTTGATATAACTGAATATAAACCACTTGCAAAAGATGTAGAAAATAATGTCTTCTTTTATGAAGACGATGAGGTTATTAAGGAATCTAATTTAAATTTATATGCACCAGTAATAAGTGGTTTTAACCAAAAGAACTTAGCTAAGTTACTTAAAAATATGCAAACTTTAGATTATGATGTAATTATGCAAATCGATACAATAGAGTATGTTGGAACCGAAGAGGATCCTGATTTATTAAAATTAGGTATGGATGGAGATCATACTGTATATATAGATATGGGGCAAATGAAAAATAAACTTCCATACTATAACCAAATCAAGCAAATAATTGATGATAAGGCTGATGGTAAGCCAGGTATCATCCACTTAGAACTAGGAGATTATTATGAGCCAAAATAAAAATATTAAAGTATTTGTTAATATCTTATCAATATTGCGTGTAGCAATGATTCCAGTGTTAGTTATTATTGAACCCAAAATTTCAGTTTTAGCTTTCTTTGTTATTGTTAACTTATTATTCATCACGGACTTCTTTGATGGATATTTGGCAAGAAAATACGATGCGACATCTGAGATGGGAGCTTTACTTGACTTATTAGGAGATAAATTACTTGTAGCGTATTTAATGCTTTGGGCATTATTTACTGGTAAACTAGGAATTGTAATCGTATTTTTAGTAATTTTAAGAGAAATACTTTCAATGGTAATTCGTTTTATCAAAAATAGAAGTGAACATTCTAACAATAGTATCCCAGCAAGCTTCTGGGGAAAATTTAAAACGACAATGCAATTCATCGCATTCGATATGTTACTATTAACTATTCCTGGATACCAAATTGCATTCATTATCGTTTTAATTTTAGGATACTATTCACTTTTTACATACTTTAAAGTATTTTTAGGAAAGGAATAATCTAAATGAACGAGATTTTATTTGTCGCAATAATGGGGATGGTACTTGCACAACTGATCAAGTTTCCAATCTACTATTTAAAACATGGTAAAGTATATCCGCCGATTATTTTATCAACGGGATCAATGCCATCGTCGCATACATCATTTGTAGTATCACTTGCTACAGCTGTAGGTATATCATCAGGTACTAATTCTGCTGTATTTGCAGTAGCAGTTGTATTTGCGATGATCACGTTACATGATGCAGTAAAAGTACGTGGTGAAAGTGGTAAGCAAGCTGTAGTAATAAATGAACTAGTTTTAATGGTTGATGAATTAGGTCAATCAATTAATCCCAAGAATGACAGAGCTGTAAGACAAGATAAATTAAAGACATTAATTGGTCATACAGGTAGTGAAGTGTTAGCAGGACTAATTTTAGGATTAGTATGGCCACTTATCTATTTTTTATTAGTAAAATAAATGTGCTATAATTAATGTATAAACGAAAGGTAGGAAAATGAGAAACAACAACAATAAAGGTAGAAAAAATCAAGATATCATGAATGATAAAATTAGAGCTAAAGAAGTTAGACTAATTGACGAGACGGGGGAAAATAGAGGAGTAGTTTCAACACGTGATGCATTACAACGTGCTGAAGATAACGACTTAGATTTAGTATTAATTTCACCAAACTCAAATCCACCAGTAGCAAAGATTATTGACTACGGTAAGCATAAGTTTGAACAACAAAAGCGTAAAAAAGAACAACAAGCAAATGCAAAGAAAACAACAACAAAAGAAGTACGTTTATCACCAACAATCGATAAAGGTGACTTTGAAGTTAAAATGAAGCAAGCTCGTAAGTTCTTAGAAAAAGGAGACAAAGTACAGTTTGCTCTTCGTTTCCGTGGACGTATGATCACTCATAATGAAATCGGTAGAGATGTAATCAATCGTGCAGTAGAAGCAGTATCTGATATTGCCGATGTAGAACAAAAAGCAAAAATGGATGGACGTCGTATGTTCGCAGTTGTTGCACCTACAAAAAAATAATAACTATAATTTAAAGTATTAGACTTTGGTCTGATACTTTTTTGCCATTAATTAGAGTTTTATGTGACTGTTTTTTCCAATGGGTATTTTTAAATTTATTTTTTCCAGGAAAATTTAACCGATGTTTTCGGATTTTTACACCAAAATTAAGAAAAAATTTTCCGATAGTGCAAGAAAGTGTAACAAATATTTTATTTTTAGTTGATTTTTTGTTATAATAATAGTGTCGAAAAAAAACAATTTTATTGGAGGATTAATGGCAACTAAAATCGCAATTAACGGATTCGGAAGAATCGGTCGTTTAGCATTCCGTCAAATGTTCGGAAATGAAGAATTTGATATCGTAGCTATCAACGACTTAACTGACGCTAAAACATTAGCTCACTTATTAAAGTATGACTCAGCACAAGGATCATACAAGACTGATGCAATTTCATCAACTGAAAGTACTATCATCGTAGATGGTAAAGAAATGAAAATTTACGCTGAAAGAGACCCTAAAGATTTACCTTGGGGAGAATTAGGCGTAGACGTAGTAATCGAATGTACTGGATTCTTTGCTTCAAAAGAAAAATCACAAGCTCACATCGATGCTGGTGCTAAAAAAGTATTAATTTCTGCTCCAGGTGGAGACGTGCCTACTGTTGTTTACAACACTAACCACGACATCTTAACTGGTGAAGAAACTATTATTTCTGGTGCTTCATGTACTACTAACTGTTTAGCTCCTATGGCTGACGCAATGAACAAAAACTTTGGTATCAAACACGGTATCATGACTACAATTCACGCTTACACTGGTGACCAAAAAACTTTAGATGCACCTCACGCTGACTTACGTCGTGGACGTGCTGCTGCTGCAAACATCGTACCTAACACAACTGGTGCTGCAAAAGCAATCGGTTTAGTTTTACCAGAATTAAACGGAAAATTAGATGGAGCTGCTCAACGTGTTCCAACTATTACAGGATCTTTAACTGAATTAACTTTAGTTTTAGAAAAAAACACTACTGTAGAAGAAATCAACGCTGCTATGAAAGCTGCTGCTAACGAATCATTCGGATACAACGAAGATTTAATCGTTTCAACTGACATCATCGGAACTACTTTCGGTTCTATCTTTGATGCAACTCAAACTAAAATCATCGAAGTAAACGGTGAGCAATTAGTTAAAGTTGTTTCTTGGTATGACAACGAAATGTCTTACACTAACCAATTAGTAAGAACTGCAAAACACTTTGCTTCATTAATCTAATTAATAGACATTGTTTAAAGACTACTCTTTTAGAGTAGTTTTTTTTATGTCATAAAAAAGGGCGAACTAAATTAGTTCGGCCTGTTAAAGATATAAGTTTTTATAAACTATTTCTGCTAGTTTAATGTAATAATCTTGTGAAAGATGAACGCGATCCTTTAAAACATCTTTTAGTTTTAAATTATCTTCCTTCAGTTGGTGATGTATTGCTTTGTGCATGTTAATGTATTCTAAGTTCATGTCATGGGCAATCGTTTCAGCAACACGATTAAATGACTTAACACGTAGATTGAAGACTGGTGTTGGAGTTAATAGATATACTTTGATATCTGCATCCTCAAGCCTTGTGATTATCTCTTTCATGTTATTGTAATACCTATTTTGGCTAACAGGTAGTCCCATTCGTGATCCGCGAGCATCATTGATCCCAAGCATCAAGATTACAATATCTGGTTTATATTTAAAGACTAAGCTTTCTAAGTGGTTTACAACTTGTCTTGCTTGCCAACCAGTGTTACCACTATTTATAACCTTATAATTTGGCCCTAGAAGTTGATTTAAGGCTTTTGGATAGGGTGTATCTACTTGTGTGAAGTTTTTCATTTTTGAGTTATTATCGT
Source organism: Mollicutes bacterium LVI A0078 (assembly GCA_033105485.1). Lineage (GTDB taxonomy): Bacteria > Bacillota_I > Bacilli_A > UBA3375 > UBA3375 > LVI-A0039. The sequence continues at coordinate 1,253,512 of CP136956.1, forward strand.
ATCCATATGTGATGCTATCTCCTAAACAAACAATAGTTTTCATTGTTCCTCCTAAACTCTTCGATCTTTAAGGAAGAGTGTAATTAATAATGATAATATAAATAATATAATGAATGCAACCACATTTTTGAAGTCGCGTATTTGTTCGAAAAAGTTAATTCTCATAAGCAACCAAATTATTATTGGGTGCCATAAGAATATAGGTAATGTTTTAACACCGATTTCACTAAAAACTGTTTCTCTACGTGGTACTAAGTTTAACACAACAATTGATGTGGCAGCAGCAACAAGGTATGTATTTACTTTAAATAGAGCTACGATGAATGGGTTATAACCTTGATCGAATATATTAGTTGTTCCATACAGTAACTCTTCGTTAAAGCTTGCAGAAAATAATGCCCAGAAACCAATAATTAGAATACTGAAATAAAAGAAGAAACTTTTATTTCGATAAATATTATGGTAGTTTATCTTGTGTTTCTTCGCTAAATATCCAAGTAGGAAATATGGGAAGAAAGATAAGGTGCGGCCTAGCGATAAGATCCTAAAATTGAATGGGATAAAATTAAAGCCAATTACAATTGCAACTAAGATTACTAGTGTTTTCGGATACTTTTCATATACGATAAGTAGTAAACGCCAACTAATCAAGCTAAGTAAAAACCAAAGCACCCATATCGGCTGCAGTATATAACTAATTGCTGATAAAATTGTAAGTTGTCCACCAGTATCAATTCCGCTTGTAGCGAAAAGAAGTGCATAGATGATTGCGTATATTATCTCGTATTTAATAAATAACTTGACTAATTTCTTAAGACCATTTGTATTCGCCCGTGCAAAGTATCCGGACATGAATATAAACAGTGGCATGTGAAATGAGTAAATTATAAAGTATGTTGATTTGAAGAGTGGGATGTCCCGTAATGGTTCAATTACATGTCCAAAAACAACAAGAAATATAAGTAAGGCTTTAACGTTATCAAAATGGTAATTTCGTATTTTTGTCATGTTCCTCCTAGTGCTTAAATTGTAGCATATTATAAAGAAAACTAGCAATCATTTTGCTAGTTTAAAAAGTTTGTTATGACAGTTTGGAATGCAAGCCACTCATCTTTACGAGCTTGATATTCTTGAGTTCCGGTTTCTGTTATTTTATAATACTTCCGATTTGGTCCATCTGGTGATGGTGCCATATAAGAAGTAAGCAGGTTCTCTTTGCTAAGTCGAGTTAGAATCGGATAGACCGTACTTTCTTTAACATCCATTGCATTTTGCAATTCTTTTAATAACTCGTAGCCATAAGCATCACGAGTTGACAGAACGTGCAGTACACAGATATCAAGGACTCCTTTTTTTAATTGTTTATTCATAATGATTTCTCCCAAAGCGTTTAAGGCACATTAAACTAATTGTACCAAGAAATACTGTGATAGAGATAATACTTCCGTAAATTAATAACCATAACGTAAATGCAAAAATGCTAAATGATAGAAATATTGGTAATAGAATCCCAATCCCAATTGTAGTTAAAGCTAACAATGTGAATGATGCTCCAATAATAAATACAAAGAAGTTTACTAATAACTTCCAAGCGTATGTGCAAATCGTTATTAGAAAGTAACTTATTTGAGCAATCAATCTACCAATGCTCTTAATTATATTTTTCAAAGTATGACTAATGCCACGATTAGAAGTAGCACTGCGATTATTACTAGTAGTAGTGTCAGTTTGCTCATTGTTTTCCCCACTTGTTGCAGCTTTTCTATTTTTACGTTTAGCTGCCTCCTCATTTTTAATTGATGCCATTTTACGCTTCATGTTAGTCATATAAATACTACTGTCACGTTTTAAATTATTCGTAAATTTTTCACGGCTTGAATAGTTGATTCCTAGTTCTGTTGCGTACTCAACAGCAACTGATTTCGGAGACCCAAAATTCGCGATAACTTCAGCTTCAGTAGCTCCATCTTTAATGCGTTCTTCAAAGTGTACTTCGTATTCGGCAATAATTTGTTCGCGCTCTTCGTCGCTTACAAAGTAAAATTCACGTTCTAAATTATTAAGGTAATTTGATTTCATATGTTTCACCAGCCTTTATAGTGTAATCATTTGTTTCATTTTGATATTGAGGTAAATTCTCAGCATTCTCACTATCAAAATACTCGTGACCTGATACGTTGACGTAATTAGTATCATAATTGCTGTAAAGATCATAGTCAACGTATGTATAATCAAAATCAGTATATGGAACGCTATTTATATTAAAGGTTGCTCCAGCCTTAGTAACGCTTATAGGACCAAATGTATTAACGTTAATACTAAAAGAACCATCAATCTTTTGATAATAGTCAATACTTGATGAGAGCTCAAGGGCTTCTTTAGTATTATTTTTAATTTTAATACTTTTAGTTCCAGTTGGTAGGTCAGCCCACATACGATTATCAAATGTTTGGTCTGTATCATTATCAAAGAAAGTAAAGTCAAACTTTGGAAATAAACCGCTCTCGTCGATGTTGATCCCGTAATCATTTGTTACAAATGCAAATACTAATAGAACAGTGAATAAACAAAAACTAAAAGCTGATGCTATTAATATAATAAATTTTTTCATATCTTCTCCTTTCACTATTACGTTATATGAAGTAGTGTAGTCAAATAAAAAATCACTACTTTGTAATATGTGATACCACTAGTATATAATATAAAGTAGTGTGGTGTCAAGTATTTTTTGCATTAAGTATACTCTAATGTGAAATATTATTGACACTACCTAGTGCCAATTTGATATATTTTAGATATAAAAGCGGAGATTCCATGCCAGGTTGGAAGTTATAAAAGCGGTTGGTACGCCAGAGTACTAAGAGAAACTATTAAGTTTCTCTTTTTTTTGTACTCAGGAGGAATATGAAACTAGTTGATCTATCAAGTGATTTTTTGAATTATTATAATTTTATAAATTGCACATCAGCCAAGAAATTAGGTTTACTTATTGATTTGTCTGAACATAAGGTGCAAGTACTGTTACCAATTGCATCATTTAAAGAAAAGTATAGTGAAATAAAAAGTATGATAGTAAAATTTTACAAAACTCAATCAATGGATGGGACTTTATCCTAGACACATTAGGGGACCCAACAACTATCGAATATATATATAATTGAATGGTATCTTGGCAAAAGACCAGACGCTTGAAGTTGGAAAATTACGATCAGGTTCTGGAGGATATGTAGTAGGTTCAGATTATTCGCCACCAATTCCAAATGAAAATGATGTTAGAAATTTGGTTGAAAAGTATTTAATATCGTCAACAAATTTGATGCATGATGTGTTAGAGCATTTTTGCTACGCAACAAAAAGTCACATATAGATGTTACATATAAAAATAACCTAATAGCCTTTATAAAAGAAAAGTGTATCAGAATTGAATAGTTGATTATTGAATATAAAGAGTGATTCTAATATTTTGCAAGTGATTACAAATAAGTGTTAAAATATTACAGATTAGGAAAATATTTAGGAGGCAAAATGGCAACTGGTGTAATGATAGCGATTGTAGCTGTATTAGTTATTTTATTCGTATTAGCAATTCAAACTGGAAGTGTAATTCTTTGGGTTATTCTTGCATTCATCGGAGGAATCGTTGCTGGGACTTTCTTATCTCGTTTTACGTTAAGAAAACACTTTGAAGAGAACCCACCAATTTCTGAAGAAATGATCGCAAACATGTTAAAGTCAATGGGACAACCAGCTAGTCAAAAACGTGTTAATCAAATTATGAAAAACATGAAAGCTAGCAGTGGTTCAAACACAACTAAAAAAGCGAAAAAACAAAATTAATATTTTGAAGAAGACTATCTTGATTATTCAAGATGTCTTTTTTTAATCTATAACAATAGTAATGTATCTGATAACAACAGGTTTAGATTTTGATGTTAAATCTTGAGCTATTAATTGATAATAGGAAAATCAGTTATATCATGTCGGTATTTTTCAGTATTATAATTACATGAATAGTGGTCATGCTTTAGGTGTAATTATCGCCGATTAGAAGGTCATTAATGTTATAATATTTAGGTTAGGAGCATCGTGAAAAATAGAATAATTGAACTTACAAAGCAGCTTGAAGAAGCTAATTACTTTTATTTTGTAAAAGAGCAACCGTTAATCGAAGATAATGAGTATGATTTATTACTTCGTGAACTAAAAAAATTAGAACAAGAGTATCCGCAGTATGCTTTTGAAGACTCGCCAACTAAACGTGTTGGGGGCGAAATTATTGATAGTTTCGAGAAAGTCCAGCATAGAAGCCCGATGCTTAGTTTAGATAACATCTTCTCTGGAGAAGAGTTTTATGAATTTGATCGTAAGATTAAAGAACAACTAGGAACAGATGACTATAGTTATGTATGTGAAGTTAAGATCGATGGTCTTGCAATGTCACTTACATACAATGGTGATTTAACTGTTGCTGCTACTCGTGGTAACGGGAGTATTGGTGAAAATGTAACGCACAATATTAAGACAATCAGATCATTACCAAAGCATGTTGATGTTGATAACTTAGAAGTACGTGGTGAAGTATTTATATCTAAACCAAACTTTGAACGTATAAATGAAAGTAGCACTAAGAAGTATGCGAATCCTCGTAACTTAGCGAGTGGTAGTGTACGTCAATTAGACAGTAGTATCGCAGCTAGTCGTAATTTAGACATGTATGCTTACGGACTTGTTAGCCCAGAGTTATACGGACATAGTACATACTTTGAATCTATGAAGTACATTGAGAAACTTGGATTCAAAATCAATACAGAACTTAGTGTTTGCGAAAATGCAGATCAAGTCGTAGAATATATTAATCGCTTAGCACTTATGCGTAATGATTTAAACTATGAAATTGATGGAATCGTAATCAAAGTAAATGAATATGAGCACCAAGCTAAACTAGGCTTTACAGCAAAATACCCGAAGTGGGCAATTGCGTATAAATTTGCAAGTATGGTTGCAGTAACTAAACTGGAAGATATTTTCTTAACAGTGGGTCGTACTGGTAAAGTTACGCCGAATGCTAAGTTAACACCAGTTAGTTTAATGGGAAGTACAATCGCAAGAGCAACATTACATAACTTTGAATATATAGCAAGCAAGGATATTCGTGTTGGTGATATGGTCGAAATAATCAAAGCCGGAGACATTATTCCCCGCGTTGAACGTGTAATTGTTGAAGAACGAACAAGTTCTAGTGTTGCATACGTTCCCGAAACAGTTTGTCCACGTTGCGCTGAAGAACTTGAAATTGTAAACCAAGATCAATATTGTGTCAATGTATATTGTCCAGCGAAAGAAGTAGAAAGAATTATTTACTTCGCAAGTAAAAGTGCAATGGATATTGATGGACTTGGAAGTGGTTTAATAGAAAGACTATATGATGAAAAGATTATTTCTCATTTTACAGATTTATACAATCTAGATGTAGAACGCGTAAAAGAACTTGATAAAATGGGTGAGAAATCAGTGAGTAATTTACAAGCAGGAATTGAAGCTTCTTTACAAACTGACTTATATCGTTTTATTACTGGACTTGGAATTAAAGGAGTTGGACCAGAAGTTGCAAAGATTATTTGCAAGCAGTATCCAACAATCGAAGAAGTGACAAAAGTATCACATGATGATTTAGTTAGCTTAGAAGGAATTGGTCCAATTTTAGCAGAGAACTTCATTAGCTTTATGGCTGATGCGAGTAATTTAGCTGATATTGAATTAATGCTTGAGCGTGGTATTAAGTTTAATACTGATACATTCGAAACTACCCTAAATGAATATAGTGGTAAGAGTATTGTTATTACCGGTTCATTTGGAGACTTAAAGCGTAGCGATATCAAGACAATCTTTGAAGGGTATGGAGCAAGTGTAAAGGGAAGTGTTAGTAAAAATACTGACTTCTTAATCGCTGGCGAGAAAGCTGGAAGTAAACTTGATAAAGCAACAGAACTTGGAGTAGCAATTATCGATGAAGAGATGCTACTTAGTATAATTAACGGATAGGAGTTAAAATGGAATTTACTAAAGAAAAAGTAAGAGATATGGCAGAGACAATGCACCTTGCCTTAAATGAAGATGAAATTAATGAAGTGTATAAGAAGGTTATTGAGTTCAGTGAAAACATGGAATCAATGCTTGCTGAAGACGTAACTGGATATGAACCATTCATTATGTCAACATTAAATAAGAATATTTTCCAAACAGAAGAAGAAGGTGAAGAGTTTGATGTTGAACACTTAAAATCAACTTTAAATGACTTTGATGGAGAATATTTTGTAATTAAGAAGGTGATGGAAGATGAATAGAACATTAAACGATTTTTCAAAATTATCAAAAGCTGAAGTAATCGAAGCTTTAAAAGCAGATAGTGGTAACGCAGTTACTAGCTATATTGAAGAAGACTTTGGAACTGCTAAATATATTGGGTTAAAAGATATTCACATGCAAACAATGGTTCCAACTACAAGTGCATCCGCAATCTTAGAAAATCAAGTTGGTGGATATAACTCAGAAGTAGTTGCTAAATTATTAGCAGCAGGATACAATCCAGTAGCAATGTTAAACATGGATGAATTCGCAATGGGTGGAAGTAACCAAAATAGTCACTTCGGACCAGTTGATAACGCATTAAACGCAGATAACATTCCAGGAGGTTCTTCAGGAGGTAGTGCGTATGTAGTAGGTAAAGGATTATTACCAGTTGCTACAGGAACTGATACTGGTGGGAGTATTCGTCAACCTGCAAGTTTAAATGGTATTTACGGATATAAACCAACATACGGAATCATCTCTCGTTACGGAACTATTGGATTCGGTTCTTCATTCGATACAATGGGTGTACTAGCTAATGATTTAGAAGATGCACGTGTTGTAGGAGAAGCAATGATTGGTCAAGATATTAAAGATAATACTTCATACGTACCTGAAGGATTTAACTTAGACACTGAGTCATTTTCTGACTTAAGTGGTAAGAAAATTGCCATCATTAAAGAATTCAACGAACTAGAATATGATGAAGAAACAAGAAGTCAATTTAATCGTTCAATTGAATGGTTCAAGTCTCAAGGTGCAGAAATTGTTGAACGTAGTATTCCAACGGTTAAACACTCACTCGAGTTATACATCGTTCTTGCTTATGCAGAAGGTGCTTCTAACTTAAACCGTTTTGATGGTATTCGTTATGGAACTCAAACAGAAGATCACTCACCGTTTATAACTACTCGTCACTTATTCGGTAGCGAAGTTAAGAAACGTATCGTATTAGGTAGTTTATTACTTTCAGGAGAGAAATCAAGTGAAGTATTTGAACATGCTCAAAAAGTACGTCAAAAATTAAAGATGCAGTTTAAAGAAGTCTATGATGAATGTGATTACATTATTGCACCATCAACTTCAATGACTACTATCGGTAAAACACAAGATACTAATAGTTATAAATTCTATTCATCAGATGTCTTATTAATCCCAGCTAACTTAACAGGAATGCCAAGCTTAACTGTTCCTTTAAAACCAGCAGGAAGTAGTGAACCAGTAGGGTTACAATTAATGGCAGATCGTTTTGATGATGCAAAACTATTCAGTTTAGCGAAATTCGCGGAAGGGAAGTTAAATGTATAATTATGAAACTATAATCGGAATTGAAGTACACGCTCAACTTAACACTAAGCGTAAAATCTTCTCTCCAAGTTTAAACGACTCAAGCAGTGCTCCAAATACAAACGTGCACCCAATTGATTTAGGAATGCCGGGGGCACTTCCAAGGTTTAATGAAGAAGTATTACAAAAAGCAATTATGGTTGCTAATGCATTCGATATGGATATCACTAAGAAAATGCACTGGGATCGTAAAAACTATTTCTACCATGATAATCCAAAGGGATACCAAATTACACAACAGAAAACCCCAATCGGTCGTAACGGTGTAATCACTTTAGATAATGGTAAAGAAATTGGTGTTGACTTTATGCACATGGAAGAAGATACTGCTAAGTCTCTTCACCGTGCAGATGCAACTTTATTAGACTTCAACCGTTGTGGTGTACCGTTAGTTGAGATCGTATCAATGCCAGATATGCGCTCAGCTGCGGAAGCTCGTGAGTACGTTGAGAAGTTACGTGAAATCTTAGTATACTTAGGTGTTAGTGATGGGAAGCTAGAAGAAGGTAGTTTACGTGTTGATGTTAACGTAAGTGTTCGCCCTTACGGTCAACCGCATTTCAATCCAAAAGTAGAAATTAAAAACTTAAACTCATTTAGTAATGTTGCTATGGCAATTGAAATTGAAGCTAAAAATCAAACATTAGCATACAATACAAACCAACCAGTTGTTCAAGCTACTAAGCGTTTCATGGAAACAAGTAAGACAGTTGAAACTATGCGTGTTAAAGAAGGTGTAGTAGATTACCGTTACTTCCCAGAACCAGACTTACCATACATTGAGATTGATGATACATATATTAATAATGTACTTGTTGATAGTGCTAAATTACCAGCTCAAATTAAAGCAGAATTAGAAGGATTCGGATTTAACAATAAAGACATTGCTAACTTAATGACAAATGTTGATATGGTTAAATACTTCTTCCAAATGACGGATAGCGGACTAGATCCTAAGCAAAGTTTAAACTATTTATTAGTAAACATTAAAGATGTGCTTAATAAGTCAGGTAAGTCATTTACTGAACTTGCAATTACAATTGAGAACTTCTTAGATATTAATGAATTAGTTACAAGTGGTAAGATTTCAACTAACCACGTTAAGAAAATCTTACCTATGCTATGTGAAGAAGCGCAAGACGCTAAAGAACTAGTAAGCAAATTAGGTATTGAACAAATTACTGACCCAGAAGTTATTGGAAAAATGGTAGACGACGTTTTAGACGCAAATGAACAATCGATTATTGACTTCCATGGAGGAAAAGATCGTGCCGTTGGTTTCTTAATCGGACAAATTATTAAAGCAAGTAAGGGGCAAGCTAACCCAAGTTTAGTAAATAAGATTTTAATGCAAAAGTTAAATGAGAGAAAATGCTAAAGAAAAAATTACAAACCTATCGCGAGGCGTTAAATAAACGCCCGCTTTTGTTCGTATCTAGCACCTATTTAATTTTTAGTATCGTTTTAATGCTTATTTTGAAAACACCATTTGTACTTAATGACGGTGTAGAGCTTAGCTTTTTAGATAGTTTCTTCACATCGGTGTCAGCACTGACAACTACCGGGTTATCAACTATTGATATCAATGAGGTATTTAACTATTTTGGATGGCTAGCATTAATTGTTACATTCAATATCGGTGGAGTTGGTATTATCGTTACTAATACAACTATCTTATTACTTTTAGGTCGTAAGATTGGAATCAGTAACAGGTTACTATCAAAGCTTGATTTAAACCGTATGGATATGCGTGACATAGCTTCAATTACACGAAGAATAATCTTCATCTTCTGGTCAGTAGAGTTAATTGGGGCTGTACTTGTATTCTTACAGCTAGGTTCTAGTGGTTTGCATGGTATGGATCGTTTCATGAATGCATGGTTCATGTCAGCGAGTGCGGTTAGTGGTAGTGGTTTTTATAACACAGTACCGTACGTCGGAAACTATAGTTTACAATGGACACTAATCGTATTAATGATTTTTAGTTTCATTGGTTATCCAGTAATTTTAGATTTACAAGAGAAGTATAAGTCTTGGCGTCGTGGTGGATTCTACCGTATGTCAACATTCTCGAAAATTGTTATTAAAGTTAATGTTGCAACCTTATTGTTATTTATGTTTGTATTCTTTGGACTAGAACGTAATGGAACAATGGCAGGAATGAGTTTATTCCAACAGTTGCAATATTCAGCATTCATGTCTGTATCGACTAAGAGTGTCGGACTGTCAATGTTTGGAGACTTTACTGCTTTTCACCCAATTACTTTAGTATTCTATACTATCTTCATGATTATTGGTGGGTCACCAAGTAGTGCATGTGGTGGTGTAAAAGTAATTAGTATTTATGTTATTTATAAACATATTGCATCACTTATTAAACGTGACGGAGAAGTGTTATTCTATAACTTCAAACTTGGTACAGAATCAATTTTAAAGTCTTATGCACTTGTCGTATCATTTATCGGTTTATCAGCTGCAAGTACGTTATTCATTTTATTCATGCAACCAACTTTAAATAATTTATATGTGTGGTTTGATGTTGTAAGTGGATATACTACAACTGGTTTCTCAACAGGAGCATTAGCTGAGTTTAATGATATTGGTATTTTATTAGTAGCTATTTTAATGTTAGTAGGTCGTGTTGGGATTATTAACTTATTTGGAGCTAGTAGTGAAATTGGTGAGAAATCACGAGTTAAAAGAATTGAGAAAGAACTTGCAATATAGGAGGGCAAAATGTTTATTTTAGGTATGTTAATAATAGTATCAACACTAATTTACTTGCTTGTGACAAGTAATGAACGTGGTGCCCTTTATATATTTGGGGTAAGTTCACTAGCTTATTTTATTTTCGGATATGGAGTTCCTTTAAACGAAATTAATATGTTAGTTGGAGAAGCAAATATTGGTCAATTAATTTTACAGTTTATCACAATTATGACCGTGATTTATTTAGTTAATAAGTTCGAAGATACTGTATTCTTAAATGACTATAACTTGATTCTAAGGTCATTCTTCTTTAGGTTTGAGACAATGACCTTAGCGTTATACTTATTAGGTATTTTAATATCTAGTGGTCACATCTTAACTGATTTACTAGTATTAGTAACTTTACTAAGACTATTTAAAGTTGACCGTTTTATAGGATATGTAGTTGTAAATAGCGTCTTGTTCACAAATGCAATCTTTATTTACCCGGCAAATAATGTTGAGTTATTAGATTCAACAGTTAGCGCTAGTAACTTAATGCACACGAGTAGTATGTTAGTAGCGGTAATCGTTCCAGTATTTATGTTAGTATTATACGCGGCTGGATTCTTAGTTCGTAACCTGGAAAAAGATATTGTTGTTGAATTTAAGATTCTAGCTATTATCGCAATAACAACAGTTGTTGGTTTATTAGGTGTTGAAAGTTTCAGTAGTCGTCAGTTACTTGTGTTATTACCAATTTTAGCATTAGTTTTACTATATTTAAATGATATGAATGTTCGAAAGAAATTCAGTCGATATAGTCAAATTCCGATTACTTTAAGTGTTTTATTATTATTAGCATTTATAGCAACGTTATACATTGGTGAGTATTCGTTTATATTATTTATGACTTGTGCAATTATCATCAATTCAATTGTTTTAAATGAGCGTTATCAAGTTATAGATCAGATGTTTGTTGAAAATCCCGATGAACAGAAGACGCTAATTACAGCGGTTGTCTTAATCTTATTAATGACAATATTTGCTAACTTTTCTGTATATAATGCAACTGAAATCGGTGTTCCTTATATTCAAGCTGCTATAAACCAAGTGGTTGTTGGCCAATCAAATGTATTAGGTAGAACGTTCGAGTTGTATACAAATGCAGCGTATTTCACAACATATACACCGCAGTTGATCAGTAGCAGTATTGACTTATCAAATGCTCAATTTTTAATAATTGCGATTCCGGCTTTATCAATTATTGCCGTACCGACGCAAATTTTAATAATGACTGCAACAGGGTATAAAACAAAAATTTCCGGAGAAATCTTAATGGGTTCTATCGCCTTTGGTTTATTAGTGCTTACATTAGTTTCTTACGCAATAGGAGCATAATGACTTATTTAATAGTAAATGAATATACAAATCATATCTCGAAGAACTTAGATTTAAGAGATTATAAAGGTGAGAAGATTCAAATTAGAACTTCACCTGACAGTATTTATAAAGTTGGTGACTATGTAAAAGTTGATATCATTAACAAGAAACAAGTAATTGATTGTAAGATTATCAAACCAGATAATTTCTTAGATTACTATGATCACGGTAAATTTAATACTCAATACTTACAAGCTGAAATCTTAAAGTATGTTGAACAAATTGAAGATTCAAACATTAAATTAATCGTTGAAGAGTTACTTGAAAATGAAGATTACTTCGTATATCCAGCAGCTAAAACAATTCACCACGCACACATTGGTGGGGTAGCAGAACATAGTTTAAGTATGCTTAAATTAAGTGAAACCTTTATTGATAGTTACAATTTAGATAAAGATGTATTATTTGCAGGAATTATCTTACATGACTATGGTAAAGTTCGTGAATTAGAAAGTTTAGGACTTACATATACAGTTGAAGGTAACTTACTAGGACACTTAATGATTGGTTATGAATTAATTTGTAACACAATGTTTAAGTATGAAATTGAAGAAACAGAGAAAACAATGTTATTAAAGCATATGATTATTTCACACCATGGACGTCTTGAGTACGGAAGTGCAAAAGAGCCAATGACAGTTGAAGCATATGTATTAGCGCAATTAGATGAAATTGATGCTAAAGTTAATTTATTACAAAGTACGTTAAAGAATGTAGAAGCAGGAACAATAAGTGGACCAGTTAATGCATTTGATCGTCGTCGATTTTATAAAACTAAGGATGGTAAATAAGATGGAAAAATTATGGTTAGAGAGTAAGAATGTACCAGAATATTTAAAAGCTGAAATTAAAGATATGACAGCAGCAGAAGTGAAAGCCAGATTCAGTACAAACCTAGAGTTCGGGACTGCAGGTTTAAGAGGAATCTTAGGAGCTGGAACTGACCGTATGAACGTAATGATTGTTAGACAATCAACATTAGGTTTCGGACGCTATTTAAAAGCAAACTATGATGGTGAACTAAAAGTTGCAATTGGTTATGACTCAAGACACTATTCAGTTGAATTCAGCGAAGAGGCAGCAGTAGTACTTGCGAGTCTTGGAATTAAGACACTGATTTATGATCAAGTAAAACCAACACCATTATTATCATTTGCAGTTCGTGAGTTTGGATGTGTTGGGGGGATTATGCTTACAGCAAGTCATAACCCTAAAGAATACAATGGATACAAAATTTATAATGAAACTGGAAGTCAAGCTAACTTAGATCAAAGTGCAGCAGTTATTGGAGAAATTTCTAAAATAGAAGATATTACTGCAATTGAATTTGGAACTTTTGAAGAAGCCAAGCAAGCAGGAATGGTAACTTATATTGATGAAAGTTTCGATGATGTTTACTTAAAAGCATTAGAAGGAATTAACATTACAGATGAGCAAACTAAAGATGTAAAGATTGTCTTTTCACCAGCTCATGGTACAAGTGGAATTATTGGTCCTAAAGTACTTAAACACTTTGGATTTAATAATATCATTGAAGTAACTGAGCAAATGAAACCAGATGGTGACTTTACGCACATTAAATCTGCTAACCCTGAAGATGAAGCAGCATATGAACTTGCTTTAGAATATGCTAAGCAAAATGATGGTGATGTAATTGTTGTTAATGATCCAGATGCTGACCGTCTTGGAGTAATGTTTAAAAATAGAGCTGGTGAATATATCGCATATAGTGGTAACCAAATCGGTACATTACTAATTGATTATATTCGTAACAACATAGAGTTAGATGATACATATAGTATGTATAACTCGATAGTAACAGGACAAATGGGAACTGAAATTATTAAGGAAACTGGTGTTAGTTTTGCACAAACGCTAGTTGGATTTAAATTTATCGGTGAGAAAATTCACAATAACCCTGATAAGAAATTTATCCTTGGTTATGAGGAAAGTTACGGATACTTATTTAGTGATATTGTTCGTGATAAAGATGCGATGCAATCATTATTAATCGTAAGTGAAATGGTTAACTACTACTTAAACCGTGACTTATACTTAGATGAAGTAATGGAGAAACTATATAAACAATATGGTTATTATGTAGATGTAACTAAATCAGTTGCTTATAGTGGTCAAGAAGGGCTTGATAAGATTAAGCGTATTATGGACTTCTATGGACAAAGTGAAATTAGTGAATTTGCCGGATACAAAGTAGTAAGCAAAATTGATTACCGCACTGGTATTGCAGACTTACCAAAAGAGAACGTAATCAAATTCGAATTAGAAGGGTTAGGTTGGGTTGTATTTAGACCAAGTGGAACTGAACCTAAAATTAAGACATATTTATCAATTAAAGGTACAAGTTTAGAAGATAGTAGTAAACTTGTAGATGCTATTTACGGAGCTATTAATACTAAATTTGATACTCTTTAAAATTAAAACTGATAGAAAATGAAAGGAGTAAATATGGCGAAGAAAGTAGTTGTGGGTATGAGTGGTGGAGTTGATTCTTCAGTTGCTGCATACTTACTAAAAGAGCAAGGTTACGAAGTTATCGGACTATTCATGCAAAACTGGGATCCAGCCTTAAATGGTGATTTAGCAGATCCTTATGTCGATGCTGAAATATGTCAAGCACAAGAGGATTTCAATGATGCCAAGGCGGTTGCCGATGAGTTAGGAATTGAAATTCACCGAGTTGATTTCGTAGCTGAATACTGGGATAAAGTATTTAAATTCTTTTTAGAAGAATATAAGAAAGCACGTACTCCAAATCCTGATATTTTATGTAACAAATACATTAAATTCAGAGCATTTATGGATTACGCGTTCGAAAAATTTGATCCAGATTATATTGCAATGGGTCACTATGCACAAGTTGATCATGATCCTGTAAGATTAATTAGAGGACTTGATGATAACAAGGACCAAACTTATTTCTTACAACAATTAACAGCTGAGCAATTATCTAAAACTTTATTCCCAATTGGGCATTTAGAAAAAAGCAAAGTGCGTGAAATTGCTAGAGAACAAAACTTAGCTACTGCTGAAAAGAAAGATAGTACAGGTATTTGTTTCATTGGAGAACGTAACTTCACTAAATTTTTAACTAGTTACATTGAGAAAAAACCAGGTGATATTTTAGATTATGAAACTAAAATTAAAGTTGGTGAACACGATGGTTTAATGTTCTATACAATTGGACAACGTCGTGGTATGGGTGTTGGTGGACACAAACAATTCCCAGGTGTTAAATGGTATGTTTGTGCAAAAGATATTGAAAACAATATCCTATATGTAGCGAATAGTGATACACCTGAATATTTAGATTCAAATAGTGCAGTTATTGAAGATATTAACTGGTTAGGACTTGATGGTGATATCATTAAGAGTGCTAAATTTAGATATCGTTCTAAAGATATTGAAATTACTAAATATGAGTGGTTAAGTGATAACAGCATGCGTGTTTATTATCCAAAAGCAGATGCAATCACCCCAGGTCAAGCTTGTGTATTTTATAGTGATGAGCTATGCCTTGGTGGAGGAACAATAGAAGAAGTATATATTGATGATAAAAGGTTAATGGTTTAAAATGTGGATTTTATGCAGTTTAAATAAGCCTTACGATATGCAGCATTTTAAAGATGCTGCTTTTTCTCTATCAATTGATTTAAAAATAATTGACCCAACCAAATTAGTAATTTTAAATGAAACAGAAATTGAATATTATTATCAAGGTGAGCAGTTACAAGCACCTGCTTATGTACTTAACTGGAATGGTTGCATGAATGGTAAGTTAGAAGAACAAATTGAAGCTTGCCTTCGAGCAAGTGGAACTATCATTTGTAATTCAGTTACGGAAATTAACCATTGGCAAGATAAGTTTAAATGGCAAGTTGAAACAAATCTTCCAGTTGCTAAAAGCATGAAGATGCATTCAAGTTGTTTATTAGATAATTTAAGTTTAATTGAGCAAAAATTTGACTATCCTTTAGTTCTTAAAAGTGATACAGGTTCATTAGGGATGGGAGTATATAAAGCAGATAATCATAATAATCTGAAGCAGTTAGTTGAGGTTATTAGTTTATTAGATAAAACTTTTAAAGTTCATATCGAACAATTTATTGATTATACAAATGATCTTAGAATGTATATTATTGGAGATCAGTATTATTTAATGGAGCGCGTAGCAACTGATGATTTTAGAGCCAATGTAGCCCAGAATGCGACGATTAACGATTATCCTAAATCACAGATAACTGATGACATCTTTAAGCAAATACGAGCATCATATGAAGCAGTAGTAATTGGTGTTGATGTTTTATTAACTACTGATGGATATATTATTTGTGAGATTAACTCAGCCCCTGGGTTTACTGGTATTGAGCAAGTTCATAATATCGATATAGCCAAAGAGATAATAACTACAATAACAACAAATTAAGTGTGTGTTCATTTTGAACATACATTTTTTAACACTTTGTTTATTACTTCTGTAAGATAATTTAGATATGTTGTGTGCTTGGTGGTATACTATTAAAAGTTAAGGAGGAATATGAACGAAAATAATATAGTTAAAGGTCTATTAATGCTACTCCTGTTTTATGTGGTTCAGATTGTTGGAACAATTTTATACATTGTAATTGCAAATGCACAAGGGATCAATCCAATCGACGGTATGTTTACAGCGGCAGGTGGTAATGCAGTAATGTTGGGACTATTAATACCAGAGTTAATAATTTTAATTATTCTAGCTCGTAGGTATAAAAGCGAGATTAAGCAATCACTTAAATATGTGGTAGATAATAAGCGAGTAACAATTATTAAGGTTATTGTTTATACAGTTATCTTATTTCTATTTTTAAATATTGCAATGGTTGTTGACAACAACTTTTTTGCAGAGTACGTAACTGAGACGGGGGAGAATGAAGAACTATTACAAGCAATAATGAGTTCAGGAATAACAATTCCAACATTTTTAGTAATCGCAGTTACAGGTCCTATTTTTGAAGAATATATATTTCGTTATGGATTAATGAAAAAGTTATTTGGAAAACTTAATGTATATGCTGCTGCTATAATTTCAACTGTTATCTTTGCATTTATTCATATTGGATTCGCTCAGATTTTTTCTAATGAAATTGGTTATACATTGCATTTATTTTTACTATACATTCCAATCTCATTAGTTCTTAATTTAATTTATGCACGTGAAGATGATTTGTTCTTACCAATTTGTATTCATATAATTAACAATACTTTATCAATTTTAGTATCGGTGTATGCCTTATCGGTATTGATTTAGGGTTAGATCAGAATGATTTTATATCATTCTTTTTTTTATGCTTATTTATCGCTTTATTAACGAAGTTAAGAGGTAATAGTGATATAATAGATTAAGGAGTATTATGGATATAATTACACTAATTGACCGTAGTAATAAGATGTTTGAACTACTCGAATATACAAATGTATATGAAGATTATGATGAGTTAGTTTCGCTTAAGATATCGCTTAATAATTTATTAGTAAAACTTGATAGTGAAGACCCAAATTTCTTTGAAGTTTTACTATTATCTTCACCAGTGTTATTCGATTTTGCGTTTAACTCTAAATTAGATGAAAAAGGTCTTAAAATAAGACAAACATTCGAACGTCAAAAATACTATACTGAAGCAAAAAAGTGGTACAAATTTATCCGTAACAGTCTAATCCACACGAATAGATACACATATAATAACTTCTTAAAATCAATCTATCGAATTGAATATAATCAGAATGCGATCATCTACTTTGAACTTGAGCCTGAGAAGGAATATCGTTTCCGTGAGTTTATGGAAAATCAGTTTTTCATTTTAAATGAAGAGGCAAATGTACTAGCTGACGAGTCAACAGTATATGTAGCAGATGACAATGTACGAATTGATATTAACTTTGAATATTTCAATTATTTTATCTTAGATATTGTTGAAAAGTTTATTCGTAGTATTGAACATGATGTTGATCGAATTTTAGCAAATGAAGTAAACAAGTGGAATTACTATTATCAGTTATATACAAGTATGATTGATAATGTGTATTGGGATAACCATTTTGATCTTAAGTTACTTAAGCGTTTAGTTAAGAGTATTAGTAATATTAAGCATTTTGATCTAGAAGAAGCTTATATCTTATGTGAGTTCCTAGTCTATCTATCAAGCTTAGATATTGAGTTCGATGAGCGACAAGTTAGTGACATTATCAAGATAACAACTTTTGACAAGTACTATCAAATTGATGATCGTCAATTTATTTTAAATCGCATTAGTCAAGTAAAGGATTATGAGCGTGTGTATATAGACTATGATCAGGTTGCATGGGTACTTAATGAGGTTTATCCGTTAAGTAGTGAAAATGATCAAAGTCTTCAAATCTTAGAACATACAAACTATTTAATAATGTATGTTCAAAAATATTTAAAAGCAGGGGAGAAAATCGGTGAATAATTATAATAATCCATTTGAAAACGAAATTACAGAAAGTAAAGAAGTTAAGGATGCAACAGTCCAAACTGAAGCAGCAGAAACATTTAATAACGAAGTAGAAACAGATACTGATAAAGACATAAAACCATGGTTTGAAAGGTTTAAAGGGATATTAATTATTATCTCATTCTTTGTTGTCCAATTTGCAGCAAGTATTATTATGGTACTGCTTATTGTTAGACATGGTGGTCAAATAAACAGTGATGGCTCAAACATTACATCAATTGCTTTAAAAGATATGTTTACGGGAATGGTAATTGCAGAGTCAGTATTTATTGGGATATTAATTGCAATCTATAATAAACGTATTTTTAGAAATATTAAATCGACTTTTGATTCATCTATAGAATTTATTATCAAGTTACTTGGATATTATTTCTTACTATGGGGAGCAACAATTGTATTCTCAATTATTGATACAACATTATTCCCAAACTTAATTGAAGAAGCAGGTGCTAACCAAGATATTATCGAGCAAGCTTTAACACTTACACCATCAGCGGGAATGCTTATTTCAATTTGTATTACAGCACCAATCGTTGAAGAGTTTGTGTTTAGATACGGAATTATTAGTAAATTACTATACGGTGTGAACAAGTATGTAGCTGCAGTAATTGCCGCTCTTATCTTCTCATTTGCACATGTTGGTTTCGATCAGATGACAAGTGCACCGTTATTTATCCACTTAATGATTGGTTACATGGGACAAGCATTAGTGTTTAGTTATATTTACGCACGTGAACAGAGCTTAGTATACCCAATCTTAATTCACATCATTAATAATGTCCAAGCAGTAGTCTTGATTATTGTATTGGCAAATTTAGCTTAATAAAGGAGGAATGATGCCAGAGATGCCAGAGGTTGAAACAGTACGACGTATTTTAAATGGAAAAGTTGTAGGGAAAACTATTAATAAGGTTATTATCAAGGATTCAATTATCATTAAAGAAATTGATCCAGTTAGTTTTGCAAACCAATTACATGGAAGAACAATTGAAGCTATGGAACGTTATGGGAAATATCTATTCTTTAAAATGGGAGATATTACTTTAGTTTCACATCTGCGTATGGAAGGTAAGTTCTTTACGTATGACGAGCACGAGTTTGAGAAGCATGATCACATTGGTTTTGAATTTACAGACGGTAGCTTACTTGTATACAATGATACTCGTAAGTTTGGAACAATGCACATTATGAAGACCGAGGATATGTTCTCACATCCAGCTTTGAGTAAACTTGGTGTTGAGCCATTGAATGATAACTTAACAGCTAAGTATTTACAAACAAAGGCTAAAGGCAAGACTAAAACAATTAAAGAGTTTCTACTAGATCAAAAAGTAATTTGTGGACTAGGAAATATCTATGTTGATGAGGTTTTATTTATGTCAAAGATTCATCCCAAAACAAGTGTCGCAAATATTAAACCACGTGAGTTTAAAGCGATTGTTGAGAATACAAATCTAGTCATTGCCAAAGCAATTGATGAAGGTGGAACAACAGTCAAAAGTTTTATGGCTAGTAATGAGGCCCATGGTCTATTCCAACATAGTTTAAATGTGTATGGAAAAAAAGGTGAGCCATGTCCGGTATGTGGAAAGCCAATAGAGAAAATTAAGATTGGAGGTCGCGGGACACACTTCTGTAGTAAGTGTCAACGCTTAAAATAATGTTAATAGCAATCAAAGGACTAATTGGAAGTGGTAAAACTACCACTTCTAATTATTTGCATGAAAAATACAATGCATATCACTACAATTGTGATGAACGAGTTAAGAAAATATACGCTTCACATAAAGAGGTAATTAAGCGTGTAAATAATGAAGTGCTAGGTACGGATTTAAATTACATTGATATGGATCAATTACGTATTGTTGCATTCGGTGATGAGAGTAAACTAGCGCAGTTAGAAAAGATTATCTATCCGTATTTAGAGGCAGAGATTGATACAGTGAGTGAAGAATATGATTTTGTCTTATTAGACTGCCAACAAATTGATAAATTAGAGTTAGATATAACGTATAATATATGTTTAAAGCTCGATGAAGATATCCTTGTAAAACGAGTACAAGAACGTGATAATCGAAGTGAACAGCAAATTCAAGATATTTTAGATATTCAAAAGCAATATCAAATTAAAAGTGATTTCACAGTAACTAATAATGGTTCAGTTGAACAGTTACATCAAGAGTTAGATAAGGTAATGGAGGAAATTAATGAAAAAGCAAGTAGGTAAAATTGTAAATACCCAAGGTATTAGAGGTGAAGTTAGAGTATTATCAAATTCAGACTTTAAAGATATCCGTTTTAAAGAAGGTAATAAACTAGAAGTTAAAATGAGACGTGAAAGTGAAATGATTGAAATTGAACGTCACTACCAACATAAAAACTTTGATATTTTAAAATTAAAAGGATACGACAATATTAATGATGTTATAAAGTTTAAAAATGGATTATTAATGGGAGAGCCATTACAAGATGATGCATTAGGTGATGGAGAATATTTTGTTGAACAAATCGTTGGTCTAGATGTTGTAGATCAAGATGGTAATAAAGTCGGTGTTGTTAAAGCGATTAATACTCAGAGTTACCAAAAACTATTAACAGTTAAAACAAGTGGAAAAGATGCAATGATTCCATATGTAGACCACTTCGTTGATAGAGTTGATTTAGCAACTAATACTATGCACGTAAACTTAATTCCAGGACTTATAGATGAAGATTAATATTCTTACATTATTTCCAGGGCTATATGAATCATTTATGAATGAAGCAATCGTATCACGTGCAGTTGAAAAAGGCATTGTTGAATTCAATATTATTGACTTTAGAGAGTATAGTACTAATAAGCATAAAAAAGTAGATGACTATGTTTTTGGTGGTGGTGCGGGGATGTTAATTAAACCCCAACCACTATTTGATGCAATCCGTCAAAATAATTTAGAAAACACACATATTATTAATACTTCTCCACGTGGGAATGTATTTACACAACAGCGTGCTTTCGAACTTGCAGAGATGGAAGAAATAACATTTATGGTCGGGCGTTACGAAGGGATCGATCAACGCGTTATTGATACATTTGTTGATGAAGAATTATCGATTGGAGATTACATCTTAATGGGGGGAGAAATTCCATCACAAGTAATGCTTGAATCAATTATTCGTTTATTACCTGGTGTCTTAAATAACTCAGTATCGTTTGCAACTGATTCATTTAGTAGTGAGGATCACTACTTACTGGAAGAGGATATGTATACACGTCCAGCAGAATTCGAAGGAATGGAGGTTCCTGAAGTTCTTCTTAGTGGACATCATGCTAATATTCAAAAATGGAAGTATGAGAATGCATATGCAATTACTGAAGAAAGACGTCCTGACTTAATCGAAAAGGAGAAACATGAACAAGAAAAAAATAGTTAATGAACTAATTGATTGGTTAAAAGCCGCACTTGCCGCACTTGTAGTAGTACTAGTTGTAATGCAGTTTTTCCTTATTGCAAAAATTGATGGACGTTCAATGGACCCAACTTTAAAAGATGGGCAGCATGTAATTACAGCAAGACACTTTACAAAATATGAAACAGGAGATATTATAGCTTTTGATTTTGTTAATCCAGATGGAAGTGAAGAATTTCATGTTAAGCGTATTATCGGAGTACCCGGTGATAAAGTAAGTGTTGTTGGTAAACAAGTATTTGTCAATGACGAGCTAGTAATTGAAGATGGTGAAGTTGATTATGGAACAAGGAGTTATCGTTTAACAGATAGCCAATATTTCACGGTTGGAGATAACTATGATGTGAGTTATGACTCACGATTACACGGACCAATTGAAGAAGATGATATTCTTGGAGAAGTAGTTATTCAATTGCCGTTTTAATTTGCTATAATATAAATAATATAAAAAACAGGGGGGATACAATGGCTACTGTATTAATAGTTGAAGATGACTCTACAATCCGTAGAGGGATAAAGAAGTGGTTAGAGCTTGAAGGATTAAATGTTCTTGAAGCAGAAGATGGTCAAATCGCAATCAATACATTTGATCAAAAACAAGAAGAAATTGACATCATTATTTTAGATGTTATGTTACCAAAATTAAATGGATATGAGGTTTTAAAACACGTACGTGATAATCAAAAACGTTGGGATCCAGTAATTATGCTAACAGCTAAAGATGAAGAGGATGACAAGATTTATGGTTTAGATGCAGGTGCAGATGACTATATGACGAAACCGTTCTCAAACCGTGAATTAGTTGCAAGAATTAAATCAAGTTTACGTATGAGAGACGTAGATGTAAAATCAGATGAGAAACAAGACTTCCCATTCTCAATCGATCACAATAGCTACAAACTAATCTGCGGGGATAAGAGTGAAGTATTAACTAAAAAAGAAAGTATGTTATTATCATTCTTAATGAATAGAAAAAACAACTTTGTTACTAAAGAAGAAATTCTTGCTGAAGTATGGGCTTACAATAACTTACAAGAAACAAGAACAGTTGATATTCACATTTCTAAATTAAGAAAAAAACTTAAAAACGTTGGGTGCGGTGATTTCTTAAAAACTAAACACGGTGTTGGATACGGACTAAGAGATGATCAATAATGAACTTTCTGATTCACTTGAGCAAGTAGTACGCTTAATTGAAGAGCCAGTACTAGTAGTTGATAGTGAAGGCCATATTGTAACTGTAAACAACTTATTTAAAGATACTTTCCGATTTGGTAAATATCGAATTCGTAAAGGTGGTCACATCGAGAAATGTTTAGAAGAACAACCTAAAGTATTAAGTCTAATTAGTGAAGTTATTTGTATTAAGGAACAAAACTTAGATAATGAGTTTAGACTTAAGCATAATGGACGTTACTATTCAGTTAAAGTATCCTTGTTTGGAAAGAGTAATAGTACTGGATACTTTATTTTATTCCATGATATGACGGAAAAAGAAACGCTTGAGAAGAAATTAAAAGTATTCACAAGTGATGTAGCCCATGAGATTCGTACGCCACTTGCCGGAATTAGTGCAATAGCTGAGTTACTTGCATATAATGATCGTATGACAAATGAAGAGATGAAAACCGAAGCAAAGTTTATATATGATGAGGTTTCACGCTTAACTGACTTAGTTAATGATTTATTACAAATGAGTCGTAACGAAGTTAATGCTAAGCGTTTAGAGATTACAAAACTTGAAATTGATGGATTAATTAAACACGTTGTAAGTTCAATTAAACCGCGTCTTAAAGAAGTTGAGTTTGAGTTTATCTTAGATGTTCATGCTACTACTGTTTTCGGTGACTTTAATGCATTAGTTCAAGTCTTATTAAACTTATTAGACAATGCTTGTACGTATGGGAAAAGCAAGATTAGATTAAAGGTTTCAGAAGATGAAAACTATACAATCTTTAAAGTTGAAGATGATGGAATTGGTTTAACTCAACAACAAGCTAGTCGTATCTTTGAGCGTTTCTATCGTACGGATGAATCACGTAATAAAAATTCAGGTGGGACTGGACTAGGCTTAGCCATTGTTAAAGACCTTGTTGATAGTCATGATGGAAAGATAGCTGTGAGAAGTAAGGTTGGAATTGGAACTGATTTTATTATTTCAATTCCTAAAAATAGATAAGGAAATAGAATGTTAAACAAATTTATAAGCTTAGAAGGTGGTGAAGGGTGTGGTAAAAGCACCCTTTGCTTACGTTTAAATGAATTATTAGATGAAATGAATATTGACCATATAATAACTCGTGAGCCAGGTGGTATTAAGTCGAGTGAAGAGATGCGTTCAATTATTATGGAAAATGAACTTGATCGTAAGAGTGAGGTTTTATTATTTGCAGCTGCTAGAAATGAGCACTTAAAGCAAAAGATTCTCCCTGCTCTTGAACAAGGAAAGATTGTTATTTGTGACCGTTATATTGATTCGTCACTTGCATATCAAGGGCATGCCCAAGGACTGGGTATTGACAACGTATTAAACATTAACGAATATGTTGTAGGAGATAACTTCCCACAGATTACATTTTGGTTAGATATGGATGTGAATGATGCACTAGCTCGTATTACAAATGATCGTGAAGTGAACAGATTTGATCAAAAGGCCGAGAAGTTCCACCAAGATGTACGAGATGGTTATGGAATCTTAATGGAGATGTATCCTGATCGTTATGTCAAACTTGATGCAACTAAGTCGGTTGATGAATTAGCTGCACTTGTACTTGAGAAGATAACATGCTTAAAATAATTGAAATCAATAGTACTATAACTGATGATTTAATTGAAAAGTATGCTAGCTATGATGGTGGATACTATGAGATGACAGAAATTGATGGGAAGTTTAATATTGACTCTATCAATGACTATTTAAGTTACTTTACTCATGCAAGGCTTGAGGGTGAGAAATATGTTGGTGTAATCCGTAATGGAAGCAACTTAACAGAATATCATCAAAATAAGTTACTTAAAACTTTTGAAGAAAGTGATGATGATCAAATCCACTTAATCTTCATTGATCGTAGTGATCGTTTACTTGAGACAATATTGTCACGTAGTATCGTTTTTCGCGAAAGTATAAACTTTGAATTTCAGGATACTGAACTTCACAACTTTGCAAAAGATATCGTATCGACAATTGAAACATATGACTTACTCTTAGCCGAAGATGATGTGTTTAGAGAGTTATATAAAATCAACCGTAACTTAAAAGCAGGGAACATTGATCAAGCGATAATCAACTGTAGTGGAATAAAGTTTGATGGTCCTAAATACACACTTTTTAATAATCTAGTTCTTAATCATTTATATGAAAGTAAGCGACTAGATTTAATTAAGTTTGTATTTGAGATTGAACTTAAATCTAAATATCAGGTTAATTTGGGAATGCAAGTTTTATCAATACTAATACAAATTAAGAATGGTAAGGAGTATTATGAGAGAAGTAATTGGAATTAAAGAACAAAATACTAATCAAATATCATATGCTTTTACACAGGAACGCTTTGAAATAGGTGATATGGTTATCCTTGATAATGGTAAAGGTGAGTATATTTACGAATGCGTGCGTTCTAATGAAGTTTACAGTGAGTATGCACATAAACTAGTAGAAGTTAAAACTGTACGCCACGCTACAAGTAGTGAGCTCTTAGTCTATATTGAGAACCAGAAAAGTAATGATCAGTTTATCATCATCTTTAACCAGATGTTAAAAGAGTTTAAAATCAATGCTATCTTAGTAGCACTTGATGTAGCACTTGATGGTGAGCACTTAAAGTATACGTATTTTTCAACAGATAAATTACATTTCCCGAAAATGATAAAGTACTTACTAATGAATAATCCGAAACGAATGAAGATTGAATTTTACCAAGTTGGTGAACGTGAGTACTATGCAATCAATGGTGGAATTGGAGTGTGTGGATATGAGTTATGTTGTCATTCACGTAGTTACCATACACCAACGATTACAACTAATAGCTTAAAGTCATTAGGAATCAATATAAATCTTAAGAAATCACTAACTGGTTCATGTGGTAAGTATAAATGTTGTCTACTGTTTGATGCAGCTGATAAGCAAAAACTTACTGACTGTTTACCAGATATTGATCATCTAATTGAATATAAAGGTGAAAAGGTTGTTGTAACACAAATTGATTTGGAGTCACAAATTGTTACAGCAGTAGGAACTGAAGTGATTAAAATTAACTTTGCTC
Organism: Mollicutes bacterium LVI A0078; assembly: GCA_033105485.1. GTDB lineage: Bacteria > Bacillota_I > Bacilli_A > UBA3375 > UBA3375 > LVI-A0039. Next base: position 1,279,580 of record CP136956.1, read on the forward strand.
ACTTCTATGAAAGGAAATAATGCTAGTAACAAATGATTTAACAAGAGATGGACGTTTAAAAATTATTCAAGATACTGAATATGGTTCATATACATTAGATTCTTTACTGTTAGCAGACTTTGTTAAGTTAACGAGAAGAACTGAATATGCTGTTGACTTGTGTGCAGGAAATGGTCCAATTGGTATGCTGCTTGCAGATAAGAAGCAAAATTTAAAAGTAGAGGTTGTTGAAATTCAAGAGCAACTATCAAAAATAACTGCTGATAGTATTAGCTTAAATGGACTACAAGACCGCGTTACGGCTCACAACCGCGATTTAAAGGGAATTAGTAACGAACTAGGAAAGAATAAGTATCATGTAGTAACTGTAAATCCCCCATATTTCAAGGTTACAGAAGATGCTAACATCAACCCTAATAAAGCAGTAGCGATGGCTAGACACGAACTTACAGTAACATTAGAGGATATTGTGAAAGAGAGTAGTAGTTTACTTGATAATATAGGAACTATTAACTTCGTCTTTAGACCGCAACGTTTAGATGAACTAGTGATTCTTTTAAACAAATATGGATTCACAATGAAACGTATTAAGTTCGTATACCCAAAAATTGGTAAAGACTGCAATACAATTTTAGTTGAAGCTAAACGTGGAAAGTCTGATAATCAAATGATTATTGAACCACCATTTATTGTCTATGAAGATAATAACGAATACACTGAAGCAACAAATAAAATCTTAAACTATTAATCAAAAGCTAAGCACAGTGCTTAGTTTTTTTTATTAAATTAGCTTAAATATAGTTTTCAAAATATAGTGCCAGTTTTAATAGTAAAAGTGGCATTCTATTATTTTTAATGTGTCACCAATGAGTAGAAATATAAAAATAATAGTATGTCCAATCGGTTATGAAGTGCTAAAAAAATGGCTAAATCATAGCACTTTAGAGCAGTGTTTGTTGAAATAGGTATATACACAATTTCTTTAATTAAATTGTTGACACGTAAAATTATATTGGTTATAATTATTACGTAGTCAGTTGACTACACTAAGAAAATATATTTTTAAAATAAATTTTTCTTACTCCTCAAACTATAATAAATAGGTTTGGCTCCCGACCAAACCGAATTGACAACTTAAAATCCTCAATAACTTAAAAGTTATTAAAGACTACCTACTCCCAATAGGTAGTCTATTTTTTTTTGTAGCTCAAAGCAATTGATCTGAAGTATTAGAATGGTTTTAAAATAATTACATAAATGACATTAAGAGTGTACTTTTTTTAATTCACAAATTATATACGGAAATATGTATAACCTTCAAATCTATAGCAAACCAACATTGTATACAAATTTTCATATATGAAGTGAGGAGTCAAAAGAAAAATATTTTAGCAATTGGACTTGGTGTGGAGAACCTTAATAACGTACAACAAATAGCAAGTAAAAATAATATTAGTGTAGCATCAGTTGACACAGAATTTAATAGTCATGATTATCGTGCAATTGATTTAGTTGTAATAAATGATATTATTGGATCTATAAACAATCTTGTTACAGAGATTAAAAGAAGTTCGGGATCAGTTGTAGTTGTTATCACTGACAATCAAGATTTAAAATATAGAATGAACTTATTGTGGGCAGGTTGCGATAAGTTTATAGAAGATGATAGTAGTCTTAAGTATGGGATTGAAAATATTGAGATCATGGAATTCGATCATCGATTCAAAAGAATTATATAATACACCAGTAATTTTTCAAAATAAAACAGAATATCTAGAACCAAGAGCATATTATTTATTAGCATATAATCTATTTACTAATGATCTGGTTGAAAGTAAGCACGAAATTCTAAGCAGTATGAAGATGATATTGAAAAATATTTTGATGAAAATCCAAAGGCAATTGAAGAAATGATGAAAGAAAATAAACTTGCGACAGTTAAATTGCTAGGAGGAGAACTTGTAGCTAACAATGAATAGAAATTAAAGATTATAGCTTAGCTATAATTTTTTAATTTGCAAGCAAGTTTGAAAAAGTTTACGTAAATTGTTGACAAGGTGGGGATAATGTGCTAGAATAAGTTCGTAAACAAACATTAAGAGGTTTATGTCGATTTCGGAAACCGTTTTACGAAACCGATTTACTAGGAGGAAAATATGAAAAAATTACTGACTTCATTATTCGCGCTAATTTTAGTATTAGCAGGATGTAGTACTACTGATGGTAGTACAGACACTACAGATGCGGGATCTGCAGATGTTGAATTATCTGGTTCAATCCAGGTAGCAGTAGATGGTGGATACACAGACTACATGAACGCAATGGGAGAAGCATTCACAGCAGAAACAGGTGTTACTGTTGAAGTTGTTGAAGCTGATATGTTTGATATTTTAGATGCATTACCAACACAACAAGGTAATACAGCTGATATCTTCATGTTACCAAATGACCGTGTAGGTGACTTAGCTAATCAAAAGTTAATCACTCCAGTTACAACTGACTTATCAGGATATACTGATACTGCAGTAGCAGCAAGTACATTCGCAGATGAGCAATATTTCTTACCAATGGCAACTGATACTACTTTATTCATTTACAATAAAGAATTATTAGATGAAGTACCAGCTTCATTATCAGAACTAGAAGTATCTGATTGGGCAGCTAAATTTACTGACTTCTACCATGCAGGTGGAGCATTCATGTCAGAAGGTGGATACATTTTTGGTAGTGATAACGCAGATACATCAGATTTAGGATTAAACAACGATGGATCAGTAGCAGCAGCAGAATTTATTCAAAGTTTATACACTTCAGGTGACAGTACTTGGGACTTAATGAAAGATGATACAGTAGCATACGACATTATGGAACAAGCATTCAAAGATGGTGATGTTAAAGCAATTATCAACGGTCCTTGGGCATTAGCAGGATACGAAGAAGCAGGTGTAGATTACGCTATCGCTCCAATTCCAAGTTTAACTGGAAACGGAACTTACTCTCCATTAGTAGGTACTAAAGGATTAGGAATTAACGCATACTCTTCAAATGTAGATGCAGCACAAGCATTCTTAGCATTCTTAGGAACTGCTGAAAACGCACAAGCATTCTATGATGAAACATTAGAAGTAAACCCTCATACAGAAATCGCATATGAAGAGGGTTCAAATGAAGCTATTATCTTAGAAGCAACTTCTAACGGTACTTCAATGCCAACTGATCCAGCATTCGGAAAAGTTTGGGAACCAATGGCAGATGCATTAAAACAAATCGCAGCAGGTGAAGATGCAGCATCAGCATTAGATGCAGCTGTAGAAACAATTGCTAACGATATCGCAGCAATGTAATTTAAAAAAAAGATAAAATAGAGATTATTGAATCTCTATTTTATTTAAAGTCAAATTTCTTAGGAAACACTTAGGAAACAGTAAAAAGGAGCACTATGAGTGAAAAATTTATATTTATATTGACTTTACTTATTCCCGGATCTGGGCAATTTTTAAACGGAGAAAAGAAAAAAGGTCTGTTTGGAATTGTATATATGATTCTTGCATGGGTAAGTACAATTTTCGCATTACTACCAACGTTAATGAGTGTTGCGGTATTGCATACAGCAGGTGATTACGAAGGTAGTATTACAATCGGGATGACTGAAATGGTTGACAACTCATTCTATATTTTAGTTGAATCTATTTTTGCAATCTTAGTTCTTGTTGCATTCTTGTTAGTAGCTTGTGCATTTGCATATGATGCTAAACGCGTTAGAAAAGCAATTAATGAAGGAGAAACGGTTCTTCATACAAAAGAACGTATTAAAGCAATGGCATCTGATATAATTCCGCATGCAGTAACAATGCCAGCATATGTCTTAATGTTTTTATTCATGATTGTTCCAGCAATTGTGTCGATAGCAATCGTCTTTACTAACTATAAAAAACCAATTTTACCACCTGCATTTTTAATTCAGTGGGTTGGATTCGAAAACTTTACTAATTTATTCACAGATCCATCGCTTGTGGCTGTGTTTAAAGAAACTTTTCTATGGACATTTATTTGGACATTCAGTGCAACTACACTTACGATTGTACTTGGTACATTACTAGCAGTAATTATGCACAACAAGAAAATTAAAGGTAAGAAGTTCTTTAGAACAATCTACTTATTACCATGGGCAGTACCTGCATTCTTAACAATCTTAATTTTCCAAATCTTCTTCAGTAAAGTTGGAGCAATGAATACAATTGTATTACCATTCTTCACTGGGGTTGCTTATGATCCGCAAGCAGCAATTGGATTCTTAATTGAACCTAACTTAGCGAAGATGACAGTTATTTTAATTCAATCATGGCTTGGGTTCCCATTTATCTTTGTACTTATTACAGGAATCTTACAAGCGATTCCAGATGACTTATATGAAGCAGCTGGAATCGATGGTGGTAACTCATGGACTAACTTCTGGGATATTACATTCCCAATGATTATGATTGCAGCAGCACCGATGTTAATTACACAATATACATTCAACTTTAACAACGTAACAATTATTTATATTCTAGGAGCGGCAGTTGTAAAACCACTTGGAGCAGTATATGGTCCACTTGAAACTATTGCATCACTTGGATACCAATTAACATTAGATGCAAACTATGCAACAGCAGCAACGTTCACTCTAATTTCATCACTAATTGTTTCAACAATTGTATTAATTAGTTGGTTGAAGACCGGAGCATTTAAAAATGAGGAGGTAATGTAATGAAAAAGAATAAAAAGATTGATATCAAATTAATTATTTCATATGTATTTTTAATATTCATGGTAATCATTGTATTATTTCCGTTACTAGTAACAGTAATGAGTGCATTCAATGGTTCGAACACATTATACTCAACAACGCTTATTCCAGAGAACTTTACATTACTTGGTAACTTTAAACGTTTGTTTACAGAAACTGAATACATTAGTTGGTATATTAATACATTTACAGTAGCAACAGCAACAATGATCTTTGCAACTATTATCGTAACTATTATGGGTTACGTATACTCAAGATTACGTTTTAAATATCGTCGTGTTAGTGTATTATCTTTATTACTAGTTCAAATTATTCCAGCTGGTAGTACCCTAATTGCATTATATGCAATTGCTCAAAGTGTTGGTATTTATAGTGCTGATAACTCAGTAACTTTAACTTATATGTACATGATTTTAATTTACACAACAGGGGCAATTCCAATGAATACACTACTTATGAAAGGTTACTACGATTCAATTCCTCGTGACTTAGATGAGAGTGCAAAAATTGATGGTGCCGGACACTTACAAATTTTCTGGGAAATATTAATTCCACTTGTAAGACCAATGATTGCAGTAATCGCTTTATTCTCATTCATGGGTCCAATCGGAGATGTAATTATGCCAAACTTCTTAGTAAACAGTTTAGCATCAAGTGATAAGACACTAGCAACAGGACTTATTGCATTAATCGCATCACCTAAAGATTCAAGTTTCAACTTATTCGCAGCAGGTAGTATTTTAGTAGCTATTCCAGCTATCTTACTATTCTATAAATTACAAAGACATATCATGGGAGGACTTACTTCCGGAGGAGTGAAAGGATAATTATGAGCCAAATGATTTTAAAAAATATAAATAAAAAATATGAAAATGCAGAGCACTATTCAGTTCGTGATTTCAATATCGAAATTGAACAAGGTGAGCTAATCGTATTAGTAGGACCTAGTGGTTGTGGAAAAAGTACAACACTTCGTATGATCGCTGGTTTAGAAGATATTACTGAAGGTGAGTTCATCTTAGGTGATGAAGTAGTTAATGATAAATCATCAAAAGAGCGTGATATTGCAATGGTATTCCAAAGTTATGCCTTATACCCACATATGTCAGTTGAGGAAAACATCGGATACGGACTTAAACTACGTAAAACAGATAAACAAGAAACTAAAAAATTAGTTGAAAATGTTGCAAGTGATTTAGGACTTACTGAGTATTTAGAAAGAAAGCCTAAAGATTTAAGTGGTGGTCAAAGACAACGTGTAGCATTAGGGCGTTCAATGGTAAGAACACCAAAGTTATATTTAATGGATGAACCATTAAGTAACTTAGATGCAAAATTAAGAACTGTAATGCGTACTGAGATTTCTAGACTTCACCGTGAAAAAGGAGTTATTACTATTTATGTAACTCACGATCAAACCGAAGCGATGACAATGGCTGATCGAATTGTAGTTATGAGTATGGGAGAGGTTCAACAAATTGGTACGCCAAGAGAACTATACAATAATCCGAAAAACTTATTCGTAGCGACATTCATCGGACAACCACAAATGAACATTGTAAGTGGTATGTTTGATGGTACACACTTTAGTTGTGAGACATTCAAGATTAAAGTATCAGAAGGTGATGCTAAAATATTAACGGAAAAAGGATACAAAGATAAAGAAATTGTATTAGGTGTTAGACAACAAAATATTCGTGATGAACAAATTTACAAAGATGCGTTTTCAGATTCAGTATTCACTACTAAGCCTGTAAACTTAGAGTACTTAGGAGATCATGTTAGTGCATTCTTTGAAGTAGGAAAAGACAACTTATTCTCTGCTAAATTATCAACAAATACAACAGCAGAAATTGATAAAGATTACGAATTCGTAATTGAAGGAACAAAATTATATTTCTTTGATAAAGAAACTGAAAAATCAATTTTCTTTGATGATTAAAAAATGAGGAGGGTATATGCTAGGAAATATTCGTGATATAACAGTCGTAATTGCCGTATCATTACTAATGTTAGTAGGTATGTTAGTATTCTTTATGACAACATTAGATAGTAGTGAGCTAACTGAGGAAGCGTTTGTAGCAAGTAATCAAGATTTTATTGGTTGCGCTGAAAGTTACCAACAAACTCAAAAGTTATATGAAACTTATACAGACCAAGCAATCCTTAGTATGGAAGTTTTAGAACTTGCCGAAATGCGTCAAGAATTAGAACTTGAAACTGGATGTATGACTGATTATGTTAGTAGTAATGAACAGCAACTATCTACATATGCTGAGCATCTATATGAATATTTAACAGCAAAATACCCAAATCAAGAATTCGGGTTACTAGATACTATTTATACAGCACCTGCTAAATACTATGCTTATTTAGGTGAACCTCAAAGTTATTTATTCTTTGCTATGAATGCTGAGCAAACAGTAATGCTTGGTTATGTATACACACCGCAAGTTGATGGATACAATATTGAAGAATTGTGGACTGTTGATGAAGCTAGTGACTTAGAACAAGTCCAAGATTATACTCAAAACTTATTAGTTAAGTACTATGAAAAAGTAATTTAAGCGTGCATCAGCACGCTTTTTATTTTAGGAGCATGATGAAAATTTCAAAACAACAAATTCAAGCCAGCCAGTTTGCTTATCGCTTTTTAGAAACTGATGGAAGTGGTGGATTTATTTCACAAACAGCAACATCAGCTAATGTTCGTAATGATGATAGTTTATATACGCGTAGTTTAAAGGCGCCAATTAAACGTTATAAATATATTCAAAAGTTTGATGAAGTGATTACGATTGATGATAATAGTTATAACTTAAGTTCACAAACTTATGTAAATGATAAACGTAATACGGATAGTAGAAACTATGTATTAGAGTTTAAAGTATTTAAAGATATTGAAATTATATATCAAGTTGAAGATGTTACAATAAGCAAACGTATTATCTTCTCAAATCAAAGTGCACAAGTTGCAATTGAATATAAGGTTCAAAATCCATTTGGCCGCAATATTAATTATAAATTAGTGCCACAAATAGCCGGACATAGTTTAGGTCAATATAAGGCTAAAGAGCAGTATGACTATCAAGTGAAAAGCACTGAAGATGTAACAAGTTTTGAATCAGATACAGAACAAAATGTATATATCAAATCTAACTTACAGTTTACAGTTGATGAGCCTAAGTTTACTGGTGATTATTACTACCCACATGATACACGTGATGGTCGTGATGGAATAGGTTCAAGTACTAGTTATGGGCATTACATTCATAGCTGTAGTAATACATATTCAAGTTTTGAGTTTATTTTAAGCGATAGTCCTAGGTTTGAATATACAGTAGAACAGTTATTTGAAATTGAAATTAATCGAAAGCAAGATATTATCGATAATAGTAATGGAACTACTTTATTTGCAAATAGATTAGCACTAGCTACAGATAGTTATTTAGTAGATCGTGATTCTACATCAGAGAAAACAATTATTGCCGGTTACCCATTTTTTGGTGATTGGGGACGAGACACATTCTGGGCTTTTAATGGTACGTGTTTACAAACTAAGCGTTATAAAGAAGCTAAAAGTATCTTAAGATCATTTGCACCATATGAGAAGAATGGTCTTATTCCTAATATGTTTCCAGAAGGAGATGAGTATCCATTTTATAACAGTGTAGATGCTCCATTACTATACATTAATAGTGTTTATGAGTACTACTTAGCAACGAATGATATCGAGTTTGTATTAGAGCTTAAACCGGTTATTGAGAATATGATTAATAATTATATTAAGGGTACAGATTATCATATAAAGATGGAAGCAGATGGTTTAATTTCTAGTGGAGCAGGACTTGAGCAACTAACATGGATGGATGTAAGGTTTGAACAAATCTTACCGACCCCAAGGCAAGGAAAATGTGTTGAAATTAATAGTATGTGGTACAACGCATTAATGATAATCAATCAATTTAATAACGAAATTGAAGAACCTTTTGCAATAAATGAAGATGTGCAGTTACTTGCAGAAAAGGTACGCACAAGTTTTAGAAAATCATTTATTAAAAATGATGGTTACTTAAGAGATGTAATTAGTGGAACATCTGCAGATGATCAAATACGAAGTAACGCAATTTGGGCAATAACGCAAAACTTTAGTCCATTAGAGCTATCAGAAATGAAAGCTGTAATTAAAATTGCTAGTAAGCATTTATATACTAGCCTTGGTATTAGAACTTTAGCACCAACTGATCTAGAGTTTAAGCCTAAATACGGAGATTCACATTTCGAACGAGATATGGCTTATCACCAAGGAACTGTTTGGCCATTTATCTTAGGTGGATATATACGAGCTTATTTAAAAAGTGAAGAGTATAGTAACGAGGCAAAGGCAGTCGCTAGGAATTTGCTAATTGGCTCTGAAAATAGTTTAAATGAATATTGCTTAGGTCAAATTTGTGAAGTGTTAGATGGATTAAATCCAAGCTATTCAAAAGGCTGTTATGCACAAGCATGGTCAATCAGTGAAATTTACCTTGCATTAATTGAAACGGAGGAATAAGATGTTTATAGAGTCACCATACAAAGCATATATCGAAAGTTACAATCATATTTGGATTGAGACAACCGAAGAATTGCAATCAGTTATTTTAGAGCATAATCAACATACGCACGAATTGGCATTAACTAAGCTTAAAAAAGGTTATCATGCGGATATACGTCACATTGACATTAATATGCAAAACGAAATGTTTGTTCATATTAATAAACGATATAAAGAGCATGTTAATATTGGAATGATAACTACAACAATTGAATTTGATATTAAAAATCAAAGTGATATTGAATTAGGAGCAATCTATTCAAAAAACTGTACAATCTTTAGGGTATGGACACCAGTTGCAACAGATGTAATATTAGTCCTTGAAAAAAATAATAGTAAACAAACTTATGTAATGAATGGTGATGGTCGTCACTATAGCCTTGAACTAGAAGGTGATTATGAAGGTTATTGCTATTACTACTTAGTTTGTGTAGCAGGTCAGTACAATAAGGTAGTAGATCCGTATGCTTTAAATTTAACTGCAAACACAGGGGCTGGAATTATTGTCGATCAACCTAAATTGGTGACAGAGCATAAGTTCAATTCTAATGATAAAAGTAAAATGGTTATTTATGAAACAAGTGTATGTGATTTCACGAGTGATAAAAATTGTAACTTCACTCATAAAGGAAAGTATATCGGCTTTAATCAGAGTTTAGATATCAATGGGAAGCCAATTGGAATCGATTATGTTAAAGAACTAGGTATAACTCACATTCAATTAATGCCGATTTATGATTTTGGTTCAGTTAATGAACAGTACAAAAGTGATAATAACTATAACTGGGGCTATGATCCAGTCCACTATAATGTTCCTGAAGGAAGTTATGTTGTAGGAACTGATACGTACAGTCGAATTGAAGAATGCAAACAGATGATTGATGGTATTAAGAATAATGATATCGGTGTAATTATGGATGTTGTTTACAATCACGTATATGATGCAAGTAGCTTCAATTACAATTTGCTAGTGCCTAATTACTACTTTAGATTTAAACCAAATCGTGAATATAGTAACGGATCATTTTGCGGTAATGAAGTAGCAAGTGAAAGAGCAATGGTACGCAGATATATTATTGATACTTTAAAAACGTGGGTAAATATTTATGGAATTGATGGAATTCGTATCGACTTAATGGGATTAATGGATATCGAAACGATTCGAGCAATTGAAAATGAGTTAACTGCAATTCACCCAAACTTTATAATATATGGTGAAGGCTGGAATATGGAAAGTATGCTTACGCGTGATAAACGTGCAGCTCAAATCAACGCTGACAAGTTACCGACAGTGGGACACTTTAATGATGACCTACGAAACTTTATTAAGGGTGATAATAGTGAATATGATAAAATTGGTTATATTCAGGGGAATAACGATACTGATAGTTTACAAGTTATCTTAGATGGGAAAGCCTTAGATGATGAGAAGAAGTATGTAAACGAGTATCAGTTGATCAATTATGTTTCGTGTCATGATGATCATACATTATATGATTATTTAAAAATGAATGAAAGTAATGAACAAGTATTAACAGCGCAAATTATAGAAGCATATAAATATGTTTTTAAAGCCAAAGGAATTCCGTTCATTCACAGCGGGTGTGAATTTAAACGAACTAAAGAAGGGCATAAAAATACATATAATAAGTCAAGGCAATTAAATAGTATTAAATGGAATCAAGTTATGAGTAATGAGGAGATTATAAATGCTGTTAAGTTGTTAATTAAGGAGAAATAATGGCAAATATGAATGATGTCGCAAAGTATGCGGGAGTAAGTAAGTCGACAGTTTCAAAAGTATTAAATGATTATCCGAACCTAAGTGATAAAACTATCACGAGGGTAATGGATGCAATTAATGAACTAGGGTATGTACCAAATCAAACTGCTTCAAGTTTATCAAAAAAGAACTTTAAAAAGGTTGGGATTATCTTTAAAGTAAATGATACAGAGCAAACAATTGATGAAGTGAACATGCAATACATGATTGGTATTGATGAAGCGTGCTCAGAAATCAACGTTGAGTATAGTGTTATTTTTGCACGTACATTAGCTAATAAAACACCACAAGAAATTATTGCTTATTTAAGAAGTAAATCAATTACTAGTTTAGTGGTGTTAGGGTTATCGAAAGATGATGAAAACTTATATGAAGTTATAACTGATGAGGTATTTCCAACAGTTGTAACAGAAGTTGAATTAGTAACAAATAAGATTAGTTGTGTAGGTAGTGATAACTATAAAGCACAATATGAAATAGCCGAAAAATTAGTTACTGAAAATAGTGCACAAAAAGTTCTATACATCAGTGGTAAAGAAAATGGTTATGTAAGTGAAGAAAGAATTCGCGCTATAACTGATTTACAAACTAAACACAAGTTTGAACTTGAGATTGCAAATGGACAGTTCTCAGAACATGTTGCATACAATTTAGTAAAAACATCAAATTTTGATTATGATGTAATTATTTGCGCATCAGATTTAATGGCGATTGGAGCTAATCGTGCAATGCAAGAAACAAATAACATTAAGCCAATAAGTGGTTTTGATGGAATTTCACTTTTAAATTATGTTGGAAAAAATATTAGAAGTGTAAAACAAGACTTTTATAAGTTTGCCTCAGTAGGTGTCCACCAAGCAATTAGAATGCAGGATGGTGAAAAAGGTTCTAAGATTCATGTTGATTATGATTTAATATAGGAGAAAAATGTCAAATTTAGCAGGGACGATACATAAAGCAGATGCTCCCTATGTATCGGTAATAAGCGAAAATCAAATTGAAGTAAGGTTACAAACGCCGAAGGATATTGTCATGACAGTTGACTTAGGTTACAATGATCCGTATAACTATTTAAAAACTAATATTAATAAATGGATTGAACTTGAGACAACGATGACTAAGTTTGCAACTGATGATTTATATGATTGGTGGCGAGTTATTCTAACAGTAGATACAAAGCGATTTGCTTATAACTTTAAAATAAGTACAAAAGAAGATGGATTATGGTATTTAACTGAAGCAGGACTAACTCGAGACTATGAAGTTTTATATCAGTTCAATCACCCGTTCAGTCATACTAGTGAAATTTTTACTTATCCCAAATGGGTAGATAGTGCAATTTGGTATCAGATTTTTCCTGACCGTTTTGCAACAAGTAAAGATGATAGTAATTGGCATCAAGGTCCAGTCGATAATAAAGAAGTATATGGTGGAGATATTAACGGGATAATATCAAAACTTGATTATTTAAAAGAGTTAGGAATTAACAGTATTTATTTTACGCCAATTTTCACAGCAGGTAGTACCCATAAATACGATACGATTGACTACTTTTCAATTGATCCACAATTTGGAACTGATGAAGATTTTCAGAGTTTAATTAATGAAGCTCATAAACGTGATATTCGAATTATGCTTGATGGGGTATTCAATCATTCTTCAAGTGAACATCCATACTTTATAGATGTTCTGCAAAACAAGCAGGACTCAAAGTATAAAGACTGGTATCACATTCGTGATTATGATAAGTTAGACCGTGTTTATAAAGAGGACTTTAGAGAACTTAAAGCATATGATAGTTTTGCATATACAGAACGAATGCCAAAGCTAAATACGCAAAACCCTGAAGTTATTGAGTACATATTTAAGGCAGTTACAAAGTGGACGGAAATGGGAATTGATGGGTGGCGACTTGATGTTGCTAATGAAGTCGATCATAAGTTTTGGAAACTATTTAAACAACATGTAACAGCAATTAATCCTGATATTTATATTGTTGGAGAGATTTGGCATGATGCTTACAGTTGGTTACGTGGTGATGAGTTTCACGCTGTAATGAACTATAAATATACTAACTCAATCATTGATTATTTCTTTAAACAAAAAATTGAATTACAACAGTTTAAAGACCGTACAACAAGAGCAAGTTTAGAGAATATCACTGCTGTAAATAAAGCAGCGTTTAATGTATTAGACTCTCATGATACAATGCGAATTAGTAACATGTGTGACTTTAATATCGAAAACCAAAAACTAGGAACAGTATTTTTATTCACAGCATTAGGAAGTCCATGTATTTACTATGGAACTGAAGTTGGTTTAACAGGAAGTCAAGATCCAGATAATCGACGTCTAATGTCATGGGATAGTAGTAACTGGAATAGTAATCTACTCGAGTTTTATAAACAGATTATTGCAGTTAGAAAGAATCACCCAGTACTTGCAAACGATGGTCAATTTGAGTTTATAGATAGTGAAGTGTGTATGTATAAGCGTTTTGATCAAGAAAGTGAATATCGAATTATTTTGAATAACAGTGAAAATGCAATAGATTATATTTCAAAAAATATAATTGTTGCTGAAGGCTATCAACATTCAAAACTACAATCAAAAGGATTTATTATTGATAAATTGAAATAGGAGTAACTATGAGATACGAAGATAAAGTTGTATACCAAATCTATCCAAAAAGTTTCTGCGATTCAAATGGAGATGGAATTGGTGACATTAATGGGATTATAAGTAAATTAAATTACTTACAAGATTTAGGTGTTGATTATATTTGGTTAAGCCCAGCAAATAAATCACCACAACATGACAATGGATATGACATTAGTGATTATTATGATATTGATCCAATGTTTGGAACATTAGATGATTATAAGCGATTAATTGCCGAGGCTGATAAACGCGGCATGAAGCTAATGTTAGACTTAGTGTTAAACCATACATCAGATGAGCATGAGTGGTTCCAAAAGGCAATTAATGGCGATAAATACTATCAAGACTTTTATATTTGGCGTGAAAAGCCAAATGATATTGAAACATTCTTCTCAAAGAGTGCATGGACGTATAATCAACAGTTAGGTAAATACTACTTCCACTTATTTGATACTCATCAACCTGATTTAAATTGGGAAAATGAGAATGTTCGTAATGAGATTCATAAAATGGTAAATTATTGGATTGACTTAGGAGTAGGAGGATTCAGATTAGATGTAATCGACTTAATTGGTAAAGAACCAGATAACTACATTACAGGTAAGGGTCCAAACTTCCTAAAGTATTTACGTGAACTAAGTAGTAACACATTTGGTGATAAATTACTTACAGTTGGTGAATGTTGGAATTCAACTATCGAAGAAGCAGAAGAGATGTGCACGGGTGGACTTACTCAAGTTTTCCACTTTGAACATTTAACAACGACAAATATAGATGGAAATAAGTGGGACCAATCAAAGCCAGATTTTAAACATATTTGTGAAGTTATTTTAAAATGGCAAAATGAATATCACTTATCACAAAACTGGGTTATGAACAATCATGATATGCCAAGACTAATTAGTTTATGGTTAGATGATAGTGAGCGATATAAAGCTTCAACACTATTAGCTACATTATTTAGTTTACTACGTGGTACCCAATACATTTACCAAGGTGAAGAGATTGGGATGGCAAACACAACATTTAGAACAATCAATGACTTTAATGATGTTGAAAGTTTAAATGCTTATGACAAAATGCTTGAAAATGGATTAACTGACGATAAAGCAGTACGAAAATTAAGTCTTATCTCGAGAGACAACCCACGTGTTCCATTTAACTGGACAGACGAAGTTGACCGTGGCTTTGGTAGTAGCACTCCCTGGATTAATTTCAATACTGATACGCAAAATGCAAAAAATGATTTAATTAGTTCTAAATCTATTTATGAATATTACAAACAACTAATTAACTTTAAGAAACAGAACTATGAATTAATCGATACTGATATTGATGAGATTAGTGCTAAAGATGATGTTATTGTTATTACTAAAGGAAAATTAACAATTGTCTGTAATATGAACCTGGAAACAAAAGCGATTGATGATGCCACTTTTGGCCAAATTATCATCTCAAATGTAGTAGAAACTGGCACAGAGCTTAGTGGTTACGAAGCACGTGTGTACATTAATCAGTAATTAAGCAGTAAAAAGAAGCAGTGAAAATGTCGCTTATTTAGTGACTTTTGTACAAATTTAGGAAACCGATTTACATCACTTGACAAAGCGACTTAAAACATTTACAAAAGAGTTGATAAAGTGGGGAAAGTGTGGTAGAATTTGTTTGTACAATTTTTTATAGTAAAAAAGGAAACCGATTTCCTCAAAGGAGAAAAATGAACAAGATTTTTAAAAATGATTTAACAACAATGACAAATGAACAAATATATATGGAACTAGTTAAGACTTGTAGTGAACTTATCGAAACTAATTCAAAAAAGATTGAAGGGGACCGAAAAGTATATTACATTTCTAGTGAATTCTTAATTGGTAAGTTATTATCAAATAACTTAATTAACTTAAAAATTTACGATCAAGTTAAAGAAGAACTAAGCGAAGCGGGAATTGCTATTTCTGATATTGAAGAACTTGAAAGTGAACCATCACTTGGAAATGGTGGTCTAGGACGATTAGCTGCATGTTTCGTTGATTCATTATCAACATTAAATTTAAATGGAGAAGGAGTAGGTTTACTTTACCACTTCGGATTATTTAAACAAGAGATTGAGAGCTTAAAACAAAAAGCAGTTCCAAATCCATGGATTGATGACAAGAGTATTTTAAATGAAACAGATATTGAATTTGAAGTAGAGTATCCAAACTTTACTGCTAAATCAAAGCTATATAATATTCCAGTATTAGGATTTAATGGAGGATATAACAATTTACGTTTATTCGATATTACAACTGTTGATGAAACTATTGTAAACTCAGGTATTGATTTTGATAAAGAAGATATCCAAAAGAATTTAACATTATTCTTATACCCTGATGATAGTGATCGCAAAGGTGAACTATTACGTATTTACCAACAATACTTTATGGTAAGTAATGCTGTTCAGCTTATTTTCCAAGAAGAAATTGGAAAAGGACACGATTTAAAAGATTTAGCAAAACACGTAACAATTCAAATTAATGATACGCACCCAACATTAGTAATTCCAGAATTAATCTACCAATTAGGTAAAGTTGGAATTGAAACTGAAGAGGCAATTGAAATTGCAAGCAAAGTATGTGCATATACTAACCACACAATTTTAGCAGAAGCATTAGAGAAATGGGACCGTTCATTCTTAGATGAAGTTGTTCCGCACTTAATGCCGATTATTGAGCGTTTAAATGATATTGTTAATGATAAGTTTGATGATGAGAAGTTAGCTATTATTGATAAAGATGGGCGTGTACACATGGCACACTTATGTATTCACTTTACATATAGTACAAATGGTGTAGCGGCATTACATACAGATATCTTAAAAGAAAGTGAATTAAACCACTTCTATCAAGTTTATCCTGAAAGATTCAATAGTAAAACAAATGGAATCACATTCAGAAGATGGCTGATGAAAGCAAACCCTGAATTAAAATCATTCTTAGATGAAACAATTGGAACTGAGTATCACCACTTTGCAGATAAGTTAGAAGGGTTATTAGAGTATAAAGATAATCAAGATGTATTAGCAAAATTAGATGAGATTAAACAAGTTAGAAAAAATGATTTAGCTGAGTACATTGAGAAACGTGAAGGAATTAAAGTTAATCCAAACTCAATCTTTGATATTCAAATTAAACGTCTACACGAGTATAAGCGTCAACAAATGAATATGTTATATGTTATTTACAAGATTCATGAAATTAGAAAAGGTAATTTACCGGAAACTCCAATTACAATGATCTTTGGTGGTAAAGCAGCACCTGCATATACAATTGCTCAAGATATCATTCATGCTATTAGTACATTACAATCAATTATTGCTAATGATGATCTGTTAAAACAACATTTAAATGTTATATTTGTTCAAAATTATAATGTTACATACGCAGAATATTTATTCCCTGCAGCTGATATTAGTGAGCAAATCTCATTAGCTAGTAAAGAGGCAAGTGGTACAGGTAACATGAAGTTTATGTTAAATGGGGCTGTTACTTTAGGAACTAGTGATGGTGCAAACGTTGAAATTGCGGACTTAGTTGGACCAGATAATGTTTATACATTTGGACGCAGTAGTGATGAAATTATTAAGTTATATGAAGATGCAGGTTATAACTCAAAAGAATACTATGACCACGATGCAATTAAATACTTAGTTGATTACTTAGTTGGTGAAGAAATGACTACTGTTGGTGATAGTGAAAACTTAACTCGCCTATACAATGAAATTTTAAACAAAGACTGGTTCATGACTTTAATTGACTTAGAAGAATACATTGAAATAAAAGAAAGAATGTTTGCTGATTACACTGACCGTGATAAATGGTTAAAAATGTCATTAGTAAATATTGCAAAAGCAGGATACTTCTCATCTGATCGTACAATCGATGACTATGCAAGAGAAGTATGGAAATTAGGTAAATAATGGAAAGAAAAGCCGGTGTGCTTCTTCCAATCTCAAGCTTACCTGGGAAGTATGGTATTGGGGATTTCGGAACGGAAGCAATTAAAGCAATTGATATTTTCAAAGAAATGGGATTTAAGCAACTTCAAGTGTTGCCTCTAAACCCTTTAGGGTATGGGAATTCACCGTATCAATCATATTCTAGTTACGCTATTGATCCAATCTATATTGACATCGAAGACTTACATGCTCGTGGCTTAATTACTGAGTTACCTAAGCAAGTAAAAGCAACAGCTAAAGCAGATTATGAACTTGCACGTCAAATTAAGATGCAATATTTAGAGCAAGCAGTAAAGAATTATCATATGGATTACTTCTTTGATGAATTTATTAAAGATAATATGTGGGTTGATGAGTATGCAAACTATATGGCTTTAAAAGAAATTGATGAATCAAAGATTTGGTATGAGTGGGAAGAAGAGAAGTTAGATTACTTACGCCTAGATCATATTAATGAATCTCGTGTTAAGTTTTATAAAGTTGTTCAGTTCTTATTATTTGAACAATGGAATAAAATTAGAAGTTACGCAAATCAAAATGGTTTACAAGTAATAGGTGATATACCAATTTACGTGTCAATTGATTCTCATGATGTATGGGCACATAAATCAAACTATCTATTAGATGATGATGGGCGTCCTACGCACGTTGCTGGAGTACCGCCTGACTACTTCTCAGAAGATGGTCAATTATGGGGTAATCCATTATATGACTGGGATAACTTAGAGCGCGATAACTTTAAGTTTTGGGTAGATCGTTTAAACCACAATAAGAAGATGTATGATATTATTCGTATCGATCACTTCCGTGCCTTTGATACTTATTGGAAGATTCCATATGGAGATACAACTGCTAGAAATGGTGAGTGGATTATCGCTCCTGGTCATAAACTATTCGAAGAATTATTCAAACACTTTGATAAAGAAGAGATTATTGTTGAAGACTTAGGAGATATGCGTCCGGAAGTATTTAAGCTTCGCGATGACTTTGAGCTGATGGGAATGAAGATTATCCAATTTAGCTTAGATCCAAATGAAACAAACAACGATTTTGAGGACTATCCAAACTTATTATTATACACAGGTACTCATGATAACCAAACACTTGTTGGTTGGTATGATGATTTATCAGATGTAGAAAAAGAAAACATTGCAAACCAGTTTGGACAAGATCCAATAACAGGAATAATCACCGAGATGTTTAAATCAGTTGGAAACTATGCAATCCTACCTGTATGGGATATTTTAAAACTTGATGATAGTGCTCGTTTCAATACACCAGGAACAGTTAATGATATTAACTGGAGTTGGAAACTTACTGAACTTGAAACATTAAGCAACGAGACGGAAACTATTAAACAAATATTAAAACAAACAAATAGATAATATATGACAACCACTTCATAAAACTGAAGTGGTTGCTTCATATTGGAGTATAATGGACATCGAACTTATAGAAAATAGACATGTTGATAAGAATTTGTTTATCGGATTTAATCGCTATCAAGAGACTAAACGAATTTATTATCAAGAAGAAAACAAATTAAAAATTAAAGATGAATATTATGTCGAAGTTTGGGATGAAGAAGCAATTGATAATATCGTAAATATTCTTAACTATTATATTGATAATCAGGGAGTTATCATTACTGTTAAAGTCGAAGGAAAGCTGATTGGCTTCGCAGCATTAAATGGTATTATGTTTGGGACTAACCATCACTACTTAAACTTAGGTTTTATTCATGTGAGCTATGGTCATAGAGGTTTCGGAATAGGAAAGTTACTCTTTGATAACGTATGTACAGTTGCAAGAAATAAAGGAGCGCAGAAGTTATATATAGGAGCTAACCCTGCAATAGATACCTATAAGTTCTATGAATCAGTTGATTGTGTTTTAGCAAATGAGATAGTACCAGAAGTTTATAACCATGAACCTTGTGACTTGCAATTAGAGTATATATTGTAGTGGGACAAGATTGTTAACAAAGTAGTATACGATATTACTATAAACTTGCTATATTAGAATAAGTAGTGTTAACTATTAAGCAAATATTAAAACAAACAAATAGATAAAAGAAAGCTCACTTCAATATTAGAAGTGGGCTATTTTTATGTTCAAAGATAGTGATAGTAAATTAACTATGAGTGTATATAATATAAATAAGAATAGATTTAGGAGGAGGAACAATGGACAAGGTTGCAATAATAATTGGTGGTAGCAGCGGTATTGGAAAAGCAACAGCTAAAATATTTGCAGACAATTACAAAGTAGTTATAGCTGGACGTAATGTTGATAAACTAAATAAAGCTGTAATTGAGTTATATGATCAAGGTGTTGATGTAGTTCCAATTAAATGTGATGTAACAGATATAGATAGTGTAACCACATTAGCTGAAGAAGCAGCAACACTTGGGCCGATTGAAGTTGTTGTTAACTGTGCTGGTGTATCACCAAGTATTGACGATTATAAGCTAATAATAAATATAAATGCAGTTGGAGTTATTAATGTAACTAACATTTTCCAAGAACACATTATTTCCGGGGGAGTACTGATTAACCTATCATCAATGTCAGCAGATATGATCCCAAGTAGATTAACGCCCCACAAAATATTTGAACTAAGCACAAAGGATGTAGAACAATTTAAATTAAAATTTGATCATCGTGTTAAATTAATACCTGCAAGTATGCGCCTAGGATTTACTTATGGCCTATCTAAACAATTTGTTAGATGGTACTCAAACCATAAAAGTATTCAATTCGCTGAGAGTGGAATTCGCATTCTAACTGTATCACCGGGGTTAATTGATACTCCAATGGGTCGTAGTGAATATGAAGCAGGAAAACAATTCATTGAACAAAGCGCAATTAAACGTATGGGTAAACCTGAGGAAATAGGTCAACTCATTTATAATATAGCAGATCCAAGATTAACTTACTTAACAGCAACTGATATCTTAGTTGATGGTGGTGTTGTAGCAAATAGAGAATAACAAAAAGAAAGCTCACTTCAATTAGAAGTGAGTTTATGTATTGAAATTAATATCTGGCTCATATACTTTTGATCCTACTTGTTCACCATCTAACATTTTTATAATCATATTAGCAGCATCAATTCCCATCTGTCCTTTAGGATGGATATGCAACTGGAGAACAGGTTCAGAAGTATAGTTTACAAAATCAAGTTGATGAAAACACTAGTCCAGCATTTATATGGCATTGTGTAACCATCTGTAATTACATATTTATGGCACTGGTGACCATGGTTTATCATTAGCAGATGAATATACATCTAATAACCCTTGGGAACTTGTTCCCGAAGTTCAAAACTGGTTTGAAATGTCAGTGAAATGGGTAAAAATCAAATAAAGAAATAGAGACTGAGTAATCAGTCTCTATTTTATTAGTATTTCTAATTTTAAGTCTTCACTATTATGAAGATACTCATGCTCTTTCTCAGGGTATATGTAATACCGTTTATTAGTATTTAAATTATTATACAGTGCAAATTGACACTCAGGGGGACAAATAACATCTTTATGTCCAACTAACATATGAACATCAGCAGTTATATTATGCACTAGGTTTTTTATATCAATGTATGCTAGTGTTTTAAAGAAATAATCATAAGTTGATGCTAGAGGATCCACCCATGAAAAATAGTCGTTTATACCTGAATATCCATAGCCGATATCATATGCATGACGAATATCACATAAGTAAGGGTATTGAGTAATGCATGTATCTACATTTGGAAGCAAACTGGAAGCTATGAGTGCTAATGCCCCTCCTTGTGATTCTCCCATAGTGCAGATTGGTAAACCAGGATGTAAATCCTGAGCAATAGTGCCTATTCGATATGTATCTAAGTATTGGCGAATCATCTGTAAATTACTTACTCCTTCTTTAACGCCTTTAATAACTAAACCTTTTAATGTTGAACCCTTTGTTTTAGAATTATCTTCGCTACGTCCAGACTGCCCCCGACAGTCTAATGCAAAGACTGCAAATCCTAGTTGGGTATAAGCTAACTTGTCAAACCAGCTGCAACTATCAACATGATAACCATGAAATAGAAGTAAGATTTTTTTAATTGGTTTCTTTGTAGGATAATTGTATTTCGCATATACTTGTGCACCAGTGTCAGCGGTAAAGTTTAAGTCCATAAGTTTAATGCTATCATCTATTTTTTTTGCCTCGGTAATACTTAAATTAGTGTAGGAAGTATCACGGATGGGGTTAAAAGTATCTTAGGCATAGGTTATGATGTTGATGTTGTAATCGGTGGAGGCGATCAAGCTGTCGGTAGCGTAGGTACTGGTACAGTTAAAAGTGGAGACGTTAATATTTCACTAGGAACTAGTGGTGTAGTTTTTGCAGCAACTGATGAGTATGTGTTGGATAAAGAAGGTACACTACATGCGTTTTGTGATGCAACCGGAAAGTTTCATAAGATGGGGGTTGCGCTTAACTCCGGTGGAAGTATGAATTGGTGGACGTCTAATGTTCTTCATAGTCGTGAATTTGAGCAAATGGAAGTTGCTATGAATGAGTTAGATCCGGCAGAACAATTATACTACTTACCTTATTTAATTGGTGAGCGCTCACCGATTAATGATTCGGAAATCCGTGGTAGCTTTATTGGTTTATCACTTCACCATAGTGATGTGCATATGACAAGAGCAGTAATTGAAGGTGTAGCTTTTAGTATTCGTCAAATATATGATGGAATGATGTTAAGTGGTGATCCACAATTTAAAATAACAGGTGGTGGAGCGAATAATAAACTATGGGTACAAATTATTGCCGATGTAATCGGTAAGCCAATTAACCTAATTAATAGTAGTGAGGGACCAGCATTTGGTGCTGCGATTATAGCTTATGCAAATCACACAAATAGCGACGTAAGTGAAGTTGCGAGCAATGCGGTTAAGGTAGTTGATACAATATACCCAAGTACTAATAGTAAACTTTACATGGATAAGTATCAGAAGTGGTTACAAATTTATCCAACTATAAAAAATATAAAATTATAAAAACTAAAAATAACCTAATATATTACAAAAAGTACCCTTTACTAAAGGGTGCTAGTTTTATAATTGTGTAAAAAAACTTGTATGATACAATAAAGTAAAAGAAATAAGAGGAGTTAAATGAAAATTGAAAATATTATTTTAAATAAGCATAGAAATGTTTCAATCACAACTTATTTGTTGAAAAGAGCAGAAGAATTCGACTATAAGCCTAAACCTCCAATCGTATTAATTTGTCCTGGTGGTGGCTACACAAACTTGTCTTCACGAGAATCTGAACCTATTGCACTTAGCTATAATGCATCAGGATTTAATGCAGTGGTTTTAGAGTATGGGATTGGTCAATATGCAAAGATGCCAGGACCTGTTGAAGATTTAGCAGATGCGATGATTTTTATCAATGAACATGCTGACCAATGGGGAGTTGATAAAGAGAATATTTTTGTTGTTGGTTTCTCTGCAGGTGGACATTTAGCGGCTGCTTTGGGTTCATTTTGGAATCGTAGTGATATTTTACCTAGATATAGTGGGAATCAGGCTATAATAAGGCCTAAAGGGATAATATTATCTTACCCAGTGATTGATTTATTAGAAACGTCAATGTATACTGATTTTGAACATAAACCAGCTGCAACAATTGATGATATGGATGAACCTAATATATATGATTTAACTCGTCAAGATGTATTTTCAATTCAGGATGATCAATTGTATGTAAATTTTAGAGAAATAATGAATGCCACAATGTGTGGAAAAAAAGCTGACTTAGATTTTATTAAAATGTATAGCATTAATAAACAAGTTAGTAAGAGTACATGCCCTTCATTTATTTGGCACACACTGGAAGACGATTTAATATTTCCGTCTAATTCACTGAAGTATGCTTTAAGTTTAGAAGCAAATAATGTTGATTACGAATTGCATATTTTTCCCCAAGGAAAACATGGCCTTGCTTTGGCAAACAATATAACCGCTCATAGTCAGGAGCAAGTAGTTGAGAAATGTCAGTTATGGTTACCATTGTCAGTAGAATGGATAAAACTACAAATACAAAAATAAAGATGCTAACTGAGTTAGCATCTTTCCTTTATTTAATTAAGTGTTCTTGAATTAATTCACACATTTTTATATAGCCATATTCATTGGGGTGAAGTCCATCATTAGATAGACTCATATTCATGAAACCATACTCAGTTTGTAAAACTTGGTTGTAGTCAATTAAAACTACGTTGTTTTCTTGTGCATAATTTGCAATGTTTTCATTTAGAATATTGATTATTGCATTAGTGTATTCAAAGTTTGTATCAGCTTCAAAATTGCATGTAATTGTACATAATTTGACAATGATTTTATTAGCAGTTAATTTTTTTACAATCAAATCTATGTATTTCATTGTATGTTCTACTAGTGAATCAATATCTTTTAATGTGTTGCCCTCTTCGAAATACCATGCTCGAAGATCATTAACCCCTCCCATAAAAATAACTTCCTTAGGTTGGTGACTTAAAATATCTCTTTCGATACGTTCATACATATATGGCAGTCGATCCCCACCAATTCCGGCATTAATATATGTTTTATTAGTTATCCCATATCTGTTTAAATCGAATGCTTCAGTGATACTATCACCAAATAATGCTAAATCAATATCGGTGCCACTTTCTTTTATTAGTTTATTATGGTGCTTAAAAATTTGAGTTTTTACATCTGTATACTTGTAATTAAATATCATAATCTTCCTCTTTTCTATACATTTACATTTATATTATACACCCTTTTCTAATAAAAGTACTATATTTTTATCCCAAAACTTGAAACCTTTACAAAAGTGTGATATCATAGTGGCATAACGTTGAAAGGGATGAGAAAAATGAATAGAAAATTTTTAAGTTTAATGTTACTTGGATCTGTTGGTTTAGCAGGATGTTCAAGTGGAACAGCTGATACTGGATCAGGAGATGTAGAGGAAATTACATTATGGACAGCATCAACAATGTACTTTTTAGGGGATGAAAAAGTAGATGAAAACGGGAATACGTACCGTGATGAATCAACTGCAGTATATTTACATGCAGCTGAGCAATTTGAAGCAGAAACGGGAATTAAAGTTAACTTTAAGACTGTTGAAGCTGGAAACAACAATGTTGACTCATTAGTAAAAAACGGAGATGCATCTGTAGATATTTATGCTGCGGCACCTGTTATGACTGATGATCAAATCGTGGAATATATGGAACCAGCATTTAACTCTGTTGATGCTTGTAACGAAGTATATCGTGATTGTGAAATGTACGTACAAAGTGATGGTAACATTTATGTACAAGTTCCATCTGTTGCATATGATGGATTAGTAGTATATAATGAAGATGTTATTAAAGCTGCTGGATATGATGAGATTCCAGCTGATATGGAAACTTTCATGGAAATGTTAGGTGACATTAAAGAAATGGGTGTAACACCAATTTCTGAACACAGAATTGAAAACTGGCCTTTAGCAACATTTGATACTTTTGCAGGATACGTTGGTAACGAAGCAGGAGCATTAGGTGAAATGTTAAAATCAGATACGCCATTTGCTGCTGATGAAACAATGGGTAAAACTGGAAGAATCTTAGCAGAATTAGCATCTAATGGTTACTTCGAACAATCAACATATGCTGACTTCGGTGTTGCAATGGATTCTGTTGCATACGGTGATGCGGGTATGATGTTATTAGGTAACTGGGTAGCACCACAAATTATTTCTCGTATCCCTGACGGTGAAGATACAACTATTAAAGTTGCTCCATTCCCAACATTAGAAGGTGACGATGAATTAAATGTATCATTAGTACCTAACGTTTACTTCTATATTCCAAAAGGAAGTGACGCTAAAGAGGAATCACAACAATTTATTGACTACTTAATTAATAGTCAAGAAGTACAAGAGGCATGGTCTGCAACTCCAAACTTAGCAGACAGTAGTAAATTTGCTGATACAATTCCTAGTTATGTATCTGACTTAGCTGCAGATATTGAAGCTGGTGACGTTGTTACAATTCCAACATATGTATATTCTCCAAATATCTTAGCAGCACAAGAAATTTTAAAAGATATGGGTGTTTATGCAGACCAAAAGTATTGGGGTAACATTTATGATGCCGCAACAACTGGTGGAATGGAAGACGCTGAAAAAGCAATGGACGATTTAAATGAATTATGGGCAAGTGCAAAAGAAGCACGAGGAACTGAATATCAAGAAGTTGATTACGGTGATGCTTAATAAAAATTAGAGATGGTTTTCCATCTCTTTTTTTTTATGTTTATAGGTATAAAAAAAGGTGTAATGTATTGAACATTACACCTTAGTATGAATTGAGTTAAAAACGAAATTAGCAGGATTATGTTTTGAAATTGAATATTCAAAAATATCACCAGTACTTAAAAAATGGATACCTTCAACGATTGCAATAGGATCATTTTTATCTAAATGCATATATTTAATACACTCTTCGTCTGCCTTACTAACTGTTATTTTCTTATGAACACTTTTAATTTTTAAACTTAGTGTTTCTTCTACGTAGTTAAAGAATGACCCGCTTATATCATTTTTAGTCAATCCAGGAATAGTTGTAATCGGTACAAAACTTTCGATTATAACACCTTTTTCATCAGCTACAGTTCTTAATTTTTTAAAATGATATACAAAACTATCAGTAGAGATTGATAAAATTTCAGCTACTTCCTCAGATGGATTAATAACTTCAAATAATATTAATTCATTTGTGATTGTATCATTTTCCCCGATGTTTCGTGTTTGTCCCCCGACATAACTATCAGCCTTTTCATATGCATCTAATTCAAAGGCAGATTTAACAAAGGTTCCTTTACCTCGTTGTCTATAAATTAATCCTTCAAACACAAGTTGCTCTAAAGCTTTCTTCATAGTTTGTTTTGAGCAGTTATATTGTTCACAAAGTTCATATTCATAAGGAAGAGCTGAGTTCTTCTCTAATTGTCCACTTCGTATTTTAGTTCGCAAATCATTTGCGATTGTTTCATATTTTGTCATAAATTCCTTCCCAAACTATTAAGTTTATAGTAAGATTATAGCAAATTTAGAAAGAAATATTCATTAATTTTGTAAATGTTAACTTTTTATAACAAAAGTACTGTACTTTATGTTACAATGGATATGTATTAATGGAGTAGGGACAAAAAAATTGGAGGATTTATGTTTGGCGATTATCAATCAAAAGCGATTAAACCAAAACGATTTGATGAGTTCTATAAAGAACTTAGGGAAACTTCAACATATAGTAATGTTGTAATAACAGAGAATGAGCAGTTTAGTATAGAAGGTGTATCAGTTAATGATTTATACTTTGATACAAACGATGGGGCGAATATACATGTTAAGTATACATACCCGACTGATCAAGCGATTAAGAAAGTTTTACTTGTTTTTCATGGATACCACGTTAGTTGTGGGGCATGGTTCGAAAAGATAGCTTATGCTAAGCTTGGATTTGCAGTATTAGCTATAGATGTTAGAGGGCAATCTGGGAAGTCTACAGATGTAAGTATAACTAGCGGATCAACTTTAAAAGGATTAGTAATTAAGGGTGTTAATGAAGGGTATGAAAATTTATATTATACACAAGTATATATGGATACATATAGATTAGCTAATTTGGCTAAGGAATTACATCCAAATACACCGTTAATAGCACTAGGAGAATCTCAAGGTGGAGCATTAGCATCCGTTTGTTCAGCACTCACACCTGAGATTGAACAATGTTTAATTAATTATCCTTATTTAAGTGATATTAAACATGCGTATGAAGTTGGTGCAGGATATGATGGAATTGAAAATTATTTCAAATGGGAAGATCCGCTTGCAGAAACATATGAACAATTTTTTGAGACTTTAAGTTATATAGATATACAGTTCTTCGCAAAACAAATAAAAGCAGATGTACACATGTTTGTTGGGAAAAAAGATATTGTTTGTCCCCTTGAATGTCAAAGTGCTTTTTATAATAAATTAGACTGTAATAAAAAAGTATACTTCTATCCTGAAAAAGGTCATGAGTACTTAGATGGATCAGAAGACATAAAATTAAAATTAATAATGAAGGAGTTATAATGAAATACGAATTTCCAGAGAATTTTTTATGGGGAGCTGCAGCTAGTGGACCTCAAACTGAAGGGATTACAAACAAACAACACCAATCAACTTGGGAGCATTGGTTTGAACAAGAACCAGATAGATTTTATAATAATCTATCTAACTTTGTAGCATGTGATACATACAATAGATATAAAGAAGATGCGAAGTTAATGAAGAGCATTAATATGAACTCATTTAGAACATCTATTCAATGGTCACGTTTAATTGATGATTTTGAAACAGCATCTGTTAATGAGGATGCAAAAAATTTCTATAGAGATTATTTCGAGGAGCTAATTGCAAATGGTGTAACACCTGTAATTAACTTATTCCACTTTGATATGCCAATGCCTTTATATGAGCAATATGGTGGATTTGAATCAAAACATGTTAGTGAATTATTTGCTAAGTATGCAAAAGTTTGTTTTGAATTATATGGAGATATTGTAAAATTATGGACAACATTCAATGAGCCAATAGTTACTGTTGAAGGTGGGTATTTTGATGATTTTCATTTTCCAAATAAAGTAGATCCCAAATTAGGAATTCAAGTAGGGTATAATACACAATTAGCTCATGCTTTAGCAGTTAAAGAGTTTAAGGCACTAAATACTGGTGGTGAAATTGGGATTACTGTTAATTTAACACCAGCATACCCAAGAAGCAATAACCCAGCAGATTTAAAGGCTAGTGAAATTGCAGATGCAATTTTAAATAAGAGCTTTGTTGATCCAAGTGTAAAAGGTCATTTCCCACAATTACTAATTGATTTATTACGTGAAGATGATATGTTACCAGAATATACCAAAGATGAATTAGAAATTATTAGTGAAAACTTAGTTGATTTCATTGGTATTAATTATTATGTTCCTCAAAGAGTATGTGCACCAAGACACTTACATAACCCTGAGAGCCCATGGCACTATGGTAAGTATTTTGATGGATATAGCATGCCGGGAAGTAGAAATAATCCTCACCGTGATAATAATGAAATCTATCCTAAGGCGATTTATGATATTGCAAAAACAGTTCAAAATGAATATGGAAACATTAAATGGTATGTTGCTGAAATCGGTATTAGTATCACAAATGAAGATTCATTAAGAGACGAATCAGGAATGGTTGATGATTCTTTCAGAACTAGTTTATTCAAAGAGCATATGGTTCAGTTACATAAAGCAATTGAAGAAGGAAGTAACTGTTTCGGAGTACATCAATGGACTTTTATTGATAACTGGTCTTGGATTAACTCACACAAACGTAGATACGGATTCTTCTATTTAGATCTTGAAACAAGAGATAGACATATGAAAAAGCATGCATTATACTTTAAACAATTAGTTGAAGATAATGGATTTGAAATGTAAGGAGTAAATGTGAAAAGTCAAAACGAAGTAAAGAAACTAATATTTTTCTTCACTGTAATTCCAGTGGCATTAGTATTAGTATTCTCATATATACCAATATTCGCAGTGTTCTTTTATAGTTTAACTGACTGGGGTGGAGATAAGTTAAATGATTTTACATTTGTTGGTTTAGCTAACTATAAAATGATATTAACAAACCCAAACTATATTGCATTATTTAAAAATACAATATGGTATATGTTATCATCAATTCCTCAATTGATTTTTGCGCTTATTTTAGCAATTATCTTAAATGACAAAATTCGAGGGGAAAAAGGATTTAAAGCAATCGTTATGATTCCCTACTTATTAAATGGGGTAGTAGTAGCATTACTATTTTCTTCATTCCTGAATCAATCGGGAGGGTTAAATCAAATTTTAGGTATATTTGGAATTGATAGTCAAATGGACTGGTTAACAAATTCAAAAGTAGTAAATCCGATCCTAGCATCAATTTCAGTGTGGAGATACTATGGATTTAACTTCATTCTATTCTTAGCGGCAATCCAAAGTATTCCAGAAAATTTATATGAGGCATGTGATATTGATGGAGCTGGTTATTGGTATCGTATTAGATATCTAATTATTCCATCAATTAGAAGAATTTTATTCATTAATATTCTACTTAGTGTTTCAGGTGCAATTCAAGTATTCGAGATGCCATATATTATGACAAGTGGTAACTTCGGTAGTTCTACGCCATTAATTGCAATTAATCAAATTGCATTCCAAGATATGCGTGTAGGTATGGGAGCGGCGTTCTCAGTTATTATCTTAATTATTGTTGCAACAGTAGTTGTAATTCAAAACTTATTATTTAAGGAGGAAGACTAATGGTTAAAAAGAAAAGTTTATTAACAATAATAGTACAATATTCAGTAATGATTATGGCAGCATTATTTGCTTTATTACCAATTATCACTGTATTATTTAACTCATTCAAAACAAAAGTTGAGTTATATGAGACAATGCCATTTACTCCACCAGAAAGTTTTTTAAACTTCTACAATTACGAATATGCATGGACTTCAGGAGACTTTATTCATGCATTCTTAAATACAATTTTTATATTAGTAGTAGCATTATTCTTCTCGATTAACTTCTCAGCTATGATAGGATTTGTTCTTCATAGATTTGACTTTAGAGGGAAAAAAATGATTAAAGGAATGTTTACATTAACAGTATTCATTCCAGTAGTAACTACTCAAGTTATTGTGTTCCAAATGATCTATGCAATGGGATTATACAATACTATCTTTGCGCCATTATTACTATATATTGGTGTTGACATTATTGCAAT
This sequence comes from Mollicutes bacterium LVI A0078, assembly GCA_033105485.1. Taxonomy (GTDB): domain Bacteria; phylum Bacillota_I; class Bacilli_A; order UBA3375; family UBA3375; genus LVI-A0039. Next base: position 1,310,298 of record CP136956.1, read on the forward strand.
TTATACAATGTTACAAACATATGATTCTATTCCAAAATCAATTGATGAATCAGGAATGATTGATGGAGCAAGTTATTACACTATTTACTTTAAATTAATATATCCATTATTAAAACCTGCAATTGCGTCATTAATTATAATCAAAGGTATTGGTATTTACAATGATTTCTATGTACCTAACTTATATTTACAAGGTGATGCAAATACCGTAGCTACAGCGCTATACCAATTTACAAGTTCACTATCAGCTCCACAAGAAGTTGTAAGTGCAGCAGTTATTATCGTAATGATTCCAACAATAGTAATTTTCTTAATTCTTCAGAAATACTTCTATAGTGGGTTTACTGCCGGAAGTGTTAAATAATGATTAAAGAAACGCCTTTAATTAAGTTAGTAAATTATATATACATATATTTACTATTGTCGATAATTTCATGGATATTAATTCTATGTAGTTTTACCTTATTGTTAGTTCCAGTATTATCGACTAATTACAAGGTGATTAAATTATATGAAGAATTAGAATTTGATATTCATAGACAATTTATCAAGTCATACTTTAAAATTTTTATTAATGACTTCAAACATAATATTAGATATATACCGTTTAGCTTATATTTATTATTAAGTATATACGCTTTAAATAATAGTTTTTTACTAACATTGTTTGTAAGTAATTTATTTATAAGTGTTGTTGCATTTTATATAATTGCAATAATATTAAACATTAATTTAAATGAAGAAGAAAAAAAGTTAAGTATCAAACAAATCTATATCTATTTTGTAATGGAATATACTGCAAAACAAAAATTAGATTTATTCATGCTAAGTTTAGTTTATTTACTATTTATGTATTTTGGATTTACTAGATTATTTATTGCAGGATTAATGATTTTTGTATACGTATCTTACAAGATTTTAAGGAAGGAAAAAAATGATTGAATTAAAAAATGTACAGAAAAAATATAAAAATAATGATAATTATAGTGTAGAAAACTTTAATTTAAAAATCGAAGATGGTGAATTTATTGTCTTCGTTGGACCAAGTGGATGTGGTAAATCTACAACATTACGTATGATTGCTGGTCTAGAAGATATTACTGGAGGAGACTTACTATTTGGAGAAGAACGTGTAAATGAACTTCACCCAAAAGATCGTGATATCGCAATGGTATTCCAAGATTATGCATTATATCCACACATGACAGTACGTGAAAATATGGGATTTGGTCTAAAAGTTAGAAAAGAGCCTAAAGAAGAAATTGCCCAAAAAGTAGATGAAGCTGCAAAAATTATTGGTTTAGAAGAGTATTTAGATAAAAAACCTAAAAACTTATCAGGTGGTCAACGTCAGCGTGTTGCATTAGGTAGAGCAATTGTCCGCAACCCTAGATTATTCTTAATGGATGAACCATTAAGTAACTTAGATGCTAAACTACGTGTTTCAACACGTGTGGAAATTACAAGTTTACAAAAGAGATTGGGAGTAACAACTATTTATGTAACTCACGATCAAGTGGAAGCTATGACAATGGCTGATAGAATGGTAGTAATGGAATCTGGTATTATTCAACAAGTAGGTACTCCTGTTGAAATTTATGATAATCCAAATAATTTATTTGTTGCTAAATTTATTGGTCAGCCACAAATCAACTTAATTGATACTGTTTATAAAGATGGAAAATTTATTATCGGTACAGATGAGATTGAACTTCCTAATGGGATTATGAAAAGAGTAAATGAAGATTTAGTAGAGAATAAAGAGTATGTTATTGGTATTCGTCCAGAGCATATGAAAACAGATAGATTATCTTTAAATTCTGAACTAGATTCAATCTTTAAAACTCATATGCAAGTTAAGCACATCGAGAACATGGGTAATGAAATTATTCAATATATGGATTTAAATGGTCAACAAATTATTGCTAAATTAGAGCGTAGAGCTAACTTAGTTGATAAGGGAGAGGACTGTGAGATTGGTATCGACTTAACAAAAACATTTATTTTCAATAAGGAAACTGGAGAAAATATTATAAAATAAAAATGCTAAGCGTAAGCTTAGTTTTTTTAATAGAAAAGCCTATCAATCTAGTTTAACTGGATTGATAGTCTTCTTTTTATATAGAGTAATTTCGTATTAAATTTGCATAAGCACCATAAAGGTTAGCATCGCTACCAAAGCGGCTAATTGCTAAGTCCACATCTGAAATGATATAATCTTTCCCGTTTTCAAAGTGATTAATAGCCGTCTGTAACTCATCAATAAATGTTGCACGATTTGTAACTGCACCAGACCATATAATTTGGTCAGGATCAATAGTATGCTTTAAGATTGATATTAAGCTAGCTAGAGCGCCATAATACTCATTAACTGCATTCACATATGGAATGTTTCCATTTTCATATTGTTCAAATATTGTAAGCCCAGGTACAACAGTATCTGATTGACCTGTTGCACGTTGACTAAGTCCTAACATCCCGGCATACATGCTATAAGTTGAGTCTTTATAGGGCATATAACCAAATTCTCCACCAAAGAATTTAGAACCTGTTACAACATTGCCGTCGATGATTACACAACCACCAACACCACTACCAAGGACAACATAGGCAATCGAATCTAAATCTTCAGCAAAATGAACTTCACTTAACCCAGCGCAGTTTGCATCATTGTCAATTGCAACTGGTACATTTAATCTTGATTCCAGTGTTGATTTTAAGTTTCCATCGCGCGGAATGTAATCAATGGCTGTTAAACCGTACCCTTGGCCTGTTGCTGTATCAATAGCTCCAGGAGATGATATAGAGATTGCGCTATAATTACCACCATTATAAATTTCTTCTATTTTTTCAATTAATAAATTAAAACTTTGAGGAACATCAAAACTCGATTTTTTTAATAATATTCCATCTATAGAGAAATCAGCATATTTAATGCTTGATCCTCCAATATCTATAACTAGTATATTCATTTTTCTCCTATTTTTGATTAAATATAATAATACTACTACTAAAGTCGCTTTCACCAACTGCCTCATATTCAAAACGATCAGTACCACATATGTTGTTGTTAATGAAATACCCTGTATTCATTAGATATGCACCACTATATTCAATTCCATCTTGATCAACATAAATTTTTCCTGCATCTAAACCTTGAAGTTTAATTCTGCGAATCGGGGCATTAGGTCTATATAATAAGTTATATGCTCCAACTACTATTGTCCCTTGATATTCTGCCATCATCGATACATGATTGGTATTTCCATCAAATGGAGATTCTAAACGATAGAATTTCCCTTTTAAGAAAACATCCTGATACTTGTCATAAAACTTCATTTGCTTTTCAATTTGTTGCTTTTCTTTCTCATTTAACTCTGAAAAATTAATTTCATATCCGAAATTACCAAAATACGCAACGCTAGCTTTGAAATCTAAGTTTGTTTCACGACCTGTCTGATGATTTTTTACTGCACTAACGTGGTTAACAATTGCATGTAATGGATATAACATTGAAGTTCCCCATTGGATTTTTAAACGTTCAACTGGGTCCGAATCATCACTAGTCCAAATTTGAGGAGAATAATATAACATACCTAAGTCAAAACGACCTCCACCTCCGGCACAAGCTTCGATCATAACATCAGGATATTTTTCTTGTAATAATTCATATAACTTATAAACTCCTAAAATATAACGATGTAAAAATTCACCTTGGTTATGAATGCCAAGAGAAGATGAATATCCTTCAGTAATGTTTCTATTCATATCCCATTTTATATATTGGAAATCTAGTCTATCTAGTTCGACACATAACATGTCAAAGATGTATTGAACTACTTCCGGATTAGCGAAATCTAGAACGAATTGTTGACGACCGTAACTCATATATCGATTTGGAGTTTGAATTGCATATTGTGGGTGCTCTTCATATAACTTAGAGCGCTTAGAAATCATTTCTGGTTCAATCCAAATTCCAAAATCAAGTCCCATACCAGTTATTGTTGTTGACAACTCAGCTAGTGACATTTTAAGTTTTTGCTCATTTGTTTGCCAGTCACCAAGAGAAGAGGTATCATCATTACGAGTACCAAACCATCCATCATCAAGAACAAACATTTCAGCCCCACATTTTTTGGCTTCCTTTGCAATATCAATGATTTGAGGTCCATCAAAATCAAAGTATGTTGCTTCCCAATTGTTTGTTAAGAATTTAGTACGTTTCACTTTTGGTTTTAAGCGCATAACGTTATCTTTAATAAAGTTGTGATACTCTTGGCTTAAATCATTTAATCCATTTGGAGAGTAGTTTAACACTGCCTCAGGAGTCCAAAAATCTTGTTCGTTAGTTAGTTCCCATTTGAAGTTTTGAGGATGAATCCCCATGCTCATACGCACACGTTCATGTGATGCAACATCAATGCTACCAATAAAGCTTCCCGAGTAGATTAATGTTGAAGCATAAACTTCACCGTGACTTTCATTTGCATCAGATTTTAATAAACATAAAAATGGATTTTGAACGTGACTAGTAGCACCCATCGTAGATTCGATAATTGTACGTCCTTGTTTTACATCACGATAAGTAACATTTCGTTCTCTTGCCCATGCACCATCAAGTTGCACCATTTTGAAATCTAAGTCATCGAAATCTAATTGGAAACTTAAGGCTTTATCTAAAAATAACTTTTGTTCTCCCTCGTTAATAAATCTAGCGCTGCGAACAATACAGCTAGAATTTTCAAAAATTGAATAGTATAATTCTAAGCGTGCATTTATTAATGTGTCAATCATAGTAATTTTTAAAGTCTTTGATTTACCTTCAGATTGAGGTAAATTTGGAATTCTTGGCTTTTGATCTAAAACTTCATAACTTGAATACTTAAATTCAGTCAAATTTGAGCCATTTTCTTGTTCAACATTATAACAACCAACAGAAAAATCAGTTCCCCCGAAACTTGAATATTCTTGTCTCATATTACTCATGGAAAATTGTTGTTCTTTTTCAAAAACACAAACTGTCGGAACATCTTTTTCATAATACAAATGCTCGAGATCAGATACTACTAGTTTTTGACCGTAGTATAATTGACCTAGTTCTCCATTTCTCATTACTTTTAATACATATGATATTTTTTCATTATTTAGGTGAAAAATTTTATTAGTTTCATCATAAATTATATTCATCTTATCTCCTTTTGTAATTGTTTAACTTTCACTAGTATTATATCTTGTTTTCATAAAGAGTGTTAGTTTTTTAGTAAAAGTATAGTATTTTTATCCGTGTGGAACGAAATTTGTGTTAACATTTACATATAGGAGGAGTATGTTGGATGAATTAAAGTTATATTTAGAAGATACTATGGTTCCATTATTTTCAAGTCTTATAGAAGATGGACGAATTAAGTTTGATATAAAAAATGATCAACTAGTGAAATCTTCTGAGAATAGTAGTGTTCAAATTAGTCGATACCTTTGGTTTTTTAGTAAATATTATGGCGAGAGTGAAGAGGATTCAATTCTTAACATATGTTCACAATTATATGAAAGTTTAAAGGAAAACTATAAAGTAAATGATGGTTATAAAATCTCAACTATTAATGATGAATATCATGTCTATCACAATTCGTTTGTTTTATATGGAATGTCTGAATATTATAAGATTACACAAGACAAAAGTGTCCTACTAGAAATTGATGGATTACATAACTTTATTGAAAAGAACTTCTATAACAAGGATAAAGGAATGTATCACGAACAAATCGATAATAGTCTAAATCGAGTAAGTAGAAGTGTAATTGATTCAAGAGAAAACGGATATAGTGCTAATAGCATAATCCATCTTTTAGAAGCTTATACTAATGTCGTTGAAGTTGCACCTAAGTATAAATCGACTTTAGAACGGATTCTAAATATTTTGTTTAGAAAATTCTATAATCAAAAAGGATTTTTTGCATCATATGTTGATAGCCATTTAAGACAAGATATTTCATATATATCATACGGTCATGATATTGAGACTATTTGCCTAGTTGGAGAGGCTTTAAAAGCACTTGATATCAGGATTAGTGAATATGAGCTACATTTGAATAGTATTTATAATACGGTAGTTAATGAAGGACTTGAATTTGACGGTTTTCTTAGAGTGCAAAGTGATTTAAGTATCTCGACATGGTGGGGTCAAGTTGAAGCAATAGTTGGTTTTATGTTTTGTAACAAAGAATTAAACAATACAAATGACTACTATAAATTAGTATATGAATTTACTCGTGATAATTATATGACAAACAAGGGGTTATATAATGAAATCGATAACCATAGATTAGTGCTAAATAATGAGACTGCTAATATATGGAAAACGCCATATCATGATGGGCGAATGATTATGAAAATGATAACTTATTTAGAAAGTGAGGAATAATGAATTTAGATAGAATTTTACATGGTGGTGACTATAATCCGGAGCAATGGTTTGTAGATGGAGATTATAAAACAGTTATTGAAAAAGATATAGTTGATTTAAAAGCTGCAGGTATTAACTTTGTAACAGTAGGGGTGTTTTCATGGGCTTGTTATAATCCGGCGGAAGATGTTTATGACTTTGAATATATGGATTACTTAATCAAACGTTTTAAAGAGGAAGGTTTTTCGATTGTTTTATCGACACCATCAGGAGGTTTTCCGAACTGGTTAAAATTAAAATATCCAAGTATCAATAGAGTAGATAAAAATAATGTAAGAAGAACATTAGGTGATAGACACAATCATTGTTTTAATTCCCCAGATACAAAACGTGAAATAACTAAAATAAATAAGAAACTAGCTGAAAGATACAAAAGTGAAGATATTGTACTGTGGCATATATCAAATGAAATGCAAGGTGAATGCTATTGTGAACACTGTATAGCAAAGTTTCAAGGATGGTTAGAAACGAGATACAAGAATATAGAAAATTTAAATACAGAATGGAATATGGTTTTCTGGAGCCATAAGTATAATTCATTTAAAGAAGTATTTCCACCATTTGATCACGGAGATGGTTCAAATCCTTGCATGCGTTTAGCTTGGACACGATTTACAACTGATAGTGCAATTGATATGTATAATCTAGAAGTTGAAGCAATTAAACAGTATGTACCAAATGCGAAACATACAACCAATTTATGCTATGGTTTAGGTCATAAATTTAATTACAGTAGATTTGCTCAGATATCGGATATTGTCTCATGGGATAGCTACCATGAATGGCATAAACAAGATGACTATGAAACCGCGTTATATGGAATTCTTAATTTTGATATAATGAGAGGATTTAAGCAACAAAACTTCTTTATGATGGAATCTACCCCAAATACAGCAAACTGGAGAGATGCATCAAAAAATAAGCGTCCTAAAGTAAATGAAATCACTTCAATGCTAGCAATTGCATTTGGATCTCAAAGTGTGGGTTACTTCCAAATGAAAAGAAGTAGAAATCATGCCGAGATGTTTCACTCTGCAATAATAGATGATTTTGTATATGAAAATAGATTTACACAAGAACTAAAGCAATTGGGAACTAACTTAAATTCAATTGAAGAAATCTTAGATACAACAATTAATAATGATATTGCTGTTGTTTTTGATTACGAGATTAGAGATATTATTAATTATAATGTCGGACCACGTAAAGGTAGTGGAATGCCGTATTGTGAATACTTTGAAGAAATACACCGTGCATTTACAAGCAAAGGGATTAATGTTGATGCGGTAAGCTTGAACAATGATTTAAGTAAATATCAAGCAGTTATATTACCAATGCATTTTATGTTAAGTGAAAAACAATTAGATATGTTAACAGAAATTAGTAGGAATGGAACGAAGTTATATATCACAAGTTTTACAGGAATCACGGATGAAGAGAATACATTACAATACTCAGGAAGAAATAGTAAATTTAGAGATTTAATCGGAAACAATTTATTAGAAGCTGAAGCGATATATAACCATGATTATGGTATGGTAAATTTAGGAGCTGAAAAAGTCAAAACAAAACTTTATCATGAGTACATTAAACCACTAGAAAATACAGAAATTATTGGAACGTATGAGTTTGATATGTATGATCAATCACCTGCAATCACGAGAAATGGTAATTGTACATTCTTTGCAGCTATTGTTGATGGAGAGGTAATTTCTGATCGCGTAATTGCTGATTTAAATTTAGAGAAAGATAATTCCAAAATAATTGTGCAAACACGATCGAATGATAAATTTGAATTTGAATTTCATTTTAATTTTACAAATGAATTATACGTACCGAAATCTAAGGGTGAGTTAGTAGTGACAAATAGTGAAGATATAAAAATAGGGTTAAATAAATATGAATATGTAGTATATAAAATAACAAAATAGTGAAAAGAGGAAAAATGTTTAAGAAAGATTTTTTATGGGGAAGCGCATCTGCAGCTTACCAAATAGAAGGGGCTGCAAGCCTAGACGGTAAAGGAGCATCAATTTGGGATGAGTATTCTAAGATTCCAGGGAATACGTTTAAAGATACAACTGGAGAAGTGGCAATTGATTTTTATCATAAATTTGAAGAAGATATAGAACTGATGAAAGAACAAGGATTAAAAGCTTATAGGTTCTCAATCTCTTGGCCAAGAGTTATTCCAAGCGGGAATGGAGAAGTAAATGAAACGGGTCTGGAGTTTTATGATCGAGTAATTGATAAGTTAATAGAATGTGGGGTTGAACCATTAGTCACGTTATATCATTGGGATTTACCAGCGAATCTACAAAAACAATATGATGGATGGGAGTCGAGATTAATAGTACAAGATTTTAAACGCTACGCTGAAATTGTATTTGAACGTTATGGAGATCGAGTTAAACATTGGGTAACATTAAATGAGCAAAATATATTTGTTGGATTAGGATATTTATATGCAGTACATCCACCCAAAGTATCGAACTACCAACGATTCCTAAATGCTAATCACAATGCTTTTCTAGCTAATGCTGAAGCAATTAAAAGTTTTAGAAAACTAGTTCCCGAAGGAAAGATTGGTCCATCATTTGCTTACTCACCAGAGTATGCAAAATCGGAAAAGCCAGAAGATGTGATAGCAGCTGAATTTGCGAGTGAAATGTTAAGTTATTTATGGATGGATGTTTATGCTAAAGGAGAATATTCAAAAGTGTTTTTAAAAACAATTGAAAAATACAACTACACATTACCGCTGGTAGAAGGCGATAAGGAAATTTTAAAAGCAGGTAAGCCAGACTTTATGGGATTAAATTATTATCAGACTGCAACATTTAGAGCACCATTAGAGGAAGCATTTGAACAAGAAGAATATAATAATACAATTGCTATAGCAGCACCAATCGACATTCATGATGATTTGTTTGAAAAAGTAGACAATGATTTTGTAGAGAAAACAGATTGGGGTTGGACTATTGATCCACAAGGTCTAAGAGTAGCACTTAGAAGAATAACATCACGCTATGACTTGCCAGTGCTAATTACTGAAAATGGATTAGGTGCATATGATACTTTAGAAGAAAATAAAGAAGTACATGATCAATACAGAATTGATTACTTAAGCAAACATATTTGCGCGATTGAAGATGCATTAGCGGATGGAAGTGAAGTGTTAGGTTATTGCACTTGGTCTTTCCAAGATTTATTTAGTTGGTTAAATGGTTATAGTAAGCGATATGGGTTTATCTATGTTGATCGAGATGAAGAGAGTGAAAAAGAATTAAAACGTTATAAAAAGGACAGTTTCTATTGGTACAAAAAGGTAATTGAAACTAATGGAAAAGATAGATAAAAAGTAAAACAGCAGTAATGCTGTTTTTTTTACTTTGATATATAGTAAAAATTTACTAAAAATATATTTGTGTGATAAAATGTAAATGTAAACATATTCTGAAGGAGATATTATGAGCGAAAAATTTTTAGAATTATTTGAAGTAGACTATAATCAAGAGTATTTTTCACCTGGGCGCATTAACTTAATTGGTGAACACATTGATTACAATGGGGGAATGGTTTTCCCGATGGCAATTAACTTAGGGACGCATGGATACTTACGTATGCGTGAAGATAAAATTGTGAGATTATACTCGCTTAATTTTGAAGATAAGGGAGTAATTGAATTTGATATTGATTCAATTAAATATGATGACAAATATGACTGGGCAAATTATGTTCAGGGAGTAATTGATGTATTTGTTAAAGCCGGACATAAGATAGAACACGGTTTTGATCTATTAGTAAATGGAACTATTCCAAATGGTAGTGGACTATCTAGTAGTGCATCGCTTGAGGTTTTAATCGGTAAAATCTTAATTGATAATAATGATTTAGGTGTAGATGGAACTAAACTTGCTTTACTGGCCCAAAAAGCTGAAAATGAATTTATTGGTGTTAACTGTGGAATCATGGATCAATTTATTATTGCTAATGGAACCCGCGAAGGAGCTTTAAGTATTAATACCGATACATTAGAATATGCAACAGTTCGTTTTGATCTTGGAGACAATGTGATTGTTGTATTAAATAGCAAGAAGAAACGTGGACTTGTTGATAGCGCTTATAATGCGCGTCGAACTAGTTGTGAGAATGCTGCTGAAGTGGCCAAGGCTAAATATGGGACAGAATATTTATGTCAATTAACTGTCGAACAATTAGACAGTTTAGAAGTTAAAGCTGAAGATTACAAACGTGCAAGACACGCAATTGAAGAACAAGAACGTGTAGAATTATCGATGCAACAATTAGCAGATGGAGATATTTCAGGATTTGGTCAAACATTATATGCTGGTCATAAATCACTTAAAGAATTATTTGAAGTTAGTTGCGATGAGTTAGACTTTATTGTCGATGGTTGTAAAGAGCTTGGTGCAGTTGGAGCTAGAATGACGGGAGCCGGTTTCGGTGGATGCTGTATTGCTGTTATGCACAAAGATGAAGTTAGGAAATTAGACAGTTTAGTAGCGGATTATAAAGCTAAATTTGACCTAGATTTAGAATATTATGAAGTAGTAGCAAACGATAAAACACAAAGAGTAAATTAGGAGATAATATGAAAACTATTTTAATAATTGGTGGTGCAGGATATGTTGGTTCACATCAAGTAAAACTTATGTGTAACCTTGGATATGAGGTCATAGTAGTTGATAATTTAAACACTGGATTCAGATATGCAGTTGATAAGCGTGCAAAGTTTTTAGAAGGTGACTTACGTGATTATGAGTTCATGACAAAGGTTTTTACAGATAATAAAATTGATGGTGTTATTCACTTCGCTGCTCTATCACTAGTTGGAGAAAGTGTCGAGAAGCCATTAGAGTACTTTGATAATAATATTGGTGGAATGCATGTGTTACTTAAGGTTATGGTTGAAAATGATGTTAAAAACTTAGTGTTTAGTTCAACAGCAGCAACATATGGAACTCACGAAGTTATGCCGATTACTGAAGAATATGCAACTAACCCAGAGAATCCATATGGTGAAAGTAAACTGATGATGGAACAAATGATTAAATGGTGTGCACGTTCATATGATATGAACTTCCTAGCACTTCGCTACTTTAATGTTTGTGGTGCAAGTCTAGATGGAACAATTGGTGAGAATCATAATCCAGAAACGCATTTAATCCCAATCGTATTACAAGTACCACTAGGAATTCGTGACTTCATTGGAATTTACGGTGATGATTACGACACAGCAGATGGAACTTGTATACGTGATTATATTCATGTTGAAGACTTAGCAAATGCTCACGTTTGTGCTATTGAAAAGTTATTTGAAGCTAAACAAAATAGTATTATCAACTTAGGTTACGGACATGGATATAGTGTAAAAGAAATTATTGATACAGCTAGGAAAGTAACTGGTCATCCAATACCAGAAAAAGTTACTCCAAGACGTGCTGGAGATCCTGCGGCATTAGTTGCAAAAAATGATAAAGCAAGAAAGGTACTTGGATGGGAACCAAAGTACGATGATATTGAACTTATTATCAAAAGTGCTTATGACTACCATAAAAGTGTAATTAACAATGAAAACTAATATAAACAAATTAATTACTTATGCAAATGAGCGTGACTTATTAAACAAGCGTGATAATGCATATATGTATAATCAATTGTGTTATCTATTAAAAAAAGAGGTCACTGAAGCATATCAAGTAACTCCTTGTGATATTCATATTGATGATTTACTAGACCAATTGGCATCAGATTATCAGCAGTTTGAAACTCAAACGGAGAAAGAATTATTTAAGTCAAAAATTATAGGAACTGTTATTGAGCGACCAAGTAACATTGAAAATCGTTTTTATGACTTTTATAATATTGACTCTAAACTTGCAACAGGTTTTTTCTACAAATTTAGTAGTGATGTAAATTATGTTAAAGAGCGCGAGGTTGCTAAAAACATTGAATATAAAGTTGATTCAGAATATGGTGAAATTGACATTACAATTAACTTATCTAAGCCTGAAAAAAGTACTAAAGAAATTGAAATGTTAAAGAAAGCTGCAAGTAGTAACTGGCCTTTATGTTTTTTATGTAAGGAGCAAGAGGGGTTATATGGAAGTTTAAAAAATCCTGACCGTTCTAATCACCGAATTATCGGTTTAGAATTGAATAATAAAGAATGGTTTTTACAGTACTCTCCATTTAGTTATTTCAATGAACACTCGATAGTATTAAGCAATGCACATGAGGATATGAAGATTGATCGAAACACGTTTAGTAATCTGATTGAATTTATTAAACTCTTTCCTCATTACATGATTGGATCAAATGCTGATATTCCAATTGTTGGAGGTTCAATGTTGACTCATGATCACTATCAGACTGGAAACTACGAATTCGGATTATTCAAAACGAAATCTACACTAGAAAAAATAGTGGATGGTGTAGAACTTCATAGTGTTGTATGGCCTTTGCATACAGTAAAACTAGTAAGTAATGATACAGAAAAACTGTTAGATATGGCAGATACTGTATTAAGTAAGTGGCTATCTTATGAAGATAGAGATAATAATATCGTCAACTTTACAACAGTTAAGCACAATACAATTACTCCTATTGTTAGATGTGTTGATGGAATATTTGAAATGTATTTAATATTAAGAAATAATCTAACAACAGAAGATCATCCTACAGGACTATATCATGTAGATAAATCAAGACATCATATCAAACAAGAAAACATCGGGTTAATTGAAGCAATGGGATTAGCAGTTTTACCAGCGCGTTTAAAAACAGAACTTGAAACAATTGCAAGCAATGATACATTACCTGCTGACCTAATTCATCATCACTCGTTATTTGAAGCGCTAGAAGTAGCGAAACCAGCTGATCGCAAACAATATTTATATGAGTTAGTAGGTTCAATTTTTGTTGAATGTTTAGAAGATTGTGGTGTATTCAAATATGATGAAAGAAAATATATTGAATTCATTAGGAATATTAATGAATAACAAGATTATTGAGTATACAATTGAGTATGATGGTTACAAACTAAAAGTGCTTAATATCGGTGCTACAATAACAGAGTATAGCTTAGACGGGCATAATATCAGTCTAAGTTATTCTAATATTGAGTCCTACCGAAACAATGAACTGTATGCTGGATGTATTGTTGGACGTACAGCTGGTAGAATTAAAGGTGGTTCTGTAGGGGATTGGCAACTGCCCAAAAATTATCATCAACACCACAACCACCATGGTAGTGGACTTCATTTAGAATTTTATGAAGTAGAACTCAAAGAGAATTCGATTGAACTGAGTCTAGAAGATAGTGAAGGTGACTATCCAGGAAATGCAGTTGTTAAAGTCGTGTATACGCTGGATGAAAATGGTTTGACACAAGAAATTATTGCTAAAAGTGATAGACCCACTTTATTTAATTTCACTAATCATAGTTACTTTAATTTGGATCTGGGAAAATCAGTATTGAATCACAATTTACAAATTGAATGTGAACAGTACGCACATCTTGATAATGAAATGTTCGTAGTTGAGAATAAAGATGTACTTGGAACTGCTTTCGATTTTAGAACAATGCGAACTGTCGGTAGTAGCTTTGATTTAGATGATAACGGCCAATTTAAACGAACTAAGTTTATAGATCACCCATTCAAACTGGATGGAAAACTAGTGTATAGCAATAGCGATTATCAGTTAGAAGTAACAACAGATAGTGAGTATGTAGTTATCTATGCAGCAAACTACTTAGGAGATTGTCAGACTAAGCTGGCAGGATATCAAGCCGTGGATTATGGTGCGATTTGCTTTGAAACGCAAAAGATACCTGGAGATATAAAATTAGTCACTGATTTTTATGCTAAAACCAACTACAAACTAACTAAGGTTTAGAGTATAATATATGTATCAAATATAGATGTGAGGTAAATTATGGCAACATTAAAAGACATTGCAAATGATTGTAACGTATCAGTATCAACAGTTTCTCGGGTATTAAAGGGTGACAAAACATTAAGTGTCAATAGCACTACAAAGGATTTAATTTGGGAGAGTGCTAATAAACTTAATTATAAAGTGAAAGTAAAGTCAACTAGTGGGATGAAAGTTGCGGTAGTTAACTGGTATTCACATGATCAAGAAGTAATTGACCCATATTATTATTATATTCGTAAAGGCGTTGAATCAAGTTGTCAAGATGAAAAGTTTGATTATGAGGTTTTCTTTAAAGAGGATGGTTTTGATAATCTTCAAAGTTTTGATGCTATTATTGCCATCGGAAAATTTGGTCAAGAGACAATAGAAAGTTTTGAGAAACTACAGAAGAATATTGTTTTTATTGATAGTAACCCTGATAAATTAAAATTTGATTCGATTCAAGTTGATTTTGAAACAATGTTAGCTGATGTCTTTGAATATTCCATTAGTAAACACGGCAATGATATTGGATTAATGAACGGATGCGAATATATTGGCAAGGAGAAGTATCAGGATCCGCGTTTACTTGCCTTTAAAAAGCAGTGTAAACTTAATGATATAGATGATACGAATATTATTGAAGGTGACTTTACAATTGAATCTGGTTATAATATGTTCATTAAATTGTATGAAGCTAATCGTGTACCTAAAGTTCTTATTTGTGGTAATGACTTAATTGCAATGGGTGCTAATAAAGCAGCTTATAAGCTGGGTCTTAATGTTGGTAGTGAGTTATTTATTGTTGGAATTAATAATATTCCAGTTGCTAAATATATGGTTCCATCACTTACGACTGTTGAGATACCACAAACTCAAATGGGAAGCGAAGCAGTAACTTTACTTAAACGAAGACAAGCAAGTGGTAGCGATAATCCGATCACTATCTTGGTGCCAACAAGGATAGTTAAACGTAAAAGTTGCTAAAATATTAGCTTAGTTAAGATGCTTGTGTGAAAATACTTGCATCTTTTTTAAAAGAAAATTAGAAAAAATACTATTACAAGCATTAGCAAAAGTACTAGTGTTTTGCTATAATATAATAAATGTAAACATTTAGGAGTAATAATGGAGTATAGAAAATTAGGGAAGTCAGGTCTTAAATTGCCTGTAATATCATATGGACTATGGCAAAATGTAAATGCGGATAGTGATATTAATCAAATTGAAGAAATGATCCATACAGCTTTTGAGCATGGAGTAACACACTTTGATTTAGCGAACAACTATGGTATTCCAAATGGAAGTACTGAAGAGCGTTTTGGAGAAGTCTTAGCTCGTGGCTTTATTAAGCACCGTGATGAAATTATTATTTCAACAAAAGCGGGTTATGACATGTGGGATGGACCATATGGCGATGGTGGAAGTAGGAAGTATTTATTTGCAAGTTTAAATCAATCACTTAAACGTATGGGAATTGAATATGTTGATATATTTTATCATCATAGATTTGACCCTGAAACTGATTTAATGGAGACGATGATTGCATTACGTGACATTGTTTTGCAAGGTAAGGCATTATATGTTGGGCTTAGTAACTATAATCATGATCAGCTTATGCGTGCAATTTCAATCTTAAAAGACTTACATGTTCCTTATGTAGTAGCGCAAAACTGCTATAACATTATTGATAATGGACATGATAATGATGCATTAGTTGCTAGTGAATATACAAATACGGGGTTTGTTGCATATAGTCCAATCGCTCAAGGGCGTTTAACTAATAAGTACATTGATGGAATCCCAGCAGAATCACGCGCTGCTGATCAGACGTCAGTCTATTTAAATGAAAATAATATTGATGAAGAACTAAAAACTTTATTAATTGGTTTAAAGAAAATTGCCGACAAACGTGGTGTTAGTGTAGTTCAACTAGCGTTGTTATGGGCCCTGAGAAATCCGAGTGTAACATCATTAATTGCTGGTTTTAGAACAAAAGAGCAGTTATTAGAAAATTTAGAAGTAGCAAATATGCTACCTTTAACTGAAATAGAAATTGAAGAAATTGATGCGTTAATTAGTAAATAGTGATATATAATATTGGAAGAGTATGTTGGGAGATGAGATAAATGTATTTACAAATATATGATAATGTGAAGTTAAGCAATGGTTATAATTCACTATCAAATGGTCAAAAAGATGTCCATCAATACATCCTTAACAATATCGAAAATATGAAGTCGATTACTGTTGATGATATTGCTACTGAATGTTTTTGCTCAACGACAACGGTAAACCGTTATTGTAAAAAAATGGGAGCAAATGGTTTTAGTGATCTTAAACATGCAATTTTAGAATATGGTAGTTATTCGAAGTCAAAGCAAAACAATGAATTGACTAACCGGGTTATAACTAGAACTGAGGGCCTAAATTTAAGTGATGTAGAAGTAATTGCTAAGCAGATAATCAAAAGCAAACATGTGTATGTTTTTGGAACAGGTTCTTCATATGTTCATGCCCAGTATCTACAACGGTTACTAATGCGTTGTGGGATTAGTTGTACTGCAACTAATGAGGTTCATTATTTGCGAATTTTAAACGAAGTGCCGCTATGTATTATAATTTCCAATTCAGGTGAGACATTTTCAAGTGTACAAGTTGCTAACCAATTAGAAAATGTTTGTGATGTTGTCTCATTAACTCGCGCTAATAGTCGAGTAAAAAAACTATCCAAATATTCACTTTTCCATAATGAGGCAGTAGTTGTTGATGATTCGATTAACAACGAATTAAATATCTCAATATATCTGATGATCATCTCATTAGTAAATAGTGTTCAAGAACAGCTAGCGTAGCCTAGCTGTTTTTTTTCGTACAATTGTACGATGTAAAGAATTACATCCTAGGTGAATGTTTTATATTATGTAGTCGGAGGTAGATATGTACAAACATCAAAGTTTGCGCGACCAAGCACCTGAAATTGAAGCATTAAAATTAGGGATTGGTTGTACAGTAAGAGATTTTAGTAAACCATTTGTTTTTATCGGATCAACTGCTGGTGATTCACATCCTGGTTGTGTGCACTTACAAGATATGGCAATTTCAATTCGCGATAACATAAATAAAGAGCAAAAGTATAAAGCTTTCAATTATTATGCAACAGATATTTGTGATGGTATGGCTCAAGGTCATGAAGGAATGTATTATTCATTACCGTCGCGAGAAATGATCTGTAATATGATTGAATTACAAGCACTGGCCTCACCATATGATTATGCAGTTTATATGTCATCTTGTGATAAAGGAATTCCCGGAACATTAATGGCAATGTGCCGTGTTGATATCCCTGGGATTTTTATTCCTGGTGGTGTGATGAAGGTTGGTAAAAGTGGAATTACCTTAGAACAGGTTGGAAAATTTAATACTGATTATATCAAGGGTAAGATTACGCATCAAGAATTCTTAGACTTGAAAAAGGAGTGTTGTCCGACACAAGGCGCCTGTGCATTCATGGGAACTGCTGCGACAATGCAAGTAATTGCCGAAGCACTGGGATTAGCTATGCCGGGTAGCGCACTTATGCCAACACATATTAAAGAATTTAAAGCGATTCCGACAAAAGTAGAAGGATACTTAGATCAGTTAGCAGGCAACCCATTGAAACCAAGTCAAATAGTAACGGAAGCATCAATTAAAAATGCGATGAAGGTTCATGTTGCAGTCGGTGGAAGTACAAACGCATTATTACATATTCCAGCAATTTGTAATGAACTCGGAATTGAATTTGATCCGGAATGGATTAATCAAGTAAACGAAGAGATGCATCCATTTGTTAATGTACGTCCGGTTGGTGAATATGGTGGTGAGTACTTCTGGTATGCTGGTGGAGTTCCCTATCTAATGGACAAGTTAAGTGAGCATTTAGATTTAGATGCAATGACAGTAACCGGTAAGTCGTTTAGAGACAATATTGCTGACTTGAAGGCTAGTGGTTACTTTGAAGTTAATTTAGAACACTTATCTAAAAAAGGCTTAAGCCGAGATGATTTAATATGTAAACCTGAAATTTATGGAGATGAACACATCTTATGTCTAAAAGGAAATGTTGCACCAATTGGAAGTGTAATTAAAGCTAGTGGTTTACCAATTGACATGCGAGATGTAACTCTTAATGTAAGCGCATTTGATAGTGAAAACAAGCTTTTGATGCAATTATGAGTGGTTTAATCAAACCTAATAGTGCGATTGTTGTTAAGTATTGTGGACCTCGCGCTAATGGTATGCCGGAAATGTTTTATTTAACAGAAGCATTATCAAACGATGAATTGTTATCAAAAACTTGTGCTTTAATAACCGATGGTCGTTTTAGTGGTGCATCACGTGGACCAATTATTGGTCACGTTTCCCCTGAAGCCAAAAATGATGGGCCGATTAAATATGTTCAATCTGGTGATGTTTTAAAAATTGATATCCAAAAGCGTCGAATTGATATTTTAGATACTAATCATAATTATATGACGGACGATCAGCTTCGAGCAAGAAAAACAGAGGAACCAAAGTTTAAACACAAAGGGTTAGTAAAATTATATACCCACCTAGCAACTGATGCGATTAAAGGTGGAACAATGGAGGTTAATAATGAAGATTAAATTTAGTGAAGATTTTAGTTTTGGGACAGCAATGAGTGGTCCACAAACAGAGGGTAACAGCGATATGGCTGAAACAAATTGGGATAAGTATTACTTACAAGATCCTAATTCATTTTGGGATAACATTGGTCCAAAAATAACAACAGATACTTATAACAAATTTAGAGAAGACGTTGAGATTGCAAAAGAAATTGGATTGCGTTCAATCCGTACATCAATTCAATGGGCTCGTGTTATTAGTGATTTTGAAACGATGGAAGTGAATCCGGAAGGGATTGAATTTTACCGCCAGTATTTTGGTGCATTTAAAGAAGCAGGAATCGATGTTTTTGCTGGTTTATCACACTTCGACATGCCTATATATTTACATGATAAATATGAAGGATTCTATTCAAGACATGTAGCGGAGTTATTTCCAAAGTATGCAAAAGTATGCTTTGATAATTTAAGCTCAGTTGTTGATAAATGGGTTACTTTCAATGAGCCATATAGTTATGTAAGTGGAATGTACTTACGTAGTGCAATGCTACCATGTGCGTACTCTTTAGAAAAACACTTTATTACAATGCATCACTTATTAGTTGCACACAAGTTAACTACTGTTGTTTTTAAAGAAGGAAATTACCCAGGAGAAATTGGAATCGTTTTAGACTGTATGGTTCCTTATGCTAGAGATCCTCAAAATAAATGGGATGCTGAGGCAAGTACAAATGCTGACTTAATTAAGAATCGTAGTATGATGGATCCAGTTGTAAATGGTGAAATTAGTCAAGAGTATTTAGACTTAGTAGCTAAATGTGAATATAAGTTGCCGATCTTAGAAGGAGATGCTGAATTAATTGCCAAAGGCGCAGTTGACTTTATTGGAATTAATTACTATCGCCCTGAACGTGTAAAAGCAGTTGCCTTTGAAAAACACGCTGATATGCCATGGGGACCCGAACATTTATATACAGAGTTTGTGATGCCGAAATCAAGACAGAATAAACACCGTGGTTGGGAAATTTATCCAAAAGCGTTATACGATTTAGCGATGCGTGTAAAAAATGAGTATGGAAACATTAAATGGTATGTATCAGAAAATGGAATGGGTGTCGAAGGTGAAGAATCATTTATTGACGAAAATGGTATTATCTGTGATGACTACCGTATTGAGTTTGTTTCAGAACATTTATATTGGTTACACAAAGCAATTGAAGATGGTAGTAACTGTTTCGGATATCACTTATGGACATTTATTGATAACTGGTCTTGGCGAAACGCGTACAAAAACCGTTATGGATATGTAAGCTTAGACTTAGAAACAAGAAAACGTACAATTAAAAAGTCAGGTTATTGGATGAAAGAGGTTGTTGAAACCGGAGAAGTTGACTTAGGCTTCTTATTTGAAGTTGAGTAAAATAGTTATTAAGGAGTAGAAATGAATAAAAAAGCAATTGAATATAAAGTGCTAGAATTATCGGGAAGACTAGCAGAAAACATGTACTTACAATCAATTAAGTACGCATTTACGGCATTAACGCCACTAATTATCGTAGGGGCATTTGCCTTACTGTTTAAATCATTAATTACAGATAGTACTAATGGTTTAGCAGCAATTCAAGGGTTTGAGTTTTTAGCAAATTATCAGCCAATTTTTAATAGCATTCAATATGCTACATATAATATTTTAGCAGTCTTAATTATATTTTTAATTTCGATGGAACTTGCTGATCGTAAAGGCTTTAAGCATGCAGGATATATCCCAGCAGTATTTGCATTATCTGCATATGTTACAGTAATTCCTAAAACATTAATGTATACACCAGATGGTGCCTCAGAAGCATTAGCGATTCCAAATGTTATTGCAAGATCGTATACTGATACGTCAGCATTATTCTTAGCGATGTTTGTCGCAATTGCTGCAACGTCACTTTTCTGTTGGTTATCAAAACAAAAACGTCTGCAAATTACAATGCCTGACAGTGTTCCACAAAATGTTGGTACTGCATTTAGTGCATTATTCCCAATTGCTATTGGGCTAGCAATTTTCTCAGTTGGTGAGTATGCGTTTGAAGCTGTTTTCAATATGAGTACATATGATGCAATCTTTAAATCTGTACAAGTGCCATTAGCTGCCATTGTACAAGGGTTACCTGGTATATTATTCTTAATGTTTATTGCTCAAGTATTCTGGTTATTTGGTATTCATGGAAACCAAATTATTAAACCAATTCGTGAACCTCTATTATTAGATGCTATTAACCAAAATATGGAGGCTTTCAATAGTGGTTTAGATATTCCAAATATTGTTACAATGCCGTTCTGGGACATTTATGGTTCTGTTGGTGGTTCTGGTATGTCACTAGGACTAGTAATTGCAATCTTACTATTTAGTAAACGTGAAGACCATCGTGAAGTAACAAAACTTTCAACAGTTCCTGGGGTATTCAATATTAATGAAACAATGATCTTTGGGATTCCAGTAGTCCTTAACCCAATCTTTGCAGTACCATTTGTAATTACGCCACTTGTTACATTATCAATTGGTATGTAATGACAGCTATTGGATTTGCTGGTAGAACAGTTATTATGATTCCTTGGACTACGCCACCAATAATTTCAGCATATTTAGCAACTGCAGGTAGTTTAGGGGCTGTAATTACCCAAATCATTTGTATTGCAGTAGCAGTATTAATTTATTCACCATTTGTACGAATGGCAAATAATGAAAAAAGAAGTCAGATCAATAAGCAAGATTAACCTAATATATATACAACTTACAAAAGAGGCTAATTGCCTCTTTTTTCAAATAAATAAAGGAGAAATTATGAAGTTATCATTTAGATGGTATGGGCAAGATGATCCAGTAACATTAGAGTACATCAATCAAATTCCTAATATGAAAGGAATCGTAACGGCAATTTATGATATTCCAGTTGGCAGTGTTTGGCCAGTTGAAAAAATTAAACAATTAAAGACTGATATTGAAAGTGCAGGTCTAGAGTTAGCAGTAATTGAAAGTGTTCCAGTTCATGAAGATATAAAAATGGGAATAGGAGAGCGTGATTTATATATTGAAAACTACAAACAGACAATTTGCAATCTAGCTAATTGTGGTATCGATACAATTTGTTATAACTTTATGCCTGTCTTTGATTGGACAAGAAGTCAACTGGATTATGTAAATGAAGATGGTTCGACTTCACTAATTTTTGATGAAGAGGAAGTAGCAAAACTAGATCCTCGAACATTATCATTACCGGGGTGGGATTCTTCTTATACAGCCGAAGAGATGGACAAACTTATGGATTACTATAATGCGATGAGCCATGAAGATTTATGGGCTAATTTACAATACTTTCTAGAGGCGATTATTCCGGTTGCAGAAAAAGAAGGTGTGAAAATGGCAATTCACCCAGATGATCCACCATTTGATATTTTTGGTATTCCAAGAATTATTACAAACATTGAAAACTGTCGTCGTTTCTTAAACTTAGTAGATTCACCAGCAAATGGTCTTACTTTGTGTACTGGTTCACTTGGTTGTGTAACTACAAATGACGTAGTTGAAATGATTAAAGAATTTGGTGGGAAAAGAAATAGAATTTATTTTGCTCACTTAAGAAATGTAAAAAATTATGGGAAAACAAGTTTCAATGAGACTGCCCACCACAGTACTTATGGTGATTTAGATTTTTATCAAGTTGTAAAAGCATATCTAGATTATGATTTTGACTTCTATTATCGTCCGGATCATGGACGAATGATTTGGGGTGAAACCGGAAGAGCGGGATATGGACTATATGATCGTGGTTTAGGTGCTAGTTACATTGAAGGATTAATTGAGGCAATTACAAAGGGGAAAAATGTTAGATAAATTAAAACAAGAAAAAGTAGTAGCAGTTCTTCGCGCAAGTAGTGTAGACGAAGGAATGGAGTATGTTGAAGCAATCTACGCTGGTGGAATGAAAGCTTTAGAACTTACATATTCAATTCCTAATGTATGTGAATTGATTAGACAAGTACTTTCTAAATACCCAGATGCCTTAGTTGGTATAGGGAGTGTATTAACTGTAGATCAAACTAAAGATGCACTAGCAGCTGGAGCAACTTATATTGTATCGCCAGGTTATGTTGAAAGTGTTCAAGATTACTGTAACGAAGTCGGAGCTATTTACATGCCAGGAGCGATGACTGTAAGTGAGATTATCCGTTCTATGGAAAAAGGAAATGCAATTGCTAAAGTATTCCCCGGTGATGTATTAGGAACTAGTTTCATTAAAGGAGTTAAAGCCCCGATTCCGAATGCACAGCTGATGGTAACCGGTGGAGTTGACATTGATAATGTTAAAGACTGGTTTGCAGCTGGAGTTACAATGGTGGGAATTGGCTCAAGTTTAACAGCACCAGGTAAAAGTGGAGATTTTGAGGCCATTACAGCCCTTGCAAAACGCTTTAAAGAGGAGACTAAATAATGAAAGTCATAGCCCTTGGTGAAGTTATGATGCGCCTTTCTAATCCACTGGATACTGAAATGAATAGAGCTAATAATCTATCTATTTATTTTGGTGGAGGAGAGTATAACACATTAGTCAACTTAGCTGGACTTGGTCATGATACAGAGATAGTGACAAGTTTGCCAGATAACAAATTAGCAACAAGAATCCTGACCGAAGCAAAGGCTTATGGAGTAGGAACAAAATATACAAATATTACAGAAGGTCGACTAGGAACATATTATGCAATTCTAGGTGATGATGTAACCCCAACAGAAGTTATATATGATCGAGCAAATAGCTGTTTTGCCCACAGTACAATTGCAGATTACAACTTTGATAGTATATTTGAAGGAGCAGACTTATTCCATGTGTCAGGAATTACAGCTGCTTTAAACAAAGTCACAAGAGAATTAACACTTGCAGCAATTAAACATGCCCGCAATATGGGAATTGCTGTTAGTTATGATAGTAACTATCGCGCAAAGCTATGGTCACAAGCAGAGGCCGGAGCGTTTTTACAAGAAGTATTACCACTTATCGACTATGCGTTTTTAGGAATCTTAGATATCAAATACCTTCTAAACATTGATACTAACCTATTACAAAATGGATATGCAATTCTGAAAAGTAAATACCCTAATATTAAATATTTTGCTTCAACAAATAGAAATGTTATTAGCCCTAGCATTCATCAGTTGAAAGTAAATATTTATGACCGCAGTCTATATACAACTAATGAAATGACTTTAAATGTTAAAGATCGAATTGGTGGTGGAGATGTCTTTACAAGTGGAGTTTTAGATGGAATCTTACTTGGTAAAGATAAAGAAGATATTGCAAACTTCGCATTAGCAGATGCAGCAATCAAACACCAAAGGTATGGTGATAATTGTTTTGTAACAAGAAAAGAAATAGGAGCAGTAGCAAATGGTGCAAGCCTTGCGATAAGTAGATAGTGAATTGCCGTTTCACTATATAAACATAATAATAATAATAATAATAATAATAATAATAATAATAATAATAATAATAATAATAATAATAATAATAATAATAATAATAATAAAAGTCATGTTAGATTTAAGGTCTAACATGACTTTTCTGCATTGTAATTATATATAATCTGTGAGATTAATATGGCTTATGATGCATTAATAGGTAAGGAAACTTTCTTATCTACGTGAATATTATAAGAGTATTCAAATTGCTCTCCTGTTTTTAAAAAGACGTAGTTTTCGATGATTAATAGTGCAGATCCGTCTTCAACTTGTAATAAATTAGTTACGGCCGGTTCAGGAGTACAAGCTGAAATATCTTTTATTGCTCTATCAATTTTATAAGGCGTGTCATCTTCAATGTATGTATAAAAAGAACGTTCAAAAACTTCTTTAGTCAACGTTGGAAACAGCTTTACAGGTATTATTGTATTTTCGAGAATTGTTGGTTTGCCATTAACTGACCTTAAGCGTTTTATTGCAAAAATAGCTTCACCAACATCTACGTTCAAGTTTTCAGCTTCAACCTGATTTGCACGAATTATTTCAAAGTTTAGTACTTGTGATTGAACGTTACGATCTTTATAAGTAGTCCCTAAGCTTTTCAATTTTAAGATATTGAAGTTTTGATGTGTACTAATGTAGTAACCACTTCCATGGCGTGAATTTATGTAGCCACTTTCAATTAACATAGATAGTGCTTTTCTAATTGTATTGATGGAAACATTTAACTCCTCCGCCAAGGCGCGTTCGGAAGGAAGCTTACTTGTTTCCTTGTATAACCCATCCTCGATTTGTTTAATGATTGTGTAGTAGACTGATTGATATTTTGTCATGTGCCTCCTTAGTGTTACTTTTCAATATAGTTATTATAACATAAATAAATGATTGTTCGATATCTTTGGGTACAAAATAAATTGGTACCAATGACTTTACATTGTTAGGACTTTGTGTTATGATTAGAAATGTAAATGTTTTAAGGAGGATGAGTGGAAATAATAAATAAACAAATTCCATTAGAAATGCAAAGTCTTATTGAGGACATCAAGAAAATTTATATCGACAACCCTAAAGTAGGTGAAATGTTTGAACTGGGATTTAAAAATACATATCAAACTACTATTTTAAAAAATGATGATAATACTACTTTTGTTATCACGGGAGATATACCAGCAATGTGGAATAGGGATTCTGCTGCGCAAGTGCGCCCATTATTAAATATTGCGAATAAAAATAACGAGATTAAAGACATTATTAAAGGTGTTATTGAAATTCATAAGCGCCAAGTATTACTAGATCCATATGCAAATGCGCATAACATTGAACCTAAAGTGGGAGATCATAGTGAAGATGATTTAACTGAATCACATCCATTAGTGTGGGAACGTAAGTATGAGATTGACTCATTATGTTATCCACTTCAACTTGCTTATTTATATTGGAAACGTACAGGTGACAATACAATCTTTGATGAAAAGTTCCTTGAGATGGCAAAAACAATTGTTGGTACATTCATTGTTGAGCAAGAACACCATGAAAAATCACCATACTCATTTAGAAGAATTGCGGATTGGTTACTGTTTGATTACCCAGAGAGAATTAAATATGAATCATTGCCAAATAAGGGGAAAGGTAAACCAGTAGGTTACACAGGGATGACATGGAGTGGCTTTAGACCAAGTGATGATGCGTGTCAATATGGTTACTTAGTTCCAGCAAATATGTTTGCAGTTGTTGTCCTTAAGTACTTAGAAGAAATACTAGATGAATTTTACTTAGAAGATGAGTTCAAATCAGTTGCTGTAAACCTGTATACAGAAATTGATGAAGGGATAAAGACACATGCAATAATCGAACATCCAAAATATGGGAAAATGTACGCATATGAAGTCGATGGTCTAGGAAACTCTTTATTGATGGACGATGCAAATGTTCCAAGCTTATTATCAGCTCCTTACCTAGGTTACTGTGATATCGATGATGAGATTTATCTAAATACACGTAACTTTATTTTATCAGAAGATAATCCATTCTTTTATGAAGGAAAAGCCGGAAAAGGTGTCGGTTCGCCACATACGCCAGAAAATCACTTCTGGCATATAGCTTTAGCAATTGAAGGGATGACTGAAATAAGTGAAGAAGAGAAAGAGCGTATCTTTAATCAGTTTATCACTACTGATGGAGGAACAAACATGATGCACGAAGGTATCGATGTGGATAACCCAGAAAACTTTACTAGACCATGGTTCAGTTGGGCAAATGCAATGTTTGCAGAATTTATTTTAGAAATGAATAACATTAGTGTATGGGACAAGGAGTAGAATGAAAACAGCGCACATTATAAGTCATACGCATTGGGATCGTGAATGGTACTTACCATATGAATCACACCATATGCGCTTAATTATGTTAATTGATCAATTATTACATGCGATCGATACAGACCCAGATTTTAAATCTTTTCACTTAGATGGTCAAACTATTTGTATTGATGACTATCTGCAGGTGAAGCCGCAAAATCGTGAAAAATTAATGAAAGCGATTGAGAATGGAAAAATAAAAATAGGGCCATGGTATATTTTGCAAGATGCATTTTTAACTAGTGCTGAGTCTAATGTTCGAAACGGATATTATGGAGATATTGATTGTCAGCGCTATGGATCAAAAAATAGTGTGGGATACTATCCAGATACATTTGGGATTTATTCACAAGCTCCACAACTTATGCGTGAGTTAGAAATTGATAATATGATATTTGGACGTGGTGTTACAACTACTGGATTTAATAATGAAGTTTCGAATGGTTTCGAAAGTAAGTATTCTGAAATGTTAGTGAAGTCAAGTAATGGTAGTGATGTTTTAGGAATATTATTTGCAAACTGGTATAGTAATGGAAATGAGATTCCTGTTGATAAAACAGAAGCAAAAATTTACTGGGATCAGAAGTTAGCTGACTGTGAGCAATATACAAATCTAAACCACTTACTATTTATGAATGGTTGTGACCACACACCGTATCAAAGTGATGTAACCGCAGCAATTAAAGTTGCAAATGAATTGTATCCAAACATTGAGTTTAAACAATCATCATTTGCTGAATATTTAAAAGCTGTAAATGAAGAAGTAGAAAAAGCAACTTTAACAGAAATTAGTGGTGAATTAACAAGTCAAATGACTGATGGTCTTTATACACTTGTTAACACAGCCTCTTCAAGAATTAATCAAAAGATAAATAATGCAACACTACAAGATACATATGAATTTGTTGTTGAGCCTCTTTCGGCATTGTATAGCGATGATTACATGCATAGCGAAATTGAATACGGGTGGAAAAAATTAATGCAGAACCATCCGCACGACAGTATTTGTGGATGTTCTGTGGATAGCGTGCATAGTACAATGGATGCGAGATTTGAAGATAGTAAAAATGTTGCTAAGCATATTATTGATCGAACACTAGTAAAGACAGCTGAGAAGTTAAACAGCAATGAGAAGCTTGCGTTTACTGTTTTTAACCCAAGTGAAATTGCAAATACTAAACACCAGTTTATTGTTGAATATGCACGTCAAGAATTTGGGTCAAATTTTCGAGCAGCACGTGATAACATGAAGCAATTAACAGTACCGAGTTTAAAATTGGTTGATGAAGATGGTAATGATTTAAATGCTACAATTACAGATGTAGGAATAGGTTTTGATTATTATTTACCAGATGAAAAGTTCAGAAGACCTTATTATTCAAGAAATGTTAATGTTGAATTTAATTATAAATTTGATAAAATTGGTCACAAGACATTTTATGTTATTGAGGGTGAAACTGAAAAGGAATTAAATGCCAGTGAACCTTATATTTTAGAAAATGAAAATATAATAATTAACCTAGATAATACAGGATCATTTGCAGTAACTAATAAACAAACAGGGAAAACTCAAAATAATTTATTGGAAATCTATGATCAAGGTGATATTGGTAATGAATATATGTTTGGAACTGTTAAAGAAGATGTTTTAATAACTTTAGGTGAATTGACTAATATTGAAGTATGTGATACGAATAGCATGCAAGTTAGAAAATTATCAGGTAGCATCAAAATTCCTATAAGTGCTGATGAGCTACTTCAAACTGAACAACTAGAAATTATTGAATATAATACAAGAAATGCAAAGCGTAGCAATGAAATGGTATCAGTGCCGATAACAATTGAGTACCAGTTAGATGAATTTGATACAGGTCTTAAGATTAAAGTTAGGATTGAAAATAAAGCTAAAGATCATCGAATTAGAGCTAGGTTTGCACTAAACGATAACTTAAACTACCACTATGCAGATAGTGCGTTTGAAATAGTTATGCGAGACAATGAACCATTAGAAACTTGGAAAAATTATAGTAATGATCAGCGTTTAGCCAAATTCGTAAAACTAACTAATGGAACTGATAATTTATTGGTTGCAACAAATGGATTACATGAATATGAAGTTAAAGATAACTTTGTTGACATTACGTTATTAAGATGTACAGGAGAGCTTGGGGACTGGGGTCACTTCCCTACGCCTGCAGCACAATGCTTGGAAACTATAGAAGCTGAAATGTATGTTGTTTTTGATACTGTAAGTAACGAAGCAACTAATGCAAATAAACTACGCTCGCAGTTTGTTAAGCAACCAATGATTCAAATTTATGATGGTGATAATAGCTTAAAACCAACAGAGACAATGCTAGACTTGAAACATGATGAAAATTGTTACATTAGTTCAATTAAAAAAAGTTTAGGTAATGAACTAGTTGTAAGGTTTGGTAGCAATGGAGTAGATGGTTCATTTGAAACAGATCGCAAGTTTGTTAAGACAAATATGCTAGAGCGTTATGAAAAAGAGATGGAAGTAAAAGAAGTAAAAGCACAAGAAATATTAACAATTAAATTTAAGGACTAAAATGGATTTTTTAAAATACGTAAATATTGATGTGGGTACAGATTCAGAGTATCGCGAATCAAATGGAAACACTCTACCAAATGTGCAATATCCGTTTGGTAACCAAGCCTATGTTTTTCAAACAAATAAAGCAGATAATGGTTGGTTCTATAAACCGAATGCTAATTATACTGAAGGAATTAGGGTTACAAATCAGCCAAGTCCATGGTTAGGTGATTATGGACATATAACATTATTGCCATTTAATGGTAAGTATGATATAGATTTACACAGTTCACTAATAAACAAGTATCATAAACCGAATATTATGAGTGGGTTGTTAAGAAGATACGACATCAAATTTGAACTAGTCCCAACCAAACGTGGAGCAGTATTGAAGGTAAATGGTAGTAGTCCGACGACTAAATTACTAATCGATTGTCATCAAAATAATACCTATTTTGAATATACTGATTCACAAGTTATGATTACAAATAAAAATGTCCCCGATGGAGAGTTTAGCCACAACTATCGAAAGTTCTACTGTTTAAAATTTGATTGTAATATTATAAATGTAAACGTCCATCATCATGGGAGTCAGATTGAGGTGGAATTAGCTAATTCGGATTACCGAGTTGACTTAGTATCTTCATACATATCACAAGAATTGTGTAATCAAGTCACACTTGAACAGTCGAATCAAAAATATCAAACGCTAAAAATTCAAGTAGAAAAAGAGTGGAATCAATACTTACACACAATTGAAATTGAAAGTGAAATTACAGAGTGTGATTTAGAAATTTTTTACTCAAATTTATATCGTACTTTTTGCTTTCCGCGAATAATCAGTGAGAAAGATTCTAGGGGTAAAGAAGTATATTATAATTTTAAAACTAAAACTATCGATTGCGGAGCGATGATAAGTGATGTTGGATTTTGGGATACTTATCGTACAACAGTACCATTACAAGAACTACTTGTACCAAAGAACTATAAAATAATTGTTGATGCTACTTTAAACTATTATAAATCATATGGTTGGTTACCAAGATGGTTAGCTCCTTATGAACGTGGTATTATGCCGAGTACTTTAGTTGATTCAGTTGTAGCAAGAGCAATAGTAACTAAAACTTATGATAAAAACCAAATTCCGATAGCAATCGAAGCTCTTTTAAAAAATGCTTGTGTTGTGAGTCAAGATAAACTATTTGGAAGAGAACACTTGAGCGAATACCTTGAATATGGATATGTTCCTGCGGAATGTAATGGTGAGAGTGTGAGTTTGTCACTTGACAATTTTTATTGTGATTATGCAATTTATAAAGCGTTAGAAAGTGAAAATCATGAAATGACAAGCCGATTTAAGAGTCGGTGCCAAGGGTATACAAAACTTTTTAATAGACAAACCAAATTATTTGAACGTCTCAATCGAGAAGGAGAATTTGATTTAGAATTTAATCCAAATGATTGGGGATATGATTTTTGTGAATCTTCAGCATGGCAAAATAATTTGAATATATTTCATGATAATCAGGTTGTTATAGAACTAATGGGTGGTTTTGAAGAAGTTGAGAAAAGACTTGACTATTTATTTAGTTCAACTCCACAATATACAGTTGGTCGATATGGATTCGAAATCCATGAGATGACTGAATACTCAAGAGTAGCTGATTTAGGTCACTTTGCTATTTCGAATCAACCAAGCTTTAACATGCCGTTTTGGTACTTAAATGTTGGAGCGGAAGAGAAGTTTTTAAACATAATAAATAAGACTCATAAGTATTTCACTAATCAATCGGATGGGTATCCTGGAGATGAAGACAACGGGAGTCTTGCCGCATGGTACGTTCTTACTTGTATTGGAAAATATCCGTTCTGTCCGATTGAGGGAATGATTGATTTTGAGCGTCAGTTTAATTATAAAATAAATAAAATTTAGGGGAAATAATGAAAAAGATAAGCGCATTATTAGTTGCATTTGTTGCAATTTTAGCAGGTTGTGGTAGCTCGGGTGATGGTGCTGATACAGCATCAACCGATGTCCCAACAATCTCATGGTATTTAATTGGAGCTGCTCCTGCTGCAGAGTTGCAAGTTGAAGAAGCAATGAATGAAATTCTTGTTCCCGAAGTTGGAGCAAAAATTGACTTAGTATTCTACGATTATGGTGAATATGAAGATAAAATGAATATGAAATTTTCTGCCAATGAACCAATGGATATTGTATTTGCAAGTCCGTTGCCATTTGAAGAGAATGTTTCTAGTGGTAAATATTTAGCATTAAATGATTACTTAGAAGATAAAGATGTACTGTCTGAAACTCAAAAAGTTATAAATGAAAAGTTTTGGGATGGTGTTACAATTGACGGAAATGTTTATGCAATTCCCACTAATAAAGAAATTGCAACACAACTATATTATTTATTTGATAGTAGTTTAGTTGAAAAATATGATTTTGATACTACAAAAGTTGAAAGTATGGAAGATACAGAACCGTTCTTACAAGCAGTACTAGATGGAGAAGGGTACGCACCAACTTCTAATGATTTAAATTGGAATGGATTAGGAAAAGATTTAAGTTTAGATTGTGTTGCGAGTTTAAGCCTACAAGTTTGTTTAGACCCGGAAGATCCTGAAGCAGGTTACAGATGGGTATACGATATTCCAGGATATCAAGATCAAATGGAATATATCGACTATTTAATTGATAATGGGCTAATGATGTCGGATACATTAGATATTGTTGATTTTGCAACGACAGATCATGCGATGATTAAGCAAGAAGGTTTCCCAGGAGCTGAAGTGAATTGGGAAAAAACATTTGGTAAAGAATATGATGTTCAACCGATTGGAACGCCAGTTGTAACAACGGATAGCGTTCGTGGAAGTATGAATGTTATTTCAGCTACAAGTGAAAATCCAGAATTGGCTGCTAAAGTCATTAATGAAGTGAATACTAATTCAGAATTAAGAACTATTTTCGCATATGGTGTTGAAGGAACACAATGGGAATATAACGAAGATGGAAAAATAGAATTCTTAGATGGAGCTTCGGATTATGCAGTTGGTGTTTATGAGCAAGGAAACTTCTTCACTTTACCACTTGCAGTTGGAGAACCAGACGATAAATGGGAGCAGTTTGAAGAGTTAAACACAACGAGTAAAGAATCACCAGCATTAGGATTTGCGCCAGATTTATCAGACTTTTCAGCTGAGTTAGCAAATTCATCAAATATGTTGGAGAAACACAAAATAACTACGATGTTAGCGAATTTTGATGATTCAGATACTGATATTGCTGCTGCTAGAAAAGATTTAGAGTCAGTTGGATTCTTTGATTTAATCGATGAAATTAACAGACAATACGAAGAGTTTCAAACAACTAAATAACAATAAGGATAATCATGAAAGATATTAAAAAGAACTCGGGACTGCTATTACTAGCAGTTCCTGGTATTATTATAACGATATTGATGAAATACTTGGCTTACCCTGGGCTATTATTAGCGTTTAAAGACTACCAAGCATCAATAGATCAAGGCTTCTTTGCGGCGCTATGGTCATCACCATGGATTGGATTTGATAATTTTCGTTTTTTAATTATGAACCCAGATATTGGTTTAATTCTAAGAAATACTTTAGGCTATAATATTTCATTAATTATTATTGGTACAATAACCGCGGTTACAGCAGCGATTGCAATTAATGAGATATTACATTTGCGCACCAAAAAAACAATTCAAACATTAATGTTTTTCCCTTTTTTCATGTCATGGGTATCTGTGTCATATATGATGGTTGGATTTTTTGATAGTGATTACGGATTATTAAATCAAGCTTTAAGCTTCTTTAATTTACAGCCGATTGAATGGTATAATGACCCGACATGGTGGCCATTGATAATAATTATTATGGGAACGTGGAAAGGGCTTGGATATAATAGTGTTATTTATTTGTCAACGATCCAAGGGTTTGATAAAAGCTATTATGAAGCAGCTTCAATTGACGGAGCTAGTAAATGGCAACAAATTAAATATATCACAGTTCCATTATTAAAACCAATGGTTATTATTTTAACTATTTTAGGTATTGGTGGAATAATGTATTCGGATTTCGGTTTATTCTATCAACTGCCAAAAAATTCTGCAGCATTATATAATGTTACTCAGACTTTAGATATTTTTGTATATAATGCGCTAAAAATACCGAATAGTTTAGGTTTATCAGCTGCGGCTTCATTCTTCCAATCTATTGTTGGTTTTTCATTAGTAATTGGAACTAATTTTATAGTTAGACGCATCGATAGAGATAGCGCATTATTCTAAGGAGAGATATGAACAAAAGTATATATTCTATATCGAAGCCGGCTAATGTGGTTATTACTGCTATTATGGGGATAATTGGATTTGCATGTGTTTTTCCATACCTACTAGCTGTAAGTATATCATTTACATCTGAAGCTTCATTAAAGGCTCAAGGGTTCTCATTGATTCCTAAAGAGTTTACAACAGAAACTTACCAATTCTTATTTATGAATTGGCAGAAATTATTACAAGCATATGGAAATACAATTCTTGTAACTTTACTCGGTACGGCGATAGTTTTATTTATAACCTTAACATTAGGTTATGTATTGTCAAGAAAAACATTTAAATGGCGTAATTCATTATCAATGTTTATTTTTATAACTATGTTGTTCAATGCTGGGATGACAGCAAATTATATGATTATGACTCAAGTGTTACACCTTAATGATACACTATGGGCATTAATCTTACCGCTTACAGTAAATCCCTTTTGGATATTTATTGCTCGTACATATTTTATGACGTCAATTCCGGATTCAATTGTTGAATCAGCTACAATCGATGGAGCAAGCGAATTAACAATTTTTGGGAAAATGATTTTACCATTGTCATTACCTGTTGCAGCAACAATTGGTCTCTTTTCAACACTAACATATTGGAATGACTGGTTTAATGCCAAGTTGTACATTGATAGCTCAAGTTTAGATACGCTTCAATATTTCTTAGTAAGAATTGAAGAGAGTGCTCAATACTTAACAAATAATGCCGCTACATTGGGGGCATATGCAGTTGAAGTAGTTAGTCAGTTACCAGACCAAACATTAATGATGGCAACAATGGTAATTGCGACATTACCACTTGCATTGGCCTACCCGTTTTTCCAACGATATTTTGTATCAGGTTTAACAGTTGGAGCAGTAAAATAAATAGGAGTTCATATGAATGTTGATAAATTATGGAATTTTAGCATTAAGACAATGTATATAATTGGAAATGTAATATTATTACAAGTAATAAATATTTTATTATTCTTGATTGGTGTTTTCCCTATCACGATTCCTGTGATAATTATCATCAATGCACTTATGATCTATGAATTTATATATGCCAATGAATTCTATTCATTTATATCAATAGCAAAAGTAGTTAAAGATAACGCAGCTAGTATAATTATGTATGTATTAATTAGTTTTGTTTTAATAACAGCCTTAGGAATGAATCAAGCAATGCAAACGTTTGTTATGGCGACTAATGTAGGTTTCTTTAGTGAGATAGTGCTGTTAATTTTGTCAGTTGTGATATTTTTTTCCTTAGCTACTTTTCTTATATTTTTTCCTTTAGTTAACAATTCTAGTAATCAGAGCGTGATGATGAAAATTAAGGTTACTTTTATAATTCCATTCTTTAGTTTCAAAGGATTCATATTTATTGCTTGTGCTACAGTGATTAATGCATTCTTCTTTTTTAGCAATGGTTTATTTTTGATAATGTTTGGACCAGTTTTATTATTGGCAGTAAATATAATAATATTTAATAATTATGTAATAAATAAAGAGGAGAAATAATATGAAATACAAGTTTCCTAACAACTTTCTGTGGGGGGCAGCATCTAGTGGTCCACAATCAGAAGGGGAGCAGAATAAACCAAATAGAAATGTTTGGGACGTGTGGTTTGATGAGGAACCCGATAGATTTTTTGGACATTATAGTCCTAAAATTGCTTGTGATACATACAATCGCTATCTAGAAGATATAGAATTAATGAAAGATATAAGTTTTAACTCATATCGTACATCAATTCAATGGACGAGACTAATAGATGACTTGGAAACTAATACTGTAAATCAAGATGCAATTAGGTTTTATAGAGATTATTTTGAGAAGATGATTTCAGTAGGGATTAAACCAATTGTTAACTTATATCATTTTGATATGCCAAATCAATTAATGGAAAAATACGGTGGGTTCGCATCTATGCATATTGTCGACTTATTTGTTGGTTATGCACAAAAGTGTTTCCAATTATTTGGCGATATTATTGAGTTATTTACGGTTTTCAATGAACCGCTAGTTCCTGTTGAATTTGGTTATTTTTATGATGCTCATAAGCCTTGTGTTGTTGATCCCAAATTAGGTGTACAGGTTGCATATAATTCGATTATTGCGCAAGCAAAAGTGATTGAAGCATATAGAGAAATGGGATTAGATGGGGAAATCGGAACAATCCTAAATTTAACGCCTGCATATCCACGTAGTAATAATCCGGCTGATGTAAAGGCTAGTGAGATGTGTAATTTGATATTTAATAAAAGTTTTATGGATCCATCTGTGAAGGGAGAGATTAACAAAGAGCTAAGTAATGAACTTTCTCGTCATGGTTTAAGTCCTGAAAGAATTGCAGATGAAAAAAACATTTTAAAAAATAATACAGTTGACTTTGTAGGATTAAATTATTATGTTCCACGCAGAGTAAAAGCACCAAGTTATACTCCAAATTATGAGGGGCCATGGATGCCAGAATGGTATTTTGAAAATTATCAAATGCCGGGAAATAGAGTTAATCCACATCGTGATAATAACGAAATTTATCCACGTGCATTATATGATATTGCAAAGGATGTTCAAAAAAATTATGGGAATATAAAGTGGTACTTGGCAGAGATAGGAATCAGTATAACCTCCGAGGAAAAAATGATTAATAGTGAGGGTGTAATAGATGATTCATTTAGAACAGAACTATTAAAAGAACACTTAATCCATTTGCATAAAGCAATAACAGAAGGTAGCAATTGTTTTGGAGTTCATCAGTGGACGTTTATTGATAACTGGTCATGGCTGAATACTCATAAACGTCGTTATGGTTTTTATTATCTTGACTTGGAAACAAAGGAACGAACAATTAAGGAACACGCAAAATGGTTCAAAAAAATAATTGAGGAAAATGGTTTTGATGGAAAATAAATTTATATATCAAATATATCCTAAAAGCTTTAAGGATAGTAATAATGATGGAGTTGGGGATATCCCAGGAATAATCGAAAAATTTGACTACATAAAAACTTTAGGTGTTGATTACATTTGGTTAACTCCTATCTTATGTAGTCCTCAAAACGATAATGGCTACGATATAAGTGATTATTTTTCAATTGATCCGATTTTTGGGACAATAGATGATTATAAAAAGCTAATTTCTATTGCAAAACAATCGGGGATTAAAGTTATGTTTGATTTAGTTTTAAATCACATATCGACTGAACACATGTGGTTCCAGGAAGCAATAAAAGGTAATGATGAATACATTGATTACTTTATTTGGAAAGAGCAGCCAAATGAACTGATGAGTGCATTTGGTACAAGTGCTTGGAGCTATATAGACGCTATAGATATGTATTACCTTCATTTGTTTGGTGCTACACAAGCAGACTTAAATTGGCATAATCCGAAAGTTAGAAAAGAACTATATGAAATGATAAACTATTGGATTGAGATTGGGGTCGAAGGCTTTAGATTAGATGTAATTGACTTAATTGCTAAAGAACCAGAATATATGATTACTAGTCGTGGTCCAAAATTTGTTGAATATTTAGAAGAGTTAGTAACTAATACATTCAAAGACAAGTATCTATCAGTAGGTGAGTGCTGGAATTTTGGTCCCGAGAATACACTGGATATAACTGGCGAGAATGGACTAACACAAGCTTTTCATTTTAGTCACTTAAACTGGATACATCCAAAATGGGGGACTCCCAAAATAAGTACTACTGAACTTGCTAATGTTATGAATAAATGGCAGCAGTCAGAAGAAGTGATTGAAGCCTTAGTATTAAATAATCATGATTTACCACGTTTACAATCGTATTGGTATGGTCCAAGTCGAAACAACTATGATAATTATTTGAAATGTACAATGCTATTTAGTTTAAATTTACTATCAAAAGGTAATACGTATATTTATCAAGGTGAAGAAATTGGTTTAGAAAATGCTTATAACTTTTCATTAAATGATTACGATGATGTAGAGACAACTAATAAGGTTGAGTTAATGCGTGCAGAGGGAAAAAATGACCAAGAAATCTTAGAGTTGATGCATACTGTTTCGCGTGATAATGCACGAATTCCAATGCGCTGGACTGAGGAACAGGGATCAGGATTTTCCATGGTATCACCATGGATTAAAGAAGGAATAAATGCTAGCTCTGTAGAAAAAGATTTATCAGATATAAATAGTATCCATAAGATGTATACACAGATGATAAAATGGAAAAAAAATAACTATCACTATTTTGGCGAATTTAAAGCTGAATCATTTGGAGAAACTTTAAAAATAGTTAATGGTAATTTTATGATGCTAATCAATTTATCAAGTGAGGAAGTTGCTTACCTAAAGCC
This sequence comes from Mollicutes bacterium LVI A0078, assembly GCA_033105485.1. Taxonomy (GTDB): domain Bacteria; phylum Bacillota_I; class Bacilli_A; order UBA3375; family UBA3375; genus LVI-A0039. Next base: position 1,348,437 of record CP136956.1, read on the forward strand.
CAATGACGAAATTGCAATATCAAACTATAATCAGGAGTCGGATAAATTAAGAGCTTACGAATTTATTGTATACGAACGCCAGAAAACTTTTACAAGAAAAAGTTGACACATGCGACTATTAATGCTACTATATACTTGTTAGAAAAATAGTTGACAATGTTGACTAATAATTTATTGGAGGAGTTTTAATGAGTTACGTAGATTTTAAAGGGATTCACAAAAAGTATGAAAACGCTGATTTTTATTCAGTAACAGATTTTAATCTAGAAATTGAAAAGGGAGAGTTCATTGTATTCGTTGGGCCAAGTGGTTGTGGTAAATCAACAACTTTAAGAATGCTTGCTGGACTTGAAGAAATTTCTGAAGGAGATTTAAGCATTGATGGAGTGCGTGTAAATGACGTTCACCCTAAAGATAGAGATATCGCAATGGTATTCCAAAACTATGCATTATACCCACATATGAGTGTTGCTGACAACATTTCGTTCGGTTTAAAAATTGCTAAAATGCCGAAAGATGAAATTGAGAAGAAAGTACAGTGGGCTGCAGATATCTTAGGTCTTACTGATTACTTAAAACGTAAACCAAAAGATTTATCAGGTGGGCAAAGACAACGTGTGGCACTTGGGCGTGCAATCGTGCGTAATCCAAAAGTATTCTTAATGGATGAGCCATTATCAAACTTAGATGCAAAACTACGTGTAAGCATGCGTAATGAAATTACGAAGTTACACCGTGATTTAGATGCAACTACTGTATATGTAACACACGATCAAGTAGAAGCGATGACAATGGCAGATAGAATTGTTGTTTTAAAAGATGGTATTATTCAACAAGTGGGAACACCAATGGATTTATATAATAAACCAGAAAACTTATTTGTTGCTGGATTTATTGGAGCACCACAAATGAACTTCTTTAATGTAAAAGTAGAAGGAAGTCAAATTATTTTTGAAGATGGAACTAAAATTGAAGCACCAGAAGGTGTTGTTAAACAATTAGGAACTCCAAGTGAGTGTGTTTTAGGTATTCGTCCAGAACACGTATCAATCGACAAAGTAGCTTTAGATGCATTCCCTCACCAAGTAATGACATCTGAAATTATCAACTTAGAGCGTATGGGGAACGAAAACCACGTATTCATGAAAGTTGGATCAAGTGACGTTATCTTAAAAGTACCAAGTAGAATGACTGAAGGTTTAGGTGACAAACTAGAATTTATGGTTGACATCAATAAATGTCACTTCTTCAACAAGGAAACTGAACAAAGAATTTTTTAATAAAAACATAAAATAAACTAATATATTATAATTTAGCTCAACAGTTTGTTGGGCTTTTTTTATGAATTATTAGTGGATTTTTTCTGTGTTAAATATTGTTGACAACACATATTTCAAAAGAAAACACTTGGCACTAAAATAGGTGTATAATAAGTCGAAGAGGAGATTTATGTTGTCAATTATTAAGAATTTAAAATGGTATTTTAAAGAACATAAAAAGATGTATTTTACACTTACTTTTATGATTATCTTTATATCGTATTTAACTACCCTAACCCCCAAATTAATCGGGCAGTTAATCGACTACATTGCGATGGACGCACTAACGGGAGAGCGCTTCACATATTTAATTATCGCAATTACAATTTTACCAATTGCAACCTATTTACTAAATAGGTTTTATCACCATAACTTAAATTTACGTGGTGAGGATTTATCGAAAGAAATGCGTATTAGGTATTTGGCAAAATTATTCAGTAGTGATATTGAATTATACGAATCATATAATAAGGGTGAACTTATTTCGAGAGTGTCAAATGATTTATTAGCAATTACCCAAGCAGTTACTGTAGTGCTTAGTGATGTAACGTATTGTTTTACGTTACTTGCGTTTATTTTATTAACAATGATATTTACAATTTCATTTAAACTTACAGTAATTGCCTTTTTAATTATTCCAATTACGTTTTGGTTAATTAGTTTACTATTAAATCATATGCGTAAGTATTATAAAATTCACCGTAAGATTTACGCGAAGTTCTTCGATTCTATTTTAGAGTCACTAGAAGGAATGCGAGTTGTGCGTGCATATGTTTACGAAGAAGATGATCTTGCGAAAAATCAAAATGCAATTATGGATGATATTAATTCATGGCGTAAGATTGTAAAGTTTGAAACTATCTTTACTCCGATGTTTGAGCTTGTAATTGCAATAAGTACTGTGCTTACCTTTGTATTTGGTACTAGCATGGTAATTAGTGGAGAACTAAGTCCTGGTGAACTTATTACTTTTAGTATGTACATTACAATGGTAAGTGGTCCAATCTTAGTTCTTGCTAATGTTTATAATTTAATTAATCAAGCGATGATTGCTGATACGCGCATGCAATCAGTAATGCAGTATGAAAATAAAGTTGAAAATATTGATTCAGCTAAAGAGGTTGCAGAGTTTAAGCATTTATTATTCGATCGCGTGAGTTATATGTATCCTTTTAGTGATGTAAACACAATCGATGAAATTAGCTTGGAAGTATTCGCAGGTGAAACAATCGGAATTGTTGGGCCAAGTGGTAGCGGTAAGAGTACGATATTACGTCAGTTACTACGTGACTTTAACCCAACGGATGGGGAGATTCTCATCAATGGTGAAGATTTTAAAACTCTTAAAATGGAAGATGTTCGTAACTTAGTAGGTTATGTTCCTCAAAGTGATATCTTATTTAGTGGAACATTATCAGAAAACTTAGATATTTCTAAAGGTCATGTAGATGAGCAGACAAAATACTCAGCTATGTATATTGCTGACATGGGGCATGATATCAAGCGTATGGAGTGTGGAATTAATACTGAGTTAGGTGAAGGTGGAGCAGGTCTTAGTGGCGGACAAAAGCAGAGGTTATCGATTGCTCGAGCTATTTTAAAAGATCCACAAATCCTATTACTAGATGACTCTCTAAGTGCAGTTGATGCTAATACCGAAAAAGCGATAATCAATAACTTACGTGAGCACCGTTCAGGTAAAACTAATATTATGATTACGCACAGATTCTCAGTAGTTAAGAATGCAGATCGTATTTATGTTGTCGAGAAAGGGAAGATAGTTGAAGTTGGTAATCATAAACAACTGATGTATAACAAAGGTTGGTATTACGAACAATACTTAAATCAAACGGGAGGTGAAAATGAACAGTTATAAACAAGCGTGGAAATATGTCGGTAAAAATAAACGATACTTATTTTCAATGGTAATATTTTTAGTAATATTCCAGTTTTTCAATTCATTATCACCAATCATTATTCAAGATATCTTAGATAATCAATTACTTGGAGTAACAGGAACTTGGTATCAAGCAGATGAGGGTTACCTAGTAGACGGAGTAACATTAAATCGAGAAAGCAGTAATAGTCAAGAGTATACGATTGCTTATGTTGAAGATAACTTCTACATTTCAGAAGGTGTAGTCCCGAATGGAACTAGACAAATTATTGGTAGCGATATCGTAGTAAATGGTGAACGCTATGAAGCAACTAAATTATCACAAGATGATATGTCGACAATCTTTGAATCACAAAACATTGGTATTAAGCGTGATTTAGTCTTACTTGTTGCTGTTCTAACTATTAGTATTGTAGCTAGTTACTTGCAACGAATCAGTGGAGCATTATTAACCGTTAACTCAACACGTGATATCCGTTTAGATGTAGTTAAGAAGTTTGAATACATTGATATTGGGGTTATTGAATCTGAGCCTGTTGGTAAAACAGCAAATAGATTACTTGCTGATTCAATGGGTGTATCAATGTTATATACATCAACAGTCAATATTTTCATTTCCTCGGTTTTAGCAGTTATCTTTTCGTTCGTGGGAATGTACTTGTTATCACCAGTAGCTGCAACAATATGTTTAGTGATGATTCCGATTATGATTATTTGGGTACGCATCTTTACTAAGAAGATTAATGTGATTGCTGAAAAGGTAAATGAGACTAACTCACGAATTGTTGGTCGTATGAATGAGATTATTAATGGAATTAGTGTTTTAAAAATCTTTAATAGTGAACAGATGACAATTGATGGTTTCCGAGAACTTAATGACAAATATGTTGGTGAGAAAATTGAAGAAGTTGATTTACACTTAAGTCAAGGATGGAATGGAATCAACTTGTTCCAAGGTTTAGTTATTGCAGTTGTAGTAGGAATTATGGCCTATACTAATTTAATTGGCCTAACGGCAATTGAAGCAGGACTTATCTATGCCTTCTATAGTTATATTACAAAGATCATTGCGCCTTTAAATTTACTGTTTCATGAGTTCAGTAACTTAGAACATTCAAAAGTAAAAATTGGTAGAATCTTTAAAATAATTGATAGTCCTGAGGAAGATGCCAGCTTACAGCCAATAGAGCCGTATATAGGAGACGTTAAGTTTGATAATGTGACATTTAGTTACAACCCTGAAAAGACGGCTCTAAACAACGTTAATATTGATATTAAAGCAGGTCAAAAGATTGGACTAGTTGGTCGTAGTGGTAGTGGTAAAAGTACAATCATTAATTTACTTATGAGATTCAATGACTTTAAAAGTGAAGATAGTGGAATGATCTACATTGATGGAGTTCCAATTGATACTCATAGTAAGCGTACATTCCGTTCGCACTTAGGGATTATTTTACAGGAGCCAATCTTATTCCAAGGGACACTAGCTTCAAACATAAAGTTCGGTACTGAGGCAAGTGATGAAAAGGTAGTAGAAACATTAAAGTTAATTGGTGCTGAAAATATATTAGCAAAATTTGACAATGACATTAATAGTCATATTAGTAATAATGGTGCAAACTTATCATTAGGTGAAAAACAACTAATTTCACTTGCTCGTGTTCTTATTCGTGATCCACGTATTTTAATAATGGATGAGGCAACGGCTAATATTGATACAGAAACTGAATCAATGATAAACTACGCACTGTCTGTTGTTGCTGAAAATAGAACAGTAATCATTGTCGCTCACAGATTAAGTACAATACGAGATGCTGATCAAATCATTGTATTAGAAGACGGAACAATTGTTGAAAATGGTAATCATAACCAGTTACTAGCTCAAAACGGTAAGTATATGGAAATGTATCGAAATCAGACGGCAGTATAATGTTATAATGATTATGAGGTAGATATGACAATAGAAAAGATTATTCAAGTAGCAAATAAACTTGAAGCACAATTAAATGAACGATATAGTGACTATGGCTTAACTGTGAATCAAGCGGATTTATTAATATACTTTTACCAATTTGGGCAAAACGAGATTAGTGCTCAAGGTGCAATTGATGATTTAGGTATTGATAAACGTCTTATGTCATTAGCAATCAAGAGTTTAGAAAAGAAGGATTATATTGTAAGACATACAAATGCAGTTGACAAACGTCAAAAAGATATTGAATTAAGTATTGAAGCATTAGAGATGTGTGAAGATCTAATTTTAATTAAAGAAGAAGTTAATGCTATTTTTGAAGCAAGTTTAGATTTTAAGCAAGTTCAATTATTAAATAGTTTAGAAATGGAGTAAATATGAAAAACAATAGAAGTATTGCAATGGGTGTTTTAAACATCGTAGCAGCAGTAGCAACATTATGTACAACAGCGTTATTCATTATTAATGCTGTCCGTAGTTTTAAAAAATAATATTAAGAATAAGGCCTATTTATTGGGCCTTTTTTTAAAATACTATAAAGTGAGTGGGATGCAGACATTTGTAGAAGATGTCAAATTCTACATTATCTGATTATGTTTTATATAGGTTTAACAAACGGATCTAACAGGTAGTTAATTTTAAATTGTCTTAGGAATTCCTTAAAAAGTTAGTTAACAACCGATGATATTGTGTTTATTTAAAGATTGGCCAAAGATTAAGCGTATTAACATATGCGTATTAACATATGCGTATTAACATATGCGTATTAAATTAAATGCAAAAGGGGAGGGAAAATGTTTAAATCATAGATATAATAAATCAATAGGAGAAATATGGGATTACTAAATTATAATGGTAAAAAAATATATTATAGTATACAAGGAGATGGTCCGATATTAATAATTTTACATGGAAATACTGCATCATCTAAGATGTTTGATTCGATTATTAGTGAGTATATTAGATATTTTAAAATTGTAACTTTAGATTTCTTGGGAAATGGGAAATCGGATCGAATTCCAGAAATGGCAACAGATTTATGGTATGATCAAGCATTGCAGGTAGTTGAATTGTGCAAGCGAAATAAATTTACTAATGTGAATATACTTGGTTGTAGTGGTGGAGCGTATACCGCTTTAAACGTTGCTTTGGAAGAATCAGGGCTTGTATCAAATCTTTTTGCTGACAGTTTTGGTCCTCCAAAATCTATGGATGCTATTTCGGGTGCTATAACTCTTGAGCGCCAAAGTGCTCTAAAAGACAAAGGTGCAATTGAATTTTGGAAGACTATGCATGGCTTAGATTATGCGGAAGTAGTTATTCAAGATGCAAATGCGATTGAACGACATCATAAATACATAAAAAACTTTTTTCATGGAGATTTAAGTGTGGTTAAATCAAATATTTATTTGTTAGGTTCTAAATGTGACCAATTTTATCCAAATATAGATCAAATTTTCTTAGACTATAAAAAAGTAATCAAGAAATGTAAAGTAAAAGTTTTTGAAGATGGTGGACATGTTGTAACATTAACTAATCAAAATGAAGTGTTAGAAATAATCAAGAATGAGATTAAAGTTCCTTAACTTTAAATCAATACAAGATTATATAACTGTATACGGTTGTATATTCAATGGCACAAACACTAAATATTTAAAGACTAATGAAATAACCGAACTTATTTTCATCGCAGTTTTGTTAGGCCTATCGGTAAATGGACAATTTCTAAACCTACTAATTGAGATTTTAAATAATATGTATTCAAACTATTTTTGGGTTTGCTGTTTAACTAAAATAGTTTTATAAAATGAAAAAACTACATCGTCTGATGTAGTTTTTTTGTTTATTAAGATTTTATATATTAGTTGATTTTAGTGTACATCTTCAATTTTAAAGATTTTGTGTACTAAGTTTACTTGTAATCCTGAAGTGAAGATTAAGTAGGCAGTCCCGAAACTGATTGTAACACCTAAGTCTAAAACAATACTTAAGATAATAGTAATTACGAATAAAGTAACATCACTCATTAAACGAGCTGTTCCTAAGTCTTTACCTGTAGCCCAAGATAATTGTAAACAGAATCTATCGTAAGGTGCAATGAACAAGTTACTTTTTGACATAAAGTAAATACCAATACAGAATACGAATACACTTACAACGAATAATACTAAGTTAACAATAAATGCATCGATAGTAGCGTTTGCAACACCGTCTGCAATAAATTGGAATAAGTTAATTACTCGTGTTAAAGCGAAGATTGAAATAGCAGATAAAGCTAATTCACTCCATTTAGATTCTAATTTCTTCATACCAACAATTAAGATAATTAAGAAGATAGAGTGTAATAACACTGCGGCATTCCCAAAGTTCACTCCTGTTATTCCTGCCATAGCTAGTGTTGCAGTATCGAACATTGAAACTCCCCAGTCAATTCCGATCGTTACTTGTAACCCCGCTGATAATAATACTGCCCCTACAACTGCAAATAAAATCCTAGTAGAAAGTTTTCTCTCTTGCATAATTTTTACGCCTCCTAGTTTTTTCAACTCAAAGATTATAACATAATTCCAAAAAATGTAAATGTTTTTTTCACAATAAAAATTTCGAGGAAATAAAGTGGCAAAAAGAAAAGAACTCAGTAAATTGAGTTCTCTTGAAATTTAGTATTTTAAAATTTTTCCCCACATTGTAATTATTGGTCCCGATGCAACTACGATGAATAGTGTTGCAAAGCTAATTGGAACTGGCAAGTCTGCAATAATAATAATTACAAATGCAATGATAAATGTAATAACATCGACAATTAAACGAGCATTTCCTAAGTCACGTCCAGTAACTGCGCTTAATTGAATTACGAAACGATCATATGGTGTTGCTACTAATTGGCTATTTGCCATTAAGTAGATTGCTAAGTTTACAACGAATACGTTAGTCATAAACACGATAAATTTAATTGCAAAGCTTGCGTATTCAACGTCGATTAAGAATCCGAACATATTAATAACACGTGATACTACTAAGATTGAAACAATTGCAATTAATACTTGTTTCCAATCTGATTGTAATTTTTTTAAAAAGATAACGATTAATACTAAAAACACTGCGTGAGTTACAAGAACTGCATCTCCATATTGGTCCATGTCTAATAAATATTGAGTTGTTAAACAAGCGGTATCATATGTCGACATCCCCCAGTTTATCCCGATAATAAAGTTGATTGAGATAGCAAGTAATAAAGTTCCTACTACTGCTAACCCAATTCTAAATCCTAAAGTTTTGTTGTTCATTTTGTTGCCTCCAACTAGTATTATATCGTAGATTTTACATGTTTAAACTCTTTTTTGAAAAGTTTACATTAATTTTTCACTTTAAAAAACTAGCCAGATTAGCTAGTCTTTGAATATATTAAATTGTATGGTTTGATACTTTATTATTTGGTGAGATTAACTGTTGAAAAGGTCCTCATAGTTTAGATTACCGAATAAATCATCAATTGATTCGAAAAATTTATCAGAATCCCACTTGTCCCAAGAGGCACCAAAATCATAATCTTCAAAAAATTCAGCAATACTAGAATTTTCTAACTCTGTTTTCAGTTCTTCCCAATAATCTTTTAAGTCGGAAAGTTGTAAGTTACCAAACTCGTATTGGTTGTCGCTTACAGGTAATGTAGCAAAGTTACTAGCTGAAAATGTTGTAGCACCTCCAAACACAAACCCTGAGGAAATTACTACAGCAAAAACAGCAAATAAAAGAATGCTCTTTCTGTTCATAATACTCCTTTCGTGTGTCAAGAATACTGCTATTAAATTGCGGATAGTAGAGAATTAAGGGCCTTCTAGTAAATTCGGAAAGAATATAAGATGTAATAGACAACTGGAGGCTTCTACTACTATCCACTTATATTATAACGCTTAAATTGGCACGAATATCGTATTAGCGTAGCATCTTTACTGTCAAGAGTATAAGTTAATAAAGTGTTAATATGATTAAACTAATAGGTCTTAATAACTATTTACTCCGTGTTATAATAGGTGTATTGGAGTCGTGATGAAAGAACAAATTGTTGAACAAATAAAGTTACAGGTTGGTGATAATCCTGGTTGTTATATGTACTATAACCGTAATAATCAAATCATCTATGTTGGTAAAGCGAAGAATTTAAAGAAGCGTATGCTGTCCTACTTTAATCGTGTTAATAATATTAAGACAACTAAGTTAGTTAGTGAAATTGCAAAGTTTGAAACGTTTGTAACTACAAATGAACGTGAAGCATTAATACTTGAAAATAACTTAATTAAGCAGTATGAACCGAAATATAATATTTTACTAAAAGATGACAAACGTTATCCATCCATACTAGTAACGAGAGAGGCGCATCCTCGTATTTTAAAAGTCCGTGATACTAAACGTAAAGGTAAATACTATGGCCCTTACCCCTCAAACTTCTTTGTAAATGAAATCATTGAAGTTCTAAATAAAGAAGTGCCATTACGTAAATGTCATAAGTTACCAAAAGAAGAATGTATTTACTATCACATTGGTCAATGTTACGCACCTTGCATTAAAGGGGTTAGTCCTGAGCAAGTTAGTAGCTATAAAGAAACGGTTGATGGTTTACTTGCTAATAACTTGAGTAAGATGAAAAAGCTATTAACTAATAAGATGATGAAATCTGCTGAGAACCTAGAGTTTGAGCAAGCGGGTAAATATAAGAGTCTACTAGCGATGATTGAAGAGTATAAGCAAAATCAAGCAATTGAATTTAGTCGTGATATTAACATTGATATTTATGGTATTTATGCCGATGATAGTTGGCTAAGTGTTAGTATTATTACTGTAAAAGAAGGTCGAGTTCAAAATGTATCAAGTGGTATTACATCATATGAAGGTGATATTAATGAAAGTTTAATTTCATATTTATATACGCACTACCTAAAGAACGAAGCACCTATCAACTTTATTATTGATGATAGTGATCAAAACTTAATTAAAGAAATTGAGAGTCAGTTACTGATGACATATCACAACTCACACTTAACAGAGTATAAAACATTATTAGAGATGGCTACATATAATAGTCGTAGTTACTTTAAGAACAATGTTAACCGTCTTACTAATAAAGTATTGGGAAAAGAAAATGATGGATTCGATACACTTAAACAAGTGGCTAAAAGTGAATTACATTTAATTGAGATTTATGATATTTCACACATTGGTGGTGATGCTCAAGTAGCAGCTAAAGTTGTGTGGCAAGATGGAAAGAAAAATCCAAAGTTATATCGTAAGTATAAAATTAAAGATGCAAAAGCAAGCGATGATTATGGTTCAATGCGCGAGGTCTTAACTCGTAGGTTAAATCGTGTTATTACTGGTGAAGAACAAGCACCAGACTTAATTATCATGGATGGTGGTAAAGGACAAGTTAGTAGTGGAGTTCAAGTATTAGAAGCACTAGGATTAGATCAAAAGATTAAGATTATTGGTCTTGCCAAAGATGACTTCCACAAAACACGTGCAATGGTAAATAAACATGGACAAGAACATGAACTAGATCGTTCATCAAGTCTATATAAATTACTATTTGATATGCAAGAGGAAGTCCATAGATTTGCTATCGACTTTCACCGTCAAACGAAGACTAAGTCGTTATTCTCATCTAAGCTTGATAATATACCAGGACTTGGTGTCAAACGCAAACGAATGTTGCTTGATCACTTTGGAACAATTGAGAGCATTCAAGAGGCAACAGTTGAGGAAATTCAAAAGCTATCAATACCAAGTAAAGTGGCGATTGCAATTAAAGAAGAATTATCAAAATAAATACTATGCAAATAACACATGACTAGTTAGTTATGTGTTATTATTATAATGAGGTGGAATGATGAAGATTGATTTATTTAAGCTTTTAAGCTGTAAAACAAGGTTCGATATTATGAATATGCTTATAGTCAATGAACACGTTTGTGTATGTCACTTAGAGGGCTGTTTGGGCCTATCTCAAGCGAATGCATCTAAACATATGCGTTTGTTCAGGGACTTAGATGTAGTTGTTACTGAAAAAATTGGTAAAAGTGTTTACTATAAATTATCAGACCAATTTAAACAAGAGCACCATAAATTAATCGAGTATGTTAATGAAGGAGAGAGTTATGAAGAGACTTGCAGTATATGCTAAACAAGGTATCGATAAAGAACATTTAGAGCGTCAGATCTTAGCCGAGTTTGATGCTGAGGTAAGTAGTGCCCCTGATTATGTTTTCACATTTGGTGGAGATGGAACCTTTTTAGAAGCAATTCAAGAATATGGTTTCGATCCTATTTATATTCCAGTAAACATGGGTAACTTAGGTTTCTATACATCATGGGTTCCCAATGAACTTAGTGACTTATTAGTGAACTTTAAGAAGACGGAAATTTTAGAATTATCAACAATTAAAATCGAATACGAACATAAAGGTGTAAAAGATGAATACTACGCACTTAATGAAGCAACGATCGTAAACCCAATTAAGACGCAAGTGCTTAATATTTTAATTGATGATTATGAATTTGAAAAGTTCCGTGGTACAGGTATTTGTTTATCAACGCCAACTGGTTCAACTGCGTATAATAAGAGTTTACGTGGTGCGATAATTCAGTCAGATTTAAACCTATTACAAGTTACAAAAATTGCACCAATTAATAACCGTGTTTATCGTTCATTAGATAACTCATTTATTTTAGGTGTTAATAATCAAATTGAGGTGCGTGCTACACGTGAAGAGTTCAAGTATTCAACGCTTACGATGGATCGTAAAGTTGTATCACTTGATGATATTACATCACCAGGAATTAAGATGTGTCTAAGTGACCGTAAGATTAAAATTATGGTTAAAGATGACAATAGTTTCTGGAAACGTGTGAAGAAGGCATTCCTATAATGAGCAGACTATTTGCAAGTGATAAAATCAGTCGAAATATTGAGGCGATATTTTGGCCGATTGCAATGTCAATGTTCCTATCAAGTATGCTTGGCTTCCTTGATTCATCAATGGTTGCCCACTATTCAACAATTTCACTAAATGCGATTAACATTGCTAATCAGATAAAGAGTATATTTGGTCCAATGTATTTCGGGATCCTTAGTGGAATTGCAATTTTTACTGCGCAAGCAGTCGGGAAAAAAGATAATAAAACTATCGCAGAAACGTTCGGTTTTGGACTATTATTCATTACTGGACTTGCATTAGTTAACTTTATAACAGTACTAATTTTTAGTAGAGAAATAATTAGCTTCTTTGTTGATGTTAATACAACAGTTGGGACTGAAGCTTTACTGTTCTTAAGAATTACGATAGTTAACTCAATATTCTGGCCAATTTCAATGCTATTCATGTATCAATTTAGAAGCATAAAGAAACCCAAAGTTCCTTTATATATAAATACTGCAATGTTAGTAACTAACTTAGTATTAAACTTCTTATTAATATATGGAGTTGGACCGTTCCCAGAACTTGGAATTGCTGGAGCTGGTATTGGTACAGTATTAAGTGTTGCGATTTTCATTATTGTCTACTTAGTTGTAGCAATTAAGATCAAAGCACAATTTATTGCTAAGCCGAAAGTACTGTTTGGTTTTAAAAAAGAATACGCACTATTAGTTATTAAAACAACATTACCGTTAGTTGTAATTGAGTTACTATTTGGTGCAGCTCGAGTTATATATACAAAAATGTATATTGAGCTTGGAATTGAAAGTTATACGTTAATTACAGTTTCAACAAACATTACTAACTTAGTAAATGCAGGTGTTATTGCAACAGCAAGTACTGCTGGGATTGTTATGGGTGAAGCACTAGGACAAGAATCTGATTTGGAACCGATTAAGAAATCACTTTTCAGTTTCATGCGTAAGATTGCACTATATATGTTCTTAGTAATTGCATGTATCTTGCCGTTTACAATGTTCCTGTATAAGCCGAATGATATTGTAATTGAGAATTTCTACTTATACGTGTATATACTGATGATTATCAATGGTGTGTATATGGTTATCCGTGTTTTCTCTTCAACATTTATTTCGATATTGAAAAGTGGAGGAAATACAAAGGTAGTTGTTTTAGCAGACCCAGTAGTTTCATATTTAATTGGTATTCCATTAACGGCACTAGGACTATATGTCTTTGATCTTGGAGTTATTGCACTTAAGATTATCTGGCTGACTGAAATTATTGGAAAACTAATTATATCGTATTACATCTATAAACAAAACAAGTGGGCTAACCGCCTATAGGGAGAATGTATGAAAGTTAAGGTTGGTGTCGAAAAAGAATGTCTTATCTTTGATAAAGCGTTTAATCCGATTGATATTGATTTAGACCAGTTACCTCCACAGCTTAAGGTTGATTTTGCCAATCATCAACTAGAAGTTGTAACTGATCCAATGTCAAGTTCCTTAATTGCGAATCAAAATATTCGTGAATTACTTAGTTTGGATTATTTTAAGCATTATAAAGTGTGGCCGCTATCATCACCGATGAAAGTCAATAAAAATGTAGACCATGATAAATTAGATAAAGCGTATCGTGACTACTTAGCAGACAAGTATGGCATTGAAAAAATGTTATATAGTGGGATTCACTACAATTATAGTAATGATTTATTATCAACTAAAGAAGAGTATTTTCAGCTGATTCAAAGTGTTTATGAATACTTGCCAATTATCATGCAGTTTACAAGTTTTACGCCACGTTCTCACACTCAGCATCAAGGCTTAAGTTTAATTAATAAAGACTATGGACTTGAAAATGCTATTTCATTACGAGCTAGTAGTGACTATGGATTTGTTAATTGTGGTGGTCTTGATTTAAACTTCGATAGTTATGAACAGTATTTAAGTTCAAAACAAAAGCTAGTAAATGGAATTGATATTTTAGATGAACGTGAAATCTATTCAAAACTACGTTTAAAAGAATATAAAGATGAGAATTATATTGAACTTCGTTTTATTGATATTAACCCCTTTGAAGTTAGTGGAATTAGTGATCAAGCATTAATTTTCATTGAATCCTGTTTAGCTTATTTATCTAAGCATAAAGTTAAAGCATTTAATACGAGTAAAACATTTGCACAAATTGATCAAGTTGCACTACATGGATTAGATAGAAGCATTAAACTTGATATTGAAGGAGAAGTAAATAGTCTTACTGCGCACACAAGCAAGTTACTAGATATTCTAATCAAGCATAGCCAAACTAATGTTGAACGTGACGCACTTGAAACTATTAAAGTTAAATATAACAAACAAATGCTTGATATTGATTTAATGATTGAGAAGTTAGGTGAGTGTAGCCTTCAGCAGTTTGGGGAAGAATATGCTTATGAATACTCAAAGTTTGAAATGCTTTATCCAGAACTTAATATGGAGCTTTCAACAAAGCTGCTAATTAAGGCTGCTAAAGATAATAGTTATGATGTCAGCATTGAATCTGAGTCACAAAATATTATTAAGATTAGTAACCAAGAGCGTAGCCAATACGTAGTTCAAGCTACAAAAACTAATCTTGATGGTTATGCGAGTGTCTTACTTATGAATGATAAATACATGACTAAGAAGATATTAGCAGAAAATAATATTTGTGTGCCCTCAGGTCACAAGTTGAAAAAAGGTGATAAACTAGTTAGCACCCTAAATGGACTAGTAGTTGTAAAGCCATTAGACACAAACTTCGGTTTGGGAATTACTATTTGTAATGCAGATAATAGTGCTGAATTTAAACAAGCAATAGAACTAGCGTTTACATATAGTGATGAAATTATTATTGAAAAGTATTACTCAGGTAGCGAGTATCGATTACTCGTTATTGATGGAGTTTGCGAGAGCATTGTTACTAGGTATAATGCCAATGTTATTGGTGATGGGACTAGTACAATTGAAGAGTTAATTAAACTCAAAAATGAGTCCCCTTTGCGTTCACGTGGTTATAAAACACCGCTGGAGATGATTGATATTAATCAAGAATTAAAACGTGTTGTAAGTCGACAAGGGTATGACTTAAGTAGTATTTTAAAGTTAGGTCAAAAAGTATTATTAAGTGATACATCGAATGTATCTCAAGGTGGAGATTCACATGAGGTCTTTGATCGTATTCCAGAAAGTTTTAAGAAAGAAGCAGTTTTAGCTGCGGAAGCATTAGGTGTAAAAATATGTGGAATTGATATGATTATCGATTTTGAAAAAGGTGAGCATGCGATTATCGAAGCTAACTTTAATCCCGCATTACACATGCATATGTTTCCGTATATGGGACGTGGACGCGATGTTGCGACTAAGGTTTTAGCAACGTTGTTTAAAGAATAGGAGAAGTATGTTTACAAGTATATTATTAATTGCAATTTTTGTTGTAATTTTATGGTTTATTAAAGGACTTAAGAAAAAGAAGAAATCATTTAACTTCAGAGTATTAACAGCGTTAGTTATCGGGTTAGTATTCGGGTTAATCGTACAACTAACAGTTGGTACAGAGCAATCATATTTAGAAAATAGTAAAGGTGAAAAAATTGAGAGTTATGTAATGGCAACAGATGTTGCAAATGACCCTTCAATTATTACTGACGAAGAAGGAAATACTATTCCTGTATTAATAAACTTTGCTGATTTAGGATTAGATGATAATGCAGTTACCTCTACATTTGATACAGATGCTTTAAAATATGATGGAGTTATTGTTGAAACTCAAGGAGATTTAACAGATCCAACGTACTATAAAGAAAAAAACACTGCAAGTGCAAACTTAATGATGGTAATGTCAATCGTAAGTAGTATTTACATTTCATTATTAAAATTAATCGTTATTCCATTAATCTTTATCTCTATCACAACTGCAATTATCAATGCGCGTGGTAAAGCAAACTTAGGGAAAAAAGTTACAAAAATTATTACTTTCTTATTAGTTACTGTTGGTATCTCAGCAATTATCGGAGTTATGACAAGTTTATTATTAGGAATTGATGGTGCTGCATTACAAGCAGGTTTAGGTGCTTCATCTGACGTAGTAGAGCGTACAGCTACTTTAACTGAAAGATCTACAAGCTTAACTTCTATGAGTATAGCTGATTTAATTACCGCTCCAATTCCAAGTGACTTTAGTTTCTTAGTTGGTCAAGGTGATACAGCAGCACTTACTACAGTATTATTCGGTATGTTCTTAGGTTACAGTATTTTACAAGTTGATAAAAGATACCCAGAACGTGTAGAGTTATTCATCAACATTTTAAACTCTACTAAAGAAGTTGTATTATCAATGGTAAGAGAAATCCTAAAATTAACTCCATTTGCAATTGTTGCATTAATGGCAACATTCATGTCAACTACTGACTTCGCAGGTATGAGTCAATTATTATTATTCGTAATCGGCACTTATGTTGCAATCGCAATTATGTACGTAATTCACTTATTAATCTTAGCAATCTTCGGATTAAACCCAGTAAAATTTGCTGTAAAATCATTCCCTGTATTATTATTTGGATTTGGTTCTCGTTCTTCAATGGCAGCTTTAACTTTAAATACTCAAACTCAACGTGAAGAGCTAGGTGTAGATGAAATGACTTCTGATTTAGCAGGTACATTTGGTGTTACAATTGGTCAAAATGGTTGTGCAGGAATTTACCCGGCAATGATTGCGGTTATGGCTATGCAAGCAAATGACCTTTCTATTACATTCGGTTGGTTAATTATGTTAACAATTGTTATTGCAATTTCTTCATTTGGTATCGCTGGTGTTGGTGGTGGAGCTACTTTCGCTGCAATCGCTGTTTTATCAATCATGGGATTACCAGTAACAATGGCAGCGGTATTAATCTCAGTTGAACCGTTATTAGATATGGCACGTACTGCATTAAACATTTCTGATAGTATGTTAGCTGGTGTTGTTATTTCAAAAATCGATGGTGAGTTAGATATGGAGACTTATAATGAGTAATATTATTGTTGTCGGTGGTAGTGCAGCGGGAATGAGTTTCGCTGCAAAATATAAACGTAATCGCCCAGAAGATGATGTTTTAGTATTTGAAGCAAAAGATTATATTTCTTTTGGAGCGTGTGGGTTGCCGTATTATATACAAGATCAATTCTCAGATGAAAATACAATGATCGCAAGAACACCTAGTCAAATGATTGACAGTGGAATTGATGTACGTATTAACCACGCGGTAACAGAAATTAATACTACTAAAAAATTTGTAGTAGCAAACGATGTTAAATATGAATACGATAAACTTATCGTTGCAACCGGAGCAAATCCAATTGTTCCTGGTTTTGCACAAATCGATAATGAACAAGTATTTACTTTAACAACGCTAGCAGACGGAAATGCTATTAAGCAAAAATTACAATCAGGTATCAAACATGTAACTGTAATTGGAGCAGGATTTATTGGACTTGAAGTTATGGATGCAGCTAAGCACCTAGGTTTAGAGGTAACTGTAGTTGAACGTTCAAATGGAATCTTAAGCACGCAATTTAACAAAGATATGACTGAAATTGTTGAGCAAAATATTGCTGATAGTGGAATCGAGTTAATGTTAAATACAACTGTTGAGCAAATCGAAACTGGTGAGCGTGCAACGGTTGTTACTGATACTGTTAGCTTTGAAACTGATGCTGTTATTGTTGCTATTGGATTCTTACCTAACAGTAAAGTTATTGATTGTACTAAATTATTAAATGGTGCAATCTTAGTTGATGAAAATGGTAAAACTTCAATCGATGATGTATACGCTGTAGGAGATGTTGCAAGTACTAAAAATATCGTAACTGGTAAAGATACTTATTTACCACTTGCGACAAATGCTAATAAGTTTGCTAAAAGTTTAGCTGATCACTTAGCAGGTCTTGAAACTGAATTTACAGGTATGCTAGGAAGTTCTTGTTTAAAAGTATTAGATTATGATATGGCAAGAACTGGTCTTAGCGAACGTGATTTAATGCACTCAGATCTTGAGTACAAAACACGTATAGTAAAAGATAAAACTCATACTAATTATTACAAAGGTAATGAAGATATTTATATTAAAATGATTTATTGCCCAACAACGTATAAATTATATGGTGCTCAAATAGTTGGAAAGAAAGATGTAGTGCATAGACTAAACACATTAGCTCTTGCTATTACAACTGGTATTACAACTAAACAATTAGCATATGTTGACTTTGCTTATGCTCCACCGTTTGCAAGAACGTGGGAAGCTTTAAACACAGCAGCAAATGTTTGTAAATAATCAATCGTACTTCACTTTGTGGAGTACTTTTTTTATGTTATACTATAGTTAATAAGTTGCTAGTTGCAATTTAATGGAGGGGCAATGGAAAACATAATATTAATGAGTGACAGTTATAAATACAGCCAATGGAAACAATATCCAAATGGAGCAACTAAAATGTTTAGTTACCTAGAAGCAAGAGGTGGAGAGACTGGGAAGTATAGTCAAAATATCACACAGTTCTTTGGATTATCATATTATATAAAGCGTTATTTGAATGCTACTATTACATCTGACATGGTTGAAGAAGCTGAAATGATTATAACTAGTCATGGTTTACCTTTTAATAAACAAGGGTGGATGCGTGTAGTAGAAGTTCATGATGGAAAGTTACCGCTTAAGATTAGAGCCGTAGCAGAAGGGAGCGTAGTTGAACGTCGTAATGTACTTATGACAATAGAATCTACAGACCCTGAGTTATTTTGGTTAGTGGGATGGGCCGAAACCTTACTTATGAAAATTTGGTATCCAACTACAGTTGCAACTTTAGGATACAACATCAAGCAATTAATTACGAGTTTCATGGAAAAGACAGCCGATACTAATGATAAAGTTCCATTCATGCTTCATGACTTTGGTTATCGTGGTGTTGCTAGTGAAGAGCAAGCTGGTATTGGTGGAATGTCTCACTTAGTAAATTTTATGGGAACAGATACTGTTGCGGCTCTTATGTATGCGCGTAAATACTATGGTGCTGATATGCCCGGATTTAGTATCCCAGCTAGTGAACACTCTACCATCACATCTTGGGGTGCTGGTAGTGTTAATGAACGTAATGGATTTATAAACATGATTGATCAGTTTGGAAAGACATCAGATATTTATGCATGTGTTAGTGATTCGTGGGATTTCTACTCAGCAATTAATACATGGATTGAACTGAAGGACCAAGTTATAAATGCTGGTGGACAACTGGTAATTAGACCTGATAGTGGAGATGCTCTTACTAATGTAATGTATGCACTACGTAATTTAAGTAGTGAAGAAGCTTATGGTTACACAGTTAATAGCAAGGGGTACAAAGTTTTAAATAACGTTGCAATCATTCAAGGTGATGGAGTTAGTAGTGACTTGATATACGATATTTTAAGCGCGATGGAAAACGAAGGTTTCTCAGCTCAAAACATTGCCTTTGGAATGGGTGGTGCACTATTACAAGGAAACTATGAGTCATCTATAAATCGTGATACCCACAAGTTTGCAATTAAGTGTAGTGCGATTGAAATAGATGGTAAGACTCAAGTGGTATATAAAGATCCAATTACTGATAAAGGAAAAAGTTCAAAACGCGGATACTTAGATTTAAAGCGTATTGATGATAATTATATAACAGTAGAATATGACCACTATCCAACAGCTGAAGAGCTTGCTGATAGTCAGTTAGTAACATACTTTGAAAATGGAGAAATTGTTAAATCGTATTTATTTGATGAAGTTAAATCTAATGCTAATTAATTATCATAGCACTAGTAATAATTTAAAGTAAGCGAATGTTATCCGAAGTGTTTGTTTGAATATTCCAATCAAATGGTTTTACTCAACCATAATGCGAGGCGATATCACTATTATTAAATTAAGTGATTACTTAATGATAATTGCTGCTCAAAGTGAACATTGAAAATTAAAAGTTTGATTGTTTGACAACTATTTGTTTACTATGTTAAATATAATTGTAATAATTAGAAGAAGATTACATAAAAAAGGGTACCTGCTGTAACAGGTACCCTTCGTTATGTTTGGGAGAGTAATAATTAGAAGAAATTATTTAACTATCGAAATAGCGTAAGTAATCGAAGAACATAAAAGACTAGAATAACTACTTTCGTAGTTCTGTCTAGTTTCTCGTTCATTGCCCTCCTGACATATGATCCTTTCGGTCAATGTTAACATATTACTCTCCTTATTGTTTTAAGTCATTTCGGACAATCTGAATATAACACTTTATTTGCGTGAAATTCAAAATACATATATATAACCTATATCTATGGAAAAGAAATAAAAAGGGAGAAATTATCTGATTAATTATCCAAAAGGAAGCAATTGGACAAAGATAATAAATTCAAGTACACTTTTAAATTGAAAAACAAGTCAAGTAACTAAGTATCAATCACTTATAACTATAAAGTATGATTAAAGTTGCTGATGATTTGAAGTAAAGAATGTAATTTTTTTACACTCTTTATTTTTGTATGTTATAATTAGTCTGTAATGAAGAGTAATTACATTTTATTTAAACCAACTATTCTTTATAAAAGAGTAAGTTGTTATTTTTAAGGAATTATAGTCTTTATAGAAGAATAAAGGAGGATTATGAATAATCAACTAAAAAAAGGAGTTTCTGAAATCATTATTTTGGAATTCTTAAAAACTGAAAATTACGGATATGCAATTTCTGAATACATGAATGAGTTCATCACGATGAAACTTACTTCAGTGTATGCAATCTTAACTCGTCTAGAGAGCAAAGGGTATTTACAATACCGTGTTGAGATGCAAGGGAAAAAAGCTATGAAGTTTTACACAATCACATATGAGGGCCGTCAATATTTAGATGACCTATATAAGCAATGGAATGAAATTAATGAGTTTATAACTTATACAAAGGAGAAAAATGTTTAAACGTAAAAAAGAAAAAGAACAATTAACTGATATTCAAAAATGTATTGAATTATTAAAAGGATATAATTTAGCTGCTGATATTGAAACTGATCTAATTGCTCAAGTTGAAGCAGTAGCTGAAGAATTAGAAGCAGTAGGACAAACAATTAATCCAAATGAAATTGTATCTGAAGTGCTAGCAGAAAATGAAATTGATTTTAATACAGTATCTAAAAACGAGAAAATAAAATTGCAATACGCAGGTAAAGAATATAAGTTTATCAATCAAAACTATTCTAAATTGAGCTATGATATGAAATATTCAGGAGTAACAATTGATTTACGTGAGTATAACTTTAATGGACCACTTGAAATTGAAGCTACTGGTAAGTATTCGGGATTAAGTCTTTATGTAAATGAAGATGTAGAAGTAAATGATTGGACGTCATTAAGATTTTCTGGCGTAACATTCTTTTATAAAAATGATGGTGAGCCATACACTAACTTCCATGATATTCCTATAACATCAACTACGCATTCTGTTAAATTAACGGGAGACTTAAAACTAAGTGGAATTCAAGTATATGTTGGGTTTGAAGGACCAATAGACATGTATAGACATGGTAATCGAGCAGATAAGAAAATTAGTAGATCTCAGCGTCGTTTAGAAAAACGTAGAGTTCGTCTAGAAAATAAAGCAAACAATCAAGAGCAGGAATAATTAGAATAAGTGTGAGCTATGCTCTCACTTTTTTCTTTTAATAACTCCAATCACTTGTATATTTTTGATAAAATAGATAAGTATAAATATAATGTGTAATTTAGGAGCAAAAGATGAAAACAGAAATCATATTATCACATGATGAAATTATGGCAAAAGTAAGAGAAATCGCAGCCGAACTTGATGTTGAGTATGCAGATAAAAACCCAATTATGGTTGGTATCATGAAAGGGTCATTATACTTTTTAAGTGACTTAACTAAAGAGATGTCAATTCCTTTACAAATTGATGTTATGAACTTATCATCATACGGTGATAGCAGTAAAAGTAGTGGGGTTGTAAAAATTGTTAAAGATTTAGATATGGATATTACAAACCGTCACGTAGTTGTACTTGAAGATATCGTAGATACAGGAACAACTTTAAAATACTTAAAGCAATATTTTATGGATAAAAATGCAGCAAGTGTAAAAACTATCTCAATCTTCCAAAAAGAAGGAACTAATGTAACCGATTCAACTGCTGACCGCATTGGATTCACTTTACCAGATTACTTCTTAATCGGATATGGTTTAGATTATGCACAAAATGGGCGTAGTTTCAAAGATGTTCACAAAGTAATTTCTTTAGACGAAAACTAATGGATACAAAATATACATGGGATTTAAGTTCTTTATATTCAAATCAAGAACTTATCTTCCAAGATATTGAATTAGCTGAAAAGTTAGCCCATGAGTTTACAGCTAAATACAACAATATACAATTAACGAAAGAACATCTAAAACTTAGTTTAGATGATTATTTTACAATTACGCGTACTTTAGATCGACCAATGACGTACGCACATCATAAATTAGATGAGTCAACATCTGACCAAGAAAGTATTCGTTTAGAGGCGACAGTTAAAAGTCAGGTATTATCAATATATAGTAATCTATCTTTCTATATGCCGATGTTAACAGCTCATAAAGAACTTGTTGAAAGTGCAATCGATGATGAATCTTTTAGTAATTATAAACAGGTCTTAATTGAAGTTAGAAACAGCGGTAAATATACCCTTGATGAACGTAGCGAGAAGTTACTTGCAGACGCGAGTGAAAGCTTAGCGCAACCAAGTAAGATCTATGAAGTATTAACAAATGCTGATTTAAAATTTGATGATATTATGGATAGTGATGACTCGAGCAGACCAATGAGTCACGGATTATATGGTGCATATTTAATGGACAATGACCGCATATTACGAGCTAATGCATTCAAAGAGATGTTAGGTAAATTCGCAAGTATTAATATGACGCTTGCAACAACTTATACTGGTCAAATTACCAAAGATATGTTTGCAGTTAAGACTAGAGGATATGAGTCAACTCGTCAACGTGCATTATTTGGAAACAACATAGATGAAGTTATTTACGATAACTTAATTAGTGTTGTTAATGATAACCTTGAAATTAACCATGATTATGTAGCAATGCGTAAACACTACTTACAACTTGATGAAATGCACTTATATGATATGTATGTACCATTAATTGCTAGTAGTAACCGCGAGTATTCATACGAAGAAGCGTGTGAACTTATCCTAGCCGCTTTTAAGCCATTAGGAGCTGACTATATAAAACTAGTAGAGCAAGCATTTGCTGAGCGTTGGATCGATGTTTATGAGCGCGAAGGTAAACGAAGTGGAGCATACTCCGGTGGATGTTACGATAGTAAACCATTCATTTTATTAAATTACACAAAAACTTTAAATGATGTTTACACATTAGCTCACGAAGTAGGTCACTCAATTCATACTTATTTAGCTAATAACAAGCAAGAGTACCACAATAGTCGCTATGTTATTTTCGTCGCAGAAATTGCATCGACTTTAAATGAGCTATTACTTACTGATTACTTATTTGAAAATGCAAATAGTGATGAGCAGCGTGCAAGCATCTTAAATTACAAACTTGAGCAATACCGTACAACGGTTGTTCGTCAAACAATGTTCGCTGAGTTTGAATACGAATCGAAAAGCAAATTCGAATCTGGAACAAAATTAGCAAGTTCAGATTTAAACAGTATGTATTACGAGTTAAATAAAAACTACTTTGGTGATGCTGTGATTTTAGATCAAGAGATAGAGTATGAATGGTCGCGTATTCCGCACTTCTACTACAATTACTATGTATATCAATATGCTACTAGTTTCTGTTATGCAGTTGATATTTTCAATAGAATTAAAGCTGATAATAGCTTCAGTTCTAAATACTTAGACTTCTTAGCAATCGGAGGTAGCAATGATGCAATTAGCAGCTTAGCGACTATCGATATAGATGCTAGAAGTAAAACGCCGTATCAAGAAGCATTTAATGACTTCAGAGATACGTTAGATAAATTTAAACAACTAATAAACAATTAATTTGGAGGACAAATGTTAGATATTAAAAGACTAATAAACGAAAAAGAAGAAATGATCGCAAGTTTAAACTTACGTAATCCAGAATTCGGAGCTGAGATTGAAGAAATCATCAGTACTTACGAAGAGTACACTGCAAAATTAAACGCAATGGAAACTGCTAAAAGTGAACTTAACAAAAAAAGTAAATTAATCGGTCAATATAAAAAAGAAGGAAAAGATACTACAGAATTATTCGCTGAAATCGATAGCTTAAAAGCTGCAACTGACAAAACAGCAGTAGAAGCTTTACGTGAAAGTTACACAAGTAGACTTATGCGTGTTCCTAACTTCTTACAAGCAGATACACCAATCGGAAACGATGATGAAGATAACGTTGAAGTTAAAAGATGGGGAGTAAAACCTGAATTTGACTTTGAACCTAAACAACACTTCGAAGTTGAACCGGCTAAAGACTTAGACTTTGATCGTGCTGCGAAAATTGCTAAATCAAGATTTGTTATTACTCGTGGGTTCGTTGCAAGACTTGAACGTGCAATTACTAACTACATGTTAGATACTCACACTGAGCGTGGATATGAAGAAGTTGGTGTACCATTCATCGCTAGTCAAGATTCATTACTTGCAAGTGGTCAATTACCAAAATTCGAAAATGACTTATTCAAAATTGCTCAAAATGGTGGAGACGATGATGAGTTTGAAAACGAAAGAAACTTCTACTTAATTCCAACTGCTGAAGTTGTTTTAGCAAACTTACATCGTGATGAAATTATTGATGGAAGTAGCTTACCATTAAACTATACAGCTTACTCTCAATGTTTCCGTAAAGAAGCAGGTAGTGCAGGTCGTGATACTCGTGGATTAATTCGTATGCACCAATTCGGTAAAGTTGAATTATTCAAATATACAAATCCTGAAACTAGTAATGCTGAACTTGATAAAATGGTTGAAGATGCAGAGAAAATTTTACAAGATTTCGGATTACACTACCGTATCGTAAGATTATGTTCTGGAGACGTTGGATTTGGAGCTAGTAAAACATTCGATTTAGAAGTATGGTTCCCATCTCAAGATAAGTTCCGTGAAGTATCTTCTTGTTCAAATGTTTGGGACTTCCAAGCAAGACGTGGGAAAATCAGATTCAGAGATGAAGATGGAAAAGTTTCTCACCCTCATATGTTAAACGGAAGTGGTATGGCAACTGGTCGTATCTTAGCAGCAATCTTAGAAAACTTCCAAAACGCTGATGGAACTGTAGATGTACCAGAAGCATTATTACCTTACTTAGGTCGCTAATAAATTAATTTAGGAGAGAGTTATGATTAGTCAAAAAGATGTATTCAAAATTGGGGCAGGGCCTTCATCATCACATACGATGGGACCTGAACGCGCTAGTATCATGTTTAAACAAGCGTATCCAACATTAAAGTCAGTTAAATGTACTTTATTTGGAAGCTTAGCATTAACTGGTAAAGGACACTTAACGGACTGGATTATTGAGAAATCTTTAGCACCAGTTCCAGTTGAGTTTGTTTGGAATTACTTAGAAAGTAACATTGGTCATGAAAATACAATGATGTTTGAAGGTACGCTTGAAGATGATACTGTAATTGAATGGACAATCTACTCAATCGGTGGAGGAGATGTTAAAATTGTTGGGTTCGAAAATGAAGACCCAGCAGTTGATGTTTACCCACATAATACGTTCACAGAAATTAGTGAATATTGTGAATCAAAAAATATTTCATACTTTGATTATGTAATGGAGTTTGAACCAGAAGTAATTGAACATCTAACTAAGGTTTGGGATGTTATGAAAAGTGCAATTTACCGTGGGATTACTGCTGATGGTAAAATTCCAGGTGAACTAGGTGTTACAAGACGTGCAAAAGCACTTTTCAATACAGATAGTAAACACATGCGTTTAGAAGCATATGCTTACGCTGTAAACGAAGAAAATGCATCAGGTGGACAAATTGTTACAGCTCCTACTTGTGGTGCAGCAGGTGTGTTACCGGCAGTTTTAAAGTATTATCAAGATGATCTAGATCTTTTTGATGAGCAAGTAATTGAAGGATTAGCAGTAGCTGGATTACTTGGTGCAGTTGTAAAACACAACGCTACAATTAGTGGTGCAGAAGGTGGATGTCAAGCTGAGGTTGGAACAGCAACAGCAATGGCAGCAGGTGCCGCTGCATACTTAAACGGATGTAATAATCGACAAATTGAAGCAGCAGCTGAAATTGGGTTAGAACACCAAATTGGATTAACTTGTGACCCGGTATTAGGTTATGTACAAGTGCCTTGTATTCAACGTAATGCAGTTGGTGCAGGTAAAGCTAAGACAGCATTCAAGATTGCTCAAGCAACTGCGAGTGAAGAACAAGTTTACTTTGATACAATTGTTGAAGTTATGTATGAAACTGGTAAAGATATGGCAGCCGAGTACCGTGAAACATCATTAGGTGGACTTGCAAAGTTATACAAAAATCGTTTAAAAGAAGATAAAGAAAATAAATAATATTTAAGAGATGGCTATTTAGTCATCTTTTTTATATACACTTTTTTGAAATAATTCTCAAACCATAGATAAATTATTGTATCCTATAGAAAAGGAGTAAAGTGAAAATTCTTATAATTGAAGATGAACCAATAATTAATGATTACATGCGTGCATTATTACAAGACGACTATCAAGTTGTTAGTAGCTTTGATGCAAGTGGAGCTATTAAAATTATTGAAGAGGGCGACGTTGAATTAATTTTATGTGATATTATTTTAGGTCATGAAAGTGGCTTTAGTGTATTAGAGTATATTCAAAACCACGGTTTTAAAATACCAACAGTTATGTTAACCGCCTTAGATGATGAGCAAAGTTTAACGACTGCATATGACTTAGGGGCAGTTGATTACATTGTCAAACCAGTTAATAAACAAATTTTAAAAATGAAGGTTCGTAATCTTCAAACTTATTTAAAGCCTAAAGATAATGAATTAGAAATTGATACCAATTTATTTGTAGTTAAGATTAATGGAGTTGATATTAATCTAACAAACATTGAGTATGAAATCTTTGCTTTATTATCATCAGCACCTGATCGAGTATTTACCAAAGATAATCTAATTGATACAATATGGCATGGTAATCATAGTATGAGTAATCGAATAGTAGATACTAATATTTTCAACCTCCGAAAGAAGCTTGGTCATAAATCGGAACTAATAAAAACAAAACGTGGAGTAGGTTATTACTATGAAAATAAGAAATAAAATAATCGTCCTGTTTACAGTTATTCTTGTCGTGGTTATTGGGCTCGGAACGTTTGCTACTGCCTATGTTAGTAACCACTATATTCATTACAAATACGATGCAGCATATGCAAACTACTATAAACAAGAAATGACAACAAGTGAGTTTTCTGAATATCTTATTAATGAAGGGTTTATTGTTACCGAACAGGAAATCCCTGAATATAAAACTGCCGCCAATATAAGTTGTCATATTGAGGATGATCAAATTGTTGTCTATGAAAATGATAAACCAGTATTATATGCGGTTTTAAATGAGAATATAGTAACTGATCTTAATCGCTTACTAATTTATGCAGCTCTATTCATCAATGTGATTATCATCATGACATTAGTTATTATTTACGTTTACTTTAATAAAAGTATATTGTTTAAACTAAATAAATTAGAAAATGAAATGGTTAATTTTAAGTCGGTAGATTCTTATCCTGTAAATAATAATAGTACTGAAAATGAAATAGATTTACTTACAAATGAATTTTATAAAATGGCAAATACAATTAAGGTTGAAGACAAACAGAAAAAGTTTTTAATAATGACACTATCACATGAACTTAAAAACCCAATTAGTAACATTGAAGCTGTCATTGATATGAATCGCCTTGAGGTTAAGCCATACAATGATAATCAAAAGCAAAATGAACTTGTCGAAATTCAGGTTGAAAAGATGAAAACAATAGTAAGTGATTTACTTAATGCTTACACGTATGAAATTAATCAAGAGCCGCAACTAGTCGATATTAAATCAGCGATTCGGGAAGTAGTATCATCTCAAGCACTTGCTACATCGAATCTGATATTTGTCTATAATCAAGATAGTGACTATAATCTTCAAGTTAATCATAAGGTATTTGAACACATAGTAAGTAATATAGTGAGTAATATTTATAAGTATGCACAAGATGATAGCCAAGTTACTATTACAATAACTGATAGTGAGATTAAATTTGAAAATGTGCGTAGTAAAGAGCCTCGTGATAAATCAACAGAAATCCGTATTTTACTAAATCAATACTTATGTCATGAAATAGGTCTTGAAACTGAAGTTGAAGAAAAAAGCGAAACATATACAACTTATATTAAGTATAAAAGTAACTAGTAATAGTTACTTTTTTTTATCTCTTATCATAATCTTAACATTTAGTTTGTACACTTTTATGTGGAGGAAACATGAAACTACAAAATTTAAATAAGAAATATAAGCAAAAAGTAATTTATGATCAAATGGATATTGATTTAAGTAATAATGGAATTCATGTATTATATGGTGAAAGTGGAAGTGGGAAATCTACTTTAATTAATATCTTACTTGGTGTTGATAAGAACGTTGAAGGTCAATATATCGTTGATGGTGTAGAACTGACACCAGATCAAATTGATAATTTCCGTCAACAAAACATTGGCTACATGGCACAAAGTAACGGGATTATTGAGCAATTTACTGTATATCAAAATATTAAATTATATGATCAAAACATAGCTGATGAAAAGATTGAGGAAATTTTAAAGTTATTAGAAATTGATAACTTGATAAACGAACTTGGTAAAAGTTTAAGTGGAGGTCAACGTCAACGTGTTCGTCTGGCAAGATCACTAATTAGAGATAAAAAGATTATTATTATGGATGAGCCAACAAATAACTTAGATGATAAAAATGTTCAAGTCATACTAAATATCTTAAGTAAACTTAGTGTAGATAAAACATTAGTAATCGCTACTCACGATGCAAGGGTAATAAGTAAGGCCAACTTTGTGCATGAGATTAAAAATAATAAGATTGAAACTAAAGTCAATGATGGAAATACGAGTGAAGTAGAATATACTGAAAATACAGAAACAAACTTTAAAGAGTTTGAGTACGCACTACAAACAATGAAAAGTTTGTTCTCTGTCAAGTTTATACCGATCATTTTAATGCTTTTCGGAGTATTAGGATTATCATTCTTTTTAAGTGGTTTAAATAAAGAAAAAGCATTATATGAGGACCATTTATTAAACTTACAACCGGGTATTATTTTTGTAACAGAAAACTCACGTCTGAACTCTGAGGGAGTTTATGTAGGAGATAACGAATCACTTATGAGTGTAGACCAGGTAGCAAACTTAGAAAGTTTGGATGCAGTTGATGATGTTTATATTCGTAGTACAGTTTTAACAGAATCTAAGAATTTGCAAAAATACATTGTAAATGCAGATAAGGTAATTACTGATGAAACACTAGAGATGTATTTTACTAAGGTCGAAAACATTGATAGTTCAAAATATAATTCTGTCGAAAACCAAGTGTACTATTATTTATACGAAGCATTACCATACGATATGTTTTCGGCGGGAATTACCTCTTTAGAAGAGAGCTATGTTGAGACAGTAGAAGGGGATTATCCCCAAGATAACACTAATCAAGTATTAGTACCGTTATCACTAGCTAATGCCGAAGAGGCAATAAGTGTTGGAAATGAAGTGACGTATAATTCTCAAATATACGAAGTTAGTGGTATTTATGATGATTTAAAATACATCGAACTAGCAACAGATAATACGCTAACATTCGAATCTTATAGTTCAAAAGTGCAAAATAAAATCTATTATGCATTTACTGATAAACAAGTTCCAACAGCTAAACAACTTGAAAATTATTATAAACAAAATCAAAGTTCATTTACAAATAGTGGAATTAATAGTTTAGAACAGTTTAAGACTGCTTATCAAGATGGAATCGCAGAAGTGATTGTTGATTATGATCAAGACCAAGATGAAAGTGTGTACAGTCAGATTGAAGAACTTGGCTTAGAGCAGGATTCGAGATATACAATGTATTTAGATCACCAAGGTGACTTTGCGCAAATTAGAAATAAGAAGATTATATCGATGGTTGTCTTATTCGTTGTGTTCTTAGTATTCTTTGGACTAATCTATAAATATCGTTTTGCATTTAGATTAGAAGAGTTTAATATTTTATTTGACAATGGTTTATTACCAAGTCAAATTATTAAGTTATTAACTTTAGAGTCAATTATGGATACGATTATTGTTGGGGTAGGACTAAGTTTATCACTTGTAATTGGAAATCTAATCGCACCAATGTTTGGATTAAGTGGACTGATGATCACTATCAGTGATGTTGTTGTTACAGTTGTATTTGTACTTGTTAGTTTAATTTTGATTAATGTTTTAAACTTTAAGTTTAGTTTAAAGAAAAGAGGTAAATAATGAAGAAGATTATAATCGGACTAGTAGCTCTAGTTGCTGTTTTACTAGTAGCTTTATTGCTGCTAGGATCTGGGGGATATAAAGCCGGAGATGTTTTAACAGAAGGTAGCTATATCTATGGAGAAGACATTAAAGAAAGTAGTTATATGTATAACTTTACTGGACCAGGTGAGGTTATAATAACAAGCGGAGATACCGAAGTTTACTATCGTGAATTACTTGAGGGAGAAACAATTCACGAACATTACATTCCTTTAACAACAGGTGATGTAATTGAAGTAAAAGGAGATGCAGACTTCGGACTAATTTAGTAGTTTATGTATACGATAAATCTTATTAAATATTGAGGTAATATAGTTAATGGTTAAGTGGCATATGCTATAATGGATTAGCAAAAAACTATTATAGGAGTAAATATGAGTGTAGGAATTGGATATGTAGTGCTTTATGTAAATGATACGGAAAAAACTGCAAACTTTTGGACAACAAACTTTGGGTTCGAAATTAAAAATGAAGTTGCAGCTGGAGAGCATAAAGTAATTACAATTGGAGCAACTGATAGTCAAACAAACTTTGAATTAGTGCCTTTAGCATTAATGGAAGGAAATCCGTTTAACTTAAACTTAGGTCTTCCATCAATTTGTTTAAATACTGATGACTTACAAGCAGAGCACGAAAGATTAACTAGTCTTGGTGTAAATGTAACTGAGATTAGTGATCACGGTGGTCGTATGTCATTTGCGGTTATTGATGAAGATGGTAACGCATTCGCTATTGCCTAAAGATAAAAAAGAAAATTCCAGCCTCGCATTATGCGTAGCTGGAATTTTTAATTTAAAGAATTTATTTAAATTTCCCTTGTTCATACATTCGTTTCCAATTGTGACGATCACTAGAACGTAATCCTTTGTAATCAGAAAGTTTATATATAGTTGAACAAATTTCATCTTTATTTACAATTATAATCGATTCCTTAGGTAAGAGTTTTGATTCTAATATTGTTGATTTATAAGAGGTGAAAATCAATTGTCGTTTGTATTCGTGTCCATATAACTCCAAAATTTGCTTAAGTAATTGATCATCAATATATGAACTCAAGTTATCGATAAGACGGGGTTGGAAATATAATTGCTTCGTAGACGCTAAAAGCTCAATGCAAAGTTTAAAGCATTTTCTAAAACCATGGGATTGTTGATTGAAGGTGCACTTATAGTTATCGTAACTAAAAGATACATTCAAATCAAGTGAATGATTTATTTTAGGATTTGATAGCTCAGTTGGACTTCCTTGTACTTTTTGATAATCTAACTCACAGTCAAAAATACTAATTGTTTTTAAGCTAGGATCAATAATTTGCATCATCTCAGTAATTCTTTCGATTGAAGTAGATGTAGAAAATAGAGACTTAAGGTCGAGATAGTCTTGCTTTGACCCAGCGTCTTTTAATGCTTTCAACTCTTCGATTCGATTTCCATCATCTAAAGAATCTACATAAGGAAAGACCCCGTTTTTTTTGTATTCGAAAGTTCTAAGCGTTGCAATTTGAGCTTCACTAAAAAAATCAGAATATAAATCATCATTATTATCCCATTTGAAGATATAACGCTTTGAATTTATAGCTTTAAAAGATTGTTTACTAAAACAGTTTTGTGTTAAATCAATTTCGCCCTCAAAACAATAACAAACATTATCAAAGGTAAAATCGATTGCCATCGTAATGATATTGCTATTTGAATCACGATTAACTATCTTATGTAAGTTATCATAACTCGGAACGTCCCAAAATATATGGGTAATAATTTCGATAATATGAAGTAGATTAGTTTTTCCAGAGCAGGCATGCCCATGGATACTATAAATATTACTAGTGCTATTGAATTTTATTTCAACCGGATGATTATAACTATATATATTTGAAAAACTTATTTTATGAATCATAATGATCTCCTTTTATAATATATAATATGGTAACATAATTTGGGATAAGATATCCTGAATGTTAAGTTTATGTAAATTTACGTTTTTGTAAAGTTTAAAAAAACGCTTTGTACTGTTGGAAATGTTAGTTAAAATTAATAGGTAGAACTATTAACTTAAGAGAATGTTGATAGTGTAATTAGGGGGAAATATGCACTTTTTTTATGAATCGATTTCAATTCAAGCATGGATCGCATTTATTTTACTTTTTGTAGTAATGTTATTATTAAATGAATTTAGTAGACGTAGCTTATGGGCAGGTATTTTAATGTTCATTATCTTACCGCTATTTTTATCATTTGTTGTATGGCCAAAAACATCAGCAGGTACAAATGTAGATAACTGGTTCCAACATGCAAAAATTATCTCTGTTAACTTAGGGGCATGGATATTCTTAGCATTACGTTATTCTAAACGTGTTCAATCTTGGAACTGGTATAAAGTTTTACCAATGTTAATCTTAGTTATTAATATCTTAGAAGCAGTAGAACGTGAATTTGAAATTAGTCACATGACAACGACTACGGTTGTTGATGGTATGACTTATTTAGGTGGTACTTGGAATGTTGTTAATGCTTGGGCCGGTATCTTAAATATCTTAATTCTTTGTGGTTGGTTTGGTATTTATGTAAGTAAAGACAAAAATCGAACTATGATTTGGCCAGATATGTTATGGTTCTGGATTATAGCATACGACCTATGGAACTTTACATATGCATATAATGCATTAGGTGATCGTTCATTTTATGTATTCCCGGTATTATTCTCGGCTACACTTGCTGCGCACTTTATCAGAAAAGGTGCATGGTTACAACACCGTACTCATACTTTAGCTTTTAACCAATTAATCATGTTTACTTGGCCTGCGCTATTTGTTTCTTCAAGTATTGCTGTTCACTCAAGTTGGAACCCAGCAGCAATGTGGTTATTATCAATAATTTCATTCGTGTTTAACTTAGGGGTGTTCATTTACCAAGTTAAAACAATTATTGCGAAGAAGAAAAACCCATTTAAAGATGAATTATATACAGATCATAAAGACTACATAGAATTAAAAGAAATGGAAGAACAATTCTAAAATGTGCCAGTTTTAGTAGCAGAACTAGTTTCAAACTAGAAAAAATTTAATAAATTTACAAATTAATCAGTGTAACAAAACGGGATAATGTATCCCTAAATGTTGTATCGGTTATCTCTGAGTAAATAATCAAAAGATTAATTAAAAGTTTCGATATAATCAAAGAAAAATAAGCAACCATATGGTTGCTTGTTTTTTGTTATAATATACTCATGGAAAACTATATGAGATTAGCACTTGAGAGTGCAAGACTGGCATTTGATATAAACGAAGTACCAATTGGTGCAATTGTCGTATTAAATGGTGAGGTAATCGGACATGGGTACAATACTCGTGAACGTGATAATGATATAACTGCTCATGCTGAGATAGCGGCAATAAAAGCAGCAGCGGAGCATTTGGGAACTTGGAAACTTGATGATTGTGAGTTATATGTAACGGTTAAACCGTGTTTAATGTGTTACAGTGCAATTGTTCAAAGTAGAATTAAGACTGTATATTTTGGAGCAGATCAATATAGCTTTAAAAAGAAAGCTTTTGATACGCTTATAAATGAATCTGATATTGCGATGATTGGTCCAATTTTAGAACAAGAATGCAGTGGTCTTATGAAAGAATTTTTTGGGAGGATGCGTAATGCAACTAAATAAAGCAAATATCGAACAATTAGAAGATGGACTATATTTATTTACAACACCTAACTGTCCAACATGTGAAAAACTAAAAGGGTTATTAGCAGAAGTTAATGAGCCAGTAGTTATTACTGATCTCGATGCATATGAGCACCAAGATATAGCTATGAAATTAAGTTTAATGGGAACTCCGTGTATGATTGATTATCGTGACGATAAAGAATATGATCGTATGTATGGGGCTCCAAATGTTAATCGTATAAAAGCATTTTTGAAAGGAGAATAATGAAAACTAACTATGGAATAATAGTAATCGGTGGAGGGCATGCTGGTAGTGAAGCAGCTCTTGCTAGTAGTCGTATGGGTGTTCCAACGGCATTAATTACAAGTCGTATTGATAAAATTGCAATGACTCCATGTAACCCGTCAATCGGTGGACCGGCAAAAGGAATTGTAGTTCGTGAAATTGACGCCCTTGGTGGTGAAATGGGTCGTAATTCTGATAAGAGTAACTTACAGATGAAAATCTTAAACCGTTCTAAAGGACCTGCAGTACACAGTATGCGTGCTCAAGTTGATAAGGAATTATATCCACAAAACATGCAGCAAACACTTTTAGAGCAAGATAACTTAGATGTAGTCGAAGAAATGGTAGATAGTTTATTATTCTCAGATGACTATAAAAAAGTATTAGGAGTAAAGTTAAAAGATGGAACTGATATTACAGCTGATAAAGTTGTAATTACAACTGGTACTTACATGGATTCATTTATTATTAATGGTTCAAATAAAGTGTCTAGTGGACCAGAACAAACACCAACAACTAAAACCTTATCTGATAGTTTAATCGCTGCTGGAATTGACTTATTTAAGCTTAAAACTGGTACACCAGCAAGAGTTGATAAAAACACAATTGATTATACAAAAAGTGAAGTTACAAGTGGAGATGATATGCCGCTTGCATTTGGATTTTATAATCCGTTATTAAACGACCCTCAAAATCAGCTTGATTGTCACTTAATTTATACTACACCAGAAACTCATAAAATTATCCAAGATAACTTACATGTATCTGGAATGTTTAGTGGTGTGATTGAAGGGGTAGGTCCTCGTTACTGTCCAAGTATTGAAGATAAAATTACTCGTTTTGCTGACAAAGATCGTCACCAATTATTCTTAGAACCAGAAACTCGTGATGGAAATAGTATTTATGTTCAAGGGTTCTCAACTTCAATGCCTTATGATGTTCAAGATAAAATGATTGCATCATTACCAGGTTTAGAAAATGCAACAATCTTACAATATGGATATGCAATTGAATACGATGCTGTTCGTCCAGAACAATTACGTACAACGCTTGAGTTTAAAGATGTTGAAAACTTATATAGTGCTGGTCAAATTAATGGTACAAGTGGATATGAAGAAGCCGCTGGTCAAGGACTTGTAGCCGGTATTAATGCAGCTTTAAGTTACCAAGGTAAAGAGCCAATGATTTTAACGCGTGCAAACAGTTATATTGGACTAATGATTGATGACTTAATTACAAAAGGAACTGATGAACCTTACCGTTTATTAACATCAAGAAGTGAATATCGTTTATTACTTCGTAATGATAACGCAGATAGTAGACTTACAGAAATTGGTCACGAAATTGGTTTAGTAACCGAAGATCACTATGCAAGTTTTAAAACTAAAACTGAGCAAGTTAGTCACTTATTAGAAGAGTTCAAAGAACTTAAAATCTCACAAAATATGTTAACTGATGAGGTTGCTAGTCGCATTGGAACGGAAAGTATTTCTCGTGGATTTAAAGTGTATGAATTACTTAAACGACCAACATTTAATTACATGCACTTAAAACAGCTAGTTGACTTATCAGCATATAGTGATGAAGTATTATATCAAGTTGAAATTGAAATTAAATATGAAGGATATATTGCAAAAGTACACCGTCAAGTTGAGCGTTCAAGTAAATTAGATCGTGTACGCATTCCGGAAGCAATTGATTTCAGTCAAGTTTCAAACTTAGCATTAGAAGCACGAGAGAAGTTAAATAAAGTAAGACCGGAAACTATTGGTCAAGCAAGCCGTATCTCAGGAATTAATCCAGCAGATATTAGTGTATTACAAATATATATAGAAAATTACAAAAGGAGCTAGAATGGCAAAGACAACAATTTATTTCACTTATGGATCAATGAATTCTGGAAAATCATTAGAATTAATCAAGGTAGCATACAATTACAATGAAAATGGGATTGATTGTTTAGTTTTAAAGCCACAACTTGATACGCGAGTACCAGGTAAAGTTTCTTCTAGAACAAACTTACAAGTAGATGCAATTGAAATCAATGAAAGTAATATGGAAGAAACCTTAGCGCAAGTAACAGCAAATCATGCAGATATTATTTTAGTAGATGAAGCAAACTTCTTAACAGCAGCTGTTGTTGATGGAATTATAGATTACTGTTATCAAAATGATGTTCATACTTTAATGTTCTTTGGACTTAAAGTTGATTTCCGCGGTAATTTATTTGAAGGTTCAAAACGTATTATTGAATGTGCAGATAAGATTGAGGAAGCAACTTCAATTTGCTGGTGTGGGAAGAAAGCACGCCAAAATGCACGTGTTGTAAATGGTGAGATTGTTAAAGATGGGCCAACTATCTTAGTCGATGATGAAAATACAACAGTTGATTATATTCCTTTATGTAACTATCACTACCACATGGAGATGTTAAATGAAAAATAAAATGATAAAAAGTATCTTTCTTTGGGTGTTATTACTAGTTCCGACGCTAAGTGCAAGTGAACTTGAAACACCTAGTTGGATTGATATCGAATATTCAAACTTAGAAGATGAATATGTTTCTGAGTATCAACAAGTAACGGTTACTGTTACTGAAAAGAGTATGTGGTGGAAAAATGATGTTCATAATGTTTCGATAAGTTATGATCCAAATCAATTGGAACTAGTAAATACAATGTATTTTGATGCTAAGTTAAATTCAAATGTAGAACAAAATCCAAACATTACGACTACCGATGATAATTTTAAAATAAGTTACCAGTTCTATTTACAACCAGATGTAGATGTAACATCAGTACCGTTAACAATAACAAAGATGACTAATGATGAGACGGTTAGTGAAGTTGTTAATATTAATGCATACAGTGAGACGACACCACGTACAGTTCAAGTTGGAGCGATTAGTTTAAACTATGATGTATCGCAGTACACAAATGATGGTGAAGACATCACTTATAATATTCACTTCGAAGTTGTTAATAATCCGAAAAAAGAAAATATGACATTAACTTTAAAAGAAAATAATATGAGTGTTGAAAGTGTTGATGATTATACGGCTAAACTTCGTTTTGATAGCGGTACAGCAGTAGCAATCGATAAGAATAACTTCTTATTAACAATGAATAAAGGTGATACATTCGATTTAAATATTGTTGCTAATATTGCCGGATTATCTGCAAAGAATGATCGTTTTGAATTCTTATTATACTTACAAGATGAAGATGAGAACTTTATTAGACTTGAACCAACATACTTTCAAAATGAATTGTTGTTACCAGGTAGCAACCAACGAGTTGATCGTTATATTATTATCAAAATTGCAATTACAATCTTTTTTGCTATCCTATCTTTAATTGGATTTATTGCATGGCGATTGTCTAAAAGAAAATCCAAAGAATAATTGCAAAATAAACTATATTATGCTATAATTATTTGGTAAGTTTAGCCGTTTGAAACTACATTAAGATTATTTGCAGCCATATATTGGAAGTTAGTAACTTGAGCTATAAAGTGAAAACCTTATGCCAAATCATCTTAATTGTTAAACAAACACTTAACTTAAAATAAAACAAACTAAGGAGACAACAATGTCAAGATACACAGGACCAAGTTGGAAATTATCAAGAAGATTAGGTTTTTCTTTAACTGAAACTGGTAAAGAATTATCAAACAGACCATACGCTCCAGGGCAACACGGTCAAAGAAGAAGAAAAATGAGTGAATACGGAACTCAATTACAAGAGAAACAAAGAGTACGTCACATGTACGGTTTAACTGAAAAACAATTCAGAAGAACTTTCGACCGTGCTGGTAAAGTAAACGGAATCCACGGGAACAACTTCATGATCTTATTAGAATCAAGATTAGATTCATTAGTATACCGTGCAGGATTCGCTGCAACTAGACGTCAAGCTCGTCAAATCGTAAACCACGGACACGTTTTATTAAACGGTAAAAAAGCAAGTATTCCTTCAATTACTTGTAAACCAGGTGACGTAATTACTTTCAGAGAAAGAAGTGAAAACTTAACAATCGTTAACGAAGCTTTAGAAAACGGAAATGGAACTGTTCCTTTCGTAACTGTAGACGCTAACAAAAAAGTTGCTACTTTCGAAAGATTACCTGAAATGTCAGAATTAAACCGTGAAATTAACCCACAATTAATCGTAGAATTCTACAACAGATAATCATTTAAAAGGAGCTTTATGCTCCTTTTTTTATATATTAGGGAGATATTATGAAAACATGTATAGTTATAGATTCAACGTTTTACATGGCAAAAGAAGATTTTGAGAGATATTCTTTTAAAGAAATTCCATTAACTGTAAACTTCGATGAGGTTACTTATCGTGAGGTTAGAGATAATGGTCAACAGGCCAAAGAAGTTTTTAAGAAGGTTTTTGAACAAAAGAAATTACCAACTACATCACAACCTGCAGGTAGTGATACTGAGCGAGTTTATTTAGAGGCAATTGCTGAAGGTTATGATAAAATAATATCATTACATATATCAGCTGAATTATCTGGGACAGCTCAAGGTGTTCGAAACATTGCTGAAATGGTAATGGAAGACAACCCTAGTGTAACTATTGAGGTTTACGATTCAATGGCTGCGGCTCAGGCCAGTGGAATTATTGCAATTGAAATCGCACGTATTGTTGAGGAAGATGGAGATATTAGTAGTGAAGGAATTCAAGCTGTAATTGATTATTACAGAAAAAACTTAGAATGTTTCTTCTTTGTTGATAACTTAGATTTCTTATCATACGGCGGACGTATTCCAGCATCACTTGCATCAGTTGGAAATTTATTTGGTATTACTCCAGTTTTAACTTTAAATGAAGCTGGTGGTATTGAAAAGGTACGTACGGAACGTACTGCTAAAAAGGGATTAGCTCGTGCATTAAGTATTTTGAAAGACGAACAATTTACGGCAGATGACGAGATAATTTTAATTGGTGTCCATGTTGAAAATGAAGCAATGGCCAACAAAATTTTAAAAGAGGCTACTAAAGCAACTGATGCTAAAGTAGTTTATACTGGGGTTTCTAATTTCGGGATAGTAATTGGAAATCACTTAGGACCAAAAGCATTCGGTTTTGGTTGGATTAAAAAGTATCAACGCTAGGAGCAGAAATGAATAAAACAGCAATATTATTAGATTCAACATTTTACATGAAAGCAGAAGAATTAGAGAAATATAATTTCTATGTAGTACCTTTAACAGTAAACTTTGAGCATATTTCATTCTCAGAAGATGCAACAGATCCAAGTCAAATTGTTGAAGTATTTTATAAGATTGATGAGTCAAAAAAATTACCACAAACTTCACAACCAAGTACAAGTGAAGCTTTAAAGATTTTTGATAAAATTAAAAGTGATGGATATAACCGTGTAATTAGCTTACATATTTCAGGTGCATTATCTGGTACAGCGCAAGGGATGAAAATTGCTGCTGAGCAATATATGGAAGAAAATGAAGGGCTTGCAATTGAAGTATATGATAGTAGTGCAGCTGCTCAGGTGTCTGCAGTAATTGCTAAGACAATTGCAAAAGTAATCGAGAAACATGGAGATATCAGTAGCGAGCAAGTTGCTGAAATCATTAGCTTTGTAAGTGAAAATACTGAAGCTTACGTATTCGTTGATAAATTAGATTATTTAGCTTACGGAGGACGTATTCCGGCAGCGATTGCATCAGTTGGTAACTTATTTGGAATTTCTCCAATTATTACATTAACTAAAGAAGGTGGACTTGACAGATATAAAGCTGAGCGTTCACAAAAGAAAGCAATTTTATCAATCATTAAGTTATTACAAGAACGTGATTTTAGTGATCAAGATAATTTAATTTTAAATGGTTTCTATACAACAGAATCTAAAATGGCTAAGAAGATGTTAAAAGAGTGTGCAAAAGTAACTAACGCACATGTTATTGAATCTGAGTCAAGCCCAATGGGAATTGTTATAAGTAATCACTTAGGTCCAAATGCATTCGGTGTATATTGGTCTAAAGAATATAAAATCTAATTAATTGGTTATGCATCTGCATAACCTTTTTTTAAGTAAAAGGAAGTTTATGGGTAGAGAAAAAACGTAATAATCGCGATCATATGATTTTCATTGATAGCTCGCATATTAAGGTTTCATTCGAAGAGCTATTTTATGATTTGATATTTGTAATTGTATTAGGTAAAATATCAACACTCGTAGTAGGTAGTGACCATTTACCAATTGTTACACTAATTACTTCCGTTACCTTATTTT
The DNA here is from genome assembly GCA_033105485.1 of Mollicutes bacterium LVI A0078. Lineage (GTDB taxonomy): Bacteria > Bacillota_I > Bacilli_A > UBA3375 > UBA3375 > LVI-A0039. Next base: position 1,389,430 of record CP136956.1, read on the forward strand.
GTGTATTTGTCTTTTCGTGGATGTTTAGGTTGGTGCTTAATAATCAAGTTCATATCTTGTCCAATAAGTTCGGACAACGTGTTGCAAATTTAAAGCGACTTACCTATGCAGAACTAATAGTAATACTTGTATTGCTTCATAAATATGAAACATTAACTTTAGGGTTTGTGATTAGTATAATCGCAATTGTGCTTTTAGTTACAGCGCTTACGATGACACAAGTTCGATCGTTTATTGTTGAGTATTTTAAAGATGATCGTGAGAAACTGAATAGGATTATCACTAAGGTACGCGACCGTAGTACTAGTATCGTTAATGTTGGGTATGAATGTGAAAGATATGGTGTAATTCTGATCTTATTTTAGGTGAAATTTTAGCGACAGCTTTTACAGCAATTTCAAGTACTTTTAAATTTATGGCGGTAGCGATTATTATTGTTTACTTGTTCAATGATGTATCTAATTTACTAAAGTATATTCCTGATTATTTACTGACAAGTGATGACCGAACTTCCAAATATATGAGTTTGAAAAATTATTTTATAAGTATCTTATTAGTTCTAATGTTCATGATTCTAACTGTTGATTTTGGAATGCATCACCATACGAGTATTGCAATGCCTGTATATCTATTAGTTATTATCTATATGGTGTTGACAATTAATATTAAACGTATCTTTGAATATAAACTTGATTTATTCTCAATTGTATACAATATCGTATTTACGACAGTAGTAGTATTTACAACCTTTGCAATCAATTGGTACACAATTGGATTATTACTAATACCCCTTATTGTATTTGCTTATATTAATTTAAAAAAGCTTAGTCGCTAGACTAAGTTTTATTTTTATATTTGAGCATAAAAAAAGACCACTTATATTAGTGGTCTAAAATAATTATTTTTGTTTAGATTCGTGGAATTTAGTCATAATTCCTTCGTTAGATAATAAGTTTCTAACAGTATCAGTTGGTTTTGCACCTTCTGCTAACCATTTTAAAGCTTTCTCTTCATCAATTTTTACGATTGCAGGGTTTTTAACTGCATCGTAGAATCCGATTTCTTCGATTGCTTTACCGTCACGACGTCCGTTAACGTCACTTACTACGATTCTGTAGAATGCTGATTTTTTAGCACCCATTCTTTTTAAACGAATTTTTACCATTGTTTCTCCTATTTAAAATATCTTATTGGTTTATACCTTACATAGTATAACACTTAAAATAACATTTGTCAACAACTGGTTAACTTTTTTTGGTTAACCTCATTTTTTGAAGTAATACTATGTTATAATTTAAGGTGAAGGAGCGTTATGTTAAGAATTAGTAATATCAAGATGCCAATCAATCATACAGATGAAGATGTTATTGGTAAAGTTTGTAAAGAACTGAAAGTAAAAGATTCACATATTATCGAGTATAAAATATTTAAGAAGTCATTAGACTCTAGGAAAAAGAATAATATTCATTACATATACTCCGTAGACGTAAAAATACAAAACGAAGACAGATTTAAAAAGTTTAAAAATGTGCGTATTGTAGAAGAAGTTGAATATATAGTTCCAAAAGTAAAATCAGAATATAGACCAATTATTGTTGGTAGTGGTCCGGCTGGATTATACTGTGCACTTATTTTAGCTGAAGCAGGACTTAAACCAATCATTTTAGAACGTGGTAGTGACGTTGATACAAGAAAACAAGAGATTGATAAGTTTTGGGCAACGGGTGATTTAGATCCGAATAGTAATGTTCAGTTTGGAGCAGGAGGAGCAGGTACGTTTTCTGATGGTAAATTAACGACTGGTACTAAAGATAGTCGTCGTACTAAGTTTTTAAGTGAGTTAATTGCTGCTGGTGCCCCAGAAGAAGTGGCTTATTTAGCAAAACCTCACGTGGGAACTGATATCTTAATTGATGTGGTTCGTAATTTAGATAGTAAAATTAGAAAGTTAGGTGGAGAAATTATTTATAATGCAAAGTTTGAGAATTTTGTAGACGAAGATAATATTAAACATGTAACTTATATTAAAGATGAGCAAGAGGTAGTTGTTACTACTGATAACTTAGTATTAGCAATCGGTCATAGTGCTCGTGATACATTTGAATTACTTGCATCAAAACAATTAGAGATGAAAGCAAAACCATTCTCAGTTGGAGTTCGTATTGAACACTTACAAGCAGAATTAGATCAAAACCAGTTTGGTGAGTATTGTCATAGTTTACCTGCAGCTGAATACAAAGTAAATATGCGTACACGAGAAGAAAATCGTGGTGTGTATACTTTCTGTATGTGTCCAGGTGGTGTAGTTGTAGCTGCTAGTAGTGAACAAGATATGGTAGTAACTAATGGAATGAGTTACTATGCACGTGACTTAGAAAATGCAAACAGTGCATTACTTGTTAGTGTTAGCCCTGAAGACTTTGGGGGACTAGAAAACCCATTAGCTGGGATTGAATTCCAAAGACAATTAGAGCGAAGCGCATTTGTGCACGGAGGTAGTGATTATAAGGCTCCTGCTCAATTAGTACGTGACTTCCAAAATGGAACTGCATCGACAGAACTTGGTAAAGTATCTCCTAGTTATACACGTGGTGTTAAGTTAACGAACTTACACGATGTATTACCACCATTTATTTGTGATGCGCTTAGTGAAAGTTTAAATGTATTAGCTGGAAAGTTAGATATCTTTGCTGATGGTGAAGCTGTAATGACTGCTGTTGAAAGTAGATCTTCATCACCAGTAACATTAGTTCGTGATGAAACTTATAACAGTAGTATTAAAGGACTTTTCCCATGTGGAGAAGGTGCTGGTTATGCTGGTGGAATCGTTTCAGCAGCAATCGATGGTATTCGTACAGCTGAGAAGGTAATTGAAAATATAACTAATTAAAAAGTTAAATGTAAAACAAATGTAAATTCTTTGTTATAATACATTTGAAAGGGTGGATTATGTTAACAGATATTGAAATTGCAAAACAAGCAAAGCTTGAGAATATTAAAGAAATAGCTAGTAAACTAGGATTAGCAGTAGAAGATTTAAATTTATATGGTGATTATAAAGCCAAAGTAAAAGAACAGGTATTTACAAACGTTGAGGGTACTGAAGATGCTAAACTTATTTTAGTAACATCAATTAACCCAACGCGTGCCGGTGAAGGAAAGTCAACTGTAACAGTTGGTTTGGTTGATAGTTTAAACGCAATCGGGAAAAAGACAATTGGAGCATTACGTGAACCGTCAATGGGTCCTGTTTTTGGATTAAAAGGTGGTGCAACAGGTGGTGGATATGCTCAAGTTGGTCCAATGGAAGATATTAACTTACATTTTACAGGAGATATGCACGCGATTACAAGTAGTCATAATTTAATTACAGCTTGTATGGATAGTCATATTTTCCACGGTAATGATTTAGATATTGATACTGATAATATTTTATGGAATCGTGTAATTGATATGAATGATCGTAACTTGCGTAATATTACTGTCGGTCATGGTAAGATGGGTGTTGAGTACAACACTGGTTTTGAGATTACAGTGGCTAGTGAGATTATGGCAGTATTCTGTTTAGCAACAGATATTGAAGATTTAAGAACGAGAATTGATAACATTATTATTGCTTATAATACAAGTGGTAAACCTGTTTTTGTTGGTGACTTAGGGATCAGCGGTAGTGTTATTGCACTACTTAAAGATGCGTTTAGTCCAAACTTAGTACAAACGTTTGAAAATAACCCAATGTTAATTCACGGAGGGCCATTTGCTAATATTGCTCATGGGTGTAATTCATTACGTGCAACTAAACTTGCTTTAAAGCTTGGGGATTACGTAGTTACAGAAGCTGGATTTGGGGCTGATTTAGGTAGCGAGAAGTTCGTTGATATTAAATCACGAGTTGGAAATTTAAAAGTAAATGTAGTAGCAATTGTTGCAACAGTAAGAGCTTTAAAATTACAAGGTGGAGCTGATTATAATAATTTAACAGCCGAAGACTTAACAAGTTTACAAAAGGGATTATCAAACTTAGATAAGCACATTGAAACAGTATCAAGTTACGGTGCTAGTAAAATTGTCTTAATTAATAAGTTTGCAACTGATACTGATGCGGAAATCGAATTACTTAAAGCACATTTAGAGAAGCAAGGAATTGCTTGTGAGTTAATGGAAGTTCATGGTAAAGGTAGCGAAGGTGGAATTGAGGCTGCTAAAGCGATTGTTGAATTAGACTTTACAAATAGTGCAAAGCCATTATATGAAATGGAAGATAAGTTTGAAGACAAGTTACAAAAGATTGTTAGTAAAGCGTATGGAGCGAAAGGCTTTAAGTTAAGTGAGAGTGCAGAAGAGGCTTTACAGAAAATTAAGCAAAACGTAAATATTGATGAGTACTTTGTATGTATGGCAAAAACGCCAGCATCACTAACTGATGATCCGATGGTAATTGGAAGACCAACTGACTTTGAAATTACAATTTCAAATCTTAAGGTAGCAAATGGTAGTAAGTTCATCATCTGTTATGCAGGTGGAGTATTAACAATGCCTGGGCTAGGAAAAGTACCAAATGCAACTCGTATTGATGTTGTAGATAATGAGATTATTGGATTAATGTAATCGGATACAAATATAACTTGAAAAGTAGGAACTTTATGTTTCTGCTTTTCATTTATTTCTTAAAGCAGAGTGCTAATATGTATGATAAAATATATAGGATAATTATTGATAAAATAATGTACACTAAATCTAATTAAAAGGGGCCAAATGGAACAACTATTTACTTATATCGTACTAAGCTCAATGGTAGCGGTATTTACAATTGTATACTTCTTTATGAGAGCGAAGAAGGAATTACAAATCATGCAGCAAAGTGCATATACTAATAAAAGGTATCGAACGCATATTAGAGAGAATGCAATGCGTTATATAGCACTTAATGAAGTTGTCTTAATCTTAACAATCTTATTATATCCAGCACATAAGTTTATTATGCTTGGAATCATCTTTGTAGTTACTTACTACAATATGCGTTTCTTCACTATTAGTGAAACACGTTTTGACACTAAGTTAAAGCTAAATGTAACTGCCCGTGTTAAACGTCAGATGTTTACACTAGCATTACTTATGATTGCAAGTTTTATTGGATTACAAGTAATTGGAATCTCAATTATTCAAGCTGTTATTGTACTTACGTACTTATTACCAGTATACGTTATGCTAGTAATTACAATTAATAACCCGATTGAAGCAATGATTAGGAATAAATATAAGCGTATGGCAACTAATAAGTTGAAATCACAAAAAGATTTATTTGTAATTGGTATTACTGGTAGTTATGGAAAAACTAGTATTAAGAATATTGTTGGAGATGTAATTAGTGAATTCGAACCTGAACTACGCACGCCAGCAAGTTTCAATACTCCAAATGGGATCTCAATTACAGTTAATAACTATTTAAAAGTATTACATAAAGTATTTATTGCAGAGATGGGTGCTTACGAAGTAGGAGAAATCCAAGAACTTGCGGAAATGACTAATCCAGATATTGCAATTGTTTCAAGTATCGGACCTCAACACTTAGAAACATTCAAAACTATTGAGAATGTTCAAAAGACAAAGATGGAATTAGTTGAATATGCAAAAAAAGGTGGAACAGCAATCTTAAATTACGATAATGAATATATTCGTGATTACGAGATAAAGCGTGATGACTTAACTATTTATACATATGGGATGGATAGCATCGCTTATGATATGTATGGTAAAGATATTGAATATGGTTTCGGTAAAATGTCATTTACAGTAGTTGATAATATCAATGATACTGAATACCAAGTTACGACAAACTTATTAGGAAAACACAACTTATACAATATTATGGCAGCGATGCTTGTATGTATTGACCGTGGATATGATATGACTAAAGTAATTAAGAGTATTGCTAAAGTCCGTCCGATTGAGCACCGATTAGAGTTTAAAAAGATTAGTAATGATACATTAGTTATCGATGATGCATTTAATGCAAACGTAGAAGGTGTTAAGGAAGCTGTAAACATCTTATCAAGATATGAAGATTATACTCGTATCTTAATTACACCAGGTGTAATTGATTTAGGAGCAAAAGGTTATGAACTTAATCACGAAGTTGCAAATACATTTGAAGGTAAAATGGATGTAATGTACATGGTTGGTAACTATAATGCAGCTGCATATAGTGATGCAGTAAATAATAGTCAAACAATAAAATACGAAAAGGTAGACAACTTTTTAGAGGCTTACTCAAGTGCAATGGCAATTGAAGGTAAAAAAGTTATCTTAATTTGTAATGATCTACCAGATAAATTTAATTAGGAGAAAATATGAAAGTTAATGTTGCAGTCTTATTTGGAGGGAATTCAGTAGAACACGAAATCTCAATCATTAGTAGTATGCAAGCAATTGAAAATATAGATCGAGAAAAATATAATATTATTCCTGTATATATTACAAAAAATTTAGAGATGTATAGTGATACTTCATTTGTTTCAGTTGAGCCGTTTATTGATTTCGACCGTAGCAAGTATAAGCAAGTAACTTTCGTAAAAGAAGGCGAAGAAACATTTGTTAGACAAATTAAAGGGATGTTTAATAAGTTAAACGAGCGTGTTGATGTTGCATTTCCAATCGTTCACGGAACTGGTGTAGAAGATGGAACTTTACAAGGATACTTAAATATGTTTAACTTACCAGTAACTGGTCCAACTGTATTAAGTGGTGCTGTCGGTCAAGATAAGGCGGTAATGAAAGATATCCTTACAACACACGGTATTTCTCAAACTAATTATATTTGGGTAAACAGTGGTGATGGTATTGAAGAGTCAATTGCAATGACTGAACAGAAATTATCTTACCCTGTTATTATCAAGCCTGCATCATTAGGTAGTAGTGTTGGTATTGAAATTTGTAATGATCGTGCAGAACTTGAAAATGGTTTAACAAACGGATTCGGTTATGACCATAAAATTGTAATTGAAGAAGCTTTAAACGGATTTGAAGAATTCAACATTTCTGTATTTGGAACATTTGATGATTATAAAACTAGTGTAATTGAACGTGTATTAAAAGATGATGAGTTCCTATCATATGAACAAAAGTATGTATCAGGAAGTAAAAAGACTGGTGGTAAATCGGCTGGAATGGCAAGTTTATCAAGAGAAGTACCAGCTAACATTGAATCAAGTGTAGAGCAAGAAATCATTAAGCAAGCAAGAGCTAGTTATCGTGCTCTAAACTGTAATGGTTTAGTTAGATTTGATATAATTATAGGTAGTGATGGAACTGTATATATTAACGAAGTTAATAATGTACCAGGTTCTTTATCTTACTACTTATGGGAAGCAACTGATATCGAGTACACTGACATGTTAACAAACATCATCGAGCAAGCTGTAAACAAATACTATAAAGATCAAAAACTTGTACATTCATTTGATACTAATGTACTTAAGTTACAAAAAGAAGGCGCAAAATGTTAATTCAATATTTTTTAATGGCGTTTTTTTTCGTATTGATTTTAGTTCCAATTTGTAAAAAGATTGCCTTTAAATACAACATTGTTGATACACCGAGTGAAGCTCGAAAAATTCACAATGGAGCAAAGCCATATTTAGGGGGAGTAGCGATTTATTTAGGATCGCTATTTACTTATTTAATATATACAAGTGGAAACGTTAGTATTAATGAAATGACAATCTGGATTTTCGGTGGTTTACTAGTTATTGTTGGTGTTTATGATGATATGAAAAATATGCGTGCGTACAAAAAGTTAATCTTTCAATTTTTAATTGCTTTTGGTACATGTATGTATATTCCAGGGTTTACGCAGTTGAATCTGGGTTCATTTGTTATTGACTTTACTACCACACAAGCAGTAATTATTCAATCAATTTGGATTGTAACTCTAATTAATGCCTTCAACTTAATTGATGGTCTAGATGGGTTATCAAGTGGGCTTGCAACAATCTCATTATCATTTTTATGGATTGTAATGCAAATGACTGGTATCTTAGTTGGTGATATTTATGTTGTAATTATGATTGGTAGTTTACTGGCTTTCTTATTTTACAATTTCTATCCTTCAACTATTTTCTTAGGAGATGCTGGGAGTATGTTTATTGGATATTATATTGGTGTAATTACTTTAAGTCAATATAAGTCATTCACAATTACAACAACAGGTATCTTAGTCCTAGTTGCATTTATTCCATTGCTTGATATCTTGTTAGCAATGATTAGACGTAGAGCAAATAACCAAAAAATCTTTTCGGCTGACGCATTACATTTTCACCATCGATTATTAAGACGTGGTTTAAGTCATGGTCAAGCAGTATTAGTGATGTACGGAATTATGACTGTATATGCTTTTGGTTCTTTAGTTATGACAACGGCAGATGGTGAAGTCACAAAGATAACTTTTGTTATTTTATTCATTTTTACTTGGCTTGTAATTGAGTATTTTTACATGTTAGGTGATCGATTTACAATTATCAGAAAAAATATAAACAGATTAAAGAAAAGGAAAAAATGAGCGAACTAATTATTATTGGAGGTCCTTGTTCAGTAGAAAGCAAAGATCAGATAAATACAATATATTCAGGGATTGAAAGTAATGTTGATATTTTTAGAGGTGGAGCATTTAAACCACGTACAAGTGTAAATAGTTTTCAGGGCTTAGGTGCAGAAGGACTAGACTTATTGCGAGCTGCTAGTTCAAAACCAATTGTAAGTGAAATTATGGATACAGCCGATATTCCTTTATTTTCTGATGTAGACTATATACAAATAGGGGCTCGTAACATGCAAAACTTTTCTTTATTAAAAAAAGTTGGAGCGATGCAAAAACCTGTTATACTAAAGCGTGGTTTAAGTAGTACAATTGAAGAACTATTATCTGCTGCTGAATACTTAGAGCATTTTGGGGCAACTGAAGTAATCCTATGTGAGCGTGGAATTAGAACATTCTCTGATAGTAGTCGCTTTACTTTAGATGTTGCAGCAGTTTTAAAGTTAAAAAAAGAAACAAACTATAAAGTAATTGTTGATGTTTCACACCCAGCTGGTAACACGTATATGATTGAAGATCTTGCGATGTCAGCCGTGGCGTTAGGAAGTGATGGGATAATGATTGAAGCTCATGATAATCCGCAAGCTGCTTTAAGTGATGTGGATCAACAATTAACAATTGAGCAATTTAATAAATTAGCATCAAAACTAAGAACTCTTCATAGTTTTGTTAAAGAACTGAAGAATTAATCTTCGGTTTTTTCTTTTAAAGGAGGAATCATGGAATTTGATATTCATAGTAAATATCAACCGGCTGGGGATCAGCCAAAAGCAATCGATGAGTTAATGTATAATATCGAACATCAAAATCACCACCAAGTATTATTAGGAGCAACAGGGACAGGTAAGACGTTTACTATTGCAAATGTAATTAATAAACACAAGAAGCCAACTTTAGTTTTAGCCCACAATAAAACATTAGCATCACAGCTATATGGTGAATTAAAAGAGTTTTTCCCAAATAACCGCGTTGAATACTTTGTAAGTTATTTCGACTACTATCAACCAGAAGCATACCTTCCTGGTAATGATTTATACATTGAGAAAGATTCGAAAATAAATGATGAGATTGAACGTTTACGACACAGTGCAACTGCTAGTTTAACCGAAGGTGAAGATGTTATTGTTGTATCTTCAGTTTCTTGTATTTATGGTTTAGGGAGTCCAGTTGATTACCAAAACATGGCCTTTAGTGTGCGTACTGGACAAATTATTGATCAGAAAGAATTTATCTATAAACTAATTGAAATGCAATACTCTCGTAATGACGTTGAGGCTAAGCGTAGTACATTTAGAGTTCGTGGAGATATCATTGAGTTCGTTTCACCTTATAATGAAACGATGAGTTATAAGATTGAATTCTGGGATGACGAGATTGAATCGATTAAAGAAGTAAATACGATTACTGGTAAAACAATTAACAAACTAAAGCACGTTGTAATTTTCCCGGCATCACACTATGTTGTTGATAGTGACCGTATGAAGCCGATTATCGAAGCAATTAAGATTGATAAAGATAAAGAGGTAGCTGACTTTATTGCTCAAGATAAGTTATTAGAAGCACAACGTTTAAAACAACGTACTGAATACGATTTAGAAATGATGGCAGAAGTTGGTTATTGTAGTGGAATTGAAAACTATACTCGATATCTATCAGGCTTAAAAGAAGATCAGACGCCTTATACATTATTTGATTACTTCCCTGAAGACTTCTTAATGGTTATTGATGAGTCTCACGTTACGCTACCACAAGTGCGTGCGATGTATAACGGTGATCGTGCTCGTAAGCAAAACTTAGTTGATTATGGATTTAGACTACAAGCAGCCTTAGATAACCGTCCACTTCGCTTTGAAGAATTTGAGAAAAAAATCCATGATATTATTTATGTATCAGCAACTCCTGGAGATTATGAAATTGAAAAAAGTAATGGGCATATTGTTGAACAAATCATCCGTCCAACCGGTTTACTAGATCCAGAAATTGATATTGTTCCTAAAGAAAATCAAATTGACCATATTATTAGTACAATTAAAAGTCCAGATATTAATAAGGTATTAATCACAACCCTTACGAAGAAGATGGCCGAAGATTTAACAGACTATTTAAAGGAACAAGGGATTAAGGTAGCTTACTTACATAGTGATATTAAAACTTTAGAACGTGTTCAAATCATTAAACAATTAAGAGCAGGTAAATATGATGTATTAATTGGTATCAACTTATTACGTGAAGGACTAGATATTCCAGAAGTTGATCGCGTCTTAATATTAGATGCTGATAAGCAAGGGTTCTTGCGTAGTACAACTTCACTTGTACAAACAATTGGTCGTGCAGCACGTAACAGTAATGGACGTGTTATTATGTATGCTGATAAAGAGAGTGCAGCAATGAAGGAAGCAATTGAAGAAACAATGCGTAGACGTAAAATTCAGATTGCATTCAATGAGAAACATGGAATAGATCCAACTACAATTGAGAAAGATATTGGAGAATTCGAATTATTAACTGACAACGAGTTAGATAAGTTAACTAGTAAGAAAGTTAGTAAAGAAGATAAGAAAAATATTCTTGATGATTTACGAAAAGAGATGAAAGCTGCAAGTAGTGAACTTAACTTCGAGGAAGCAGCTCGTTTACGTGATTTAATAATAGAAATAGAAAGTGGGAAGTAAAATGGAAATCAAGTCAATTGATCCAAATCAATTGTCAGCCGCAATGCGACAATATTATGATATTAAGATGGAAAACTTTGATTGTATTATCTTTTTCCAACTAGGAGACTTTTATGAGTTGTTCTTTGATGATGCAGTTGAGATTTCAAACTTATTAGAACTTACTTTAACAGGAAAGAAAGCCGGGCTTGAGGAGCGTATCCCAATGGCTGGAATTCCAATTAAAGCATTAGATGAGTATTTAAAAATCTTAATGAAACACAATAAGAAGGTGGCGATTGTTGATCAAGATGATACAATCACGCCTGGAAGTAAATTGGTTACTAGACGTTTAAAGACAATTATTACACCTGGGACATATCATGATACTAACACAAAGGATAATGTATTCGTTGCTAGTTTAGTAAATGAGATTACTCCAAAGTTAAGTTATGTTGATATTGCAACAGCTGAATGTTTTAACTGTGAATTATTAAACATCGAAGAAGCTATCAATGAAGTAATCAGACTTGGAATTAAAGAGTTAGTTGTAAACTTTGCATTAAATGAAGATTACTTAGATATGTTAGAGTTCTATGGAATTACAGTTACTAAACATGAGTATCGTCAAGAGTTAATTGCTACTAACAATATTATTCAGAATCCAAAGATGGCTAATGTTAATAATCTTCTAATTGATTTCTTAGATGCTAACCACATTCGTTATGATCACTTAATTAATTTCATTTTAATTGAGAGTAATGATTACATGCGTTTAACACTTGCTACACAAAAGCAATTAGAGCTTACGGAGACAATGAAGTCAAGTGAATATGTTGGTAGTTTATTCTGGTATTTAAATGATACTAAGACTGCAATGGGTAGACGTTTATTAAAGCAATGGATTACTAGACCGTTAGTTAACCTTGGTGAAATTAGTAAGCGTCATCACTTCACAGAACAAATGATTAGAAACTCACTTGCAACAGATGGGGTAAAGGATATCTTATCTGAAATCTATGACTTTGAACGTATCATTGGGCGTATTAATGATAATGTAATTGCTCCTAAAGAGATGTATCAATTATTAAAGTCAATTAGACGTTTAGAAGAATTAAAGAATGTATTAAACAGCTATGGGGATGATCAACTTTCAAACTTTGCTAGTGATATTGACCCATTAGTTGATATTTACCAAATGCTTGAAGAAGCAATTGATGAAAACAATCAAATGTCTGCTACAAACGGAGATATTATTAAACCTGGGTTTAACCAAGAGGTAGACCGTTTACGTGATGTTAAGAACAATAGTACAAAGTGGCTTGCAAACTTTGAACTTGAACAACGTGAACAAACAGGTATTAAAAACTTAAAGGTTAAGTATAATAAAGTGTTCGGTTACTTCTTAGAAGTAAGTAATGGTAATAAAGATCTAGTTCCTGAACATTACGTGCGTAAGCAGACTATGACTAATGCTGAGCGATTCATTACTAATGAATTAAAAGATGCAGAAAATGAAATTTTAAATGCAGCTGAAATGATAACTAAATTAGAGTACGACTTATATGTTGAATTACGTACAAAGTTAAAAGCAGAGTTATCTAGATTAAAGTCAGTAGCTGTTGCGATTTCAACTTTAGATGTACTAGGTTCGTTTGCATCAGTAGCGCTTAAGAATCGTCTTATTAAGCCAGAGTTTACAGATAGTAATGTAATCGAGATTATTGAAGGGCGTCACCCAATTGTTGAGCAAATGTGTGATAACTACATCGTTAATGATTGTATTATGGATCAAACTAATAATACATTATTAATTACTGGACCAAACATGGCCGGAAAATCAACGTATATGCGTCAGGTTGTATTAATTGCGATTATGGCTCAAATTGGATGTTATGTACCAGCTACAAAAGCGAAGCTAAAAGTATTTGATCAAATCTTTACTCGTATTGGAGCAAGTGATGATTTAGCACAAGGACAAAGTACATTCATGGTTGAGATGAGTGAAACTTCTTACGCACTGAAACATGCAACTAATGATAGTTTAATCATCTTTGATGAACTTGGTCGTGGAACTTCAACGTATGATGGTATTGCTTTAGCACATGCAATCATTGAATATTTAGAAAAGAACTTAGATGTTAAAACACTATTCTCTACGCACTATCATGAACTTACTAAATTAGAAGCAGAAAATAGTAGTATTAAAAATGTACACGTGAAAGCTGAAGAGGAAAGTGACAATGGACTTACTTTCTATCATAAAGTAATCCCAGGAGCTGTGCAAAAGAGTTACGGTATTGAAGTGGCTGCGCTTGCGAAGTTACCAGTAGATGTTATATATCGTAGTAAACAGTTGATGTCAACTCTAGAAGCATCAGCAACAGATGTTAGCAGTGTTCCTGCTGAAACAATTTCACAAGAGCTAATTACTCAAAATGAGAAGTTGGAAGCTGAACTTAATAATTTAAAATCTTTACTTAATGTTGATGTTAATAACATGACACCAATGGAAGCGTTAATGACTTTATCAAAAATTAAACAGGAGACTAGTAATGAGTAAAAAGAATATAGTTTTTCTTGGTGATTCAATCACCGCTGGAGTTATTGCTGGACCAGAACTTGACTATCGTAAAAAGGGTTACGCAAGTTTTGTCCGTGAGTATTTTGAAAATAAAAAACAGTTAGGGACTTATTATAATTTTGCAGTATCTGGTTTTATGACAGGTGATGTTTTAAATCAATTCAAAGGTAATATTACGCACAATGAAAATATTGCCTTCAATATCTTAAGTGAAAAATGTTATCGCTTGACTAAAAAGCGTGTGGGACAAGATACAATTAAATTTACGCACCCAGATATTCATATCTTAGATGCAATCGCAAGTGCTGACCTACTTGTACTAACACTTGGTGCGAATGATCTAATTCGTTTATTTAGAAAATTTAGTGACGAATCTGTAACTAAGGTTATTCAGTCTATTATTTCTAATGACTATACTCAAGAAACGCTACATACAGCGCTTAAGAATTATCTGGTTATGATGAATTTAATCGTAGATATCAATCCCGATATTGAAATTATCTTATTAGGGACGTATGTACCTTCGGGTGAAGAAGCAATTGTAAAACGTTTATTCCCTAAGTTTAGTATGTTAGAGGATGCTTTATATGATACGGTAGGAAATGAATTTCCAGATAATATTAAGGTAATTAAACCTCGTAATATATTCAAAGCTAACTGTAAAGAGTTTGTGACATCTAAAATAGATATCCACCCTTCAACTGAAGGACATAAAGCACTTGCAGAATTAGTATTACAAAATCAAACACAGATTAAATATCAAAGTGGTCAAGTATTTGGCTATAATCAAGTTAATATAAAAAAATAAACAACATCTTTACGATGTTGTTTTTTCTATATTTGAAATGCACCAGGTTTTTCTTCAAATGGATTATTTTGATTAATCTTATCTGAGTATAAAATACCGTTTAAGTGGTCAAGTTCATGTTGAACTGCTATTGACTCAAAGTCATCAAGTTCAATAACATGTTTGTTTCCTTCGATATCGAAGTAACGAAGTTTAATTGTCTTTGCTCTGTATACGTATCCCTCTGGACGTTCCGGAACTGATAAACAACCTTCTCCAGACTCGATATAGCTTTGTTTTGCACTACTGCTTAAGATAACAGGGTTAATCATTGTTAAATCTATATATGGTTCACCGTCTTCATCTTCGATATAAACAACAGCCATGCGTGCATCGACACCGATTTGGTTAGCGGCGATACCTACTGATGGTGTTAAATCATATTTTTCAACTAGCTCTTCATCGTATGAATCTACTACATATTGACGCATTAAAACTAAAGATTGTTTTAAGTCTTCACTTAATGGAAACTCAACTTTAGTTAGCCTTTTACGTAAGATTGGATTAGGAGCAGTTATTAAGTCATTGTTAGTTAATCTGTTCATGTCTTCTCCTTCTACAAAATTATAGCAAATATTATGATTTTGGAGATGGAATTTGCAAAATAATCGTTCATAAATAGCCATAAATGTGTTATAATGACATATATAAGTAAAGCGTGGAGGCTATAAAATGAAGAAAGAACAAGTTGCTTTAATCAAAAAGGAGTATCAAAAGATTTATAATCGAATGACTCAGGTTGAAGCTGAATTTGAAAAACAAAAGGAAATTGTTGAAAAATTAACAACTGAAAATAAAGCAAATGCAGATAAAATTAAGTCTTTAGAATCAGAGAAAAAAGAACAAACTGCTAAGTTAGAAAAAATCTCAAAAGAGTTAGAATCAGTTAAGGGTGAAAAAGCTAAAATTGAAGAACAATTAGCAAAAGCTGAACAATCTAATAAAAATAACGAAGCTGCATCTAAAAAAGATGGAGAACTTTCTCGCGAATTAGAAGCTAAAAAAGCTGAACTTAAATCTAAAGAAGATCAAATTAATAAGTTACAATCTGAAAAATCAGAGTTAGAAAAAGCTAAAAAACAAAGTGAAGCTGAATTAGAAGCTGCTAAAAAGGCTGCACCTCAAGCAGGAGAAGAAGCTAAAAAAGCCGAAGAAGCTAAAAAAGCCGAACTTAAAAAATTAGAAGAATTAAAAAATGAAGAGATTAAAACTTTAGAGCAAAAATTATCAACTCTAGAACAAGCTCATGCTGAAGAATTAGCAAAGGCTGAACAATCTAAACAAGCTGAAATTGAAAAATTAAAAGCTGAAATTGAAACTTTAAATTCTAAGCAACCTGACTTAGAGCAAATTAGTAAAGAGGCTCAAGCTGAGAAAGCTGATGAACTTAAAAAACTTGAAGCCGAAAAATTAGATGAACTTAAAAAATTAGAAACTGAGAAAAAAGCTGAACTTCAAAGTATGGAACAAGCATTAAAATCTTTAAAAGAAGAAAATGCTAAGCAAATTGAAGAGTTAACATCTAAATATAATGAAGATTTAAAAGCAAAAGATGAAGCTTTAGAAAGTGCTAAGCAAGAATTTGCTAAGCAAAATGCAGACTTACCAAATGTTGATGAAATCGTTGCTAACTTAACTGCTGAAAAAGATGCTGAAATTGAAGAGCAAAAAGAATTAGTTACTGAACTTAGACGTATGCGTGAAGAGTTAGAAGAAGAAAATGCTAGCTTAAAAGAAGAATTCGTTGAGTTAAAAGAAAAGAACATTGAACTTAGAAAAGAAAATGGTGAAGGTAACCCGAATAAGATTGACAAAGAAATTTTTGATAACTTAGTTTTAATTAACCAAGCAATTGAAAATGAATTAGTTAACATGAAGGAAACAACTGTTGCTAAATCTAAATTTGAAGGATTAGCTGAAGAGAACACTCAAGCCTTATCTCAAATTGAAGAATTACAATCTAAGATTAATGAGTTAAGTGCATCTACAATTGCTAAAACTGAATTTGATTTCTTAAAAGATGAGTACTTAGGATTACAAAACAAAATGAAAGAAAAAGAAAATGAATTATCATTAGCTAATCAATCATTTGTTGAGTTAGAATCTAAGTTAGAATCTAAACAAGCGGAATTAGATGTATTTAAAGATATTAACGTTGAAGAAGTTGCTAATGTATTTGAAAACGTAGTACCTCAATTAAAAACAGATAACGAAGAATTATTAACAATTATCAAGCGTAACAAAGATCAAATTTCAGGTCTTAAAATTGAACTTGAATCTAAGTTAAGTGAAAATGAGAGACTTGCTTCTGAGCGTACAGAATTTGTATCTGCTATTGAAGAAAGTAAAGCATTATTAACTAGCTTAAATGCTCAAAACTTAGAAATGAATAAAGCGCTTAAAGAACACGAAAAACAAAACTTAGAATTAGCTGCTAAATTAACAGATACTAATGAAGAAAAAGAACGTGTTGAACTTGAGAAACGTGCTGTTGAGAAAATGTTATTAGATTCTGAAAAATCTATGAAACAATATGGTGCTGAAATTGAAGATATTGCTGCTAGATTTGAGA
This sequence comes from Mollicutes bacterium LVI A0078, assembly GCA_033105485.1. Classification (GTDB taxonomy): domain Bacteria; phylum Bacillota_I; class Bacilli_A; order UBA3375; family UBA3375; genus LVI-A0039. Next base: position 1,406,677 of record CP136956.1, read on the forward strand.
AGATTCAATCTGAAAAAGAAAGAACAGAAGATCGTACTTTAATGACTGAAAAGAAATTAGAAGAAGCTTTAGCTCAATTAGCTGCAACTAATGATAGATTATTAGCAACTGAAAAAGCAGAAGCTGAAGTTCGTCAAAAATACAATGCAGTAGCAGTACAATTTGAAGAAATTAAAGAAGCTTATGAAACGATATCTAAACAATCAAGTGCTGAAATTGAAGAGTGGAAAGCAACTGTTGAAGATTTAAAATCAGGATACGAACATGAAGTTAAAGAATTATACAAAACTGTAAAATCAACTAAACGTGCATTAACTGACTATAAATTAAAAGCGATTAATGATGAAGAACGAATTTTAGACTTAGAACGTGAAGTGTCATCTCATGCTCAAAAAGAGATGCCTTACATGAAACGTGCTGCCGGAAATGATGATTTATTATCAGAAATCCGTCGTCTTAAAACTGAATTAGACAGTGAAGTGGATCAAACTCCTGCTCCTGAAAAAAAAGAATTAACTCTTGAAGAAGCTATGGAACTAAGAAATACTAAATTAAAAGATTTATTAAGCTAGGACATTAGATTATGGGCAACCATAATCTTTTTTTATAATAACTTATGACTAGATTTTAAAAGGATAGTATGACATGAAATAGGCAATCAACAAAAATTCATTTATTTGAAAATGTTGACTGCCTATTTTTTGTTTTTTAAATTATTGATTAATCATGACTTAATACTTATTTAAGAGTAAACTTATACTATAACTAAATTGCATATATATGTTGTTTAGATGCTTTTAAATGCAAGGAATGGACTTTTATGGTGCTTTTTATATGCGCGCAACTATTTAATGTGCTATAATGTATAAAATTAAAGGGGTTGGATTATGAAAAGACGATTTTTATTAGGGGCAAGTATAATAGTATTTATTATTATAGTTTTAGTTTTTAATGTATTTAATAATAACGAAGAAGTAACTGGTGATGATTCACCTCAAAAATCAGAAGAAATGTCAGAGGTAAACAAAACAACTGAAGAACTAAAGGCAGAAGATGAATCGGAAATTAAATCTGTAATTAATGTAAATGGTCAAGAAAATACTAATTTATTATGGGGAGAATATAGTTTAGTAAACTCATCAGATATTAATGAGCATATTTCAGTTGAGGGTAATAATGGAGAGGAAAAAACTGTAAGAGACGATGTTAGCAATATCGAAAAAGTTATAAAAAAAGTTGCAATAGCTAAAAAGTCAAATGATTCAAAAAAGTCGAATTCTTCAGATGAAACAAGTGAATCAGAAAAAATAAATGAACCAGAAAAATCAAATTCAACAATTATTACTAATACGGTATTTGATCATAATAACAATAACGTAGCAGAAGTTGGAGAAACTCTAAACTATAAAATTAAAGTTTCTAATAATGAAAAAAAATCAGCATTAGATGTAAATATTCGTGATAGTTTAATTGAACAAATTAACTCGAGTCAAAATCCATACATTGAATATAATAATGATCTTGAAGTTTTACCAAAATCTAGTCAGTTTACAGGAAACCTTGAAAATGGTACTTTTACACTCGAAGAAATAGAGCCTGGTGAAACAGTGACGTTAGATTTTACAGTAACTGTAGGAGAGATTCCGACAAATATTACACAATTAACAAATGTCGTTACAAACAATGGGGTGTCTCCCATTGATGAAAATACAAATCAGGCAATAGAGTGTAATACAGACAGTCAAAATTGTACGAGTGCAATAATTCTAACTAATGCAAGTACACAAATAAGTAAAAGTGTAATCATAAATGGAGAGGATCAAATTGCAAGTATTGGCGACTCTTTAATATACACAATTAACATCGTAAACAATGAAAGTAGACCAGCTTTAAATGTTGTAGTTAAAGATAGTTTACTTCAATCAAATATGAATACTTATGGATCGCTAGTTGGAGAGATTGATATTAAAAGTGATGGAAATGTATTAGAATCGGGAGAAGATTTTACTGGAGATTTACAAACTGTAGATGGTATAACAATATTGGAAATTGGTGCTAATAGTAACATAGAAATTAATTATACAATCATGTTAAATGATATACCTAATGAGCAATTGCAAATTGAAAATAAAGTAACAGACAATGGTGACAACCCATTAGCATTAGATTTAAAGTGTGATACAGATGATTGTGCACAAACAATAACTGAAGTTAATCCACCGCAATTATTAATTGATAATAATCCGAATGTTTCAATACAAGCAATGGAAGAATTTAGTTTTTCTCCAATCATAACTACAAATAGTAACTTACCGATTAGCTATGCTGTTTCGGATATGCCTGAGTTTTTATCGTTTGACTCTACAACCGGTGTAATTAGTGGAACTCCATATTACGATGATGTAGGAGAGTATCTAATTCCTTATACTGCATCTATTGGTGGAACAACAGCAAAAGTGGATTTAAGCTTGAAAGTAAACAAGTCTAAAATAGAAGAGGCAATGGCTCCAGATAATGAAGTAAGTGTTCCTCGAACAGCAACATATGATGATATATTAGAACGTAGTACTTATATTAGTGAACAAACTCAAGACGTTTGTCAACAAATAGGGACTAGCTTATATGGTGAGGGATATAATCTATTTGAACCATATAATGTTACTGATTTGAATTCAAATTGGTTTTTAGAAATTCGAAGTGCAAATACTAGCAACTACCCAATCATGGCAAATTCCGATGGTCAAGTTTTCTCTTACTATGGTAATCATATTGGAACAGATTTTATTGTAAATGGGTTTATTCCATTTGGTGTAGATATGGGATCTGAATTGTATAACTCTGACTATTCAATTCGTCAAGTACAAGCAATTACAGGCGATGATGATTTCTTTAGGAATAATAAAACAATTTATTCATCTAAAAGACATATAAATTTTATTAAAGGGAATCTTGAACATCTTGGGATAGAAAATAATGTTTCATATACAACGGATTTAGACTCTGATTTTGATCTTGTTATCTCATATGATATGAATAATGCTATTGTAGATAAAGCGATTGAAAAACAAGTTCCAATCATTGCAACGTATAATGGACACTTCAGAGGAAATGTTAGTTATAAACGATTTGGAATAGAATTAACTCTGAAGAAAACAACAATAGTAAATGATGTAAACTCGTTTGAAGAGATGTGTGATACAACTAGTGATTTTGAAAAAACTTTTGAAACATTAACATCTGATTCACTAGAATTTGTAAACAAAAGTGAGGTATGCACGTCATCAATAGGTGTAACGTCTTGTAAGTTTAATGACATGGTTACAGCAGAAGGTGAAAGTGCTCAAGACTTAATTATATCATCAGTAGAACAAAGTGCAAGAAGTCTAGTTTTATTAGATGAAGAGGCAAAGAGTGTTTTTGATACAGATCAAGAAATGCTTAAACTTGCAGTCATATTAGCCGACTCATTTAGAGAACAAGTTAGTTATCCAATGGGACATACGATATCGCCAGGTATTGAGTTTTACCGCTCGTATTATGCGGATAAAATAATTAATTATGGACGCGAGGACAATATTGTTCAAACTGATACTGGTACATTTGGTTCAGATTTAAGTGTTATTAACGCTTACAATTTAGAATCACATACAATCAATATTACTCCACGTGATTTAGCTGATACATACATAACAGGTTATTATTTAAAACCGGGTCAGACTTTAACAGTAACTAGAAATGATACAAGTTCTACTTCAGCTATATTACGATTAAATACACAGCGTAACGGAAGTTCTCGTATATGGGATACTGGAATGAATTATATTAGACCAGCATCACTTAGAAGTAATGGGATTGATTTAAAGCCTGGAGAGACGTATACATATAGTTCACCTCATGGTGGAAACATCTATGTTTATACAGGTGCTAAAGTTGATGATGTAGATATCAATTTAACGGTTGATGGTGTTCTTAGTTATCCAGTGTTAAGAAATGCTGATGAAATATCAATGCATGAATATGTTAGTGAATTAGAAAGCACACCGTATCAATATACAGATATTGAAACACCTATTGCGAGTTTACATTTCAAAACATCGAGTGCAATTGAATCATTAGATGCCTATGCTCCAGATAGTGTAAACTTTTTAAGAGAGTTAAATAAGTATGCGATTAATGGGAATTATAAATATGCTGGATATGAAAATGAAAGCATTGGAGAATTACCTACTGCTGTTTCAGATTATTTTTTAAATCTAGGATTAACAGATTATAATAATGAATTAATTCATAAACTCCCGAGACGTCAAGAGTTTAATGTTGATACAAAAGCATTGTGTGGGTCTATGTGTTCTGGGAATCCAATCGATGTAATGGGAGATTTTGATCCACTTGGTTGGGGTGAAAATCATGAGATGGGGCATAACCTTCAAAGTAACTATATTAAAATATATGGAGGGAGAAGTTCAGAATCATCTAACAATATCTTCCCTATAAATACAATTCGACAACACGCAATTGATAATGGGCAAGATACTTGGAATGACGTAAGTGCAAATAAAACAGAAACTCTTTGGAATTTAGGAAATAATTGGTATTTGGATGAAGTGGAAGCAAACAGTAGTCATCCACTTTGGGTTAGCACAGGAACTTATGCAAATTCTGGTGAGAGACTTGAAGTGTTTATGCAAATTCTTTATGCAAGTGAAGATGATTATATGTATCCTAAAATGTATATTACTAGTCGTTTAATGGCCTCATATGATGATAATGACAGCACATGGCAAATGTATAAAGATAAATTAGGATTCAGCTTATATACAATGGAAGAGGCACGAGCGATCACAGGTAATGATTTTATGTTAATTCAATCATCGTATTACTCAGATAAAAATCTAATCGATTATTTTGAAGGGTTTGGAATAGGTACAAGTGATTTAGCAAAAGAACAAGTGTTAGCTAATAATCCAACTAGAACTCAAGAAAAAGGTGTTTATATACAATACTATTGTTCTGGTAAATATACACCAGTAAAAATGCCAGAGCACTTTGCACCATTTGGAGAGGGCAACACATATATGGACAATTATGACTTTAGTACGAGTGGATGTCCTGAGGCTAAACAAACTAAAAAAGAAAATGTAAGTGAGATAGAAATAACAAGTCAAGAAGAAGCAGAAGTACCAAGTCAAGAAGAGACAGAAGTACCAAGTCAAGAAGAGACGGAAGTATCAAGTCAAGAAGAGGCTGAAGTATCAAGTCAAGAAGAGACAGAAGTACCAAGTCAAGAAGAGACGGAAGTATCAAGTCAAGAAGAGACGGAAGTATCAAGTCAAGAAGAGACGGAAGTATCAAGTCAAGAAGTGGCGATAACTTAAGTGAGGCTTATAGTGAAAATGTTTATAAAAATTGTGTCACTTGAAATCTAAAATAAATGTTACATTAATGGCTAATGTTTTGTGTTATATATACTAATACTTTTATTATCCTTGGTGGGGTATAATAATGTATTTTTGATGATTTAGGATTCCTGTTATGGGGATCCTATTTTTTATCTCTAGCATTATTTGCATATCTTTTTTTTATTGTACTTTTTGACATTTCATATCGTGCAATTCATAGTTTGCCCCGTTGTACATTACTAACGAGTTTTTGGTGAATCAATATTCGGTTTGATATTGATTTTTAGTTTGCATCGGATAACCTTCTTTGACAATATATTTTCTTTTGTTTGCACTAGCTAATTTAAATGATAGTTTTTTATTATATTTATAATAGAATAACTCAACTTCCGTTCTTTCATCAAATGTAACAGCTATTCCATTATTATCTACAAGATGATATACGTGTTTCATATATGTGAAAGTATTTTTATCTTTTCCCATGATTCTATTTAGTTTACTATGGTTTACCAAGTTGTAATCATTAAGTATCTCATGTTCTCGCTGGAACTTTACAAAACTTGAATAAGTAATATTTATTTTTAGTTTTTGTCGAACTTTGAATAATGCGTGTTTATAGTTAAGTGGTGATAATTCCATCTCAGCTAATTGCATGTTCAAAACTTTTACGAAGTTAACCATTTTAGTTATTAATTCACTTGAGTATTTTCTGGTATAGTTATTTTGATAGTTCCCATGAACAAGTGACTCAATGGAACCATCAAATTGTTTCTTTAATCTACATATAGTTCGTGGACATACACCTAGGTCCTCAGCAGCTTGTTTATTTGAATAATATTTATTTGTAGTAACTTCTTTAATAATGTTGAATCGATAGTCTAAATTTTCATCTGTTGTTTTCATTTGTAATCCCTCCAATTAAATTATAAAGCATTCATATAAGTGACATAATGTTTTGAACTGCACATTTTCAAAATATTTTTTAAAAAGCTGTTGACAAATACGTGCCACCTTGTTATAATTATTGTGTTGTAAAGGATGGAGGATTAGCTCAGTTGGGAGAGCACTTGCCTTACAAGCAAGGGGTCACTGGTTCGAGCCCGGTATTCTCCACCATTCAAATTAAATATGCGCCCGTAGCTCAATTGGATAGAGTGCTTGACTACGGATCAAGAGGTTATGGGTTCGACTCCTATCGGGCGCGCCAATTTAAATAAACAATCAAATAATTTTATTGCGGGAAGTGGCTCAGCTTGGTAGAGCACTTGGTTTGGGACCAAGGGGTCGCAGGTTCGAATCCTGTCTTCCCGACCATTTTTTTGATTTACAATTTAATATAATAAATGGCGGTGTAGCTCAGCTGGCTAGAGCATTCGGTTCATACCCGAAAGGTCGGGGGTTCGACTCCCTCCGCCGCTACCATTTATAACTAAAAGACTTTTTAGTGAAACATTCTCCACAGAGTGTTTCACTAAGAAGTTTTTTTAATTTTATAATATATATATATGGTATAGTATGAAAACAGTAGTAGTATACGATCTCCCGTATGAAGGAAGTTTCTGTCATGCGATTTTAGAATCAGTAGTAGAAGGGCAAACTGACAATGGTAATGAAGTTGATGTAATTGATTTACACAAAGATGAATTTAATCCAGTAATGTCTGGAAAAGATTTATTAGGATTTGTAAAGCATGAAATGGTTGATGAGCAAGCAGCTGATTATGTACAAAGAATTAAAGAGGCGGATCACTTAGTTTTAGTATTCCCGATTTGGTGGGAATTAATGCCGGCAATGACTAAAGGATTTATTGATAAAATCATCTTCCCAGGTTCAACATACACTTACACTAAGTCAGGGTATGGGATGAATACGATGTTAGATAACTTACAGTCTGCAACTGTTATTACAACAATGAATACACCAAGAGTACTTTATAAATCATTAGTAAAAAGATACGTTTAAGAAATCAGGAATTAAAAACGTTAAGTGGGTAAGTTTTAATATGGTAAAGCCAAGTAAACCAGAAAAACGACACAAATGGTTAGATAAAGTTGCGAAATTAAACAAGTAATCTAGTAATCAGCAAACTAATTTATATTAGTTTTTTTTTAAATTAACAATTGTTTTTAAGTACGTGTGTTGTAAAAAAAAACTAAACACTTTAGTTGTGGACAAAAGGTGTCCATAGATGTTATACTACTAGTGTAATAAATATATACAAGATGTTATACTACTAGTGTAATAAATATATACAATAGGAGAGTTTTTATGGAAAAGTTTCAAGAAATTTTAGAGTTTAGATATGCTTGTAAAAGATTTAGTGACAAAGAGGTTACTCGTGAAGATATGGATATGATTTTAAATGCAGGAATCATGGCTCCAAGTTCATGTGGAATCGAGCAATTTAGATTCGTTGCAATGGAAAGCAAAGAAGCAATGACAAACATCGTTGACATTTGTATGAAGCAAGGTACTGCAAGAACTGCAAATAAAGCAATTGTAGTGTTAGCTGGTAAAAAGTCAACTGTAGGTCCTGGTACTGAAGTTTATAACTGGCATGCAGAAGAAAGAGCAAAAATCTTAAATCAAATCTTACCCGAAGAGAAACAGGTAACACCTGAATTTGTAGCAAGTCGTTTTGATATGTTCTGTGACATCGAAGAAACTAAATTCATTGCATGGTCAAAAGCTAACTCATATTTAGCAGCAATGAACATCATGAATCAAGCAGCAAGCTTAGGGATTGACTCTTGTCCAATTGAAGGATTTGTACAAGCTAAGTTTGATGAGCACTATCCTCAATATAAAGATGAGTATGAAGTTGCTTTAGTAATTACTCTTGGATATAGAAACGAAGAACCTCAAGATAGAATTCGTTTAGATTTCGATCAAATGGTAACTCGCGTATAATTTTAACACCTGCCTTTTTAAGTGTAGGTGTATCTTTATTTAATAAATAACTTTAAGGAAGAAAATGGAAAAATTATTTGAACAAACAACATTAGCAGGTATTGAAGTTAGCAACCGTTTTATGCGTTCGGGAACATGGACAGAGCTAGCAAGCGAAGAAGGGGCTATAACACCCGAACTTATGGATAAGTATAGATTATTGGCTGAAGGTGAAATTGGGCTTGTAATAGCAGGTTATGCGCGTGTCAATGAGTTTGAACGTGCAAATAACAACATGATAAGTGTCTACAATGATAAATTCATTGAAGGTCTTACTGAGTTCACGGATATGTTTCATCAAAATAATACTCCAATTGGTATTCAACTAGCAATGGGGGGAACTCAAATTCACTATAATGGAGATGTTGACTGGGAAGTTATGAGTCCATCTCATTATACTGGAACATACCGCAATGCACAAAGGGAATTAGTTGAGTTTAATGCTAGTGAAATGACAGTAGAGCAAATTAAACTTGTGATTAAAGACTTTGCAGATGCAGCTAAACGTGTAAAACAAAGTGGATTTGATATGCTGCAGATTCATGCGGGACACGGTTACTTCATTAGTCAGTGGATGAACCCAAATTTAAATAATAGGACAGATGAATATGGCCAAGATCCTGCTAAGTTTATAATAGAGTTATATTCTACGATTCGTGAATCAGTTGGAGTTGAGTTCCCGATTGGAATTAAAATTAATTCAGAAGAAACAATTGGTGATGATTCTAACCATGCACGTATGCTAGATTTATGTACGCGATTAGATAAGCTAGGTATTAATATGATTGAGGTAAGTGGAACTAATCCATCTCGTAATAAACTTAAAGTCGAAAGTGAAAGTTATTTTGCGAGTTTTGCAAACAAGTTAACGAATGTAGTTAACTGTGATGTGGTATTAACTGGAGGTAATAAAACACTATCTAACTTTGCACAAATTCAAAAAGAAACTGAAGTTGGATTTATTGGGTTATCAAGACCGCTAGTATCGGAACCAGATTTAATTAAGAAATGGAAGCAAGATAGAGAATATAAGTCACGTTGTATTTCGTGTAATCATTGTCATCGAAAAACATATGTATGTGTGTTTGATAAATAGGGGAATGACAATATTCAAATGAGTTTAGGTTAGACTGGGGTTAATAGTATTTTATTAATCCTTGCAGAAATTTCAATTTCTTTAATCGGACTTAGTGAAAAACTAATAACATAAATAAACTTTACAAGAAAACTTGTAAGGTTTACTTTTTTATATAGAGGCTATTAAATATGGTTGCAAACTAACTGTTCTTGTGGTATACTTATAAAGTAATGAATGGACCTATAGCTCAGTTGGTTAGAGCTCTCGGCTCATAACCGAGCGGTCGCAGGTTCAAGTCCTGCTGGGTCCACCATTCATGCGGATGTGGTATAGTGGCTATTACCTCAGACTTCCACTCTGATGACGAGGGTTCGATTCCCTTCATCCGCTCCAATTAGAAATCGAACCATTCGATTTTGTATGCCATTTGTGTTATAAATGGTATAATTTATTTTTTATAACAGAGATGAGATAACGCTGTTTGACTTTTAGTAAAAAGTCTTAATGAACGCTCATTTAATCTTAGAAATAGCACAGGAGAGTACCTTTCGAGGTACTCTTTTTTTGTATCCATTTTCTTAATATATAGAAAGTGGTTATAAAAGAAGAGTATGCCAAACGAAAATAAAACTGAAGTAGTTAATACTAATGAATTAGAAACATTGCAAAACTTAAATCAAGCATATGCTAAAGACTATTCTAATTCGATGTTACGTTCTGAACTAATGAGAAGAAGACTTAAAGTAATTGATTGTATGAATGTGATTAAATATATTGATTCTAGTTTGAATCATTTATCAAGAGCGTCAAAAGTGTATGCTAAGTGGTTAGCAGAAGCAGGGGTGCTAAGCGTTGAAAACAAACAAAAAGCATTAAATAAAATTCCAGAAGACAAGCGTAGTGAGTATGAGAAAATGCCAACAGCATTAGAAATTAGGACTAGATATAAATTTGAAGATAAACCAACTGAATACCAAGATATGAAAGTTGGAGTTGAATATAACAAATGGTTATATAAATTTATGGAGAATGACGATGCGTAATAGAAAATATGTTATTTATGACACTAATGAAGTTATTGATCTAATATATACTCACGATGTACTAAAAACTAACATTAGTTATTTAAAAAGCAAAAATAAGCTAGTTTGCCTTGATTACTTTCATGAGTACGACTTCAGACTTAGAGATGTAGAACAGTCATTTAAAGATGGACGTAAGAATATAAAATACTATAAATATGAGATTGCTTTTAAATTTACTAAAAATGAAAAGTATTTAAAGAAATTAGTAAATGATGTAATTAAGTATATAACTGGTGATAGTTTTGTATTAGAATACGTAGCGTTTATAAACGAGCGTAAAAGTTGTGTAACAATTGTATTATTTGACAGATACTTCTATCCAGATAGTAAAGTAGTTGATGTTATCGTAAAAAACGATTGGAAAAATGGAAAATACAAAGCTGGTGATGTAAAAGGTAAGAAGACTATTTATGTAACAGAAAAGTTAAGATATTTTAATTTCAAATCAAAGGCGTTATTAGCAAAATATTTTGAAACTATGAGACTTTATCTAATGGATAATAAGTCAGATAACAACGAGAATGATAATGATAAAGGTATCGTATCAGATAAAAAGTTAAAAGTATCTAAAGATAGATATGTAAGAGTTAAACGTAAAGAAATATTCTATTCGCAAATTGGAGAATATCGAATGCGTAAAATAAGAGCTATAAATAGCCTTATTAGACTTAATAATCTAAATGTGACCAATGTTGCATCTGATGTAATAAGGCGCTATAAACACCGAATAAACACGCCTTATGATGTTTCTAAGTTTGAAAATGAGATTTTAGATTTAATGTACAACTAAATAGAGTTTGAAAACTCAAAAATTCGAATATATAATAACACAATATATATGTGTGTATAAGGGATCGGGTGTGCAACTACTAGAAGACATAATTACTGCTGGGACTATATTGCTGACTGTATTTGTATCAATTGCATTAGGCGAAATACTATATGATGAAATTGTTGGAGCTGATGAAGTAGAAGAAGTATATAGATGTGATGAGTTGCCAAATGGAACAATTGTTGATGGGAAAGTTTTTAATGGTATTTTCTCAACTCGGTACCAATTAGAATTGTGTGATGAAACAAGTATAAGAGATGATGGTGAAAGCCAGGTTACAGTTAGTCCGAATACTTATTCAGACTATGAGCAAGGCAAAATAAATAAACTAGAAAATTGGGAGGCATAAATGAAAACAGGAAAAGAAAGTGTGGGCTGGAAATGGTCAATGTTGTTAATAATATCATTAATATCTATTGTGGTTATAAAAGGAATTAAAGAGGGGAATGTAACAATTGAAGCACTAACGTTAATTACCAATGAGGCAAGTCGAAGTGTACAATTATATGGCTCAATATTCGGTATTGTGATATTAGGTGTATTAATCAAGATTCTACTAAAAAATAATGAAAAAATAAGTGATTTGATACCTAGGTTTAATAAAAAAACAAAGAAGATTGAGAAAAATAAAAAAACAACGGAATTAGACCTAGTATTATTAAAAAATATAGGTATGGCAATAATCGCACTTATGATGATTATTTTTACACCAACATTAATAGAATGGTTAACAAATATTTAAATACAAAGGAGATAAATATGATTGTCTTAATAGTAATGGTGATGTTATTCCAGTTAGTTTTTCCATTTATTGAACCGATATATGGAGTGGCTGTATTTCCGTTATATTTAATTGAATTTCTCATACTTAATCAACAAGGTTATGATATGTTAACAACTATACTTATATTATTATATTTGCTTTCAATGTTTCTTGGAGTTGGTTTAAAAGAAAGTAAACACGGTTGGAAATAGGAATTATTTTAAAATAGAGCATACAAAAGGAGAAAATTATGAGAACAAAAATTATTAGCATTTACAACAACAAAGGTGGTGTGGGAAAAACTACAACAACAAAGTATTTAACAGAACACTTAACGAGGCAAGGAAAGAAAGTGTTACTAATCGATATGGATCCACAAGCTAACTTAAGTAGAAATTTCTTAGGCGAAGCATACAACCCATACGATAATGATTTATCAGTGTATAACTTACTTCTAGATGAAAAACTTATGATTGAAGATATAAAAAGAGTAATAGATGCAAACTTAGATATTATCCCTAGTAATGATAAACACACTGAAAGTAACAATGAAATGCTTCAACAAGCGATTCGTAAGAATCCAGCAACACGATTATCAAGCAAACTAAGAAACAATAGTGATTATGATTATATCCTAATCGATAGTGCACCGACTAAGGACTTATTAGCAACTAATTCACTTACTGCTAGTGATGAAGTATTTATACCAATTAGCATGGATAAGTATGCGATTGATGGAGTGCAGGGGGTATTATCACTTATTCAAAATGTAAAAAGTGAGTTTAACAATAGTCTTAAGATTGCAGGTATCTTCTTAAATGCAGGTAAAACAGGTGAGATGTATGACAACTTACACGCTGAATTATTAAAGGAACTACCAGGAGTCGTGCTAACAAACAAAGTAGCTAACTATGTAGCGATTAATAAAGAGACTTTTAATATCGACACTAAAGAGAATAAAGGTAAAGAGCAATTCATAGAAGTTTTCAAAGAGGTGGATTATGTCTAAGGGAATGTTTAATCTAAACTTAAGTGAAACAAATAAAGAAATTAATATTCAAAATACAGAAGTCAGTAAACGTGTAAATGTACGTAAAGTGAATATAAATGAGTTACATGAGTCAAAAGATAACTTCTATTCAATCAGAGGAGTGCCAGAGCTTGCTGAAGAAATTCGTGTAAACGGTCTTTTAAATCCAATTAAAGTTACTAGAGATATGGAAGTGTTGTCAGGACACAGAAGATTAGCAGCTCATAAACTATTGGCCGAAACTGAAGATGAGTTTAAAGAAGTAGATGTTATTTTTGTGGACGACTTTGAAACTATCGAAGAGAAACAACTATTTTTAATCACTGAGAACTCATCAAGAGTTAAAACAAAAGATGATATAGCAACTGAGATGACTCAAAAGAAAGAATTATACACGAAACTTAAGGAACAAGGTAGTGGAGAATATAAGAAGGCAAATATTACAAAACTAATTGCTAACGAATATGGAGTATCAGAAGCTACTGTTAAACGAGCAACAAAGGGGACTAGTAAGAATAAGCCGAAAAGCCCAGATGAAGAGTTTAGAAAGAAATTTAATAGTTTATGTAAGTACATGGAACAAAACTCAAAAGATATCAGTGTTCCAGATCACGTTTATAATGTTATCGTTGATTACTATATGGAAATGAACCAGACTAAGCTTGATTTAAAAATGAATGATAATTTGGAGTTTGAAGATGAAGAATAATATCGATTACCAAAAACTTTATAAGAAAAGTGAATTCATCAATTTAATTAGTGGTTTTGAATATACAACAGTTGAACTAAACGAAGATAATAAGTATGTAATAGTTGATAAAGAAACTAATAGTGAACTGGCTGATGAGGCTGGAGAGTTCATTATCTGTGATTATGGTAATGTACTAATTTCAGAAGAAAATTTAGAAACACCATTAACTAGTGAATTTGAAACAAATATTAATAATGCAATTAAAGGTAATAAAGCTATTGAAGCATTTTAAAATGAAAATTGAGGAGTAGCATGAAAGCACAAATGACAGAAGAAACAAGTATAAAATGTCAAACTATGAGTCATGATATCGATATGATTATATGCGACTTGAAACAAGTTAAGACGACAGTGAATAATGCGAATCAAAAACAATTAAAGAATTTTGACTTAGATGTTACTAAAAAAGATATGCAAAATCTTATGATTATTGCAAATGTATTAAAAGTTAAAGTTGAAAAAATATAAAAAGAAGTAAAAACTTATGCGGCTTATTGCTGTGGGTATTAGAAACTGTAATACTTTGCGGCTCTTTGCTGTGTAGGCTGGTTTGAATATACATTCATATCAGGTAGCTCGTTGAAAACTGAATAATTGACCTAAACAGAAGGGTCATAATGACCCTTCTAAAAAATAAACAGAGGGGTCATTATGACCCTTCTAGAAATTTAGGAGAAAATAATTATGAAAAAAGTTAAACAAGCGTCTACAGAAACTCCGTTTATGAGTAAGTGGGATAAGGTTGAACTTACTCCCAACAATGTAGTAGAATACTTTTCGCAGTTAAAATACTATACTGAAAAGTATCCACCTAGCCTTGGTTATTTCAAAACATATATAGAAATAGATGATGGAGATACTCAAATTAATAGAAGATATGATAGTGATGAACTTGGAAAACTAGAAGAATTACTTATAAAATACGTATTGGAAGATATGAGTATTCAGGAGTTGTTTTCACTGCCGCAGTTTAAGAAACTAACTGAGGAATTAATTGAATATGGAAACTTAGTAGAAGAAGGATTAAGTTTCTTACCAACTGGACTTGGAGAAGTAAGGTTATATAAACTTGAACAAAGTGTAACAGGTAATTTGACTCATGTAGTTGAAGGTTTACAAGAAGATATGATAGTAAGCAAACTAGTAGATAAAGGAATTAAAAGTGAGGATGCTAAGATTATTCAAACTCTTGATTTAGCTCAGAGAATTATAAATGATCAGTTACTAAGCGGTGATGTTGAAATGATTGGGTTCTTAATTAATCAAACGGAATTCGACGAGGAAACACTAACAACTCATCAAAAACATGAGTTAAACAAAATTCGACTAGATAAGTATAATCCAGAAGTAAATGCTCTGATACTTGAGCATTGGACTAATATACAAAAATGTAGTTCGAGAGATGATGTTGAGTTTTACATGCAAGAAAATGGTTTAGAAATTATAAATTCTCACGAATTAATTCCTGATGGATATGGAGAGTTAAGTCATAGATTTGTAAGAACAGATAAAATGGATATTATGCGCAGCTATGACTATAATGGTTATAACATTATAGAGTCTAAAATTGGCGATGTTCCTGTATTCATTGATCCACAAACTTTAGATATGCAATCTAGTTTAGAAAGTGTAATGAAACATGTAGAGCATTTCAATAGACCGATGCTTTTACAAAACTTACGTCATTTCTATTTAGACAATATGAATGAAGTTAAGTTTAATGATTTAGAATCAATTGTTATAACTGATTTAATGAAAGAGTATTATGGAATGGACATTTTACGAGAACGCAACAGAATATTGGAGACTGAGTCAGTTGCTTTAAAAGATTATCAAACTGTAGATAAGTTAATCAATGACATAAGGACTAGTTTTGAAGGTATTCCTCTTTTAGAAAGTGCGATTATCACTCCAAGTTTAAACAGTGATGGAGAGCATACTCTTCAAATAGATACAGCACTAAATGATATTGTACTCGCAGTAACTACAGATAGTTACTATTTAAGTGTTGCAAAAGATATCTTAGAAATTACTCATGATAAAGTTGATTTACCACGTGATATGCTTGATGATATGTTAGAAAGAATAGATGAGTTAGACAGTAAGTTTGAAAATTTGGTTGAAGCAGAACTTATGCAATTATCTAATATTGGCAAAAGGTTATCTGGTGATAGTGGTTTTCAATTTCAAGAATTAAAATACGTTGTCGATAACTTCTCAAATATGAAAACAGGAGACATTAATATTGTTGAATACCTAGGAAGCATAATTGCTGATTTTCAATCAAAAGAAATTGATGATACTAATGTAATGGATGTAATGCAACTGTTAGAAATAGCAAATGAATATGCTAAAACAAAAAATCTAACATTTGCTGATATTCCGAATAGCCATGATTGTGTATTACAAGTTTTAGAACCACCTATTTATCAAGTTATGAAATGGGACAAATACGATGCGGCAACAACAAATATGTTTGGATTTGAAATTACAGCTTTTACTGAAGAGTTTCAACAAATTGTAAACGACGCAACAGTGGAAATCATTCGTCCATACTATGAAAGTTTCTTAGATGATACAGAAATGAGTGAAATAATATATTATCAAAGTGATGGATTAGATATTTATAGTGATTATAAATTCTTAAATGAAGAGAATACTATTTGCTTTAGAAATCTAGATTGGTTTAACCCACAAATTGAAGTATCAGAGTTATTATCGAATGCACAAGCTTTTTTAGATGATGGATGTCAAAATGAGGAGCAAGTTGAGTTACTTAAGTACATGCTTGAAGGTAATGAGCTAAGTTATTGGAATGAAAAAGGTGTAAAACAATCATTATTAGATGACTTTTATAAGTTACAACCACCAATGGGTGAGATTAGACTTAATATTGAAGAGAAACATCTAGACTTATTAAATGAAGTTAAAGACGCATCGAAATTACTTTATGAGTACCACAACAATGGATTGTGTAATGCAATCACTTTTCCAGATTATAATCATTGGGAACAATTTTATGCTGAAGATATAGATGTGGATGGAGAAATACTACAGGAAGAGCGAATGTCATATGATGAGTATTATGACGAAGAACTCAAAATTAACTCTGGATATGAATGTGAAGCATTAGATAAGGCTTTTAGTATTATTGATGATAAACGAATTGAATATAGTAGTGATACTTTATTTGCTAAAGAAATATCGAGTATTTTCGAAAACAACTTAACAGAAAAATTAGAAAATGCACAGTCAATTATTCGTGATTTAAATATGAAGTTGGATTATACGACAAATGAAATTGATCGTGTATTTGATAAGATAAACAATAGTCAAGAGGAAATGAGTACTATAGAAAAATTTGATTTGATTTGTAATTCTGCATATTGTGGGAAAGAACCTATTACCAGTGAATGGTTAAAATCAATAGAAGATAGCGAAGTTATGAAAACTGGTCTTAACATTATAGTTAATGATAACTTATCTAAGCTAGGCGAAAGCACTTTGATGTTTCAAACTATTACACATAATATGATTGGAGCTCCTGATGAGTATAAACTAGCATCACATAGAACTCAGCAGTTCTTTGAAAGAAACTCAAACATTGATTCAGATGAACTCAAAGTATTACTATTAGGCGTAGAGGATATAGATAATCACGTTAGAGTTGGTATGGATATCGGAAGCGGACATTATCAACTGCTGCAATTAGCGTGTAAAGATAAGTATTCAGAAATAAATATTAATGATATTTGCTATATGGATACAAAATCACTTGATATTGCTAAGGATATTATAAAATTAAAAGTCTTATCTACTGATGTTGAGTCAGCCAAACGATTAGAAGCAGCAACATTGATAAAAGAAGAAGTTAAATTAGAAAACGAACTTTAATAAACAGTTGTATAATATGTTTATAAGGTTTGAGTAGAAGGGTCATAATGACCCTCGGGTTGAAAGGAATGTTATGAATATATTAAAAAACAAGAAGTTTATTATAAGTTTAGTAGCAATTATTTTAGTAGTGGTCGCAATTGTAGCAGTGCAAGTTAAAGCGGCGGCTAATGAGAGATTAGCGGAGTATCAAAAGTATTGCCAAGAGGATTGTGAATCAACTAAAGTAAGTAGCGATGAGTTAGATCAAACAATCGAGGAGCGTAAAGCTACCGCAATTGCAAGTATTGAGGAGTCGTCTAAATCGATTAGTGAAACAACAGAGTATTTAACAGAACACGAGTTAAATGATGAAGAATCTAAAACATTGGAATCTTTAAAACCAAGTACTGAATATTCAAAAGATGAAGAGTATACAGTAGATGAGTTAATTGAAATGGAAACTAATTATAGTAAAGTTTCAAAAAAGTTAAGTGATTTAAAAACTACGTATCGAACTAGATATTTAACGACTCAGATTGAGACTAATGAAAAAGCAATTAATAAAACAAAAACAAGTCTTAAAGATTATGACTTAACTGATGAAGAAACTAAGTCTAAAAAGTCTTTAGATAAGAAATTAAATTATGATAGTGAAAAAGAATACACAGTAGCTGAATTAAGTGAACTTAACAAAACATACAAATCAGTAAAGTCAGACTACAGTACACTACTTAGTGAGGTTAAAGATAGAGTAGCTGAGGAAAAAGTACAGGCTGAAGCGAACGCTATTGCCCAAGAACAAGCGGTTGGCTATACAGCAACGGAAAACTACACGAATGATTATACAAACAGTGATACGAATAATTATTCAGCGGGAACAACTGACAGCGTGAAATCAAATGAGAATTCTAGTAAGTCAGATAACTCACAGTCAGCAAGTAATAACACTAGTAACAATTCAGTGGCAAATAATGACAGTTGTTATGATGAACAAGGGAGATTTAATAGTGCTTGTATGACAAGTGATACAGTTGAAGATAATGGAGTAAGTCAAGGCGGAAGAGTCTGTGAATTTCAAAGTGAAAGTGAAGCATGGGCATACGGAGAAGCCAATATGCATTTGTATGGTGGCTTTGGAGTATATCCATGTTCTGAAGGAACTTGGGAAATAGATTGGTTTGAGCAATAATAATTATAATAATTATCTTAGGATAATAGATAGTTATATGTATGTTACAAAATAATATTTATAAAAGGAAGGTCGAGAAATTGACCTTCCTTTTTCTCGTTTAAAGGAGGTAATTATGAAAATAAGAGGAAGAGAACCACCTAGTTAATAATGATATATTAATTTAAAAATAGGAGAATATAAAATGAATTTGAAATTTAAAACCCATAAACTATTTAATATGTTTATGTTAGTATTAATGCTATCAAGTATTTTTGCACAACCAGTATATGGAGCAACAGAACTTGCAAGTGAAGTGAAAAGTTCGCAAGTAAGTGAAGTAAAAGAAGAGGAAGCAGTAAGCGAAGTAAGTGAGACTACTAGTAGTGAAGAAGTAGCAAGCGAGGACACAGATGATGTAATAACAAGTGAAGATGATTCGGAAACTGAGGCTAATGCCCCACCTGTTGAAGAAACAGAAGTAGTAAGTGAAGTAAATGAAGTTGTAAATGAAGATACAAGCATTAATACAGACATGACAAGTGAAGTTGATACTGAAGAAGATGTAATTGATTTAACAAACATGAGCATGGACGAGATTGCTAAGTTTTTAGATCCAAGTGCAGAAGAACAAAACTTTATTACACTTAACCCAGAGCAACTTAAACAAGTTAGAGGAGTAAGTCTTACGAAAGTAACATCAGATGAAGATTATTCAGTTATTAATTCATCAATGTTCGGTGAATGGGAAATTTATAAAGCTAATGGTCATTATATTTTCTGTATTCAGCCAGGAGCCGATGTACTATCAACTGCAAGCATTACGAGTGAAAGTGGAAGTAAATATAATGATTTCTCAACTACATCAAAAAGATATGTAGGTAGAGTAATTTCAAGTAGTATGCAACATTACTCAGATAGTGGAAACAATGATTATGTATTTGCAGGACAATTACTAATTTGGGACTATTTATCAGAACACGAAGCAGATGTAATAGGTAATCCAATGTCAAGTTGGAACCCAGCGTTCTTAGATAGTTGGACTATTCATAATTCAAGTGAATATGGAAGTGAAATTAATACTATTGAAGACGATTTAGATGTGTGGACAACTAGACCATCATTTACAGGAAGTACATCATCTACTGCAAAAGGACATACGTTAAAGTATAATGCTGCAAAAGATAATTTTGAATTAACACTTACTGATACAAATGGAGTATGGGATAGTAAGTTTGCAGATTATGGAGACTTTGGCAATTACACTGTTAGTAACCCAGCAGGTGCAAACAATGTGAAGATTACAACTAGTGTTGAAAGTACAAGTTATACATCGGCTCGCTCATATTCGTGGAAACCATACGCAAGCGGAACAAATGAATTTTACGATGGTGGACAAGACTTAGTTTACGTTGGGGCTGACCCAGTACCTGCATATATGAAATTTAAAACGGAAGCAAGACCACTAGGTGGGTTTAAGATTAAAAAAGTTGATAGTGAGACTGGTGCTGCATTAAGTGGTGCAGAGTTTACATTATATGATAGTGCAGGTAGCAAGGTAGACAGTTATACTACTAATTCAAATGGTATTATTTCAGTAGGACTTGAATTACCTATTGGTGATTATAAAATCAAGGAAACAAAAGCACCTACTGGATATGTATTAAATAATACAGAACATAGTATTAAAATTGAAGCTGATAAAATTAATGACTTAACATCAACGCCATATGAAAATGATATTATTCGTGGTGGTATTGAACTTAAAAAACTAGGTGAAGTATTTGAACTAGACCCAGAAGCATTAGCAAACATTGAGTTTACAGTAACATCAACAACATATCCAAGTTTCAATGAAGTATACAAAACTAATAATAATGGAGTGTTAAAAACATCTAATGATGAGTTTAAATACGGAGATTACCATATTGAGGAAACAAAAGCACCAAGTAAGTATGTAATGGACTTTGAGCAAGACTTTTCAATTACAAAAGATGGTGTGATTGTAAAGTTAAATGGTGGAGATGATGTTTTAAATAAACTTTATTTAAACAAAGTACATTTTACAAAAATTGCAGAGAACTTTGATAATGAAGATGATGAAATGTATCCACTAAGTGGTAGTACATTTGGTTTCTACACTGATTTAAATGAAAATGGACAGTTAGATAGAGAAGATAAATTAGTTGATATGCAAACAAGTGATGAAAATGGAGAAGTTACTAGTATTGGACTTCCAGAAGGTCACTATGTAATGCATGAAATTGAGCCAACAGAGGGTTACAATATCAATACTAACTCATATCCATTTGAGATTAAAAACGATGGAACAATTGTTGATGGTGGAGTAATTGAACTTGGTGATATCGAAAATGAGGTAATTACAGGTAAGGCTCAACTTATTAAAGTTGGATCTAAACTTTGTGATAAAGAAATGGCAAGACCAGATACTATTAAAGATTGTCAAACATTATTGCCAGGAGTACAATTTGCTATCTACCAAGATTTAAATACCAATGGTGAGTTTGATAAACAAGAATCTAAACCAGTAGATGTAATTACTACAGATGATGGTGGATTAGCAGTAACAGAAGATTTAAAATATGGACACTATTTTGTTAAAGAAGTAAATAACCCAGCTGATAACTATTTCATGAATGACAATGTATTTGAGTTTACAATTAGTGAGCAAGATGAAATGGTATTTATTAACAATGGTATAGCAATTGAGAACATCGAGAAGTTAGGTAACATTCATATTACTAAGTCAGGTAACGAAATTGGTAACTTAAATGATGATACAGTGCTTTTAGCAGATGCTGAATATACAATCTATAACTCAAAAGGTGATGTTGAAGATGTATTAACAACAGATGAAAACGGAGAAGCAACAAGTAAAATGTTATCATTCGGTGATTATATAATGAAAGAGACTAAAGCACCAGAGGGTTATGTTTTAGATGACACTGAATATGAGTTTACAATTGATAGCGACACATATGAAAATACAATTGAGTTTGATTTAACTGATGAAGTTATTGAGAATGAAGTTAGTATTTTAAAAACTGATTTAGCAACAGGTGAAGAATTACCAGGAGCCGAGCTTAATATACTAGAAGATAACGGAACAGGTACTATTGTAGATACTTGGGTAAGTACAACAGAGGCTCATGTTATTAATTTAGAATTTGGTAATTATATTATTACTGAAACAGCAACTCCAGAAGGTTACCTACCATTAGCTCAGGCAGTAAGATTTAGTGTTACTGAAGACGGTATCAAGCAAGATATTAAAATAGATAATGAATTAATTACAAATGAGATTCATATTAAGAAGATTGATGTAGCAACAGGTGAAGAAATTCCAGGTGCTCATTTACAAATTATTGATCGTAACACTAAGGAAGTAGTTGATAGTTGGGTGAGTACAACTGAGGAACATATTTCAACTATTGGTTACGGTAACTACTCAATTTGTGAACAGATTGCACCAGTTGGTTACTACCGTATGACTACATGTGTTAACTTCGATGTAACTGAAGATGGTATTGTTCAGTCATTTAAAATTGAAAATGAAGCTAAGCGATTAGCAATGACAGGTGGAGACCCTGTTGTGTATGCAGCAGTAGGTATCATGAGTGTTGTATTAATTGGAGCAATAGTTAGTAAAAGAAAACTAAATAAGGAATAAAACTAGAGGGGTCATTATGACCCTTCTATTTTTTATGCAAAGGAGAATTGGATGAACAAACGTGAAGAAGCAGTAAAAGATTTAAATGACAAAGTGGAAAGTGAATATCCAAAATTTAAACTTGATAAGTGGCAAGATAGTATTTTATGTTTTGAAAATATCTATGACTATAACCATGTTGGAACATTTGAAGCAATTACAGAAAATAAAAGCAGTGATTTAATAACAATAAATTATGGTGCTCCGTATATAACAAATGACCAAGTACATCAAACGTATGAACTAGAAGAATTTGTAAAAGTAATGAGTGAACATTTAGGTGCATTAAAATTAACAAAACAAGATATTGAAAAGGTGGAAAGTAATATGAAAATTATGGGGATTAAAGCTGACACTGAAGCAGGTCAATATAAAGTAGAAGTTGTAGAACCCTCACTTGCTGAAAACAATAAATACATTCAGAGTTCTGCAATTCTAAATAAAACAGAGTATTCGACATTAACTTCATTTGATAATGATTTTGACAGAATGAATTATTTAGTAAACGGAGATTATCTAAAGCAAGAAAAAGAAGTTAGTAAGTTGCATTATGAAAATGCAAAACCAGTTAAATTCGAAGATGGAAAAGTAATTCAAAATAAAGTAACAGAAATGGAACTTTAATATGAAAGAATTAATCAAAGATGTACCTAAAGATTTTATTAACAGTAACAAACATATTAGAGTAATTAAAGGATGTTTAGGAGTGCTTGCAATCTTTTTTGTTTGGTTGTTAGTCTTCTTGTATATCAATCCAAGAATTGCGTTTAGTATACAAGGAGGTGCACAAGAAATATTAGGAATCCCAGTTTTAATTGAGGACGTATTAGTGACAATATCATGCGTCTGGTTTTTGCCATTGTTTTTTTGGTGTTTGATTAATTTATACGCTTTTGTACCTTTTAAAAAGGTAATATATTCAACAATTCCATTCATATCGCTTTGTGTATCTGTAGATGTTTTAGGAAAGATGTTAGAGTTAAATGTATCTAAGCAATACTATAATCATTTTTTAATAGCTCTATTTATATTAGCAGTAGTAATACTAGTAGAAAATACACGTATTAAACTGGTTAATATTGCCACGATGAAAAGAAGTTATCAAAAAGGCATAATTGCACATGGGGATGAAGTTAGTGTAGATATCGTACTTGGTAAAAAAAGTAGATTCGCTTCTTTAAAGAAATTATATAAACCTACCACATATTTCTACTACTACGGAAACGTGTTTCATGAGTGTATTGATCACGGTTTAAAAGAGTGTGATCATAATGAATTAATTTTAGGAACTAAAGATGCAATGCATTCTACTCTTGGAATTAAATATAAAAATATTACTGATGCGACAATCTATATCCCAGATGATTATATTAAATCAAGAAAATACTATTATGGCGTAATTAGATATCTAGAGCATGTTGGTATAGGGATGTGGACAATTAAGTTTGCGGGCTCAAATCAAAGTGAGATGATAAAAGCAAATAGCATATTAGAAACAATAAAGAAACATGATATGTATTTGCATGAAGAGAATGAGATTATGTCTAAACCTGAGTATACAGAGGACGTAGCAGGCATTTATGACTACTCACCATTTTACTTGGAGAACATAAAACTTTGTATGGAAGATGCAGAAGCATTCGCACGAGTTAGTAAAGGAATGAGTGAGCGAACAAAAATGAGTATTGAGATATCCGCTGAAAGGTTAAAAAGTGAAGGTGTCACTTTACCGTAAAATGGTAGAAAATAAGGAGATTAGCATGAGCAACAAAAATAAAAATCAAGTAACGAAGTTTATGAGTAAACGTACAAGGCGTATATACAATGATTTGGACAATGAAGATATTGAGCTAATTAAAAGAATGAGTAAGTACATTTGTAGTTTTGTTGATGAGGATATAATTGAACAATCTGAAAAGGTAGAACATATTACAATTTATGCTCGTGGTTTAGTCCCAACATTTTACTATAAACACCAAACTGATTTTGAGATAGGTGTTGATGATATAGAACGATTAATAGCACTTGGTTTATTTCAATTTAAGTTTCAGTTTGAGCTTTATTTGCCAAAGGATACAATACATTATATGGTTGTAAGTGATAAGGCTTATCAAGTCTGTCCACGAGAAAATACAAAACTTGCATTTGTTCATTTAACTAAAGAAGGTAGAGAAATATTTGAATTAACTAATTTTGTGTATGACCCTAATGTTGAAAAGTATTACCGAAACAGTATTTCATATTTTCCGACACTAAAATTTGATGAAATAAGAAAAATCTAATTTGTAGTGGAAGGGTCATAATGACCCCTCTGTGTTTATAAGGAGCTGTTAAAATGGAAAAAACAAGAAAAAACCTAACTATGGATCCTGTAACCTCTAGAATTGTAGAAGGTAAAAGTAGTGAAGAGATATGTTACTTAATACAAATTGGTAATGGTGAAAAAAGTGATTTAGAAGTAACAAATTTAGTGGAGGCAATGTTTGAAGAAGTGCAAGAACTTAAAGAAATGACTAAAGACTTAGCTAAATTAATTATTAAAAATGAATAGAGGGGTCATTATGACCCTTTGAAAGAAAGGGAATGATATCATGGGATATAACAGTTATTTAATTTTAGGTCAAACTAAAGACATTGAAAAATTACAAGAAAAAGTAAAAAGTGGATATGACAATACATTATTGGATTTTTACGGAAAAATAGAGTTTAAAAAAGACTACCTTGAACCAGAAAGCGGAAAGTTAATTTTTAAAGAAGGCCAAACAGCTATATATTGTGGTGGAGAACGAGCAAGAGGGAACCTTGCATTTTCTATATTGAGTGCAACGAATGTATCGAAATCACCATTGTTCAGTAGAAAGTTTGAAGTTAGAGATTTGGCACACTTTAAAGGAAATGAATATATGAATGAAATTAGTAATCCAGTATCGAACTTACTTAACTACAATCAGTATGGTAAAGATCACGTAAGAATAGTTGGCGTTAAGTCAAATGAAGAGAGAAGCCAATATAAATTAGAACTTGCAATGTCATCATTTGAAAATGCCCAAGAATATACACAAACAAGTGTAGTATTAACAAAAGATGATTTTATTAAACTTAAATCAATTGAAAGCGACAAAGATATTACCAACTTCTTATTAAGTGAATGTGACTTTGGTGAAATGAAAAGTATTAGTGAAAACTATTTTAAAAATGTTTCGGAAGTGAATATTAAAAACGGGGTAACTCTGCCTGGTTCAAAGTTAGAAATGGAGTAACCTAATTATGAATAATAAATTTAAAACTTTTAATAAAGAGTTATTAATTGATATCAATAAGAATTCGCATCGTTATAAGGATATCGATGCTGACTTTGTTAGCAGCATCAACTTGTTATTTGGTGATATCGATTTTGTCAGGGCAAGAGTATCGAATGGAAATGTGGAAGTTTATACAAATAGTGAATTTGATTTATTTAAAAACTTAACAAGCGAATGCGAGTATGAAATAAATACTGCTAAACATAAATACATTCCATCAGCAGTAGATAGGGCAAGTTACACTACTGCAGTAGATATAGAAGTTAAATTCCCGACTGGAACATTAAATATTAACGATGAACTTAAAACAGAGGTAATTAATGAATTGTGTACTTATAATGAGAAGTCATATAATCAACTATCAAATAGATATGTTGAGAATTTAAAGACTGATTTAGATAAATATAAAGTATTTAATAAAGAGTTAGAACTACTTAGTTTATGTACAAAACTCAGTCTTACTTATAATTTTGGTTTAACAGCAGATAATCTTCAAAAGCAACATGAACAAACAAAATCTGAGTTATCTAAATTAGATACCGAAGTTACATCTAAACTATTAAAAGGAAGTTTGGTACACAGACTGGAGCGAACGCATGGACATGAAGCTGAAAGAGAATAAGAAGTTAGATCTATCTAAGTATAAAGTAAAAGTTATAAAGCTGTTTAAAGTACTACTGACAGTATTTATAACACTTTTAATCTTTCATTTTGCTACTAATTTCAAAGAGTATCGAAGAATATGTATAGATAATGATATTCCGGTAGATAAGTATATTATTACAAATCAAGAATTAGAAGAATTATCAAATAAATATTTGTCTAGTCAGGAGTCTAGTAATTTCTCATCTCCACTTGATAGTGAAAAAGACGAACTTAAAACAAGTATTAATGAAATTCAAAAGACAATTGAGTCCAAGTTTACTAGTATACAGAAAAACACATTGCTTGATGATGAACAAGTTAAATTGGATGAGTTAACTAGTGATTACGATGATATCGATTACGATGAAAGTGAAGAATATAAACTTACTAAACTTGAAGATATTAATTCAAAATATTCTGCTTTACTAAGTGAATTAAATGAACTTGACTCTGAAATTCAAATTAGAATTCTTAAGAAAGAGATTTCGGCTACTCAAAGGAAAATTGATAAATTGATTGAGCAAATAGCAGATGAGGACATAACTAGCGAGGAAACGTCATCATATAAGTCGATAAAGGCTGATTATGATGCCTTAGATACAAATGTAGTAACTTTATCACTTAAAGAGTTAAAGCTGCTTAAAGCTGATTTAAATGATATCTATGACAGATTAAATAAGCTGGATGAAACAATATCTAAGAGAATCGAACTTGATAAGAAAAAAGTAGAAGAGCAAGCGTTGGCTAAGCAGCAAGCTGATGCGCAAGTGCAAGCTAATTTGGAGCAACAAGAAAATGAAACTCAAGAGCAAATAACTTCATCGAGTGATAATAGTAATTCAAAAACTGAAAATACTAATGAGACAACTGAGAAAAATACTCCGGTAGAAGAACCAGTAGAAGAAGAAACAAATGACATGTGTTATTCAACTTATGAGGAGGCTCAACAAGTTGGAATGCAAACGATGTTAAATGATTCGAGTATCCAAAAGATGGAAGTAAATAGTAGTAATAACTGTATTGAATATTACAGATAATTAAAAAGAAGGATAAAATGATAAGAAGGTTGGTAAATAGCTTAATTATATATAGTAGTATACTGTTGAGTATGCTAACAACATTAGTCTCTGCAAATTATTGCTCCACAGCTGTATTATTGTTAGTTGTGGAGAGCGTATTAGCTTGTTTAACGATGAGCATAATAGCATATGTGAAAAACAATAATCCCATTCGTTTGTTCGTATATCTATTAATGATTATAAATATTTTGATATTGCTGGTATTAGCGGTAAATGGACACTATAAAGAAACAATATATTTAGTAGATATTGAATTGGTTTTTGCATGTATATCGCTATATGTATATAGACATCTAGTGCAATGTCACTAAATGCGATGGTAGTCGAGGAAAGGTAGTAGGTATGATGAAAAAATGATGCATCAAAATACAAATGAAGGTGAAGGCTCATTATGACCCTTTATTTTTCACGCTTAAAATAATAACCAAAAAATTATAACTTAATTATGCAAATATAAAGTTAGGAGAAATATGCAAGAAACAATGAATATTAAAGAATTAAACGATTTTTACCAAAAACATTATGAGGATATACAAAAGGCCTCAGCATTAGATAAGCTAATGTATAATGATAAATTTGTTGAGTTGTCTGAAAGCAATCAAATGTCATTTTTAAACATGGCATATAATAAGTTTGTTAAAACAGATTACTACAGTATAGTAGATGATCATTATTATGATTATATAGAAACAGAACTTTTAGATGTATATATATCTAAAGATTTAATACCCGAGTATAATCCAACCAACAAGCAAATACAAGCATTTATAGAAGAAAATAAAAGTGAAGTCTCAGAAAATATCTTTGAGCATGATTATGATGATTTCTTTAATGGAATGGGTAAAGATTGGATATGGGAAGAGACTCAGGATTTAAAGATGAGTGATTTTGATACAACTAAACTATCAAAAGAAGCAAGAGAGGAATTAAAGCAAGTTCTTGCTGAGGAAGAACTTATCCATGTAACTGCAAGTGGTGAAATACTATCAGGTGATTATGATGATTACAATAATTTTAAGTGGAATTTAATGGATGATTGCCTTGAAGAAATTATAAAAGGAACTCATGCAAGCGATAACCAGGAAATTGATTTTGAGATGGTTAAGTCTCATGTAATTTGGCTAATGGAAGAGTATGACAAAGAAGAATTGCTAGACACAAGCAAAATCGCAGTAATGAGTGGTAACTATAATTTTAGTGTTGTAAATAAAAGTGAAGTGACTACCGAGCTTAAAAGTACTACGTTTTTTGTAGAGATAGACAACAATAAATATAACATACAAAAAGCAATAACCTTTGAAGGAAGTCAGGAAATAGATAGACTCATGGATACTAAAACCGAATATCCAATAAATGAGTATCGCATTACTGCCCCCCATTTAGAAAGTGAACTTGATTTATAATGAAACTATTTGAAGGAAAGTTTAAGAATAGAATGTTTTTAAAAATATTACAGTTAGTTTTGGTAGTAGCATTAATTATCGTCGGAATACGACAAATACCCGAACTTATTAAAGAGCGGAAAGTTGATAATATATTATCCAGCGATGTAGAGTATGAAAAATTAGATGTTGATAGTTGTGATCTAAGTGGAAAACGTAAAGCAAATAGCAAAGTAGATATAGGATTTGATAGTAGTTATGCAGAGCGTGAGTACTTGGCATACACCAATTCAACTAGGCAACTTGTCTATGTGGAAGCAGATGAGATAATCTTACAAAACGATGAATTAGAAGATGTAACAAGTGGTGGTCGTTATTGCCCGGATGAAGCCAAAGTAAAAGGTACTGAAGATGTCAACTTAGATGAAGGACATGTTATTGCAGACAGTCTTGGAGGAGTTAGTAACAGTTATAATATCACACCACAAGATAGCTATTTAAATCAAGAAGGACAGCAATATCAAATGGAAAAACTAATACGTAAGGGTGGAGGAGCAAGTAATTTTAAAGCTTATATAAACTACCCTAACGATTTTACAATGATTCCAAATAGTTATAAAGTTACATTTGGGATAAATGGAGAAGTTTATAACTATGAATATAAAAATGAGGGGTCATAATGACCCTTCTATAAATTTAGGAGAAAATTATGAACTATGCAAAAGTAAAATTAAATGACAGTTTAATAGATCACTTTAGTGGACATAAACTACAAAGTAATTACAAAGAGGAAATTAAGGGAGAGATGTTTGCAAGTAACTTCTTTGAAAAGAATATGTACACAGTCATTAGACACTTGGAAAGTAAAGACACATATATAACAGGTATTTCAGACTATAGTGAATTCAAAGGTATGTGCATGGCCAAGACAATTCCAGATATACCATATGACATGTTATATATCTTAAGCCAGGAAAATATGCTGAGTATCATCGAAGATGAATTAAAGCTTGATGTAGATGAAGTGAAAAGTGCACTACTTATAAAACACTATGGCGATGATAGTAAAAGTATTATCGGTATTGATATTGATAAAGTTGATCATATTACTAAAATATACGATTTAGATAATGACGGCATTATAACAGAAAATGAACATAAATTGAGTGATTTAAAAATCAATTATGAATCTGGAAGTTTAGAAAGAAGTGAACCGTATAAACGTCAGGTAGAATATAGCGAGTTAGGATTATAATGACACAAGAGAAGAAAATAAAAATTTGGTTAATGATATTTTATTTTGCTATAGTGCTGTTATTTATAATCTTTCCAACTGAGATAATGGTATTTATTGGTAAAGTTTTAAGTGTTATTTCAGACTTCTACTTTAAAAATGCAACTATCCAGCTAGTGTTATTTAAACTAGGGATAACAGCAATGCTGTTATTCGGACTTAGACTTATGTTAAGAGGTAAGTATTATAGGCTTAAAATGCGATTACTTACACTTACAAAAAATACATATTCAAAAGGTAAAGCGAGATTTGCAACTAAGAAAGAAATCAAGCGTGAATTTTTAAGTGTTAAAGAAGGACGAGAATACCACGGCGGTTTTCTTGTTGGTGAATATCAAGAAATATCAATATTAGGTCTCCCGATTAAATGGAGGCCTTTTTTTAATTTCGAGAAACTTTTGACAAGAGAATGGGTCGAGAACTGGGTATATTCAAAAGATGTAGTAATTGATAAAACAGCAGAGCAGCTTATTAAAGCAAGACTCTTTCAAAATAGTTTGCATAATATCAAGTTCAATAAACTGCCAGGTATTGTGTATACAAACTTTACTCAAATTGTAACTCATCCAATGCACTTAATTATTAATGGAGTAACTAGAAGTGGTAAGACAATATGTTACTTAATTCCACAATTACTTTACTTTGCAAGGCTTAAAGATGAAAAGGAAAAGCCGCTAGTTGTGATTACTGACCCTAAAGGTGAACTTTGGAAGAAAACCGCAGGTCATATGCAACAAGGTGGATATGAGTGTATAAAAATTGATTTAACTGATATCGAAGACTCAGGTAAGTTTAATTCATTTGAAAAGGTATATGATATCTATGAACAGATACTTAAAGTGAATGATATTTATGTTGAGGATAAAAGAGATAAAGAAAAAGTAATTCCACCAGGTAGCATACCAATTGCTGAAGGTGATGGAACAGCGCTAAGAGAAATAATTGAAATGCGAAAAATAGATATGAGTCGTGTAGAAGATGAGTTAATACGTTTAGCAGGTCCTTTATATCCAATGGATACAGAAGGGCAAAATGCTATCTTTACTCAAATGTCAAATCACTTATTTGTATCACTTACATACTTTATTTTAGAAGATTGTTTTGTAAATAATAAACGAGAATTATTTAACATCTACAATTTGTTTTATAAGCAAAAGGAACTCTTGCGTATTACTACAGTAGATTTTGAAAACGTAATTAAATACAAAGCTGCTTTATCTAATTTCCCAGAACATAATATCGCAAAGTCATACTTTCCAAGTGAACTTAGTGATAAGACATTTAGTTCTACTCAGATTACGTTTGAAACAGCGCTAAAAATATATGGAGCAGACAGCGTTAATAAGATTACAAGTTCAAGTGATTTATCAATTAACGAATTTGTCAAAGGGGAAAAACCAGTTGCATTTTATTTAATAGCACCAGATTATGACACTAAGTATCACAGTATTGTATCTACATTTATATCTCAGGTGTATTACGAAGCGGTTAGCTTTGCAGATAAGCAACCTAATGGTAAACTGCCTCGAAGACTATACTATTTGTTAGAAGAGTTTGGTAATTTAACTAAGATAAATGGCTTTCCGAATTGGCTTACGATATCACTTGGTCGTAATGTACTGTTTGCAATGATTGTACAAAACATTGGCCAGTTTGAAGAGATATATGGTGAGCAAGCTAAAGATACGATTTTAGATCAAGCGCACATTAAGATGTACTTACTATCAAATGATAATAAAACCCTAAAGTATTTTAGTGAATTATTTGGTAAGACAACTCAAATACATGAATCTTTCAGTGGAAAAGATTATAAAGAGGCCTCTAAAACAATGGCTGAAGAAGAACGAGACTTAGTGTCTCCAGAGGAACTTAGAAAAAATCCAATGGCTAAAGCATATGTGCAAATGTCAAGGATGGATTTGGCCAAACAATGGCTTAGACCAAGTTTTTTATATGCTGAAGACTTAGAGTATGTGAAATCGGAAGATTTAGATAAAACCACTAGCCTTGATGAAATAATCTTTAGCTAGTTTGGCTTGCAAGTGCCAACTTGAAACTTGCACAAAAAATAGAAAGTAAGGTGAGGGGTCATAATGACCCTTCATTTTTTTAGGAGAAAATAATGAATAATTTAGATGTAATTAAATTTAACACAGATGGAATAAAAAATACAGTAGTAAATATGTCACATACGATAATGACATCAACAGGGTCAGTTGAGAGTGTGTTAGAAGATACCCAAAAGAACTTACTAGCATGGGCACCTGCAATCTTTTCTATTGGTTTAATAATATTATTCTTACTTATGGCAGTAGGGCCAGAGCGAGTAAAACAAGGGTCGAGAGATAATATATTCTGGGTTATTGCATCAATGGTCGGCCTTTCTTGTGTTCCTGGACTTATACAGGCGTTTTTAGGTTAATATGTTTCAAGATGTTAAAGATTGGGCGCAAAGTTTGGAATGGGGATTACATAGAGATATAGGACATGGAATCACAGGAATTGAAGAGTTAACCAATTCCTTTGGTTCTTTTGACTTTATAAATAATGAATACCTTGATATGCTTCATCAGTATGATGATACGATAAAGATATTATCAGGAGTAGTCATAACTTGTGCACTACTCTATACAACTCTTACAGATACAAAAGAGACTCCGAAGTTAATTCAAAAAATATTTTTTGGACTTTTAGGAGTAGCACTCTTCATTCCGATATTCTCAATGGCCGTAGGAGATGTTGGAGGCGGTATTATGAACTCAATGTCAAATGAAACTGCAGATTATGGTATAGGTATTGATTTAATTAATTATACGCTGAAGGATTATGAAGCTGAAGAGTATCATCCTAACTTTGAAACATGGGAAGAAATCGATAGTATAGATATAACAGAAAAACTAGATGAAGATGTAGAAAAGTGCACTACAACATCAGACTGTAAAGTAGTGAGAGAAAAAGGGGAATTTAGATATGAACCTTCACTATTATATGGTGTCATAATGGGAGCAGTATTATTTGCAATGCTGCTTATTGCATGTATTTTACTTGCAAAAAATTGCGTAGAGTTATTATTATCTGGACTTATAGGACTTGGAGCCTCAGCATTATCAATGGTATCACCATCAGCTCCATTTGCCAAAAATTACTGGAATTCCTTAGCACGTCAAATGGGAGCAGCATTTTTGATGGTTGCATGTCTTAAAGGATACATGAACATAGTTGGATTTATGCTAGATGTATATGACTCACTAGCATTTAACTTTATCCAAAGTGGACTTATGTTCTTCATTATAAATGTAGCGGTTTTATGGACAATACTAGATGGATCATCAACAATTGAAAAAGTATTTGGTATTGATGCTGGTATTTCAAAAACGGCAGCTGCAGTTGCAGGTAATCAATTTGCAAGAAGACTTGGTAGCGCTGGTGATATGATTGGTCGCAAAGCGTCCGAATTTGGTAAAAATACACTAAAAAATGGTAGTAATACTGCTGCTAACATGACACTTGGAAGTATTGCAGGTAGTCTAAAAGGAATGAGTAATGAATCTGGAACAAAAGACAAAATGCAAGGCGGTTTTAAAGGAGCAAAAGAAGGAGCAAGTGAAGGGGCAAAAGTAGGTAAAGAAGAAAAGAAAAAAGAAACACCAAGCAGTGAATATCGTGGTCAAAAGCGTGATGAGATAAAGGCTAGCTTATCTGGACAAAATGCTGGTGAAAATGAGAACCAGCAGTCGACTTCAAATGAAACAAGTGCAAATTCTGGTACTCCTCAAAATGAGTCTAATAATAGCCAGTCCCTTAAACAAAAAGATGGAGAAGAAAAACAATCTCAACAAGAAAGTAACCTTGCTAACTCGTCAAAATTAACTGGAGAAAACAAATCAAACGGTAATGGAAAACAGGAAATAAGGCAAGCAGAAGTAAACGAAGCTAGAGCGGAGCAATCAACGGAAGGTAGTAATCCGGCTAGTGGCCACATGGAAGGTGAAAGTCAGGCTCCTATCCAAACTTCAAGTGGTGATTTAGAAGTATCTAATCAAAAAGAGCCGAGTGGTGCGACAGTTAATCAAGAAAGAAATTCTACTCCAAATGAATCTCGAGCATCACAAGAGCCGTTTAACAATACTGAAACACCAAATCCATTTGAAGGAAGTGCTAAAAAGAATAAGAGTAATAATACGCCTAAAAGTTACTCGAAACAAAGAAATGAAGATAGATTATTTAATATAGAAAATAAAAGTAAAAGTTCAAGGAGGGGAAGAAGATGATAATACCAAAACAAGTAACTAAACAGCAAACAATTGTAGGTCTTACATATGTCGAAGTTGCTATTTTTGCATTACCATTTATGATAACAATCTGGTTTTTGGAAAGTGGAATTATAGCAGTTGCAATTGCAGTCCTTCTTGGGCTAGCTTTAATTAATACATTTAGTGGCAAGCGAATGTATAAGGTAGTAATTGATAATATTAATTATATTCAATCGGTTACTTATTATTTTCGTGATCGTGATATTTATATCAAACAAAAATTCAAATATAAACCCAAAAAGTGCATGCGTAGTAAAAGTAAATTGGATAAGATTACTTATCCTTTTAAAAGGATAATAGTAAAGTTTCAAAACAAATTAACAGTCTTAAAAATACAGTTTCAGAAAATATTTTATATGTTGTTTACGTTTAAAGAAGCAACCTTAAATGAAGGGGAATTCGATAAGTATGATATAACTATTGATGAAAATAAACAAGTGGTTATTACTCAAAATGGAAAAGAATATATAGTAAAAAAACTAGTTCCACGATTTGCAAAGTGGTTTGATAACGAAGAGGAAAAAAGTCACTTTTTTGCACACTTATATAGTTTTTACTATGCAATAGATAATGTACATATTTATAAGTATCACGACTCCAACCAATTAGAATTTTATGATTTCGATACACTAGATAATGAATTGCTAGAAGAATATAAATCATATCAACTAGGGCAATATGAAAAAATATTAAATTCAAATGTACCATATTACTATATTGTGTTTTCAAAAGAGTATGGCGAAGTTGTAAATAACTTAGGAAATGGCAGCATATTAAATGTAGAAGATGCAGATAAAACAGATTTTGAGATAATCGATAATGTAATACTCGGTGATTTGAATGATATTCAAGAGTTAAGAATAAAAAATGACCATATTGTGTTAAGAACTAATAACGATGATGTTTATTATCAAAAGTATTTATCTACAGCCGACATATCAATAATTCAAAATAACTTTTATATAGAAAAATTAATGCAGGAAGAAGCAATCGATGTAAAGTTATCTTATCGTAAATATGATAATGATAAAATGAAAAAAGTATTAAATGAGTCTATTAAAGAATCTAGACAACGTATCTACAATACTGAGAAAGCAAATGTCGAAGGAGAAGAAGCAAGCGAAATTGACGTTTTAAGACATTATCAAGAGATGCTTAAAAATGATGAAGATATAATTTGTGGATTTAAAATAATTGTAAAAATTGAGTCTTCAGACATGGGTCAGTTAGAGCAGATTGAAAAAGAACTTCAAAACAAATATGAAAATCTAAAGTTTACAAGTGAATTATTTGTTCAAAAAGACATGCTTCAAGAATGGTCGCTTATAAAAGATACATCATCTTATAAACAGTTAATTTTGACTGACTTTGTATATGGTGGTTTATTTGACTATACAACATCAATTGATCATAATGGATTTCTTAAGTTTATAGGAAAAAAAGGTTTAGTATCACTTAATACAACGCTTATTGATAGTAGCGTTAATAGACAGAAGGCTAACATGTTTATATCTGGTGCAACAGGTAGTGGTAAAACAACATTTGCGAAAATGAAAATACTTGAGGATATTTCCTACGGAAGAGATATTATTAATGTCGATGTACAAGGTGACTATAAGAGGTTGTTTAAATCAGTCGGCGGTTATAACTTAGATATATCTAAAGGGCATAAGTTAAATCCACTTCAAGTAACAGATTGGAAGACAACAAGCAGTCCAATTAAGAATCATATTAGTTTCTTAGAAGCATTCTTCAGTACTGCAAATGGTTG
The DNA here is from genome assembly GCA_033105485.1 of Mollicutes bacterium LVI A0078. Classification (GTDB taxonomy): domain Bacteria; phylum Bacillota_I; class Bacilli_A; order UBA3375; family UBA3375; genus LVI-A0039. Next base: position 1,443,124 of record CP136956.1, read on the forward strand.
CACAGAACAAATCATAAGTACCCTTTCGTATGAATTACTAGAGTTTTATAATAAATTCGATTTAACAGAAGACACATCTGCTAAAGATTATCCAATTATGATGGAGTTTTATGATTACTTAAAAGAAAAAAATGTTGATGAGTCAATAACAATGTTCATTCATAAATTTTCACATAATATATACTCTGAATACTTTAATGGGTATACAACAATTGACTTAAGTAGTAAGTATATCAATTTCTGTTTAGAATCAATTAAAGATAATGAGCGTATTTTGGATCCAGTACTGTTTTGTATCTTTAATATTATTAACCAAAAAATGTATGATTCATCAATTACTTTATCAGTAATATATGATGAGTTTCATAGGGTGCTTAATAATAAATTTGCAGTAGCATACATTAATACTTCTGTTAAAGAAGCTCGTAAATTTGATACGCTGATTGCCGCATTATCACAATTCTTAGATGAGATACCAGATGTAATACTCGATCAAATGCAATACATAGTATTTTTAAAAAATCCTAATATGGACTCGGTTGAGAGAATTACAGGTAAATCTAAAAGATTACTTACTGATTTGGCTAGTGCAAGATTCGGTGAGGGAATGATTAAGATTGATAAACAAATTTTACCGATTGACTTCCATTTTAATAAACGTGAAATTTTAGAAAATGTAGGATTATTATACACGTTTGATCATAATATTTTAAAAGAGTTAGATGAAGAGGATAAAGTAATTGCTTTAGAAAAACTAAAAGGTCTAGCGGTGTATGAAGAAGTTATTTAAAAACAAAGTGTTATTATCTTTGTTAAGTACAAATATGATTATTGGTGGAACATTAATTATTGTATTTGGAATGATAATAATGGGGGCAGTTGAAGAGGCTGAGGAAAGTGGCCAGTTATGTACAAGTGCAGACTTGCCTGAAACTATAACATCTCAAAGTTCAATCCTTGAAGAAGCAATGGGAAAATATACTATACCTATGGAATATGAGGATTTATTGCTTGCTCAACTTTATCAAGAAAGTGGTGGGAATGAAGAAATACTAGCAACTGACCCATGGCAATCCAGCGAAAGTTATTGTGGTGTAATAGGTTGTATAACATCACCTCAGCTTTCAACAGACCAAGCTATGAAGGTACATAGTGAGAATATAAAACTGGCTAATGACCTGAATATGGAAACGTCTGAAGACTTAATATTGCAAGCATATAATTTCGGTAGTGGATATTTATACTGGCTAAGCGAGAACTCATATACTCACTCAGAAGATATTGCTTATGAGTTCAGTAGTTATATGACTGAAAAGAACCCAGCATATGCAAGTAGTTGTAATATTGATACTAAAGGAAAGGCATGTTATGGAGATTATAAGTATGTAACACATGTAAAATCAAAGTTAGATAATTGTGATACAGATATTGGTACAGGTGAGGCAATTGAAATCGAAGAAGGAGAATTATATAAACCTTATTTTGAGGGTGAATATTTAGTAACATGTAAAATCGGTTGCTACTCAGGTCATGTTGGTTACGATTTAGTTAACCAAACAGATAAAGTTATCTATTCAGTTGGAAGTGGGGTAGTTATTGAATCAAATAACGATTGCCCTAAGTCAGGTTACTTAGGCTCTACGTGTGGATATGGTTTTGGTAATCATGTTGTAGTTATGCACAATCTTGGCGGTGTGAACTTATATAGCGTATATGGGCATATGAGTGAAACAAAAGTTAAAGTTGGTGATAGGGTAGATGCAAATACAATTTTAGGAGTGCAAGGTAGTAGTGGTAATGTAACGGGTGAGCATTTACATATTGAATTTCGTTATCGTACACTTTCAGATAGCAGTGTAGTAAATCTATACCCGTTACTTAAGAATAAAGAAAGGAATTAAATGTATAAACAATATAAAAGAAATGTACTGATAATTCTAGTGTTGGTGATTGCTATGCTAGGTTGGAATTATCATGTTAAACAAATAGCAGCAAGTAGTAATGAGAATGATGTGAATATTAATATGTTGCTATCAAATGATGATTTTCAATTTATTTTCAATGAACCAATCTATTATCCAGAGGAAGATTTACTATATTTTCAATTTAATCAATCACTAATCAATCCACTATATATAAGTGGTGATAATACTTTTAAGTTATATGATAGTGAAGGTAAAGAACTTATAAGTGAACCAATTGAAGAAGGAATAAATTATTATTCTTTAGATAATGCAACAGAGCTCATTGATTCCAATGAATATTTTAGGTTAGCTGTGTATAATGGTAAAGCACTAGTTATGGATGCTCTTAAGATGAGTGTGAACATTGTGCGATTTGAAGACTTAAGCGATTATACAGAGGAAGGGAAATCAAGACGTGAAATGCAAAGAGAAGTTAAGTATTTTATTTATCAATATCAAAATGATCCAATACTTGAAATTGAAGACTTAACAAAGACTGATACGGCAACTGAGTTTAAAGGAAGTATTAAAGACCAACATGATAAATTAATTGAAATTCTTGATAACCTTGAATATAATGAGAATAGTCAAGATGAAATTATTGAGTATTTTAAAAGTGAAATTCCATCAGGAGACTATCTAGCGTATACAAATAGTCAAGTTGTTAGTGAAAAACAAGTGATGTATAATGAGATAATGAGTGCAGTGCAGTATAATTTATCTGTGGAGATAATTAATTTAGAAAATGAACTTCAAAATGCGGGGTATGTAAGTGCTGAAGATTTAGCAAATTTAGAAGCAGGATTAAATATACTGGAGCAACGAAATGTATTACAAGCGAAACTTGATGAGTATTCAAATGTAGAAATAGGAGAGCATAGTGATTAATAGATAAAAGAAAAAGCTAGTTAATTCATTGTATAATAGTATCGAAGAATAAAATAACTTATTTTGCTAGTTTAAAATATAGGTATTTATTAAGTTTTGCTAAAAGATATCAAGAGGAGCGGTATGATAGACATTAAGACAATGAAATTTTTACAAGAAATAAAAGACTCAAATTATTTAGAACTAAAGTCAAATCTTTTATTTCACTCAAATAAAATCGAAGGATCTACTTTTGATTTTATAGAACTAACACGTTTATTAAATCACAATACAGTAAGTGGAGAACATGACTATGAAGATGTAATTGAAACTAAAAACTCAAATGAATTATTTGATTTTACTATTAAAACATTAGGAGAGCCTGTAACTCATCAATACGTTCGAGAAATGAATCAATTATTAAAACGTGGGACAAGACAAGGTTTAAATGGTCTTACGGGAGTTTATAAAACACTTCCTAATGCTGTTGGTCGAGTTGAAGTTGCACAGCCCTATGAAGTGCCAGGGCTTATGGATGAACTTTTATCCCGTGAAGTTTCTACATTTGAAGATATAGTAAAATTTCATCATGACTTTGAAAAGATTCACCCATTTGTTGATGGTAACGGACGAGTAGGTAGAATGATTATGATGAAACAATGCATAGAAAATGATATTGTCATCCCGCTACTTAATAGTAGTAATGATTTGGATTATTATGATGCTTTGCAAGTTGCAGATACAGGTGATTTTAACAAGCTAAATGATTTATTTAAGCAATTCCAAGACGAGATGAAAGAACTTAAATGTTATCAAACAATTGATGAGTTTGACTATTCGATTGCTTATAATTATAAAAATAGAGAAATGGAACTTGAGTAAGAAAGGGTGCTATGGCTAAATGCATAAATAAGAAGTATTTAAGACGTGGTGATTTTGCAGTAATGAACGATGGTAGTTGTTATCGAATAAACACAACAAAAGCAATTTCTAATTTCCACAATGATAATGACACCATAGTTAAAGTTGTTCGACCACTGAGTACATTATCTCCATTCTTTATTGGTATAATTAAAGATGAAGAAACGAATACTAAAAAGATTGCGTTCTGGATAACTGAAGATAAGAAATATGCAACTACTGAATTTAGAAAAAGTAAGAAGTTTGAGAATACATACAATATAACACTTTGGGAAAAGAAATAAACTGAAAGGTGAAGGGTCATTATGACCCTTCATTTTTTATGGAAAGGATTAAATCTATATGATATCATATTATTTGAAAGTAAATAATGGTGGAGGTTTTGTTGTGAAATTTAATGAATTATCAGAAATGTATACTGATGCCGAACGCGAGTATGAGTATAATAAAGAAGAATTTGCAGAATGGTTTGTAGACATAAAAAATTATTATGAAAAATTGGTAGATATCGATAAGCCAACTTGTATAGCAATTGGGAGGAAAGGTACTGGTAAAACTGCGTATGTGTATAGAATTAAAGATGAAAATACCAGTGTTTGCACTTTAAATTTGTCAGGAATCGATTATGTAATTTTGCAGGAACGACATGATGATAATAAAATAAATGATGCTGTTAAATATATAAATTTCTGGAAAGTTATTATTTATTTTGAATTGTATAAACACTCTAAAATTAATAATAAAAATTTGAATATAATGTTTAAGCAACTTGGACTTTCAAAAACTGCAGATATTACTGAAAATGCTTCGAATGTAAAAGTTGGAGAAATTGAGTTTAACTTTAAAGCACTAAAAGGGAAATATAGCAATGAAAATACTATAAAAAAGCTTGCAGTATCTAATGTTCTCAATTTAATAGAAACAGAACTTTTGAATATCAAATCAGAATATTGCATTATTACATTTGATGGTTTAGATAGGCTTCTAAAATACAATAAGTCAGAGATAGATATTATTGGTGGCTTAGTTAATGCAACTACAGAATGTAATATAAAATTAAGAAAATCAAAAAATAAAGCAAAAATCATTCTCTTTTTAAGAGATGACATGGTATCTAGGTTAAATGATACTGATATGAATAAAATTATACGCGATTGTGGCGTTAAGTTAGATTGGTTTGAAACTAAATCGGATCAATTAATGAGTATTTTTGAGAAAAGAATAGAAAATATGAATTCAAGTTGGTATAAAATTTATCCGAAAGTAATCGATAAATCTGACTCGTTCCAATTTTTTTTGGAACGCTCTATGTATAGACCACGAGATGTTGTTGAATTAATTAGGCTGACTAGAGAATTATACCCAACAAATACCAAACTAAGTATAATTGAATTCAAAAATGTATTAAAGCATTTTTCACAAGATTATTTCTATGAAGAGCTGAAAAATGAATTAACTGGATTTATGAATGAAGAAATTATTGATAAGCTTGATACATTATTAAAGCAAACTATTAGTCAACATCATGACAAATCATTTCAATTTTCGTGGTTTGAGGAAAATTATAACAAGGAATTTTCTAATAGTGAAGTAACGGAAACAGCAACTGATGTGATAGATATACTATTTTTACGTGGATATATTGGATTTTTAAATTATGATCATAAGAAAAAGAAAAGCTATGTAAACTTTAAGCACAAGGACCCACGTCTACAATTAAATTTAAATAAATCCCTATTATTACATAAAGGGTTGTATCAAGCTACAAAAGTATCATATTAAAATTAATAATGTGGAACATTCTATTTCTGTAGGGTGCCATTATTAGGAACAAAACTTTTGGAAGGTGGATTGGAGTATATCTCTTCCTTTGTATCTTATTCGTGAATTACACTCCGCTTGAGATCAGTCAAGTGGACTTAAATAAGATTTGAGCCGTAACGGTGCCGGTTATGAAGAATGAGAAAATAACCTTTTGCAGCAAAGAAATATGCAACTACTGAATTTAGAAAAAGTAAGAAATTTGAGAATACATACAATATAACACTTTGGGAAAAGAAAATAGATTAGAAGGTGAAGGGTCATTATGACCCTTCATTTTTACATGGAGGTGGAGATGGCTGCGCCAAAAGTAAATGTAATGCACCAATATACAGATAAAGATGTAGTGACACTTAAGTATGGAAGGCAAGTATCGTTTAGTGGTAAACTCGCGTATGACAATGATACTATTGCCCAAAAGAAAAATGCACTAGAAGTATTGAGTGGATTACCAACTAAAGCAGAAGCAAAACTAAGTGGTAAACTCGCTTATGATAACAATACTGGAATAACACATAAACCAGAGGAAGAACATAGTGAATATCAAGAGTACTTAAAACTAATTAAAACGCCAAGTGGTAAAAGATGTAACCATGACAAGTACTTTACTAACTGGATTGATATGAATGAATTTTTTACAAGTGAAGGAATATTAGAGTTTGGAAGTGACGAAACAAAAACCTTTTTAGATAAGTTTGATTCAGCAAACTTGCTAGGGTCAACAGTAATTTCATTTAGTGAAGAAATGGGTGAAGAGTTAAAGCAAAAGAAGTTAGGTGAAAAAGAAATGTTTGAAACATTATCACCATTTATTGATAACTATTTTAGACAGAATAATCTAGTTCCAAGCAATATGTTATATAACTTTAGTTTTCACTCAGATCAAGATAACTTACATATTCATTTAGACTTTGTAGAAAAAGAGGAGATGAGCACTGATTTTCATATGGATGAGAAATCGTTTTTTGATATAAAGAAAAATATCTTATTTGAGTATGATACATCAACTCAAGAAATTCATAAAGAAATACTTAAAAAAGTTGAAGAGGTACGCCAGGATACACGTGAAAGTGTTAAGAATACACATTTTGACATTACAGATAAACAGTATAAAAAAGCATTTAGTATAATCAAAGATGAAGATATACCAAGATATTATGGTGATATCGAATCAGTAGAGTTAAAATCAGTAATTGGTAGTATTGCAAAAAAGCATAATGAACAGTTTAATACGTATAAAACAGCACTACACGTGTTTGAAAACTATCAAAAGGGGCTTTATGGTAATAGTAAAAAGGCAGCATACTTTGAGAATAAAATGGAAGAGATGGATAAATTTGCTAGAAACGAAATATATCGTCAACTTAAAACTGAGTATTTTGAACAGTTTAAACTACATTTTGAGCCTGTTAAGCCAAAGTATGAACAAATAGCCACAAAGCCAAAACAATTGCATATAAAGGCAACAAGACACAAAACTAGACGTGAGCGAGAATTTGAAAAAATAGAACGTGAGATTTATGAAGGTCTAGAATATTTATAAGGAGACATAAATGAGTGAACAAGAAATCATAGATTTAGCTAAAGAACTAAATATTAAGTTAGATGATGTTAGAGAGGTGATTTTAGCATATGAAAACCAATCTAATAAGCCAGAGGCTAATAGACGAAGTGAAAAAAGATGTTAATCCTAGAATATCAACTAAGACGATTGAACAAGTGCTTCAAAAGTATATAGACTTGGAACAGAAAAAGCATGAAAGAGCAAACAGTCCTGAGGAAGTATTCGAAAGATATAAACATCTAGCCTATGAATCTAATGAAGTTGTGGTTATTGCAACTTTAAACTTGAGGATGGAAATAACTCATGATGAGATAATCTATCGAGGCCATAAAGATTCAGTTTTAATTGATCCAGTTGATTTATTGAAAGTTCCAATATCAAATCATGAAAAGAACTTTATCATGGTACATAATCACCCAAGCGGATATTCAGAGCTATCTGATAATGATATTAAATTAGCGGCTGAAATACAAAAGCTTGCTTGTAATATGAAAATGAATTTTGTAGATAGTATTTCAATAGCTAGAAATGGATATGAGTCAACACGTGCAACATATGGTACAATATGGAAGCATTCACAAGAATTAGAATATTAAAACAAAGGAGTCCAGTATGACAAAAGCACAATTTATTGAAAAAGTTTCAGAACGTACTGAAATGAGTAAAAAAGATGTAACTGAAGTGTTAAACGCAACATTACAAGAAATTATGGAAACTGTGAAAGCTGGGGACAAAGTAAACTTTGTAGGTTTTGGTAGTTTTGAGCCAAAATTAAACAAAGCAAGAACAGGGATTAATCCTGCTACTAAAGAAAAGATTCAGATTGCAGAAAGTAAATCAGTTAAATTTAAAGTTTCAAAAACATTTAAAGATGAATTAAATTAATCTCGCAAACTTATTTGGTTAGTGTATAATAAAGATGTGGCGACTCATTCTCCACCCCTATGAGACTCAAGATATCTCTCTGTGGGTCAACCTACTCATAATAATGAATAAACTTAAAAAAGAACGCTCCCTCAAGCGTTCTTTTGCTATAATTAAGTTATGCAAACAAGATGTTTGTAAATAAAAAAGCGATCCACGCTTTGAAGAATATTCACATTGGAGGTTAAAAAAGTCTTCACTTTAATAAAATAATAAAAACTATACTATTTAACAGAAGGGTCATAATGACCCTTCTTTTTTTTATGGAAGGAAACTATGATAAGAGCGATTAAAGATAATATAACTAAAAATAATTGGTCAATTGAAGTAGATGAAAAGCAGCTAAAAGAAATTGCAGAAAAAACTAATATTAGAGAAAAAGCATTTTATAAAAAAAGTAATGGAATGTATGAAGCCTTAATTACAGAAAGTAACTTTAAAGGATTATTTGATAAAACATTTTTTGAAAAAATTACGGATATTTTACCGGGTGACAAAAAAATTGATATGGAAGCCTATATTGATAATAAACTGACACTACATTATAATCAAAAATATGTTGAATTAGATAATATGTATCAAGAACAAAAGGCAAAACTAGATACAAACATTAGTCCGCTATATATAGATTATGCAAATAAGAAACTTAAAGAAGATTACAACTTAGCTGAGCGTGATGTTAATTTATATTTTCAACAATCTGAAGATATTGTCTCGCTTATGGAACGTATAGAAAAAAATGAAAAAGTAAGTAAAATGATAAATCAGGATATTGTTGTCAAATCGATAAGTGAACATCTAAGAGCTAAATTTGGTAAAGATATTCAGGTTAAAGACGAAGATATAATTAAGAATATATCTGACTTAGTGCAAATTGAAAGGTTACACTTTAAGGAGAATGGTTATTATTTAGATACTGTAGTCATTAATGAGTTACAAAAGAAACATGGAATGCAAGGTAAGTATGGTGAACTTATTAAAACGTTAGATAACGCCAATATGCATGCTAGTTTAAAGAAAGAATACTTAAGCCAAATATTTATGAATAACATTTCCGAGGGGGCAGCACTATTTTTATTATTTACTAATGAATATAATTCGATTGAGAGTATTAGAGAAAGTGTTGAAGAATATAAAGCGTGCTCAAATTTTACTGAGTTCGAATTAAAGTTAATAGATGAATTTACAAAAGTATCAAATGATGAAGTTACACCACTTTATGTAAAATTACAAAGCATTTCGGATCTCGATGAACGTATTTCATATATGAACTCAATTAGATTACAAAATGAAAATAGCGAGCTTACTGATGTAGAAAGAACATTACTTATGGAAAAGTATCAAATAACAAATGATGAAGTTGATAGTATACAAAATAATTTAATATTATCATCAATTAAACCAACAATGAACTCAATTGAACATGTGATTGATCAACTACGTATCGTTAAGCCTCAGTATACTGAACTAGAAACAGATTTAATAAAATTACTTACCAATGTGTCAGAAGATGAAGTAGCAAACTTATTTGCTGAAGTAAATGGAAGTAAAGACGTGAATACAATCACTGAACTGATTAAGAAGTATGATAAGACTGCAAAACAATCAGTTATTAATAACGAGGTTAAAAGACTTTATATTGAACAAAATAAGTATTCAGAAAAAGAGTTAGGACTAATTCAACAACAACTACAGTTTAAAGGCATTCCTGCAACAGTAGATAACATTGATATGATTGCAAACGAATTACATATCGAAGAATCTAATGTTATATCTCAAGTATCGAAATTACTAAACGAGAATCGAATGACGCTTGAAGACAAATCTGTAGATGAAAGAATAACAGAACTACTTAGTGAAAATAAACAAAAGACTGAAGCTAAAGAAAAACTAGAATTAGAGTTGAAGGAATTAAAGCAGAAACAAGAATTACTAGAAGATATTAATGAGATTACTATAAAGAAAAATGAACTTGAGTCAGAACTAAGTAACTATAAAAATAAACTTGAGTCAAAAGAAAGAAATGTTTTAAAAGATATTGCTAATAGGTTAAGTGTTAAATTTGATATTGAAACACCAGGTAACTTTGATGAATTAGTAAATGAAATTATTAACCAGAGTAAACCAAGTGAGCTAGGGCCAATATATATTGCTAAGAAAAAGTTTGGATATAAAGAAGGTCAGATAATTGTAAGAAATCCTCAAAGATTATTACCAAGTGAGATTATTGAACAATATGGATATATAAAAAATGAGATTATTGACAAGATGACTGAAGAGGAGAAATTTGAATTACTAATAAAAGTAAAATTACCTAATTCAATTTAATTTTATGATACAATTAAAATGTAATATTGATGGAATATTAAAAAAAGGGAGCCCCTGCCAGGGCTCCCTTTCTTTATGCTTTGGAGAGTAATATTGATGGAAAGTTAAAATTCTAAATTAGAAAGATTAACTTAAGAATATAGAAGACTATTATGACAACATTTTTTGTTGTCTCCAGTTTCTTAATTACACTCCTTACATATTAACTTCAAATTTGCTAATACTCATACTACTCTCCTTGCCTTTTAATGTCATGCAGGACATGGGAATTATATCATTTATTTGCTTATAAGATAAAGAATTAAAGTGTGCATGCGAGGCACAAGTGAATTAAAAAAATGCATTAAAATACGACGATTGTGCATGCGATGCACAAGTGTTTTGCTGATAAATAAAGGGAAAAATAAGGTTTTGTGCATGCGATGCACAGATTTGTGCATGAGAGAAACAATAATTTTTTCACAAAAAAGTTTATCCTAATAATTGTGCATGGAGAGCACAAGTGGTTTTGTCGATAAATAAAGAGGAAAATAGTATTCTGTGCATGTGGTGCACAAAATATTGTGCATGCGGCGCACAAATTTTGTTAACTGTTGTGGTTAGAAAGTTATTAATAGTAATAAGCAAATACGTGTGTTAACGAATTGAGCCGAAAAACCTCGATAAAGTCTAATGTTTGCACAGCAAACATCTCCCATTTCACACGTTTCGTGTGCAACCTCTTATCCTGTTGTATTTTAACTGAACCCAGGTAAATAAAATTGAGGGGTCATAATGACCCTTCATCAGGATTAGAAATATGCTCTTGTATTTTAACTGAACCCAGGTAAATAAAATTGAGGGGTCATAATGACCCTTCATCAGGATTAGAAATATGCTCTTGTATTTTAACTGAACCCAGGTAAATAAAATTGAGGGGTCATAATGACCCTTCATCAGGATTAGAAATATGCTCTTGTATTTTAACTGAACCCAGGTAAATAAAATTGAGGGGTCATAATGACCCTTCATCAGGATTAGAAATATGCTCTTGTATTTTAACTGAACCCAGGTAAATAAAATTGAGGGGTCATAATGACCCTTCATCAGGATTAGAAATATGCTCTTGTATTTTAACTGAACCCAGGTAAATAAAATTGAGGGGTCATAATGACCCTTCATCAGGATTAGAAATATGCTCTTGTATTTTAACTGAACCCAGGTAAATAAAATTGAGGGGTCATAATGACCCTTCATCAGGATTAGAAATATGCTCTTGTATTTTGACTGAACCCTGGTAAATAAAATTGAGGGGTCATAATGACCCTTCATCAGGATTAGAAATATGCTCTTGTATTTTGACTGAACCCTGGTAAATAAAATTGAGGGGTCATAATGACCCTTCATCAGGATTAGAAATATGCTCTTGTATTTTGACTGAACCCTGGTAAATAAAATTGAGGGGTCATAATGACCCTTCATCAGGATTAGAAATATGCTCTTGTATTTTGACTGAACCCTGGTAAATAAAATTGAGGGGTCATAATGACCCTTCATCAGGATTAGAAATATGCTCTTGTATTTTGACTGAACCCTGGTAAATAAAATTGAGGGGTCATAATGACCCTTCATCAGGATTAGAAATATGCTCTTGTATTTGATGTGGAGTGCGTAAAAACTCGTCGGCAAAATATCCGCCATCTTCGTGGTCAAATATTTTGCCCGCACTAATCGTGCGAACGAAACTACGTTTCTATTTTTCAAATCAAAGATTTGATTTTCGCCTAAAGGCGATTTAGTTATGATTAATCACTATTTTGATGACCACAAATATATTGAAGATATACTGCCTTATCTTGTAAGCTGTTTTTCAAATTAGTGAAATTATTATGAAGTCTGTTTTATTAAATATGATATAATAAACCTATTGTTATGTATAAGTGCATACATGTCTTAAAGGAGTGAAATGCTAAAACCTTTTATGAAATATCCAGGCGGGAAGACTAGAGAACTAAAACATATATGTCCTGCAACCCCAGATAATGTAAACCGTTATTTTGAACCATTTGTTGGTGGAGGGGCAGTTTATTTTTCAATGACTAATTTTCACAGTTACCATATTAATGATAAATCTCCTGAACTAATAAACACATACTTAAGTATTCAAATGCAAGATCAATTATTTTTTAATACGTTATCAATGATTAATGAAGAGTGGAAGAAAATTGATGACTATGGAGAGAGTTATAATAAAAGAAATATAAGACAATTTGTCCAGCAGCTTGAATTTATCACTAAGCATGAGTTAGTGGGATATATGATGTCTTACTTTGAAAAAATGTCAACTAAGAAAAAAAACTATATTGAGAAAAATTACATAAAGTCATCTGCTGAAATAAATCAATTATACAAAACGGTTCTTAAATCAAGCTATTATGCAACAATACGAGAACTGTATAATAAAAATAGAGCAAATAAGATGTTTATGGAAAATGCAGCGTTATATTATTATATAAGAGAATTTTGTTATTCTTCAATGTTCAGATTTTCTGCTAATGGAAACTTTAATGTACCTTATGGGGGGATGAGTTACAACAGAAAAAATTTAGATGATAAACTATTTTATATTACGTCACAAAGACTAATTCAAAGATTACAAGAAACAGAGATTCACAATAAAGATTTTGAGAACTTTTTAAATTGTTATGATTTAACTGAAAATGACTATATTTTTTTAGATCCTCCATATGACACTGAATTTTCAACTTATGATGGAAATGAATTTAGTCGTAGTGAGCAAATAAGACTTGCTAACTTTTTACATACTACTAATGCAAAATGGATGTTGGTTATAAAAGATACAGGTTTTATTAGAAGTTTATATAATATAGATAATGAGAACATTTATTATTATGAATTTGGAAAAGAGTATTCAGTAAGTTTCATGAATAGGAATGAAAAAAAAGTAAATCATTTATTGATAACTAATTATGAGGTGTAAGTATGCATACAGAAAATCAAATCAAAAGAGCAATCAAACCGCTACTCGATGTTTATGGTGAATTAACAATAACAGAAGTAAAACAAAAGCTAAATACAGTTTTATCATTTGACTCCGATGATAAAGAAGAATCGCCCACAAGAAAAGAAATGAAAATATTACAGCGAATTGGAAATGTAGTATCTCATCAAAAAGAAAAAAGACATTATTATACTGAAGGATATATTGTTGATAAAAATTTTAAGCCAGCAAAATTCATTTTAGTCAATCCTATAACTAAAACAGTGATTGAAAGTGATGAAGTAGATAAGAGAAAGAAGCAGCGAAAAAATTTTACAGCCAAAAAAGTCGATTGGGATAAAATTCGAGATAGAAATGATGAAGTCGGAGACCAAGGTGAGGAATTTGTAATGGAGTACGAAATCGATCGTCTTGTTGAAAATAATGTTGAAAATAGTAAAAGTATTGTACAACATTTAAGTCGATTACAAGGAGATGGACTTGGGTATGACATATCATCTATTAATTTTGATGGAAGTACTAGGTTTATAGAAGTTAAAACAACTACAAGAGAAGTAAATGCACCTTTTTATATGAGCAGAAACGAAAAAAACTTTTTTGAAATTTATGGTGAACAGGCATTTATCTACAGAGTTTACAATTTTAGTAGGGAAACTCGCAACGGTGAAGTGAAAATTATTACAGCCGAAGAGCTATTTAATAAATATGACTTTGATCCAATAACATGGAAGGTGACTCCTAAAATATAAAATTAAGTACTAATAATATCAAAAATGAACTGACAGGTGTTAGTTCATTTTGTTATAATATAGTCAAGAAGGAACTTAGGGATAAGGTTAAACTTGGGAGTAGTATGAAAAAAAATAATAAAAATACATTATATATTGCACTATTACTTGTATTTATTTTTATACTTGACGGAATAAATTTTAGATCAATGAATAATGAACAACCGTTTTGGTTAGATATTTTAAACTTTTCATTGATAAACCTAAATATCGAAATGTGGACTAGTATGTTAGCAACTATTCTGGCTGTATTTGGAACATATTACTTTACTAGGAAATCTAATGAGCAAATGTTAGTAAATCAGCGTGAAATATATGAAGAAGAAAGTGAAGAGCAGAAATCAAAATGGATAGAAGAAAAAAAGATTCTAGAGTTACAAGTTAAGGAAGAAAAAATTGCAAACTACAAGAATATAAATAAACAAAATTTTGTTTTAACAAAAAATGCTATTTTAAAAATGTATGCAAATTATATGTATATATATTATCTGAAAAAATTTGAGTACTTTATATGTAAAGACTATTCTGCAATAAATAATAAAACTTGCATTAATATTGAGCAAATAAATAAAAATTTACTAATAAAATTAAAAGCAGAGTATTTTTATGACAAAGAAATTACGAATAAAATCTCTGAATTGGAGAAGATTAATATTGTCACAGATTTGAATAAAATTCCACTAGCCCTCGCCGACTTAATATTAGAGTTTTCAATAAGCTTAAGCGAACTTAGTGAAGTAAGACACATGTCACATAGAGAGTGTGTTAAGCGAGTATACAGAGATTTTCAAGCGCCGGGGTTTAACGATAAATACAATGAATATTTAATTTTTGCAATATATCAAAAACAATTGGTTACAAGTGAAAGTTCTTCTTTAAATATTTATAATATTCAAACTGAGTATAAAGAAAATGATTATCATGAAATATTGAAAAATGAGCTCATTTACGTCGAGATTAATGAATCTTTTAATAATCCTGATTATGATAAAGAATGGATTAACTCACAAGATTTTTATAATTTATTAGGAAAAAAACTATCAGAACAAACTGCATTTATGCCAATACCAAACACTAGTGATTTTGCAATACCATACATATAAAGTTTTATCCCAAAGGAAGTACTCGGAGTAATACATTGAATTTCAGTCCTTGCACGAGAAATATATGTAGTTACTTGATAAATTCTGTTGTGCTATAATATTTATGAAGAAATCGATATGGAATTGTAGTGCGAAAGGTAAATGATGAAAATTTATAAGCAGTTGAAACAAAAAATGAGCCATTGCAGGCTCATTTTTTAATTTATATATGCTATAATATTGTTGTCCGTAATGACAGTAAACTATGGAGGGTAATATGTTAGCATTAGCCGTAAGGACTAAATGTTAGGAGAGTAATGGATAAGAAACTGGAGATGGCTACAAAAGTAGTTATCCTGGTATTCTATATTCTAAGGTTACTACTATTGTTTAAATAGTAAGTACCTCTTTCACAATATTACTCTCCGACCATAAAGAAAGGGTGCCCCGCAAAGGCACCCTTTTTCTGTAACTCTTTCACAATATTACAAACTAATTATATCATCAATAACATTGTAATGTCAACAGATAGCCTATTGATGATGTTTTATAATATATAATGGTGCTAATGCACTAAAAAAGTTTAGGAGATGAGATTATGAAACAAGTAATAGGTTATGTACGTGTTAGTACAGATGAGCAAGCAACAATTGGATATTCGATTGCAGAGCAAGTTGATACAATAATGCGATATTGTAAAGATAATAAAATTGATAATGTTACGATCATTGAAGATGATGGAATTAGTGGTAAAACATTGGAGCGTCCAGGGATACAAACAGTCCTAGAGGAAGTTCGAAAAGATAACATAGATAAGTTTATTATAAAAAAGGTAGATAGATTAGGGCGTAATCAAGCAGATAACGAACATGTTATGTTAACATACTTAACACATGGAACAGATTTTATAAGTGTAACAGAAGACTTTAACTTGGAAAAGGCAATGGGACGTTTTGCATTTAATTTAAGGGGAATAGTTGCACAGCTTGAAAGTGAACAGATTGGTGAAAGGTCAGTTGATGGCTTGGTGCAAAAAGCGAGACAAGGTGAGTATCCACATGGGAATATAGTTCCATATGGATATAGAAAAAATAAAAGTCATTATTTGATAGCAATTAATTCGGAAATTGAAGTTATTAAAAAAGTTTTTGAATATTATGTTATCTATAATTTAACAGCATACGAAGTCGTGCAACGAATAAAGGAAGAAATAGGAAAAGAGATTTCACAAGCAAATGTATATAGATTTATAACAAGAGAACTTTACAGGGGGCGTGTAAACTCAGGTGAGGGAAAACGAATTATATTATGTGAGTACCTAGAAGAGGAAGATGAAGAACAAATAAAACAATTTATTGAAAGTGAAAATAAGCCAAGTACTGAATTAAGGGCAATAGTAACAGAGGAAATGATTGAAATGCTTGGTAATCGAAGTAGAGTAAGGAAATATGGGAAGCATGTTTATAAGTATAAGAATATGGTCTATATAAACGGAAAACGTGCAAAGCATGACAAAACGGTTAAGAAGTCTGGAAAAGAGTATTGGTATTATTTTGTTGAAGAAAATGGTAGGAAGAAATATGTAAATCAAAATGATATAGATATAGCACTTAGAAAACGCATATCAGACATTGAATATAATGAATTTTCTGAGTTTGATGAGGAAGTGACAAAAGTAGCAAAAGCGTATACACGAAATGAGATACCAGGTAGTAAGTTTTATGAAATGATTGAAGAGAAGCGTCAACACTATGAAAGACTAACTGAAGACTTTAAAAGAGTGAACGTGAAAAAAGGAAATGAAAAAGTGGAAATATCTTTTGAATAAATAGACATTTCTGATTGGCAAAATGTTATAATATAAGTAAGAAAATGGCACTGTTAAGTGCTGTTTGAATATTTTGTTGTATATTTTTAGGGCAACTATTTAATGTTATCATTATGTAGGTCATCTTTAATAAGTTGCTTTATAATTTAACGATGATTCAAAAAAATATATGGAGGAAGAATGAAAAAAATAAAAAATAAAAAATTAAGCATTGGTGCAATAGTGTTAGCTTTTATGATAGCAAGTATAACGAATATAAATGCTAGTGAAATAATT
This sequence comes from Mollicutes bacterium LVI A0078, assembly GCA_033105485.1. Taxonomy (GTDB): domain Bacteria; phylum Bacillota_I; class Bacilli_A; order UBA3375; family UBA3375; genus LVI-A0039. The sequence goes on from CP136956.1 coordinate 1,460,488, forward strand.
TCAGAGCAATCAACTGATGTTGCATATGCTCCTACACACCCAACAAACGAGGAGACTAAAAATGCTTCAAAAGCTATTAGCGAAGATAGTAGAGCGAAATATTCAGCGAGTACTAAAGCAGGGGAGGCTTCAACTTTATATCTTAGTAAAGATGGTTATGCAACTAAAAGTGATGGAAGTTATTGGAGTGGCGCTGGTTTTGATTATGTTTACAGCGGAGATACAATTACTTATGATATAAATTTGGTGAACGAGGGAACGGAAGTTTTAGAAAATATTCCAGTACGTGATACAATGTTAGAAGATATGCCTTCATATTTAACATTATATAAAGATATAGTAGTTCAAGATACTGACACTCATACGGATGTTCCATATAGTGGTTCACTTGAAGATGGAGACTTTTCGGTCATAGTCTACAACCTAATCAAAGCATTGATATTGTATATGTTGTAAAAACAAATAATATTCCGAATGATGTGACAACAATTCGAAATGCTGTTTCTGATAATGGAGAAGACCCAAATGATTTAATATGTATAGGTTCAGGTGGTGGAAGTGCAAGAACATCTAGTTGCGCAGTGTCCAATGTTAAAGTTGCTACACGCCCAACAGTTGTGACAAAAACAATAAAGGATACGACAACTAATACAGAAACTGATTCTATCATTGGTAAAAATAATATGGAATATGAGTATATAATTAATGTAACTAATCCGACTAGTACTTATATCGATGATGTACCAGTTAGAGACAGCTTATTAGAAAACTTATCAGGTGAAATCATTTGGGATGGTAATCTTGAAGTAACATATTCAGATGGTTCATCATTAAAACCAACATATAGAGGTGATATTACTAACGGTACTTTTTCAATTGATGAAATTGATGCAAATAAAACAGTGCAAATTAAATACTCTCTAACATTTACTAATTTACAGCCAGGCGTTAGCAATGCACTGCTGAATACAGCAACAGATACATCGTTAGATCCAACAGGTTTATGTGACTTGGATACAGCAGATGAAGTTGATTGTGACAGTGCTGAAGTTATTTCTGAACCAGACTTAAGCATTGACAAAACAGTTAGTGGACTTGGTCTTGATGGTACAGTAAACGTAGGTGATCAATTAACTTATAAAATAAGTGTAACAAACAATAATACTGTTGATGTTAATGATGTTCCAGTTAGAGATAGTATGTTAGAAAATCTCCCTTCATACCTTACTTGGGATAATAATATAAATATTACATGTTCTAATATTATTAGTTGTGAAAAAGGGTTTAAAGGGAGTTTAGCAGATGGAACATTTACTTTAGACCAAATCAACGCTGGTGAAACAACAAAAATTGCTTACAATATTGATATTGTTGATTCAATACCTGAAGAGGTTGATAATATAATTAATATTGTAACAAATACATCGGAAGATCCAACAGAAGTTTGCGTTGAAGATGGTTATCCTCAAGAAAATGGTAAAACATGTGATTATACGGAGTCATATGTAAGTGCAGAAACTGAAATTAATAAATCAGTTGTAGACTCTAATAACAATGATGTAGTCGAGCCAGGTGATATTTTAGAATATACCTTAACAGTATTTAATCCAAGTGAAATTGATTCAGGCAAGATCGCATTTGGTGTTAAAGTTAAAGACTCGCTAGTTATGAATCCTTTATCATGGTTAACTTTTAATGATGATGTAGTTCTTACTCGTGATGGTGAAGAGATGGTTAAAGGATATGACTATATAGGTGATTTAAGCAAAAAAACAGGTATATATATCGAAGAAATTGCACCACAAGAGAAAGTTGAAATTAAATATAGCTTTACTGTAGGTGATAGTATCCCTGATGATATTGAGTCAGTAATAAATGTTGCTACAGATAATAATCAAGACCCAAATGAAATTACAGAATGTGATGAAGAGAGTACTGATTGTGCCAGTGTAACTTTACCAGTAGTAGAAACTGAAGAGCCTACTGTTCCAAGCGAAAATGACAGTGAAGTTGATAGTGAAGTTGGTGGTGGACAAGATATAGAAGAACCAAGTGAAGAATCAAGCGGAGTTGTAAGTGAAGAATCAAGTGAAGTTGTAAGTGAAGAAGGTTCGATTATGGCTACAGGACAACAAGCTAAGTTATTATTGATTTCTTTTAACTTAATTGCAATAATTAGTGTAGCATTATTATTAAAATTTAGACTTAACAATAACTAATAAAATTTAACAATCAGTAAATTTAATCAATTGCTGATTGTTATCTTTGTGATATAGGAGAGTAATGGATAAGAAACTGGAGATGGTTACAAAAGTAGTTATCCTGGCATTCTATATTCTAAGGTTGCTACTATTGTTTAAATAGTAAGAACCTCTTTCACAATATTACTCTCCGACCATAAAGAAAGGGTGCCCCGCAAAGGCACCCTTTTTGTGTAACTCTTTCACAATATTACAAATTAATTATATCATATTAATAATATCATTAATTAGAACGTAATGTCAACAGATAGCCTATTGATGATGTTTTATAATATATAATGGTGCTAATGCACTAAAAAGTTTAGGAGATGAGATTATGAAACAAGTAATAGGTTATGTACGTGTTAGTACAGATGAGCAAGCAACAATTGGATATTCAATTGCAGAACAAGTAGATACAATAATGCACTATTGTAAAGATAATAAAATTGATAATGTAACGATCATTGAAGATGATGGAATTAGTGGTAAGACACTGGAGCGTCCAGGGATACAAAAAGTCTTGGAGGAAGTTCGAAAAGATAACATAGATAAATTTATTATAAAAAAAGTTGATAGGTTAGGTCGTAATCAAGCGGATAATGAACATGTTATGTTAACATGCTTAACACATGGAACAGATTTTATAAGTGTAACTGAAGATTTTAACTTGGAAAAGGCAATGGGACGTTTTGCATTTAATTTAAGGGGAATAGTTGCACAGCTTGAAAGTGAACAGATTGGTGAAAGGTCAGTTGATGGCTTGGTGCAAAAAGCTAAACAAGGTGAGTATCCACATGGGAATATTGTTCCATATGGATATAGAAAAAATAAAAGTCATTATTTGATAGCAATTAATTCGGAAATTGAAGTTATTAAAAAAGTTTTTGAATATTATGTTATCTATAATTTAACAGCATACGAAGTCGTGCAACGAATAAAGGAAGAAATAGGAAAAGAGATTTCACAAGCAAATGTATATAGATTTATAACAAGAGAGCTTTACAGGGGGCGTGTAAACTCAGGTGAGGGAAAACGAATTATATTATGTGAATATCTGGAACACGAAGATGAAAATCAAATAAAACAATTTATTGAAAGTGAAAATAAGCCAAGTACAGAGTTAAGGGCAATAGTAACAGAGGAAATGATTGAAATGCTTGGTAATCGAAGTAGAGTAAGGAAATATGGAAAGCATGTTTATAATTATAAAAACAAGGTCTATATAAATGGAAAAAGGGCAAAGCATGACAAAACGGTTAAAAAGTCTGGAAAAGAGTATTGGTATTATTTTGTTGAAGAAAAAGGTAGGAAGAAATATGTAAATCAAAATGATATAGATATAGCACTTAGAAAACGTATATCAGATATTGAGTATAATGAATTTTCTGAGTTTGATGAGGAAGTGACAAAAGTTGCAAAAGTATATACACGAAATGAGATACCAGGTAGTAAGTTTTATGAAATGATTGAAGAGAAGCGTAAACACTATGAAAGACTGACTGAAGACTTTAAAAGAGTTTACGTGAAAAAAGAGAATGAAAAAGTGGAAATATCTTTTGAATAAATAGACATTTCTGATTGGCAAAATGTTATAATATAAGTAAGAAAATGGCACTGTTAGGTGCAGTTTGAATATTTTAAAAATAAATAACTGTATGTCATGAGTTCCTATTTAAGGGAGCGGATTGGCTCCATTACAAATAAATATGCGGATGTGGTATAGTGGCTATTACCTCAGACTTCCACTCTGATGACGAGGGTTCGATTCCCTTCATCCGCTCCAATACAAATAAATACGCGGATGTGGTATAGTGGCTATTACCTCAGACTTCCACTCTGATGACGAGGGTTCGATTCCCTTCATCCGCTCCAATTAAAAATCGAACCATTCGATTTTGCGTACCATTTGTGTTATAAATGGTATAATTTATTTTTTATAACAGAGATGAGATAACGCTGTTTGACTTTTAGTAAAAAGTCTTAATGAACGCTCATTTAAACTTTAAATAGCACAGGAGAGTACCTTTCGAGGTACTCTTTTTTTGTATCCATTTTCTTAATATATAGAAAGTGGTTATAAAAGAAGAGTATGCCAAACGAAAATAAAACTGAAGTAGTTAATACTAATGAATTAGAAACATTGCAAAACTTAAATCAAGCATATGCTAAAGACTATTCTAATTCGATGTTACGTTCTGAACTAATGAGAAGAAGATTAAAAGTTATTGATTGCATGAATGTGATTAAATACATTGATTCAAGTTTGAATCATTTATCAAGAGCGTCAAAAGTGTATGCTAAGTGGTTGGCTGAAGCAGGGGTTTTAAGTGTTGAGAACAAACAAAAGGCATTAAATAAAATTCCAGAAGACAAGCGTAGTGAGTATGAGAAAATGCCAACAGCATTAGAAATTAGAACTAGATATAAATTTGAAGATAAATCAACTGAATACCAAGATATGAAAGTTGGAGTTGAATATAACAAATGGTTATATAAATTTATGGAGAATGATAATGCGTAATAGAAAATATGTTATTTATGACACTAAAGAAGTTATTGATCTAATCTATACTCACGATGTACTAAAAACTAACATTAGTTATTTAAAAAGTAAAAATAAACTATGTTGCCTTGATTACTTTCAGGAGTATGACTTCAGACTAAAAGATGTGGAACAGTCATTTAAAGATGGACGTAAGAATATCAAATACTATAAATATGAGATTGCTTTTAAATTTACTAAAAATGAAAAGTATTTAAAAAAATTAGTAAATGATGTAATTAAATATATAACTGGTGATAGTTTTGTATTAGAATATGTAGCATTTGTAAACAAACGTAAAAGTTGTGTAACAATTGTATTATTTGACAGATACTTCTATCCAGATAGTAAAGTAGTTGATGTTATCGTAAAAAACGATTGGAAAAATGGAAAATACAAAGCTGGTGATGTAAAAGGTAAGAAGACTATTTATGTAACAGAAAAGTTAAGATATTTTAATTTCAAATCAAAGGCGTTATTAGCAAAATATTTTGAAACTATGAGACTTTATCTAATGGATAATAAGTCAGATAACAACGAGAATGATAATGATAAAGGTATCGTATCAGATAAAAAGTTAAAAGTATCTAAAGATAGATATGTAAGAGTTAAACGTAAAGAAATATTCTATTCGCAAATTGGAGAATATCGAATGCGTAAAATAAGAGCTATAAATAGCCTTATTAGACTTAATAATCTAAATGTGGTTAACATCACCGAAGATGTGATAAAACGCTATAAACAGCGAATAAACACGCCTTACGATGTTTCTAAATATGAAAACGAGATTTTAGATTTAATGTACAACTAAATAGAGTTTGAAAACTCAAAAATTCGAATATATAATAACACAATATATATGTGTGTATAGGGAGAGGACATGAAGTACACCTTAAATATACTACGAGTTATTTGTCTTTTTTTAATATATCTATTTTTAATTAAGATGATGCTAGATATGTGATGAGTCAAGTGCAAGAGATGATGTAGAAAGCCAGGTTACAGTTAGTCTAAATACGTATTCAGACTATGAGCAAGGAAAAATAAATGAACTAGAAAACTGGGAGGATTAAACGATGAAAACAGAAAAAGAAAGTGCGGGCTGGAAATGGTCAATGTTGTTAATAATATCATTAATATCTATAGTAGTTATAAAAGACATTAAAGAGGGTAATGTAACAATTGAAGCACTAACGTTAATTACCAATGAGGCAAGTCGCAGTGTACAATTATATGGCTCAATATTCGGTATTGTGATATTAGGAGTGTTAATTATGCTTTTATCACATAATAAAGAAAAAACGAGTGATTTAATACCTAAACTTAACAAAGAAACAAAAAAGATTGAGAAAAATGAAAAAACTACCGAACTTGACCTTGAGCTATTAAAGTTGATTGGAATGGCAATAATTGGACTTATGATGATTATTCTCACACCAACATTAATAGATTGGTTAACAAATATTTAAATACAAAGGAGATAAGGATGAGAACAAAAATTATTAGTATTTACAACAATAAAGGTGGAGTAGGAAAAACAACTACAACAAAATATTTAACAGAACACTTAACTGGGCAAGGAAAGAAAGTACTATTGATAGATATGGATCCACAAGCTAACTTAAGTAGAAATTTCTTAGGCGAAGCATACAACCCATACGATAATGATTTATCAGTGTATAACTTACTTCTAGATGAAAAACTTATGATTGAAGATATAAAAAGAGTAATAGATGCAAACTTAGATATTATCCCTAGTAATGATAAACACACTGAAAGTAACAATGAAATGCTTCAACAAGCGATTCGTAAGAATCCAGCAACACGATTATCAAGCAAACTAAGAAACAATAGTGATTATGATTATATCCTAATCGATAGTGCACCGACTAAGGACTTATTAGCAACTAATTCACTTACTGCTAGTGATGAAGTATTTATACCAATTAGCATGGATAAGTATGCGATTGATGGAGTGCAGGGGGTATTATCACTTATTCAAAATGTAAAAAGTGAATTTAACAATAGTCTTAAGATTGCAGGTATCTTTTTAAATGCAGGTAAGACAGGTGAGATGTATGACACCTTACACGCTGAACTATTAAAAGAACTACCAGGAGTTGTATTAACAAACAAAGTAGCTAACTATGTAGCAATTAATAAAGAAACGTTTAATATCGATACTAAAGAAAATAAAGGTAAAGAACAATTTATAGAAGTATTTAAAGAGGTGGATTATGTCTAAGGGGATGTTTAATCTAAACTTAAGCGAGACTAATAAAGAAATTAATATTCAAAATGCAGAAGTTAGTAAGCGTGTAAATGTACGAAAAGTAGATATTACTGAATTACATGAGTCAAAAGATAACTTTTATTCAATCCGAGGAGTCCCAGAACTTGCAGAAGAAATTCGTGTAAATGGTCTTTTAAATCCAATTAAAGTTACCCGAGATATGGAAGTGCTATCAGGACATCGTCGCTTAGCAGCTCATAAACTTTTGGCCGAAACTGAAGATGAGTTTAAAGAAGTAGAGGTTATTTTCGTAGAGGACTTTGAATCAAGCGAGGAAAAACAACTGTTTCTTATAACTGAAAACTCATCAAGAGTTAAAACTAAAGATGATGTAGCAACTGAAATGACTCAGAAGAAAGAGTTGTACACTAAACTTAAAGAACAAGGCAGTGGAGAGTACAAAAAAGCAAATATTACTAAACTAATTGCCAACGAATACGGAGTGTCTGAAGCAACGGTAAAACGTGCAACAAAAGGTACTAGTAAGAATAAACCCAAAAGCCCAGATGAGGAGTTTAGAAAGAAGTTTAATAGTCTATGTAAGTACATGGAACAGAACTCAAAAGATATCAGTGTTCCAGATCATGTTTATAATGTTATCGTTGATTACTTTATGGAAATGAACCAAATTGAACTTGATTTAAAAATGAATGATGATTTGGAGTTTGAAGATGAAGAATAATATCGATTACCAAAAACTTTATAAGAAAAGTGAATTCATCAATTTAATAAGTGGTTTTGAATATACAACAGTTGAACTAAACGAAGATAATAAGTATGTAATAGTTGATAAAGAAACTAATAGTGAACTAACTGATGAGGAGTGTTTACTTAATACAAACTTAGATGACCTATTAAACAAGTATACAGAAATTATGCAACTTAAAAGTGAACTACTAGGAGAAAATTATGACAATTAAATATTATTTAGAAGAAGTGAAGAAGTTAGCTTGTAAAAGTAAAGAGTCGATTGATGGGAGTGGGGAAGTCATGGTCTGTGATTATGGTAATGCATTAATTACAGAAGAAGACTTAGAAATGCCATTAACTGCTGAGTTTGAAACAAATATTGATGCTGCAATTAAAGATAATAGAACAATTGAAGCATTTTAAAAATGAGAATTGAGGAGTAGCATGAAAGCACAAATTACAGAAGAAACTAGTATAAAATGTCAAACTATAAGTCATGATATCGACATGATTATATGTGACTTGAAACAAGTTAAGACTACAGTGAATAATGCGAATCAAAAACAATTAAATAATTTTGACTTAGATGTTACAAAAAAAGATATGCAAAATCTAATGATTATTGCCAATGTATTAAAAGTTAAAGTTGAAAAAATATAAAAGTAGTAAAAACTTATGCGGCTTATTGCTGTGGGTATTAGAAACTGTAATACTTTGCGGCTCTTTGCTGTGTAGGCTGGTTTGAATACTTATTCATATCAGGTAGCCCGTTGAAAACTGAATAATTGACCTAAACAGAAGGGTCATAATGACCCTTCTATAAAAAACAAACAGAGGGGTCATTATGACCCTTCTAGAATTTTAGGAGAAAATAATTATGAAAAAAATTATTCAAGAGTCAACAGAAACTCCGTTTATGAGTAAATGGGATAAGATAGAACTTACCCCAGATAACGTAGTAGAATACTTTTCGCAATTAAAGTACTATACTGAAAAGTATCCACCTAGCTTAGGTTATTTCAAAACACGTATTGAAATAGATGATGGAGATACTCAAATTACTAGAAGATATGATAGTGATGAACTAGGTAATCTAGAAGAGTTACTTATGAAACACATACTAGAAAATATGAGTATTCAAGAATTATTCTCACTGCCGCAGTTTAAGAAATTAACTGAAGAACTGATAGAATATGGTAATTTAGTTGAAGAAGGATTAAGTTTCATGCCGACAGGGCTAGGAGAAGTTAGGCTTTATAAGTTAGAGCAAAGTGTAACAGGTAACTTAACTCATGTAGTTGAAGGTTTGCAAGAAGATATGATTGTAAATAAGTTAGTAAGCAAAGGAATTAAAACTGAGGATGCTAAGATTATCCAAACTCTTGACTTAGCTCAAAGAATTATAAATGATCAGTTATTAAGTGGTGATATGGATATCATCGAATACCTAACTAATAAAACGGAACTTGATGAGACTAATCTTACATCACGTCAAAATCATGAGTTAAACAAAATTAGGTTAGATAAATATAATCCTGAAGTAAATTCTCAGATACTTGAGCATTGGACTAATATACAAAAATGCACATCGAGAGATGATGTTGAGTTTTACATGCAAGAAAATGGTTTAGAAATTGTAAATTCACATGAATTAATTCCTGATGGGTATGGAGAGTTAAGTCATGGCTTTGTAAGAACAGACAAATTAGATATTATGCGTAGCTATGATTATAGTGGTTATAATATTATTGAGTCAAAACTAGGTGAAGTTCCAGTATTTATAGATCCTCAAACATTAGATATGCAATCTAGTTTAGAAAGCGTGATGAAACATGTAGAGCATTTCAATAAGCCGATGCTAATGCAGAACTTACGTCATTTCTATTTAGACAATATGGATGAAGTTAAGTTTAATGACCTTGAGTCAATTGCTATTACTGATTTAATGAAAGAATATTATGGAATGGACATTTTACGAGAACGCAACAGAATATTAGAGACTGAGTCAGTTGCTTTAAAAGATTATCAAAATGTAGATAAGTTAATTAATAATATTAGAACTAGTTTAGAAGGAATACCACTTTTAGAGAGTGCGATTATTACCCCAAGTTTAAACAGTGATGGAGAACATACAATTCAAATAGATACAGCACTTAATGATATTATGCTCGGAGTAAAGACAGACAGTTACTATTTGAGTGTCGCAAAAGATATCTTAGAGATTACACACGATAAAGTTGATTTACCCGATGATAGAAAAGAGGAAATCCTTGATCGAATTGACTTATTAGATAGTAAGTTTGAAAACTCAGTAGAAGCAGAACTGATGCACTTATCAAATATTGGTAAAAGATTATCTGGAGATAGTGGCTTTAGGTTTCAAGAGTTAAAATACGTTGTCGATAACTTCTCGAATATACAAACGGGAGAAATTAATATAGCTGGTTATTTAGGCAGTATTATTGCGGATTTTCAATCAAAAGAGATTGATGATACAAATGTGATGGATGTAATGCAACTATTGGAAATTGCAAATGAATATGCGAAATATAAAGATTTGACATTTGCTGATATTCCGAATGGCTATGATTGTGTATTGCAAGTTTTAGAACCGCCTATTTATCAAGTTATGAAATGGGATAAATACGATGCTGCAACAACAAACCTATTTGGATTTGAAATTACAGCCTTTACTGATGATTTTCAACAAATTGTAAATGACGCAACAGTGGAAATTATTCGTCCATACTATGAAAGTTTCCTAGATGATACAGAAATGAGTGAAATCATATATTATCAATCAGATGGTCTAGATATATATAGTGATTATAAATTCTTAAATGAAGAGAATACAATTTGCTTTAGAAATCTTGATTGGTTTAATCCACAAATTGAAGTGGCAGAATTACTATCGAATGCTCAGACTTTTTTAGAAGAAGGATGTCAAAATGAGGAGCAAGTTGAATTACTAAAATGCATGCTAGAAGGTAATGAGCCAAGTTATTGGAATGAAAAAGGTGTAAAACAATCATTATTAGATGACTTTTATAAGTTACAACCACCAATAGGTGAGATTAGACTTAATATTGAAGAGAAACATCTAGACTTATTAAATGAAGTTAAAGACGCATCGAAATTACTTTATGAGTACCACAACAATGGGCTGTGTAATGCGATTACTTTTCCCGATTACAATCACTGGGAACAATTTTATGCTGAAGATATAGATGTGGATGGAGAAGTACTTCAAGAAGAGGTAATGTCCTACGATGAGTATTATGATGAAGAACTTAAAATTAACTCAGGATATGAATGCGAAGCTTTGGATAAAGCAATTAGTATTATTGAAGATAAACGAATTGAATATAGTAGTGATGCTTTATTTGGTAAAGAAATATCAAGTATTTTCGAAAACAACCTAACAAAAAAATTAGAAAATGCACAGTCAATTATTCTTGATTTAAATATGAAGTTGGATTATACGACAAAGGAAATTGATCGTGTATTTGATAAAGTAAACAATAGCCAAGAAGAAATGAGTACTATAGAAAAATTTGATTTGATTTGTAATTCTGCATATTGTGGGAAAGAACCTATTACCAGTGAATGGTTAAAATCAATAGAGAGTAGTGAGGTTATGAAAACTGGTCTTAACATTATAGTTAATGACAACATATCTAAACTTGGTGAAAGTACTTTGATGTTTCAAACAATAACGAAGAACATGATTGGTGCTCCTGACGAGTATAAATTAGCGGGCTATCGAACAAAGCAATTCTTTGAAAGGAACTCAAAAATTGATTCAGATGAAGTTAAACTATTACTATTAAGCGTAGAAGATATTGATAACTATGTTAGAGTAGGAATGGGTAGTCTTGGAAGTGGCCATAATCAACTATTAAAATTAGCATGCAAAGATAGGTATTCAGATGTAAATATTAATGATATTTGTTATATGGACACTAAATCACTTGCCATTGCTAAGGATATAATAAAATTAAAAGTATTATCTACTGATATTGAGTCAGCCAAAAGATTGGAAGCAGCAACAATGAAAAAAGAAGAAGTTAAATTAGAAAACGAACTTTAATAAACAGTTGTATAATATGTTTATAAGGTTTGAGTAGAAGGGTCATTATGACCCTTTGAGTGAAAGGAAAGTTATGAATATATTAAAAAACAAGAAGTTTATTATAAGTTTAGTAGCAATTATTTTAGTAATACTTTTAACAGTAGCAGCACAAGTTAAAGCGTCAGGTAACGAAAGGTTAGAACAGTACGAAAAGTATTGTCAAGAAAATTGTGAACTTACAAAAGTAACAAGAGAAGAGTTAGAGCAAACGATAGATACTCGTAAGGGAACAGCAATTGCTAGTATTGAGAAGTCGTCTAAATCAATTAGTGATATAACTAAATATTTAACAGAACATGAGTTAAATGATGAAGAGTCAAAAATGCTAGGTAGTTTAAAACCAGTTACTATATATTCTAAAGATGAAGAATATACAGTAGATGAGTTAATTGAAATGGAAACTAATTATAGCGAAGTTTCAAAAAAGTTAAGTAACTTAAAAACAGAGTACCGAACTAGATATTTAACTACTCAAATTGAGACTAATGAAAAAGCAATTAATAAGACTAAAACAAGTCTTAAAGATTATGACTTAACAGATGAAGAAAATAAGTCTAAAAAGTCTTTAGATAAGAAGTTAACTTATGATAGTGAAAAAGTATACACAGTAGCTGAATTAAGTGAACTTAACAAAACATATAAGTCAGTTAAGTCAGACTACAGTACTCTACTTGGTGATGTAAAAGATAGAGCAGCTGAGGAAAAAGCACAGGCTGAAGCGAATGCTATTGCTCAGGAGCAAGCCGTTGATTATACCAATGATTACACTGCTTATGATACACCAGAGTACTCTACTAGTAATAGCAATAATCAAGCAACCGCAAGCACTTCGAATTCATCTAATAATTCGAATACATCAAGTAGTAGTAACACTAATGATAATGCCTCTAATAGTAATTCATCAAATAATAGTGTAGATGCTTGTTATGATGAACAAGGAAGATTTAATAGTGCTTGTATAGGAAGTGACGGAGGAACATCAGGTAACGGTGCTGATTTGCCAGATAACATTTGTCCTTATAGTTCTGAAAGTGAGGCGTGGGCAGTTGGAGAAAATTTCTTTGCAGATGGAGATGGTGAAAACCCTAATGGTTATTCTGGTTTCTCAACAGCACCATGCGATCAAGGAACTTGGGAAGTAATTTGGTTTTAGAAGCCTCAAGAATAGTCACTATATAGGATACAGAACACGAGATATTAAGATACAAATAATATATTAAAGGAAGGTCAAGAAATTGATCTTCCTTTTTCGCGTTTAAAGGGAGTTTAAAGTGAGAATGAAGAATAAATCGCCACCATATAGGTTAGAATATTAATTTAAAAATAGGAGAATAATGAAAGAGCGAATTGGAGTACATAAGTTAGGAAATATGCTTATGTTATTAATGCTGGTTGGTAGTATTTTTGCACAACCAGTATATGGAGCAACAGAACTTGCGAGTGAAGTGAAAAGTTCGCAAGTAAGTGAAGTAAAAGAAGAGGAAGTAGTAAGTGAAGTAAGTGAGGTTTCTAGTGAAGAAGACGTAAGCGAGACAACTAGTGAACAGGTAGCAACAAACGAAGAAAAGTCTGAAGCTGAGGCTAATGCACCGCCAGTAGGAGAAATAGAAGTAGTAAGTGAAACAGGAGAAGCAATAAATGAAGAAAAAACAAGTACTACAGAGGCTATTAGTGAAGTAGATACTGAAGAAGATGTAATTGATTTAACAAACATGAGCATGAATGAAATAGCTAAGTTATTAGATCCTAATGCAGAAGAACAAAACTTTATTACACTTAATCCAGAGCAACTGAAACAAGTTCGTGGTGTAAGTCTTACTAAAGTAACTGCTGATGAAGATTTCTCAGTTATTAACTCAACAATGTTCGGTGAGTGGGAAATCTATAAAGCTAATGGTCACTATATCTTCTGTATTCAGCCAGGGCTTGATGTACTTTCAAGCGCAACAGAAACAGGTGAAAGTGGAAGTCTCTACAGTAAGTTCTCATCTACAACTCATAACTATATAGGTAGAGTAATTTCAAGTAGTATGCAACACTATTCTGATAGTGGGAATAATGATTATGTGTTTGCAGGACAATTACTTATTTGGGATTACTTAAGTGAGCACGAACGTTCACTTTTAGGAGACCCAATGCCTGGTAATCCAGCATTCTTAGATAGTTGGACAATTCACAATTCAAGTGAATATGGAAGTGAAATTAATACAATTGAAGAGGACTTAGATGACTGGACAATTATTCCATCTTTTATGGGAAAAAAGGGAGTAGCAAGAGAACATACTTTAAAGTATAATGCTTCAAAAGATAATTTTGAATTAACACTAACTGATACAAATGGAGTATGGGATAGTAAATTTGCTAAGTATGGATCATTTGAAGGTTATACGTTATCTAATCCAGCAGGTAAGGATAATGTAAAAATAACTACAACAAATGAAGAGTTAAGTTATTCATCTGCATTTAGTACTAACCACAAACCATATGCAAGTGGAACAAGTGAGTTTTACGATGGTGGACAAGACTTAGTTTACGTTGGGGCTGACCCAGTTTATGCATATATGAAATTCAAAACAGAAGCAAGACCACTAGGTGGGTTTAAGATTAAAAAAGTTGATAGTGAGACGGGTGCTGTATTAAGTGGTGCAGAGTATACGCTTTATGATAGTGCAGGTAGTAAGGTAGATAGTTATACTACAAATTCAAGTGGTATTATTTCAGTAGGACTTGAATTACCTATTGGTGATTACAAAATCAAGGAAACAAAAGCGCCAAAAGGTTATGTGTTAAATAGTACAGAACATAATGTTAAAATTGAAGCTGATAAAATTACTGATTTAACATCAACGCCTTATGAAAACGACATTATTCGTGGTGGTATTGAACTTAAAAAACTAGGTGAAGTATTTGAACTAGACCCAGAAGTATTAGCAAATATCGAGTTTACAGTAACATCAACAACATATCCAAGTTTCAATGAAGTTTATACAACTAATAATAACGGTGTTTTAAAAACATCTAATGATGAGTTTAAATACGGTGATTACCATATTGAGGAAACAAAAGCACCAAGTAAATATGTAATGGACTTTGAGCAAGACTTCTCGATTACAAAAGATGGTGTGATTGTAAAGCTAAATGGTGGAGATGATGTTTTAAATAAACTTTATTTAAACAAAGTACACTTTACAAAAATTGCAGAGAACTTTGATAATGAGGATGATGAAATATATCCACTAAGTGGTAGTACATTTGGTTTCTATACTGATTTAAATGAAAATGGACAGTTAGATAGAGAAGATAAATTACTTGATATGCAAACAAGTGATGAAAATGGAGAAGTTACTAGTATTGGACTTCCAGAAGGTCACTATGTAATGCATGAAATTGAGCCAACAGAGGGTTACAATATCAATACTAACTCATATCCATTTGAGATTAAAAACGATGGAACAATTGTTGATGGTGGAGTAATTGAACTTGGTGATATCGAAAATGAGGTAATTACAGGTAAGGCTCAACTTATTAAAGTTGGATCTAAACTTTGTGATAAAGAAATGGCAAGACCAGATACTATTAAAGATTGTCAAACATTATTGCCAGGAGTACAATTTGCTATCTACCAAGATTTAAATACCAATGGTGAGTTTGATAAACAAGAATCTAAACCAGTAGATGTAATTACTACAGATGATGGTGGATTAGCAGTAACAGAAGATTTAAAATATGGACACTATTTTGTTAAAGAAGTAAATAACCCAGCTGATAACTATTTCATGAATGACAATGTATTTGAGTTTACAATTAGTGAGCAAGATGAAATGGTATTTATTAACAATGGTATAGCAATTGAGAACATCGAGAAGTTAGGTAACATTCATATTACTAAGTCAGGTAACGAAATTGGTAACTTAAATGATGATACAGTGCTTTTAGCAGATGCTGAATATACAATCTATAACTCAAAAGGTGATGTTGAAGATGTATTAACAACAGATGAAAACGGAGAAGCAACAAGTAAAATGTTATCATTCGGTGATTATATAATGAAAGAGACTAAAGCACCAGAGGGTTATGTTTTAGATGACACTGAATATGAGTTTACAATTGATAGCGACACATATGAAAATACAATTGAGTTTGATTTAACTGATGAAGTTATTGAGAATGAAGTTAGTA
Organism: Mollicutes bacterium LVI A0078; assembly: GCA_033105485.1. Classification (GTDB taxonomy): domain Bacteria; phylum Bacillota_I; class Bacilli_A; order UBA3375; family UBA3375; genus LVI-A0039. The sequence continues at coordinate 1,476,567 of CP136956.1, forward strand.
TTTTAAAAACTGATTTAGCAACAGGTGAAGAATTACCAGGAGCCGAGCTTAATATACTAGAAGATAACGGAACAGGTACTATTGTAGATACTTGGGTAAGTACAACAGAGGCTCATGTTATTAACTTAGAGTACGGTAATTACATCATTACTGAAACTGCAACACCAGAAGGTTACTTACCACTTGCAGAGGCAGTTAGATTTAGTGTTACTGAAGATGGCATTAAGCAAGATATTAAAATCGATAATGAATTAATTACAAATGAAATTCATATTAAAAAGATTGATGTTGCTACAGGTGAAGAAATTCCAGGTGCCCACTTACAAATTATTGACCGTAATACTGAAGAAGTTGTTGATAGTTGGGTAAGTACAACTGAGGAACATATTTCAACTATTGGTTACGGTAACTACTCAATTTGTGAACAGATTGCACCAGTTGGTTACTACCGTATGACGACATGTGTCAACTTCGATGTTACTGAAGATGGTATTGTTCAGTCATTTAAAATTGAAAATGAAGCTAAACGATTAGCAATGACAGGTGGAGACCCAGTTATGTATGCTGTGGTAGTTGCTATGACAGCTGTGTTAGTTGGAGCGGTAGTTGGTAAAAGAAAACTAAACAAGGAATAAAATTAGAAGGGTCATAATGACCCTTCATAAATTTAGGGGAGCAATGAATATAATTTTATTAATAAAATTTGCATTAGTAATTGTTATAATATATTTAATTATGAAAAAATATTTAAAAAAAATTAATGATAATGTATATTTAACGACAGTTCTAGTGCTGCTAACACTTATAACCTCTTTATTTACCCTAAGTAGTGTACACATCATAGATTATGATGTTGAAATAGTTTCTAACGAAATTGACTCATACATTTTGAACAAAGATGTGTATAAATTTATCGGTAATGTTCCAGTCAAAATACCTCAAAACTTTATACCTCAATATACTATCAAAAGTAATCATAAAGGTGGAATCAGTAAAATTGAGATTACTTTATCAAATGGGAATATATACAAAATTGATGAGTCAAAAAATATTACAATAAATATTGGTGAAGGTAAATATATAAAACTTGAGGCTAAGTTACTTAAAGAAGGAATTATACGTAAATACACAGAAACTGATATAAATGGTTGCAAAAAAAAAAGACAGTGTCACTTAGAGTTGATTCCAAGTTACTTGCGTGCAGATATTAGCAAAAAATATGATGAATCACCGATATCGGATTTCTATAAACTTAGTATAATAGACCAAAACAATGAGTCTCATGACTTTGTAGGATTCTTATATGTGAGTTACATAAATAATAATGGATTTTTGGAATCTAAAAATTTTAAAAGTAAACTTTTTGATATCGATAATGTCGATACAGAAACATTTGATAATTATTTAGAGGAAGTTTATAAATCATTTTCAGAAGAAATCAATACAAAATGCACAAATGAGTATACTATTTGTGGGTATGATGATGAGAATGGAGAACCAAATTTTCCTTTTTATAATATTAAAAAAACACAATTTAATACAATGATAGAAAGTTAGGTCAGTAATGATCTAATTTTTTTCACATGTAAGGAGGCGAAATGCTAGAAAAAGATATTAGAAGAAGTAATGAGGTATCAAATAAGCTAAAACAAATTAAGTATTTAGAAGATAAAGTATGGGGTGAAGAAATGGGTAAGTGGAACTGGCTAGAACCACTAGACTATTACAAAGAACTAAATACTAAATTTCCTAAGGAACTAATCACAGTATCACGTAAAGATATGTTGGGTTTAAGTATTGCCGAAGATAAACGTGTAGTGGGGTTAGCAATCATCTCTCCGTTAGATGAAGAGAAACTATCGTCAAAGGAAGATGTTATCCAAAATGAGAGAAAACTAGATTCGCTTGATTACTGGACAACTGAAGATACGAATACATATAACTTATTTGTTGTAATAGTTGACCCTATATATCGTGATACTGATGTAATTAGTGAGCTAATGACAGAGGTTGCTAACTATTTTAGTACTATATCTAGAGAGGCCTCAATTTATGCTACTGGCGTATCTGAGGCAGGACATAAACTATTATCAAAGTATGGACGTGTTATTGCAGAAAAAGAAGAAAATCGAAAAGTATATAAACTTTCAATTGATAAGTTAATTACTGATTAAAGTTAAGTAGATGTTAAACAATGGAGGAAATAATAATGAAAATGTATAAAGGGATTATTAAAAAGGTACCAACTGCTAAACAGTTTGAGGATTATAATAATGGAGAAATTGAAATTGCGGATGTTAGACTAGTTGATACTATTGTAGAGCTAGATGGTAAAGGTGGAAAATTCGAAACATTACCATTTAGATTGTCGTATCAAGATGTAGATGAAAATGGAAATGAAAAATACACGTATGATAGTGAAGCTGGTGTTTATGTTAAAGCATATAAGCAGACACCAATTTTATATGCAACAGGAAAAGAGATGCGTATACTACTGGAACTTGGTGAATTTAACCCTGTTAAATTAATGGTAAGCGAAAATGAGCGAGAAGATAAAGTCTTTTTAAATGTGGAATGTGTGCAAAATCAACATATGGGATTATCATAGTAATAAATCGAAAAATGTAGAGGGGTCATTATGACCCTTCTATTTTTCATGTAAAGGAGAATTTGATGAGCAAACGTGAAGAAGCAGTAAAAGTTTTAAATGAGAAAGTGGGAAGAGAATATCCAAGGTTTGCAATTGACAAATGGGGAGACGGGCTAATTTGTATTGAGCCAAGTTTTGGCGAAAGACACATAGGTACATTTCAAAATAGTTCCAATGATTTAATAACAATAAATTATGGTGCTCCGTATATAACAAATGACCAAGTACATCAAACGTATGAACTAGAAGAATTTGTAAAAGTAATGAGTGAACATTTAGGTGCATTAAAATTAACAAAACAAGATATTGAAAAGGTGGAAAGTAATATGAAAATTATGGGGATTAAAGCTGACACTGAAGCAGGTCAATATAAAGTAGAAGTTGTAGAACCCTCACTTGCTGAAAACAATAAATACATTCAGAGTTCTGCAATTCTAAATAAAACAGAGTATTCGACATTAACTTCATTTGATAATGATTTTGACAGAATGAATTATTTAGTAAACGGAGATTATCTAAAGCAAGAAAAAGAAGTTAGTAAGTTGCATTATGAAAATGCAAAACCAGTTAAATTCGAAGATGGAAAAGTAATTCAAAATAAAGTAACAGAAATGGAACTTTAATATGAAAGAATTAATCAAAGATGTACCTAAAGATTTTATTAACAGTAACAAACATATTAGAGTAATTAAAGGATGTTTAGGAGTGCTTGCAATCTTTTTTGTTTGGTTGTTAGTCTTCTTGTATATCAATCCAAGAATTGCGTTTAGTATACAAGGAGGTGCACAAGAAATATTAGGAATCCCAGTTTTAATTGAGGACGTATTAGTGACAATATCATGCGTCTGGTTTTTGCCATTGTTTTTTTGGTGTTTGATTAATTTATACGCTTTTGTACCTTTTAAAAAGGTAATATATTCAACAATTCCATTCATATCGCTTTGTGTATCTGTAGATGTTTTAGGAAAGATGTTAGAGTTAAATGTATCTAAGCAATACTATAATCATTTTTTAATAGCTCTATTTATATTAGCAGTAGTAATACTAGTAGAAAATACACGTATTAAACTGGTTAATATTGCCACGATGAAAAGAAGTTATCAAAAAGGCATAATTGCACATGGGGATGAAGTTAGTGTAGATATCGTACTTGGTAAAAAAAGTAGATTCGCTTCTTTAAAGAAATTATATAAACCTACCACATATTTCTACTACTACGGAAACGTGTTTCATGAGTGTATTGATCACGGTTTAAAAGAGTGTGATCATAATGAATTAATTTTAGGAACTAAAGATGCAATGCATTCTACTCTTGGAATTAAATATAAAAATATTACTGATGCGACAATCTATATCCCAGATGATTATATTAAATCAAGAAAATACTATTATGGCGTAATTAGATATCTAGAGCATGTTGGTATAGGGATGTGGACAATTAAGTTTGCGGGCTCAAATCAAAGTGAGATGATAAAAGCAAATAGCATATTAGAAACAATAAAGAAACATGATATGTATTTGCATGAAGAGAATGAGATTATGTCTAAACCTGAGTATACAGAGGACGTAGCAGGCATTTATGACTACTCACCATTTTACTTGGAGAACATAAAACTTTGTATGGAAGATGCAGAAGCATTCGCACGAGTTAGTAAAGGAATGAGTGAACGAACAAAAATAAGTATTGAGATAACTGCTGACAGGTTAAAACGTGAAGGTGTCACTTTACCGTAAAATGATAAAAATAAGGAGATTAGTATGAGCAACAAAAATAAAAATCAAGTAACGAAGTTTATGAGTAAACGTACAAGGCGTATATATAATGATTTGGACAATGAAGATATTGAGTTAATTAAGAAGATGAGTAAATACATTTGTAGTTTTGTCGAAGGTAAGAAGACCGAGGATGTAGAAAACGTAGAGATTAATAAAATCTATGCTCGAGGTTTAATTCCAACATTTCATTACAAATATGAAACAAACTTTGAGATTGATGTAATGGATATTGAAAGATTAATAACGCTTGGTTTATTTCAATTCAAGTTTAAACCTGAAATTGCTATGCCAAAAGGTGAAGCTCATTACATGATTGTAAGTGATAAAATATATAAGATGTGGCCACGAGAAAATACTAGTCTTGCATTTATTCATTTAACTAAAGAAGGGGCAGAGGTATTTGGACTGCCTGATTATATTAATGATCCTAGTGTTGAAGCGTATTATAGAAATAATATTTCATATTTTCAAACTTTAAGATTTGATGAAATTGGTAAATATAGCAAAAAGTAGAAGGGTCATAATGACCCTTCTATATTAATAAGGAGCACAATAAATGGAAAAAACAAGAAAAAACCTAACTATGGATCCTGTTACTTCTAGAATTGTAGAAGGTAAAAGTAGTGAAGAGATATGTTACTTAATACAAATCGGTAATGGAGAGAAGAGTGATATAGAAGTAACAAATTTAGTTGAAGCAATGTTTGAAGAAGTCCAGCAGCTTAAAGAGATGACTAAAGACTTAGCTAAACTAATTATTAAAAATGAGTAGAGGGGTCATAATGACCCTTCAGTTGAAAGGAAAGGATATCATGGGATATAACAGCTACTTAATTTTAGGGCAAACTAAAGACATTGAAAAATTACAAGAAAAAGTAAAAAGTGGATATGATAATACGTTATTAGATTTTTACGGAAAAATAGAGTTTAAAAAAGATTACCTTGAACCTGAAAATGGAAACTTACTATTTAAAGAAGGGCAAACCGCTATATATTGTGGTGGGGAACGAGTAAGAGGTAATCTTGCATTTTCCATAATGAGTACTACAAGTGTATCGAACTCACCATTATTTAGCAGGAAGTTCGATGTTAGAGATTTAGCATACTTCGAAGGAAATGAATTTATGGAAGAAATTAGTAATCCAAACTCCAGTTTATTAGACTACAATGAATATGGAAAAGAACATGTTAAAATAATTGGTGTTAAGCCAAATGAAGATAGAACTCAATACAAACTAGAAATTGTTAAGTCCTCATTTGAAAATGCACAAGAATATACCCAAACAAGTACGGTATTAACAAAAGATGATTTTACTAAACTTAAATCATTTGAAAGTGAAAAAAGTATTACGGATTTCATATTGGACAAAAACGAGTTTGGTGATGTGAAAAATATTAACGAGAAGGCATTTGAAAATGTTCCAGAAGTGAATGTTAAAAGCGGAATAAATCTGCCTAGCTCTAAGTTAGAAATGGAGTAATGCGATTATGAACAATAAATTTAAAACTTTTAATAAAGAGTTATTAATTGATATCAATAAGAATTCGCATCGGTACAAAGATATTGATGCCGACTTTGTTAGTAGCATCAACTTGTTATTTGGTGATATTGATTTTGTCAGGGCAAGAGTATTGAAGGGAAATGTAGAAGTTTATACTAGTAGTGAAAATGATTTATTTAAAAACTTAACAAGCGAATGCGAGTATGAAATAAATACAGCTAAATATAAATACATTCCATCAGCAGTAGATAGGGCAAGTTACACTACTGCAGTAGATATAGAAGTAAAATTCCCGACTGGAACATTAAATATTAATGATAAACTTAAAACGGAAGTCATTAATGAGTTGTGTAGTTATAATGAAAAGTCATATAACCAACTATCAAATAGATACGTTGAGAATTTAAAGGCGGATTTAGATAAGTATAAAGTATTTAATAAAGAATTAGAATTATTTAGTTTATGTACTAAACTCAGTCTTACCTATAATTTTGGTTTAACAGCAGATAATCTTCAAAAGCAACATGAACAAACAAAATCTGAGCTATCTAAATTAGATACCGAAGTTACATCTAAACTGTTAAAAGGTAGTTTGGCACACAGATTGGAGCAAGCGCATGGACATGAAGCTGAAAGAGAATAAAAAGTTTGATCTATCTAAATATAAAGTAAAAGCTATAAAGTTGTTTAAAGTACTGTTTGTAGTATTTGTAACACTTTTAATCTTTCATTTTGCAACTAACTTCAAAGAGTATCGAAGAATATGTATTGATAATGATATTCCAGTAGATAAGTATATTATTACAAATCAAGAATTAGAAGAGTTATCAAATAAATATTTGTCTAGCCAAGAGTCTAGTAATTTCTCATCTCCACTTGATAGTGAAAAAGATGAACTTAAAACAAGTATAAAAGAAACCCAAAAGACAATTGAGTCCAAATTTACTAGTATACGGAAAAATACATTGCTTGATGAAGAACAACTTAAATTAGATGGATTAACTAGTGATTACGATGATATCGATTACGATGAAAGTGAAGAGTATAAACTTACTAAACTTGAAGATATTAATTCAAAATATTCTGATATATTAAATGAATTAAATGAACTTGACACTGAAATTCAAATTAGAATTCTTAAGAAAGAGATTTCGGCTACTCAAACGAAAATTGATAAATTGATAGATCAAATATCAGATAAGGATTTAACTGATGAAGAAACATCATCCTATAAGTCGATAAAGGCTGATTATAGTGCCTTAGATACCAATGTGGAAACTAAATCACTTAAAGAGTTAAAGTTGCTTAAAACTGATTTAAACGACATTTATGATAGATTAAATCAGTTAAATGAAACAATATCGAAGAGAATTGAACTTGATAAGAAAAAAGCAGAAGAACAAGCGTTGGCCAAGCAGCAAGCACAGGAGCAAGCACAATATAATTTGGCTCAACAAAAAACAGATGTTAGGGAGCAGAGCACTTCAACAAATGAAAACACAAATTCAAATGCAGGAGACAGTAACGAGACTACCGCTCCAGATACTCCGGTACAAGAACCAGTAGAAGAAGAAACAAATGACATGTGTTATTCAACTTATGAGGAGGCTCAACAAGTTGGTATGCAAACGATGTTAAATGATTCGAGTATCCAAAAAATGGAAGTAGATAGTAGTAATAACTGTATTGAATATTACAGATAATCGAATTGGAGAATAAAATGACAAGGATATTGGCAAAAAGATTGATAAATAGTCTAATGATGTTTAGCGGTATATTACTTAGTATATTAAATATACTAATATCAACAAATTATTGCTCTACATCAGACTTATTATTAGTTGTTGGAATTGTAGTATTTTGTTTAATGCTGAACATCATAGCATACGTGGAAAATTGGAGCCCAATTCATTTGCTTATATATCTATTAATGATTACAAATTTCTTAGTATTGCAGGAGTTAGCTACAAATGAGCATTATAAAGAGATGTTACCATTAGTGACTATTGAGCTTGCTCTAGCATGTATATCTTTTTACATGATAAGAAAGTATTGTAATTAAGTTTAACTGTATTGCTTGTCTACTTTTACTATAGCGTTGCCTATCATGTCATATAACTTTATTAATAAACTACATGACATATTAGTCTTTTACAAATCTAATTATATTGATTTTGTGAATAAAACGGAAGTAGTAACAGTAGAAATAAAAGTAATAATCTTGTATGTGTCATTAATAACAATTTTGCTTATTTGTTTAAGCACTTTTATTTTTGATTTTAAAAAAGAGAAATATAAATACAAACTAAATACAAATGAAGGTGAAGGGTCATTATGCCCTTCATTTTTCACGCTTAAAATAATAACCCAAAAATTATAACTTAATTATGCAAATATAAAGTTAGGAGAAAAATGCAGGAAACAATGAGTATTAAAGAATTAAATGATTTTTACCAAGAACACTATGAAGATATACAGAAAGCTTCTGTATTAGATAAATTAATGTATAGTGACAAATTTACCGATTTATCTGTAATTAATCAAATGTCTTTTTTAAACATGGCATACAGTAAGTTTGTTAAAACAGATTACTACAGTATTGTTGATGATCATTATTATGATTATATAGAAACAGAACTTTTAGATGAATATATATCTAATCATTTAAAGCCAGATTATAATCCTACTGATAGGCAAATACAAGACTTTATTTTAGAAAATAAAGGTGAAGTATCAAATTACATCTTTGAGCAAGATTATACTGAATTCTTTGATGACATGGGTAAAGATTGGATATGGGAAGAGACTCAGGATTTAAAGATGAGTGATTTTGATACAACTAAACTATCAAAAGAAACAAGAGAGGAATTAAAGCACGTTCTTGAAGAAGAAGAACTTATCCATGTAACATCAAGTGGTGAAATATTATCTGGTGATTATGATGATTACAGTAACTTCAAGTGGAATTTAATGGATGATTGCCTTGAAGAAATTATAAAAGGTAGTCATGCAATTGATAACCAGGAAATAGATTTTGAGATGGTTAAGTCTCATGTGATTTGGCTAATGGAAGAGTATGACAAAGAAGAATTGGTATACACAAGCAAAATCGCAGTAATGAGTGGTAACTATAATTTTAGTATTGTAAATAAAAGCGAAGTAACTACAGAACTTAAAAGTACTACACTTTTTGTACAAGTTGGCCACGCTAAATATAACATACAAAAAGCAACGACCTTTGAAGGCAGTCAGGAAATAGATAGACTCATGGATTCTAATACTGAATATCCTCTAAAAGAACATCGCATTACTGCACCAAATTTAGAAAGTGAACTTGATTTATAATGAAACCATTTAAAGGAAAATTTAAAAATCGAATATTTTTTAAAACGCTTCAGTTAGCGTTGTTAGTAATGGTACTAAGTTTTGGAATAAGACAAGTACCCGAACTTATAAAAGAACGAAAAGTCGATAATATATTATATAGCGATGTAGAGTATGAAGAGCTAGATATTGATAGTTGTGATCTAAGTGGAAAACGCAAAGCAAATAGTGTAGTCGATATTGGTTTTGATAGCAACTTTGCTAATCGAGAATATTATGCATATACTAATTCCACTAGGCAACTTGTTTATGTAGAAGCAGAGGAAATAATATTACAAAACGATGAATTAGAAGATGTAACAAGTGGTGGTCGTTACTGCCCTGATGAAGCAAAGGTAAAAGGAACTGAAGATATCAATTTAGATGAAGGACATATTATTGCAGATAGCCTTGGTGGCGTTAGTAACAGTTATAATATTACGCCACAAGATAGTTATTTAAATCAAGAAGGGCAGCAATATCAAATGGAAGAATTAATACGCAGGGATGGAGGAGCAAATAATTTTAAAGCTTATATAAACTATCCCAATGATTTTACAATGATTCCGAGTAGTTATAAAATAACATTTGAGATAAATGGAGAAGTTTATAACTATGAATATAAAAATGAGGGGTCATAATGACCCTTCTATAAATTTAGGAGAAAATAATGAACTATGCTAAAGCAAAATTAAACGATAGTTTAATCAATCATTTTAGTAGCCATAAACTACAAAGTAATTACAAAGAGGAAATTAAAGGTGAGATGTTTGCAAGTAACTTTTTCGAAAAGAACATGTATACAGTCATTAGACATTTAGAAAGTAAAGACACATATATAACAGGTATTTCAGATTATAGTGAATTCAAAGGTATGTGCATGGCCAAAACTCTTCCAGATATTCCATATGATATGTTATATGTCTTAAGTCAGGATAACATGTTAGGTATTATTGAAAGAGAACTAAAACTTGATGTAGATGAGGTCAAGAGCGCATTACTTATTAAACATTACGGCGATGATAGCAAAAGTATTATTGGTATTGATGTTGATAAAGTTGATCATATTACTAAAATATACGATTTAGACAACGATGGTATCATTACTGAAAATGAACATAAACTAAATGACTTAAAAATCAATTATGAATTAGGAAGTTTAGAAAGAAGTGAACCCTATAAACGCCAAGTAGAATACAACGAGTTAGGATTATAATGGAAAGAAGTAAAAAGATAAAAACTGGATTGATGGTATTTTACGTTGCATTGGTAATTCTATTTATTATGTTTCCAACAGAAAGTGTGGCTTTAATAGTAGCAGTGCTTAGTGAAATTGGGGATTTCTATTTTAAAAATACTACAATTAATTTATTAATCTTTAAATTAATAATCACAGTACTAATTCTAGGGGGACTTAGATTTATGTTTAGAGGTAAGTTTTATAGACTCAAAATGGAGTTACTTACACTTACCAAAAATACGTACTCAAAAGGTAAAGCGAGATTTGCGACTAAGAAAGAAATCAAGCGTGAATTTCTAAGTGTTAAAGAAGGACGAGAATACCATGCTGGTTTTCTTGTTGGTGAATATCAAGAAATATCAATATTAGGTCTCCCGATTAAGTGGAGGCCTTTTTTTAATTTCGAGAAACTTTTAACAAGAGAGTGGGTCGAGAACTGGGTATATTCAAAAGATGTAGTAATTGATAAAGCAGAAGAACAGCTTATAAAAGCAAGGTTGTTTGCAAATAGTTTGCATAATATTAAGTTTAATAAAGTTCCAGGGATCGTATATACAAACTTTACTCAAATTGTAACTCATCCAATGCATTTAGTTATAAATGGAGTAACTCGTAGTGGTAAGACAATATGTTATCTAATACCACAACTACTTTACTTTGCGAGGCTTAAAGATGAAAAAGAAAAACCACTTGTTGTGATCACTGACCCTAAAGGTGAACTTTGGAGAAAGACTGCAGGTCACATGCAACAAGGTGGCTATGAATGCATAAAGATTGACTTAACTGATATCGAAGACTCAGGTAGATTTAATTCATTTGAAAAGGTGTATGACATATATGAGCAAATACTTAAAGTAAACGATATTTATATTGAAGACAAAAGAGACACAAGTAAAGTAATTCCATCAGGATCAATTCCTATTGCTGAAGGTGATGGAACTGCGCTTCGAGAAATCATTGAAATGCGTAAAATTGATATGAGCCGTGTTGAAGATGAACTTATTCGTTTAGCAGCACCACTCTATCCAATGGATACCGAAGGACAAAACGCAATCTTCACTCAAATGTCAAATCATTTATTTGTATCACTTACCTATTTCATACTAGAAGATTGCTTTGTAAATAACAAACGAGAATTATTTAACATCTACAATTTGTTTTATAAGCAAAAGGAACTCTTGCGTATAACTACAGTAGATTTTGAAAACGTAATTAAATACAAAGCTGCTTTATCTAATTTCCCTGAACATAATATAGCTAAGTCATACTTTCCAAGTGAACTTAGTGATAAGACATTCAGTTCTACTCAAATTACGTTTGAAACAGCACTTAAGATATATGGAGCAGATAGTGTAAATAAGATTACAAGCTCAAGTGATTTATCAATTACAGAATTTGTCAAAGGTGAAAAGCCAGTTGCATTTTATTTAATAGCACCAGATTATGATACTAAGTATCACAGTATTGTATCTACATTTATATCTCAGGTGTATTACGAAGCGGTAAGTTATGCTGACAAACAACCAAATGGTAAATTACCTCGAAGACTCTACTACTTGTTAGAAGAGTTCGGTAACCTAACTAAGATAAATGGTTTTCCGAATTGGCTTACAATCTCACTAGGTCGTAACGTGCTATTTGCAATGATTGTACAAAATATTGGTCAGTTTGAAGATATATATGGCGAGCAAGCTAAAGATACGATTTTAGATCAAGCTCACATTAAGATGTACTTATTATCAAATGATAATAAAACGCTTAAGTACTTTAGTGAGTTATTTGGTAAAACTACTCAAATCCATGAATCGTTTAGCGGTTCGAAGTATAGTGAGATGTCCAAAACAATGGCTGAAGAAGAACGAGACTTAGTATCACCTGATGAGTTAAGGAAAAATCCAATGGCTAAAGCATATGTACAAATGTCTAGGATGGATTTGGCCAAACAATGGCTTAGACCAAGTTTTTTATATGCTGAAGACTTAGAGTATGTGAAAGCGGAAGATTTAGATAAAACTACTAGCCTTGATGAAATAATCTTTAGCTAGTTTGGTTTGTAAGTACCAATTTGAAACTTGCACAATAAAATAGAAAGTGAAGTGAGGGGTCATAATGACCCTTCATTTTTTTTAGGAGAAAATAATGAACAGTTTAGAAATGATGAAAATTAATGGAGAAGCAGTTAAAAATGCAATAACAAATATATCGCCAACAGTTATGGCAACAACAAATGATTTTGATAGCGTAATATCAAATGCAACAGACCAGATTGTAAAACATGGTGAGCAAATTGCAGTCTTATCAATCGTAGTAGTAGCATTAGTGCTAATTTTCGGAACTAAACAAATGAAAGAAATGGCAAAGGAAAATATGCTTTGGATTATCATCGGAATTTTAATAATTAGTTCGGCAGATAATATAGTAAACATGTTCTACATGTAATTTGTAGCGCGAGGGGTCATAATGACCCTTCGTCATAATTAATAGGAAGGTGAAAATGTTTAGAGAAGCATTACAACAGTTAGAGTGGGACATCGGTTATACTGCGGCTAATGGTCTTCATGGTCTTGAAGAAGTAGTTGGCCACTTAACCTCACTCGATTTTATAAACGATCAGTATATTGAGTTTTTACATCAATTTGATCCAATTGTTAAAACCCTTGCAGTATTTATTATTGTAATAGTTGTATTATACGCAATGGTATCTGATGCTAAAAAGATGCCTAAAATAATGCAACGAATAATTCTTGCACTAGTAGGTGCAGGAGTCTTCATTAATTTATTTGTATTTGTTGTATCAGACATAGGAAGCGCTGGAATTGAAAGCATTCAGCAGACAGACTCAACCTTTGGGATAGCAAACTCGCTTATGAACTACAGTGTTAAGGATTATGCAAATGAAGATAATGACTTTCGCTTAGAGAGTAATAGTTGGGAAGAAATTCAAAGACTGGATATTTTAGAAGAGTTGGATCATGATGTGGAGGTATGTTACTCGTCAAACGATTGTGATGTTGTGCGTGAAAAGGGTGACTATCGATATGAACCCTCACTAATATTTACATGTTTAGTTGGGTTAGGACTATTTCTTGCACTATTAATAATCGGTGGGGTTACTGTAAAAGATATGATAGAAATTGCAATTGCAGGAGCGATTGGGCTATTTGCAATTATATTTTCTATCATAGACAATGCACCATTTATGAAGAATTATATAAACTATTTACTAAGAAAGATAGCAAAAGTATTTTTAACAGTATACATATTACAAAGCTACTTTATGATTTCTGAGTACTTTAGTAAGATGTTAATACTATCTGGGTATAGCATTTTACAATCTGGACTAGTGTATCTTATGATACAAATTGCAATTATTATTACTATATTTGATGGTAGTGCAACAATCGAGAAAGTATTTGGAATCGATTTAGGAACAAGTAGAGCATTAAATACAATGCTTGCCAATAATGCCCTAAAAACATTAGGTGGAGCTGCTTCTAAAGTAAAAGACAAAACGGCGGAGACACTTAAAAATGTAACTACGGGAGGATTTGAGGGAGCGGTTAATGGAGAGTCTAAACTAAAAGGGGCAGGAAAAGGTGCAGCTGAAGGGTTAGGTAAGAGTTTAATGTCAAATAATCCATACCGTAGAAGTAAACAAGAAGATGCAATAAATGGTCTTAAGGATAAGTTTAGTAATAATGGAGATGATGACTTACTTGGAGAAAATGGTTCACCTAATCCAGAAGGTAATCAGGATAATGGTGAAAATTCAAGCTTGAAATCAAATACAAATAAAGGTGAAGATAACACATCATCTGATACTAAAGACGGAAGTAAAACTAACTCTGATGATTTAGAGTCAGATAAGTCAAAAGAATCTAAATCAAAATCACTTAAATCTAATGGTCAAGGAAAAACAAAGATTTCTAAAACCCCTTCAAACTCTGGAGAACTAAAACCTAGTGAAAATCAACTTGGTGAAAGCGGTAATAGTTTATCAACGCCAGGTAGTGATGAGACTCCTAAAGTATCTACTAAGCCGTTAAATAAAAATGAAGGTGTGAATAAAATCGATAGCGATACAAACAATCCCAAAAAAGAAAGTAATGTAGAACAATCACAAAATACGTTTAGTAGCAATGGTGCTAAGAGACCAGAAAGTACTATTAGTGATATTGGTGGAAATGTGTCTGAAATTCAAAATAGTGGGGTTCAATTTAATGAAAACATAAATGTTACCGAAGCAACACCTACCAATGATATCTTTAATTCAAATGATGAGATAGTCTCAAGTGGATTTAATCCAGTGAATTCAAACACACACAATCCATTTGATATATCAAAACAAAATGAAAATAAACTCCAAAGTTTAAATTCACTTAAGAAAAATGTTAGGAGAAAGCGATGATAATACCTAGAGATATAAGGAAGAAACAGACATTACGTGGCTTTAACTATATGGAAGTGTGTGTGATATTCTCAATTTACTTAGGAATTGAAATATTCACAGATATTAATTCTATAGTAGTTACAGTAACGTCTATACTTTGTGGTTATACACTAGTATCAAAAGTATCTAGTAAAAGTTTATACGAAATAATTATTGATCAAGCTATATATATGTATAGTAAAGTTTATTTCTTCCGTGATAGAGAGTTGTTTCTTGAAACTCGTTTTGAGTATGAGCCGATAATCATAACGAAGCCAAAGGATATGATAGGTAAGTTATTATATCCAATCAAACGAATGCAAGTTAAAGTTTTAAATGGCTTGAATAAGCTTAAGTTACACGTATCAAGAAATATTTATGAACTTATCAATTATCGAGATAGTACATTAAATGAAGGTGAATATGATAAGTATAGTATAAGTTTCGATGAACATGATCAGATGATTATAAATCAAAATGATAATCTATTTGTAGTTAAGAAATTAGTGCCTAAGTATACAAAGTGGTTTGACAATCAAGAACAACGATTTTACTTTGTATCTGAACTTTATAAATTCTATGAACAAAATTTACAAATGAGTATATATAAGTATCATGACACAAATACGTATAACTTTTATGACTTTGATACAAAAGGAATTAAAGTACTTGAGCTGTATAAGAAATATCAGTTAGGCGTATACGAAAAACTGCTTAGTCAAAGTGTACCCTATTTTTATGTGACAATCCCATATGAAGGGAAAAAGGTAAGAAATATTGGGTATAAACAGTGTCAAGTACTGACAACTGAAGACTGCATAGCTAACGATGTTGATATTGTGGATAACATTATTCTTGGGGATATCAATGACGTTCAAGAATTGCAAATAAAGAAAGACCATATTGTCATGATATTAAATGATGGTGATAGATATTACCAAAAGTATATGGCCACAACTGATATTGCTTTAAAGCAAGAAGAGTTATATTTAGAAGAACTTTTAAAAGAACCACGTATTGATATTAAAATTGAATACAAACAATATAACAGAAATGAAATCATAAAAGCGATGGATAACTCGATTGATGAAGCAGTTATGCGTATTGATGATACAGAGAAAACATCGAAGAAGTATTTAGAAAGTCAAGAGATTAGAGTTATTAGTAACTATCTAGAACAATTAAATAACAAGGTAGAAAATATTGTCGGCTTTAAACTTATTGTTAAGATTGAAGCTGACACACTTGAAGAGTTACAAAGTCTCGAGGAAAGTATAAAAGAAAATTATGAAAATTTACAGCTGGATAGCGAATTGTTTGTCCAAAAACAATTATTAAACGAATGGGTACTACTTAAAGAGGTAAAAGACTTTAAGGAATTATCGATGACTCACCTTGCATATGGTGGACTATTTAACTATTCAAAAATTGAAGATGATAGAGGACACTTAAAGTATGTCGGTAGTGATGGTCTTATTGCCTGGAATTCAATGGACTATGATAAGAACCCAGACAGGATTACAAACTCTAAGTTCATATCAGGTAAAACTGGTAGCGGTAAAACAACTTTAATTAAAATGATACTTCTAGAATACGCAGCAGAAGGTCGAGGGGTATATAATATCGATGTTCAAGGAGACTATGTAAGTCTATTTGAGGAGTTAGGGGGAGAAACTATTCACATTGGTCATGGTAGTGTTATTAATCCTCTACAAGTAACCGATTGGACATGTGAGGATCCAATTAATAATCACTTATCATTTTTAGTAAGTTTCTTTTCAATTGGAAATCCTAACTACTACCTAATTGCAGATAAAATGACAAAACGATTAAGTGAGTTTTATACTGGTTATAATTTGACTGAAGAGTCAAAAAATAATGAATATCCGAAGTTAGATGAGCTCTATACCTATTTAGAAGAGACTGGAGAAAATGAAGAGATACTCGAATTCGTTCACAAGTATTCACATACAATCCTAAGAAGTTATTTCAATGGTTACACATCAATTGATTTAAGTAATGAATATATAAACTTCTGTATTACCGATATAAAAGATGACGATGTAAAACTTAATCCAATATTAGTTACACTTCTTAACTTCATGAGAAAGAAACTATATGACGCTAGTAAACAAAATGCCTTTATTTTAGATGAGTCTCACAGAGCATTTGCTAATGAATATTTAACAAGATTCTCTGTTACTACAGCAAGAGAGTGTCGTAAGTTTGATTCGGAAATTGACTTCATCTCACAAAGTCCTGAAGATATCCCGATGAGTGTGTTATCACAAATGCAATATAAAATATTTTTGAAAAATGATAATATGAAGTTGATTTCAGAAATAACAAACAAAAGCATTGACTTTCTACCGAATTTAAAGTCGGCTGAATTTGGAGAGGGCTTTATGCAAGAAGATGAAAGAATATCACCAATAAATTTCAACTTTAACAAAACTGAAATTATTGATAATATTGAACTTCTTTATATATTTGACAAGAAAATCCTTAAAATGCTTGATGATAGAGATAAAGAGCGACTAGGATACGTATGATAAAACAAACAACAGAGCTGTATAGAAAAAAAGTGATATATGGAGCAATTGCCTCAAATGCTCTTTGGATATTGCTTTTTAGTTTTATATTTATGTTTGTTGTTAGTGTTGCAAGTGAAGAAGATGAAAATGTTCCTCTATGCAATAATACGGCCATCCCGGAAACTGTACTTGATGAGGAAGAAATGCTTAGCTCATCAATGCAAAAGTATAACATTGATGAGCAGTATACTGATTTACTTTTAGCGCAACTGTATCAAGAAAGTGGAGGAAGCGAAAGTGTTTTAGCAACTGATCCGTGGCAATCAAGTGAGAGTTTATGTGGGTATGTTGGTTGTATTACATCGCCTGAGTTATCGACCAATCAAGCAATGAGTGTTCACAGAGACAATATAGATAGAGCAATCGAGTTAGGTTTAGAGCCAACAGAAGAACTCATTCTGCAAGCATATAATTTTGGTGGTGGATATTTAACATGGCTTGCAACTAAAGGCTATGAACAAACTGAAGAACATGCATACGAGTACAGCAGCTATATGACAAACCAAAATTCAAGTTATGCTAGCACTTGTAATTTAGACCCAAACGGTAAAGCGTGTTACGGAGATTATAAATATGCTTCACATGTTATGGAAAAGTACTCAGGATGCAGTAGCGGGGAATCAAATATAGAAGTTGATGAAAATAGTATATATATGCCATACTTTGATAATGAATATACAGTTACATGTGATTATGGATGTTATAGTGGACACACAGGAGTTGACTTAGTAAGCACAACAGATGAAAAAGTATATGCTGTTGGTAACGGTGAAGTTATTGATATCGAAACTGAGTGCTCTCAAAGTGGATACCTTGGTAGTACATGTGGATATGGGTTTGGAAATCATGTAGTAATAAAGCATACATTAAACGATGTAAATTTATACTCAATTTATGGACATATGAGTGAAGTGAAAGCTAAGGTGGGTGACGAGACAACCGCAAACACTTACTTAGGCCTACAAGGGGCAAGTGGAAATGTAACGGGGGCTCACTTACATTTAGAATTTAGATATAGAACATTATCACAAAGTAGTAATGTTAACTTATACCCGTTACTTGCAAGAAGGGAGAGAGACAATGATGAAGAAGTATAAACGGCAAATGTTAATATTATCTGTACTATTGGCTATAACAGTAATATTCTCAAAGCGCTCAGTAAATATGATGGATTTAAGAACTGAAGAGGATGTTAATATTAATTATGAGTTTGATACTGGAGATTTCGATTTAATTGTAGGAGAACCAATATTTTACCCAGAGGAAGATATAATCTACTTTGAAACGTATCAAGAACTTATTAACCCACTTTTTATTGGTGGGGCTAATGAACTTATAATATCAAATGATAGAACAGGTGAAGAGCTTGGTAGTGTAAAATTAGAAGAGGGAGAGAATTATACTCCACTTGAAATGAGTCAAGAAAACTTAGATAATATAGAAGCTGTAACGATACAGATTTTAAACAATGAGGAAGTAATCTTTGCTGCAAAGAAATATATATCAAATGTGATTTATTATGAAGATTTATCTGATTACAACGAAGAAGGAAAAAGTAAAGATGAAATGTATAATGAAATTAATTACTTTGTATATAGCTTCGTAAATGATCCGTTACTAGAAGTTGAAGATTTGGAGAAATATAATGCAGCGGAAGAATTTTCCGGTAGTGTGAAAAAGCAACACGAAAAGTTAGTTGAATATTTAGATAGTATTGAGTATTCAGGTGATTATCAAGATGAAGTAATTGAGTATTATAAAGCTGAAATTCCAGATGAAGAGTATAAGACATATGTTAACTCTAATTCGATAAGTGAAAAGCAACAAATGTATGCAGAGCTTATAGATGAAGTACAGTATAATCTTCAAGCACAGATTATTGAACTTGAAACAAAACTATTAGATGGAAAGTATGTAAATGAAGAAGAAATAAGTGAACTAGAGTCAGGGTTAAATTTACTTAAACAAAGAGATTTATTACAATCGAAGTTAGATGAATATTCGAATGTTGATGTAGGTATACATAGTGATTAACATATAGAAGAAAAGTTAAGTAATTCATTGTATAATAATGTTAGGATGCACGTAGTTATTATTGAAAATGAATATTGTGATAAAGGAGAATTATGTATACTGAGTATAAAAAAAGTATTGAACGAATCTTAAAAAATTCTTGTCTAGAAACAAGTATGTATCACTTGATACAAAAAACTATTGAGGATAATACTAAGTATTATAGTTTAGATATATCTCAGACTCAAACGAGAAATAGATTTCATAAAGTATATAATACTCCAGCTGGTATTTCTGATATTGCAGTATTTTCAAAGTATGATAAGTTGCTTTTTTATATCGAAGTCAAGTGGTTTGTAAGAAATCAAACTGAACCTAGCATATACAAACAACTATTAGGGCAAAGTGATAAACATAAGAAAATAATGTTTACAGATGGATTAAACTGGAAATTTTATAAATTAGAAAACGGAGAGTTAATCGTTGATTGGGAAGTGAATTTAGGTAATTACCCAGAGGAAAAAGGAAAGATAATCTGGAATAATTACGATGAATGGAAGAAACTAACTAAATTGTTAAAAAACATAAGATGCTAATAAACTTCTTAGTAGTGAATATCAAGAAAGGGATCACATGATAGATATTAAAACATTAAAATTTTTACAGGAAATAAAGGATTCAAACTATTTGGAATTGAAGTCAAACCTTCTGTTCCATTCAAATAAAATTGAAGGATCAACATTTGATTTTATAGAACTAACTCGTCTATTAAACCACAATACAGTGAGTGGTGAACATGACTATGAAGATGTAATTGAAACCAAAAACTCAAATGAGCTATTTGATTTTACAATCAAGACATTAGGAGAGCCTGTCACTCATCAATATGTAAGAGAAATGAATCAACTTTTAAAACGTGGAACAAGACAGGGACTTAATGGGCTTACAGGAGTATATAAGACAATTCCTAATGCAGTTGGTAGAGTCGAAGTTGCGCAACCTTATGAAGTTCCAGGACTAATGGATGAATTATTGTCACGTAAAATTTCTACCTTTGAAGATATAGTAAAGTTTCATCATGATTTTGAAAAGATTCATCCATTTGTAGATGGTAATGGAAGAGTTGGACGTATGCTTATGATGAAACAGTGTGTAGAAAATGATATTGTAATTCCACTACTAAATAGTACCAATGATCTTGATTATTACGAAGCACTACAAGTTGCTGATTCAGGTGATTTTAGTAAATTAAACCAGTTATTTGAGCATTTTCAACTGGATATGAAAGAACTTAAGTGTTATCAAACAATTGAAGAATTTGACTATTCAGTAGCGTATAATAGAAATCAAGCCGAAATGGAATTAGAATAGAATTTTTCTATAACTGAGTATAAAAAAGGAAGTGAGGGGTCATTATGACCCTTCATTTTTTATGTGGAGGTGATATGAGTACACCAAAAGTAAATGTAATGCACCAATATACAGATAAAGATGTAGTAACACTTAAATATGGAAAGAAAGTATCATTTAGCGGTAAACTCGCTTATGATAATGACACTCTTTCAAAAAAGAAAAGTGCATTGGAAGTATTAAGTGGCTTACCAACTAAAGCTGACGCAAAGTTAAGTGGTAAAATTGCATACGATAATAATACACAAATAATTAATAAACCAGAAAGTAGTGAGCTTACAGAATACCAAGAATATCTAAACTTGATTAAAACGCCAAGTGGTAAACGTTGCAACCATGATGGTTATTTTAGTAGTTGGATTGATATGAATGAGTTTTTTACAAGCGAAGGAATATTAGAATTTGGAAGTAATGAGACTAAAGACTTTTTAGATAAGTTTGATTCGGCCAACTTGTTAGGGTCAACAGTAATATCCTTTAGTGAAGAAATGGGTGAGGAACTAAAACAAAAGAAGTTAGGAGAAAAGGAAATGTTTGAAACGTTATCACCATTTATTGATAATTACTTTAGACAAAATAATTTAATTCCAACTAATATGCTATATAACTTTAGTTTTCACTCTGATCAAGACAATTTACATATACATCTAGACTTTGTTGAAAAAATAGAGATGAGTACAGATTTTCATATGGATGAGAAATCATTCTTTAATATAAAGAAGAACATCTTATTTAAGTATGATACGTCTACTCAAGAAATTCATAAAGAAATACTCAAGAAAGTTGAAGAAGTCCGTCAAGATACACGTGTGAATGTTAAAGATACACATTTTGATATTACAGATAAACAGTATAAAAAAGCGTTTAGTATAATTAAAGAAGAAGATATTCCAAGATATTATGGGGACATCGAATCAGTAGAGTTAAAAGCCGTTATTGGAAGTGTTGCTCAAAAGCATAATGAACAGTTTAATACGTACAAAACTGCACTACACGTGTTTGAAAACTATCAAAAGGGACTTTATGGTAATAGCAAAAAAGCCGCTTACTTTGAGAATAAAATGGAAGAGATGGATAGGTTTGCTAGAAATGAAATCTATCGTCAACTTAAAACTGAGTATTTTGAGCAGTTTAAACTACATTTTGAGCCAGTTAAGCCAAAGTACGAACAAATAGCTACAAAACCAAAGCAGTTGCATATAAAGGCAACAAGACATAAATCTAGACGTGAACGTGAATTTGAGAAAATAGAACGGGAAATTTATGAAGGTCTAGAATATTTATAAGGAGACATAAATGAGTGAAGAAGAAATCAGAGATTTAGCTAAAGAACTAAATATTAAGTTAGATGATGTTAGAGAGGTGATTTTAGCATATGAAAACCAATCTAATAAGCCAGAGGCTAATAGACGAAGTGAAAAAAGATGTTAATCCTAGAATATCAACTAAGACGATTGAACAAGTGCTTCAAAAGTATATAGACTTGGAACAAAAGAAACATGATAGAGTAAATAGTCCAGAAGAAGTATATAGAAGATACAAACACTTAGCATATGAATCAAATGAAGTTGTCATTATAGCCGCACTTAATCTTCGTATGGAAGTAACACATGATGAGATAATCTATCGAGGCCATAAAGATTCAGTTTCAATTGATCCAGTTGATTTATTGAAAGTCCCAATATCAAATCATGAAAAGAACTTTATCATGGTACATAATCACCCAAGCGGATATTCAGAGTTATCTGATAATGATATTAAAGTGGCAGCTGAAATACAAAAACTTGCTTGTAATATGAAAATGAATTTTGTAGATAGTATTTCAATAGCTAGAAATGGATATGAGTCAACACGTGCAACATATGGTACAATATGGAAGCATTCACAAGAAATAGAATATTAAAAATAAAGGAGTCCAGTATGACAAAAGCACAATTTATTGAAAAAATTTCAGAAAGTACTGAAATGAGTAAAAAAGATGTAACTGAAGTATTAAACGCAACATTACAAGAAATTATAGAAACAGTAAAATCAGGAGACAAAGTAAACTTCGTTGGATTCGGAAGCTTTGAACCCAAAACAAACAAAGCAAGAACTGGAATTAACCCAGCAACTAAAGAAAAGATTCAGATTGCAGAAAGTAAATCAGCTAAATTTAAAGTATCAAAAACATTTAAAGAAGAACTGAACTAAAACTTTTGAAAGAATATAAATGATGATGTATAATATATTTTGTGGTGAACTTCATGAGCCATGTAATATAGTTCTTAGAACATCTCTCTATGAACGTACCCAAAATTATGCAAATTTAAGAAGAACGTACTTAACTACGTTCTTTTTGTTATAATCTAGGTATGCGAACAACTAGTTTGCAATAAAAATAAAAAAGCGATCCACGCTTTAAAGAATTATTCACAGTGAAGGTTAGCAGAGCCTTCACTTTAATTAAAATAATATAATTAAATATAAAAATTAACTGAAGGGTCATAATGACCCTTCTTTTTTTTATGGAAGGACTAAATTGAAAGCTATTAAAAAAATGAAAGAGCTAAATGTGAATCGACACCAAAAGTTTTTTTTGGTATATACGATATATATAGGCTTATATGATATACTATTTGTAAATAATGATTTGAAACTACTAACTTTGAGCATTGCAATATTGTCTATCATTTACATATATTACTACTGTCGGGAAAGTAATTATGGTATTTATTTATACTTTTTTATACTAACAAATATGTATGCAATTTCACGTGCAATTCACGATCATGCTAGTACTAATGCATTGGCGTTAATGTCACTCAACATAATACTGTTAATAATTCATTATATTATGGAAAGGCGATCGAATGATATTAAAGGAAATATTATATTTATTTCTATCTTAGCATTTCAAATTTATTTTCTACTAAAGATAATTTTTTAATAGGAGGAAAATGGAAGCATTTGATTTATGTACATCAGGTGGGGCACAAACGCTATATTTTGAGATTTATTTAGTCTTTTTAATGATACAAGTTATTGCTTTTGTAATATTAATAATTAACTGGGAGGAAAAGTTAAATAACATACCTCAGTTTGTACTAGGTCTGTATACAATAGTTGTGAGTATGCTTGTTTATGATATACTCTTTTACCAAATTGATATTATTACAATTCTATCTTTTTTAATAATGGTATATCTAGGGGAGAAGAATGGTAGCAATTTTTTTCCAGAAACATTTAAAATTTCAAATTATACAACAGCTAATGTATATAATCCAGAAATGTTTATCATATCTCTTGAAGTGGCGTTGATTGGGGGTATGCTAATCCATTCAATACTAGTATGGGGATATGACTATTTAGAGTTAAATAACATTTGGGGACCAGTAACCAACTTAATATACAAACAGCCGTTGTTTGATACACTAATTGTGACTTTGACATTTTCAATATTAGGATTATGTATTTTAGAAACAAGGAATAAATTAAGTAAGCTAATTATGTTAGTAATAATACTATTGCTAACTCTAACAATAACGTATATAAAGTATGCTAATGTATGCTAATAAAAAAGAGGATTTTTATCCTCTTTTTCTTATGGAAGGAAACTATGATTAGAGCAATTAAAGATAATATGACTAAAAATAATTGGTCAATTGAAGTAGACGAAAAGCAGCTAAAAGAGATTGCGGAAAAAACTAATATTAGAGAAGGAGCGTTTTATAAAAAAAGCAATGGAATGTATGAAGCATTGATTACAGAAGGTAATTTTAAAGGATTATTTGACAAAACATTTTTTGAAAAAATCGCGGATATTTTATCAGGTGACAAAAAAATTGATATGGAAGCCTATATTGATAATAAACTTACATTCCATTATAATCAGAAACTTGTGGAATTAGATAATATGTATCAAGAACAAAAAGTAAAACTAGATACAAACGTTAGTCCACTATATATAGATTATGCAAATAAGAAACTGAAAGAAGATTTCAACTTGAGCAAGCAAGATATTAACTTATATTTTCAACAATCTGAAGATATTGTTTCGCTTATGGAACGTATAGAGAAAAACGAAAAAGCAAGTAAAACGATAAACCAAGATGTTGTAGTCAAATCGATAAGTGAACATCTAATTGCTAAATTTGGTAAAGATATTCAAGTTAAAGAGGAAGAGATAATCAAGAACATCTCAGATTTAGTGCAAATTGAAAGACTACATTTTAAAGAGAATGGATATTATTTAGATACTGTAGTCATTAATGATTTGCAAGAGAAACACAAAGTGCAAGGTAAATATGGTGAACTTATTAAAACATTAGATAATGCCAATATGCATGCTAGTCTTAAGAAAGAATACTTAAGTCAAATATTTATGAATAATATTCCAGAGGGAGCAGCGCTATTTTTATTATTTACTAATGAGTATAATTCGATTAAGAGTATTAGAGAAGAAATTGACAAATACAAGGCAAACTCTTACTTTACTGATTTTGAATTAAAGTTAATAGATGAATTTACAAAAGTGTCAAATGATGAGACAACAGAACTTCACGCTAAACTACAAGGCATTTCAGATTATGATGAGCGCATTTCATGTATGAACTCAATAAGATTACAAAATGAAAATTGTGAGCTTACTGATGTAGAAAGAACGTTGCTTATGGAGAAGTATCAAATAACAAGTGAGGAAGTTGATAATATTCAAAACAACTTAATACTATCATCAGTTAAACCAACCATTAATTCCATTGAACATGTGATTGATCAACTACGTATTGTTAAGCCTCAGTACACTGAATTTGAAACTGATTTAATAAAGTTACTTACCAACGTTTCAGAAGAAGAAACATCAACTCTATTTGCTGAAGTAAATGGAACTAAAGATGTGAATGCAATTGTTGAATTGATAAAGAAGTATGATAAGACTACAAAAGAATCGATTATTAATAATGAGGTTAAAAGACTTTATATTGAGCAAAACAAGTATTCAGAAAAGGAGCTTGAATTAATTCAACAACAATTACAGTTTAAAGGTATTCCTGCAACAGTAGATAATATTGATATGATTGCAAATGAATTGCATATCGAAGAGTCTAATATTATATCTCAAGTATCAAAGCTCTTAAACGAGAATCGAATGACGCTTGAAGACAAATCTGTAGATGAAAGAATAACAGAACTACTTAGTGAGAATAAACAAAAGACTGATGCTAAAGAAAAACTAGAATTAGAGTTGAAGGGATTAAAGCAGAAACAAGAATTACTAGAAGATATTAATGAGATTACTATAAAGAAAAATGAACTTGAGTCAGAACTAAGTAACTATAAAAATGAACTTGAGTCAAAAGAAAGAAATGTTTTAAAAGATATTGCTAATAGGTTAAGTGTTAAATTTGATATTGAAACACCAGGTAACTTTGATGAATTAGTAAATGAAATTATTAACCAGAGTAAACCAAGTGAGCTAGGACCAATATATATTGCTAAGAAAAAGTTTGGATATAAAGAAGGTCAGATAATTGTAAGAAATCCTCAAAGATTATTACCAAGTGAGATTATTGAACAATATGGATATATAAAAAATGAGATTATTGACAAGATGACTGAAGAGGAGAAATTTGAATTACTAATAAAAGTAAAATTACCTAATTCAATTTAATTTTATGATACAATTAAATTGTAATATTGATGGAATATTAAAAAAAGGGAGCCCCTGCCAGGGCTCCCTTTCTTTATGCTTTGGAGAGTAATATTGATGGAAAGTTAAAATTCTAAATTAGAAAGATTAACTTAAGAATATAGAAGACTATTATGACAACATTTTTTGTTGTCTCCAGTTTCTTAATTACACTCCTTACATATTAACTTCAAATTTGCTAATACTCATACTACTCTCCTTGCCTTTTAATGTCATGCAGAACATGGGAATTATAACATTTATTTGCTTATAAGATAAAGAATTAAAGTGTGCATGCGAGGCACAAGTAAATTTAAAAAATGCATTAAAATACGACGATTGTGCATGCGAGGCACAAGTGTTTTGCTGATAAATAAAGGGAAAAATAAGGCTCTGTGCATGCGAGGCACAGATTTGTGCATGAGAGAAACAATAATTTTTTCACAAAAAAGTTTATCCTAATAATTGTGCATGGAGAGCACAAGTGGTTTTGTCGATAAATAAAGAGGAAAATAGTATTCTGTGCATGTGGTGCACAAAATATTGTGCATGCGGTGCACAAATTTTGTTAACTGTTGTGGTTAGAAAGTTATTAATAGCAATAAGCCAATACGTGTGTTAACGAATTGAGCCGAAAAACCTCGATAAAGTCTAATGTTTGCACAGCAAACATCTCCCATTTCACACGTTTCGTGTGCAACCTCTTATCCTGTTGTATTTTGACTGAACCCAGGTAAATAAAATTGAGGGGTCATAATGACCCTTCATCAGGATTAGGAATATGCTCTTGTATTTTGACTGAACCCAGGTAAATAAAATTGAGGGGTCATAATGACCCTTCATCAGGATTAGGAATATGCTCTTGTATTTTGACTGAACCCAGGTAAATAAAATTGAGGGGTCATAATGACCCTTCATCAGGATTAGGAATATGCTCTTGTATTTTGACTGAACCCAGGTAAATAAAATTGAGGGGTCATAATGACCCTTCATCAGGATTAGGAATATGCTCTTGTATTTTGACTGAACCCAGGTAAATAAAATTGAGGGGTCATAATGACCCTTCATCAGGATTAGGAATATGCTCTTGTATTTTGACTGAACCCAGGTAAATAAAATTGAGGGGTCATAATGACCCTTCATCAGGATTAGGAATATGCTCTTGTATTTTGACTGAACCCAGGTAAATAAAATTGAGGGGTCATAATGACCCTTCATCAGGATTAGGAATATGCTCTTGTATTTTGACTGAACCCAGGTAAATAAAATTGAGGGGTCATAATGACCCTTCATCAGGATTAGGAATATGCTCTTGTATTTTGACTGAACCCAGGTAAATAAAATTGAGGGGTCATAATGACCCTTCATCAGGATTAGGAATATGCTCTTGTATTTTGACTGAACCCAGGTAAATAAAATTGAGGGGTCATAATGACCCTTCATCAGGATTAGGAATATGCTCTTGTATTTGACGTGCGGTGCGCAAAAACTCGTCGGCAAAATATCTGCCCTCTTCGTGGTCAAATATTTTGCCCGCACTATTCGTGCGAACGAAACGCCGTTTCGATTTTTCAAATCAAAGATTTGTTTTTCGCCTAAAGGCGATTAAGGGCACTGATTTGTGGAATGTTTTATATTGACAATCTACAAGTTTGTTTTGGTATAATATAGTTAAATTAAGAATTTAATAATGAATGGAGAAAAATGGAATATATAACAAATAATGCTGTAAAGTTATTTTCATCTAAGATAGTAGATACTGTTTATGATCAATCCCGTTTAGATGGCTTAACAACTACTTACATTTCTACAGAAAAACTTGTCAATTACAATGTCGCAAGTGAAGGGATGACTTTAACTGAAATACAAGTTCTTAAAAATTTAAAGTCAACGCAAAGTTTTTTAATACGCAATTTTAATGAATTGCCTATTACTAAAAATACAATTAATACTATTCACTCTATTGTTGCTCATGATTTAATGCAGGATAGTGAAGTGGGAAGATTTAGAAAAGGTAATGTTCGAATGCGAAATTTATCTGAAGACCTTATTCTTTCTCCAGTGAGCGAAGTAATGTTTGAAGGTAAATTGGACGAAATTTCAAATAGTAATTTATCTATCGAGGACAAATGTGTTAGATATGGTGCTCTTATCATAAGAGAACAACCTTTCGCTGATTGTAATAAGCGTACAGCAGTATCTTTTATGAATCTTTATTTACTTAAAAATAATGTGGGATATGTTAACTTAAGTGATAAAGTTATTAATGATGAATTTCAAATTGCTTTGGAAAAATTATTTTTAGATAATGATACTAAATTATTCACTAGTATAATTAAAAGTTCCATCCTCGAAACAGATGAGTATAAAATGCGTAAGGTAGCGCAGCGAACTAAACTTGAATTATAGTTAGGCACTGGTTCAGGAGGATGAAAGATTTATTTTCAAAAAATACTTACTTTTATCCAACTTGAAAAAATGAGAATGTATATGACAAGCTTCGTTTTATCATTTGTCAAACTGTAATTTAATAAGGGAAGGTATTAATTATGACAGGTAAGAAGTTAAGTAATCGTGATATACTAAGAGAAATAGCAGTATCACAATTTAAACAAGATAAACAATTTGTTGAATCAGAATTTACTAATAATCAGAAAAAGTTTGTTTTGGCAATTCGCAGAACAATTGTTTTGGAGAGTAAAATTCAGACGTTGAGTTTTAATTATAGCGAACGGCCATTATTTGGAATGTGTGAATCTCCAAAATTAATAAATGCTGATTGGTTACTTGAAATTGGTTTATTACATATCTATTTAGAAAGTTACCTTGTTCTTCAAATTTTTAGAGAGAATGGTCTTTCTATAGGTGGAGATCCTGTAAAGAATGAAGTCATTAAAGATTTCAGAGATAAAAAACTCGCACATATTGAAGATTTTGAAGCACCTAGTAAACGTGGTGATGAACTTATCTTAGATATTGCATATATGGCGGAGTTGATAAGTGAATGTTTGTGCAAATTAGTTAATGAAGAAGAACCAAACAATGAGCACCGCACGATTGTTTTTAAAAGTTATACTGGAGAATTGATATATATGAATTCAATAAAACAAAACACGCATAGTCATTTGGAAGAACTTTATCATTATTTCCATAAAAATATAATATTTTAAAATAATGATAATTTTATATAAATGCAGAAATGTTATGAAAGTGTTTGTTATAACGAAAGATTGAAGTAACAGAATTTTTGTAAAGAAGTAAAAAGTATTTCTAATAAAGATATGATATAAAATTGTAGTACGGAGGGTAGAGTATGAAAAAGGATAATAGGATACAAAAAGATTTAACGGTAGAAGATTATAATGTTTATAATGAAAAGTTACGAGAAGCTATGAATAACATGTGTGGATTTGAGGTTATGTGTGAGGAAAAAATAGAACTTATACATATGCAAGAATCAGTCGAGAATGTTAACAAAAGGTTTGTTAAAGTATTACTATTTTTACAATGCGCATATGATAGTTATTTAGCAGGGCCGCATGACTTATTGGATAGGTTTAATGTTATTCAAGATAGTTATGAATGGGAAATGTTAACTGTTGAAGATTTAGAAGAATATAACTTTAGGGTTCACAAATTAGTTATTGAGGCCTACAATGATTATCTTAAAGTTAATGGAGTGCAATCTGAATTATGGGTAATGAGAGACTTTGAAGATGAAAGTGTATAAATTGCTGAAATAATGAATAATAAAAATGAGCCGGTGTTGGCTCATTTTTATTTGATATATGCTATAATATTTCTGTCCGAAAAGACGATAAACTAAAAGGTGGTGTAAAATGATTTTACAATTTAAATTAACTCATGGAGTTGATGTATATATGTAAGGGAGACAATGCAACAGTTAATAACTGTTCTTGAATTAATTGCTTTAATATTAATTCTTGACTATCTTAAACGATAGTGTTATTCCTAACATTTTACATCACTTCTAAAAAGAAAGGGACCTGCTCTAACAGGTCTCTTTTTATTTCCTAACATTTTACAATCTAATTATACCATTATTCACAATTAATGTGAATTTTATTCACGATATATTGTGAACGTTACCTTTGCTGAAACTGTTTTATAATATATTTTGGTGCAAAGAGCACCGACCATTAATTAGGAGATGATATTATGAAACGAGTAATTGGTTATGTACGAGTGAGTACAGATGAACAATATGTTAAAGGGTATTCGATACCTGAGCAAATTGAAACTATTAATCAGTATTGTGCTGACAATGGTATTGAAAATGTGGAAATTATTAATGATGATGGTTTAAGTGGAAAAACATTAGAACGAGCAGGTATTCAGCAAGTTTTGAAAGAGGTTAAGAAAAAAGATGTTGATATGTTTATTATCAAAAAAGTGGATAGACTGGGTCGTAACCATGCCGATAATGAACATATTATGCTTACATGCCTCTCTAATGGAACAAACTTTATAAGTATAACGGAAGATTTTAACTTGCAAACTGCAATGGGAAGATTTGCATTTAACCTTGGAGGTATTGTAGCTCAGTTAGAAAGCGAACAAATAGGTGAACGGTCAGTAGATGGTTTAGTACAGAAGGCAAGGCAAGGAGAGTACCCTCATGGGAATATTGTTCCCTATGGTTTCAGAAAAAATAAAAGTCATTACTTGATAGCTATTAACTCTGAGATTGAAGTGATACAAAAAGTATTTGAATATTATGTGTCATATAATTTTACTGCACATGAAGTTGTGCAACGTATAAAGGAAGAAACAGGTAAAGAGATATCCCAAGGAATGGTTTATAGATTTATCACTAGAGAACTGTATAGAGGGCGTGTTAATTCGGGGTCAGGGAAACGTGTTGTGTTATGTAAATATATGGAGCAAGAAGATGAAACTGAAATTGATCACTTTATTAATAGTGAACTTAAACCCGACACTGAGCTAAAACCTATAATTACTGATGAGATGATGGAACTGCTGGAAAAAAGAAGTAAAGTAAGAAAGTATGGTAAGCATGTATATAAATATAGGAATATGGTATACATCAATGGCAAACTTGCTAAGCATGATAAAAAGAAGAAACAATCAGGGCGAGAGTATTGGTACTACTTCGTTGAAGAAAAAGGAAAGAAAAAATATGTTAATCAAAATGATATAGATATGGCACTTAAGAAACATATATCCGAAATTGAGTACAATGAGTTTTCGGGCTTTGATGAAGAAGTTACAAATATAGCGAAACTATACACTCGTAACAAGATGTCGAAAAATAATTTTTTAGAACAAATTGAAGAAAAGAGAAAACACTATGAAAGGTTGACCCAAGATTTCAAAATGGTGAAAATTGAAAAATCGAACTCTAAAACTACAATAAAATTTGAATAAATAGACATTAGAAACTGGCAAAATGGTATAATATATGTAAGAAAATGGCACTGTTAGGTGCTATTTAAAGTTTAAAAATAAATATACTGTATGCCTCGGGTTGCTTGTTATGAAGACCGATTGGCTCCAATTAGAAATCGAACCATTCGATTTTGTATGCCATTTGTGTTATAAATGGTATAATTTATTTTTTATAACAGAGATGAGATAACGCTGTTTGACTTTTAGTAAAAAGTCTTAATGAACGCTCATTTAATCTAGTGAATAGCACAGGAGAGTACCTTTCGAGGTACTCTTTTTTTGTATCCATTTTCTTAATATATAGAAAGTGGTTATAAAAGAAGAGTATGCCAAACGAAAATAAAACTGAAGTAGTTAATACTAATGAATTAGAAACATTGCAAAACTTAAATCAAGCATATGCTAAAGACTATTCTAATTCGATGTTACGTTCTGAACTAATGAGAAGAAGACTTAAAGTAATTGATTGTATGAATGTGATTAAATATATTGATTCTAGTTTGAATCATTTATCAAGAGCGTCAAAAGTGTATGCTAAGTGGTTAGCAAAAGCAGGGGTGCTAAGCGTTGAAAACAAACAAAAAGCATTAAATAAAATTCCAGAAGACAAGCGTAGTGAGTATGAGAAAATGCCAACAGCATTAGAAATTAGGACTAGATATAAATTTGAAGATAAACCAACTGAATACCAAGATATGAAAGTTGGAGTTGAATATAACAAATGGTTATATAAATTTATGGAGAATGACGATGCGTAATAGAAAATATGTTATTTATGACACTAATGAAGTTATTGATCTAATATATACTCACGATGTACTAAAAACTAACATTAGTTATTTAAAAAGCAAAAATAAGCTAGTTTGCCTTGATTACTTTCATGAGTACGACTTCAGACTTAGAGATGTAGAACAGTCTTTTAAAGATGGACGTAAGAATATAAAATACTATAAATATGAGATTGCTTTTAAATTTACTAAAAATGAAAAGTATTTAAAGAAATTAGTAAATGATGTAATTAAGTATATAACTGGTGATAGTTTTGTATTAGAATATGTAGCATTTGTAAACGAGCGTAAAAGTTGCGTAACAATTGTACTATTTGATCGATACTTCTATCCTAAGAGCAAAGTAGTTGATGTACTTGCCCAGAGTGATTGGAAAAATGGAAAGTACAAAAAAGGCGATGTAGTACGTAAGAAGAAAATACATGTAACAGAAAAACTTAGATATTTCAATTTCAAATCAAAGGCATTATTAGCAAAATATTTTGAAACTATGAGACTTTATCTAAAGGCTAATATGTCAGATAGTAATGATAATGATAAAGGTATCGTATCAGATAAGAAACTGAAGAAATCAAAAGATAGATATGTAAGAGTTAAACGAAAAGAAATATTCTATTCACAAATTGGAGAATATCGAATGCGGAAAATAAGAGCCATAAATAGCCTTATTAGGCTCAATAATTTAAATGTGGTTAATATCACCGAAGATGTGATAAAACGCTATAAACAGCGAATAAACGCACCTTATGATGTTTCTAAGTATGAAAACGAGATTTTAGATTTAATGTACAACTAAATAGAGTTTGAAAACTCAAAAATTCGAATATATAATAACACAATAAATATGTGTGTATAAGGGGTGAGTGTTGCATGTTTAGTGTTTTAAAAATAGTATTGAATAGATGTTGTAGTATTGAACCTGGATATACTAGATGTTTAATGTGTGGAAAAAAGATAAAAAGTAGTGCTAGTAATAAATGTGCACCGATTTGTGATGATGAACAATGCAATGATGACAATTATACGTGCATATCAGACTTATATAATTAAATAAAGGGAAGTAAGATTATGAAAAAATTGATAATTGATTTGAATGATAATAGGGAATTAGTGGCATTTTACACAGAAAGTCAATATGGGCTATGTGTAAGAAGTGTATTCATATATGATGATAATGGAGATGAAACACATTTTGATCCAGAAATTACTGGAGATACTTTAGAAGAAATAAAAGAAGAGTTATTAGATGAGTATGATACTCAAAATGATTGCTGTTCGATATGTGGTAAGGAATTGGAACCTGGAGAAGCGTTTTACAGAACAGAAGATGGAGAGGTAGCTTGTAGCCTGACTGAACTATTAAGTGAACTCTCTGGAAAGGGAGTTAACTAAGAAGTAAAATAGATAGGAAGACGGAGGAAATGAAGATGAAAGTAATAAGTGTTTATAATAATAAAGGTGGAGTTGGTAAGACTACTACTACAAAACGTTTAGCAATGAACAAAGCAAACAAAGGTAATAAAGTATTAATAATTGATATGGACCCACAAGGTAATATATCAAGTCAGTTTACAAGTGAAAATAAAATGTCAGTATATGATGTACTGTTAAATGATTTAGATGTGAATAAAGCGATTGTTAATACGGAGCATAATAATATTGATATCTTACCAGCAAAACTAAACCTATTAAATGCAAATAATGAGATAATGCTTGAAAGTTTAAGGGGAAAGAACCCAACGCAAAGACTTGCTGAAGCGATGTTTCTAATGCCTGATGAAGTTGATAGCCAACATAATTTCGAAGTATTGTATGATTATGTGTTAATTGATTGTCCACCAACAATGGACTTATTAGTATCGAATGCACTAACTTGTACAGATGAAGTAATCATACCACTTAGTGTGGATAATTATTCGCTTGATGGTATAAATATGTTGCTTGAAAAGATTGAGGAAGTCAAGAATACAAGTAATACACATTTAAAAATTAGTGGTGTATTCTTAAATCGTTATAAACGTAGTAATATACATGATGAAATGAAAAGTGTAATTGATCAATTATTATCTGATTATGTTGCCCCTGTTGTCATCGGTGATTACGCAGTAATCAACGAAAATACTTTTACACTAGATGAAAGTAAGATTGAAAAACACAAGGTTACAAAACAATTTGATGAACTATTTGAGAGTTTAGGAGTATAAAATGATTAACACGGATAAATACAAAGAACTAGGGAATAAGATTGAGAACAGTAATGAAGAAGTAGTAGACAAAATTGTATTAGTTGATATTACAAAGATTAAACCTAATGAGAATAATTTTTATGATGAAGAATATGAGATTGAAAGTTTAGCTCAGCAAATTAAATTAACAGGACAAATTGAACCAGTATTAGTAACTCGTGATTATAAATTAATTAGTGGACATAGACGTTACAGAGCAATGACGCTTTTAGGTGAAACGCATATAAAGTGTCGATTATTAAAAAATGATAATATTGATGATGAGGACAGTGAACGTTTAACATTAATTCAAGCCAATTCATATCGAATAAAAAGTCCAGAAGAATTAAAAGAAGAGGTTTTAATATGTAATGCAATTTATTCTAAAATGTACCAAAATGGGGAAATCAGTAAAGGAGATGTTGCAAAACTTACATCAGCAGATGTGGGAAAAAGTGTCAGGCAAGTACAACGACTTACAAAGGATATAAACGAAGAAGTGACAGCCTTAGAAATAGAAGCATACAAAAACGATATTGATTTATCAGAATATAATGATTTAGCAGATGATGTGAGTTTAAAACAAAAGTATGACTATTTAAGGAAACTTTTAAAAGAGTATGGTAAAGAAACAAAAAAAGATGAAACAACAGTTTCAAAACAAGAAAAATTAAATAGTATGGTACTCAAGATGAGCAAATTTATTGAAAATAATAATGATGATATAGAATTATCTAGTGAACTATATAACGCAGTAATAGATCATGTTGTTGAACACAATCAAACAAAATTAAATGTATAAAGGTGGAAAATGGGAAAGCAGGAAAAACAGGAAGCAAAGCGAGACTTGATAAATAATTTAAATAAACTGGAGATGGACTTAAAAAATTTAAAAAGCAAAGTGAACTCAGGTAATTTTACAGATGTTGAGTTTAATGAAATGGTAAATAAAATTAATGCCATTTCATATCTTTTGAAAAAATAAACGACATATGTCGCAAAAAGAATTGGGGTAAAATGATACTGTTATTTAGTTTAGTAATGTTATTTTGTTGGTATCAAGTATTAAAATTAATAATATTGTTAATAACAAATAGAAAAAGTGGTATTCAAATAGTTGATGAACTTGATGAAGTGCCCTCAGAGGTGACAATGAAATTTGAAAGAACAATGTTTAAGATTATCGGCTCAATGATACTAGTTATTATTATTCTTTTGTATGTATTATATACGATATAATTTTTAGTGGAGGTCATTATGATAAAAGGGACAGTTTCACTTGAAAATATACAATGGAGAAAGGTAATTATAACTACTTTGAATATATGTATATTGCTTGTCTTTGTAATATTTTTAATGATATGTATAAAATATCAGATAAGAAGTAGAGACAAAATGATATCAATTGAAGAATATGAGTTAGTAATGCAAATGATAAAAAATATGGGACTATTAATATTTATTCCATTCGCTGTGATTAACTGTGTATACGTTATGTATTCATTTCTAAATAGAAGAAAGATTATGCTTGATAATGAAATACGATTAATGCTAAAAAGTAACAAATCATTATATGATGTTGGAGATAGACTAATTACTCCGACAATAAAATTACCAATCAAAGTAAATAGCAAGAAAATAATACGCTCAGCTTACGTTACATATTCATACGATGAACTTGATGATAAATTGGTTTTGTTATTTTCGTATAGAAAAGGAATGAATTGTCAGGTATTTACAGGCGGTAGTAAAAAGGACATAGTAGATTATTTATTAGATTACTATGAAGAATGTCAAATAACCCATAAAAGTGGTGTTGGAACTAAATTAGAAATTTTAAATTACAATGCAAATGAGCAAATTTTTGAATAAACGACAGATGTCGCACAGGGAGGAAATATGAATGTAAATGACTTAATGAAAATGCCAAGGGAATTAAGATTAGAAAACCTGGCTTCATATACAGTGGCAATTGATTATGTATTGGAAATGAAAGAGGTAAGCTACCCTTTTGAAAGAGTACATATGCTTATACAGATAGAAAGTTGTCTAACTCGCGACTTAGAATACTTAGTCCGTAGTAAAAAAGATGATAGAGATGAAAAGTTGAAATCACTTTTAGAAATTAAAGATAAGATTTTCAAAGAGGGTAATATAATTAACAAAATTCAATATCAGGATGTTGTTCTAAGAGAACTGAATTAATGTACCTTAAATTAGATATAATAGACATATGGAGGGAAGTTATGTTTTTTAAAAGAAATGAAGTTAAGGTTGAACATAAATTAATAGAATGTTTAAAGGGTAGAAATATGGAACTAAGCGAGCAAATTGAATATTTAGAAAATAAACTTAGTGCAATAAATGATATTCCGTTATTTTTTAAGTGGTATAAAGAATTAATACATGGTGAAAAAGAGTATGTACTCTATATTTGGGAAACTGAAACTTCGCTAGATTTTAGTTTGAAAGAAATTGAAACTAATTCAGAGGTTTGTAGCGCAAATCTTGGTATTGAACTTATGAGTTTAGATTATTTTAATAATGATATGCGAATGTACAAGAAATTACATTTAGGAAGATTAGACACAGATGAACACCATCGAAGCCAAGGGTTAGGTTCACTACTTTTAGATGAAATAAAAGCTTATGCAAAAGAAAATAATTATTGGATAATTGATTATTTAAGTTATCAAACTTCTAAAGTGGAGGATATAAGGCGAGAAAAATTTTATTATAAAAATGGTTTTAGAAATTATGAATGGATAAACCCATCAGGCAGTTTAGTTACAATAAACATGCACACTGATGAGAGTATCAAAAAGTTAGTAGAAGAAATAAATAGTAAATAAATTATTATATTTCGTTTGGGCGAAGTTTTGTCTCCTGGGGGAAAGTATTAATTTTAAAGTATAAATTTGTGACATGACTTTATATTTTGTTTGGGCGAAGTTTTGTTCTCCTGGGGGAAAGTAAAGTTAGAGTTTATGCTAAATGACAATTGAATTATATTTTGCTTCGTTTGAACGAGAGAAATCTTTTTTGGGGGAATCAACGTATTGGATAAAAAGCGACTTGTAAAGATGTCGTTATTTAAGAAGAACGTTGACAACCGAATAAAGACCTAAAAACGACAAATGTCGTAAATATATAATTCTAATAACAAGTTATCACGATATAATATTATTGGTGATAGTGGTTATAGGGAGAAGATAATGTTAAGTTATGTAAATGTAGAAAAGTGGAATGAAACAACGAAGTTAGGAAGATTAAGATATTTTGGAATTTACGGAAAGATAGTAATAACTGCAATTCAATTATTTGTGAGCCTGCTTCTTATAGGGTTAATTTCAGTTATTTTTGGAGAGCATGCAATGTTTATATTAGTGATAGTTTATATATACTTTATATGGCATTTTATCAAGTTTGGTTTTCAATTACTAATTTTATTGTATTGCCTGATATCAAGCCCAATCGGCTCATATAAAGTGATTAGAGCAATGTTTGGGTATGCCAAAGATGATAGGATAGAATTTGAAGGAAGTAGAGTATACGTAAAGGTCAGAGGTGAAGAATAATGAAAAGATTAAAAAACAAGAAGTTTGTAGTTAGTTTAGTAGCAGTAGTAGTAATGTTTGTATTAGTTGTAGGAGTGCAAGTCAAAGCCTCTGCAAATGAAAGGTTAACGGAGTATCAAAAGTATTGTCAAAATGATTGTGAACTTACAAAAGTAACAAGAGAAGAGTTAGATCAAACAATCAGTACTAGAAAAGAGACAGCAGTAGCTAGTATTGAGAAATCATCTAAATCAATTAGTGAAGTAACAAAGTATCTAACAGAACATGAGTTAAATGATGAAGAGTCTAAAACGCTAGATAGTTTAAAACCAAGTGCTGAGTATTCAAAAGATGAAGAATATACAGTAGATGAGTTAATTGAGATGGAAACTGATTATAGTGAAATTTCAAAAAAGTTAAGTGATTTAAAAACTTCATATCGAACTAGATATTTAACTACTCAGATTGAGACTAATGAAAAAGCGATTAATAAGACTAAAACAAGTCTTAAAGATTATGACTTAACAGATGAAGAAACAAAGTCTAAAAAGTCTTTAGATAAGAAGTTAACTTATGATAGTGAAAAAGAATACACAGTAGCTGAGTTAAGCGAGTTTAACAAAACATACAAATCAGTAAAGTCAGACTACAGTACACTACTTGGTGATGTTAAATGTAGAGTAGCTGAGGAAAAAGTACAGGCTGAAGCTAATGTTATTGCCCAAGAACAAGCAATAGATTATACAGTAACTGAAAACTACACGAATGATTATACAAATAGTGATACGAATAATTATTCAGCGGGAACAACTGACAGCGTGAAATCTAATGATAATTCTAGTAAGTCAGATAATTCACAGTCAGCAAGCAATAACACTAGTAACAATTCAGTGGCAAATAATGACAGTTGTTATGATGAGCAAGGGAGATTTAATAGTGCTTGTATGACAAGTGATACAGTTGAAGATAATGGAGTAAGTCAAGGCGGAAGAGTCTGTGAATTTCAAAGTGAAAGTGAAGCATGGGCATACGGAGAAGCCAATATGCATTTGTATGGTGGCTTTGGAGTATATCCATGTTCTGAAGGAACTTGGGAAGTTTATTGGCAGGAGCAATAACCCGTATTATAAGTTTCTCTAAATAATAGATAGTTATATGTTTATTACAAAATAATATTAATGTAAGGAAGGTCGAGAAATTGACCTTCCTTTTTTCTCGTTTAAAGGAGGTAATAATGAAAATAAGGGGAAGAGAACCACCTAATTAATAGTGAAATATTAATTTAAAAATAGGAGAATAAAAAATGAATTTGAAATTTAAAACTCATAAACTATTTAATATGTTTATGTTAGTATTAATGCTATCGAGTATCTTTGCGCAACCAATGTATAGTGCAACAGAACTTGCTAGTGAAATTATTTCTTCAGAAGTAGCAAGTGAAGAAATTGAAGAAGAAGTAATAAGTGAAGAAATTGAAGAAGAAGTAATAAGTGAGGAAATCGAGGAAACTGATATTGTTTCAGAAGAAAACAGTGAAGTGGAAGCAAACGCACCGCCAAAAGAAGAAGCGGTAAGTGAGGAAGATGAAACATCAGATGACGTAAATAATGATATTGCTGATACTGTAAAAACGTCAGATGTCGGAAATGAAGAAGTAATAAATTTAACAAACATGAGTATGGATGAAATTGCTACGATATTAGATCCTAATGCAGAAGAGCAAAACTTTATTACACTTAACCCAGAGCAACTTAAGCAAGTACGAGGAGTAAGCCTTACTAAAGTGACTGCTGATGAAGACTTCTCAGTTATTAACTCTACAATGTTCGGTGAATGGGAAATTTATAAAGCTAATGGACATTATATATTCTGTATCCAACCTGGTGCCGATGTGCTTTCAACTGCAAGTACTACAAATGAAAGTGGAAGTAAATATGCTGATTTCTCAGGAACTTCTAAAGATTATGTAGGTAGAGTAATTTCAAGTAGTATGCAACACTATTCAGATAGTGGAAATAATGATTATGTATTTGCAGGTCAATTACTTATTTGGGACTATTTATCAGAGCATGAAGCAGATGTAATAGGTAATCCAATGTCAAGTTGGAACCCAGCGTTTCTAGATAGTTGGACTATTCATAAGTCAAGTGAATACGGTAGTGAAATTAATACTATTGAAGATGACTTATCTGAATGGTGGATACGTCCTTCGTTTATGGGAAGTGCTTCTGCAACTGCAAAGGGACATACTTTAAAATATAATGCAACAAAGGATAATTTTGAATTAACACTAACTGATACAAATGGAGTGTGGGATAGTAAGTTTGCTGATTATGGAGACTTTGGTAATTACACTGTTAGTAACCCAGCGGGTGCAAACAATGTGAAAATTACAACTAATGTTGAAAGCACAAGTTATACATCAGCACGCTCATACTCATGGAAACCATACGCAAGTGGAACAAATGAGTTTTATGATGGTGGACAAGATTTAGTTTATGTTGGGGCTGACCCAGTACCTGCATATATGAAATTCAAAACAGAAGCAAGACCACTAGGTGGGTTTAAGATTAAAAAAGTTGATAGTGAGACTGGTGCTGTATTAAGTGGAGCAGAATATACACTATATGATAGTGCAGGTAGCAAGGTAGACAGCTATACTACAAATTCAAATGGTATTATTTCAGTTGGACTTGAATTACCTATAGGTGATTATAAAATCAAAGAAACAAAAGCGCCTAAAGGTTATGTGTTAAATAATACGGAACATAGTGTTAAAATTGAAGCTGATAAAATTACAGACTTAACATCAACTCCTTATGAAAATGATATTATTCGCGGTGGCATTGAGTTAAAAAAATTAGGTGAAGTGTTTGAACTTGACCCAGAAGTGTTAGCAAATATTGAGTTTACAGTAACATCAACAACATATCCAAGTTTCAATGAAGTATATACAACTAATAACAATGGTATTTTAAAAACATCTAATGATGAATTTAAATACGGAGATTACCATATTGAGGAAACAAAAGCACCAAGTAAGTATGTAATGGACTTTGAGCAAGACTTCTCAATTACAAAAGATGGTGTGGTTGTGAAGTTAAATGGTGGAGATGATGTTTTAAATAAACTTTATTTAAACAAAGTACACTTTACAAAAATAGCAGAGAACTTTGATAATGAAGATGATGAAATGTACCCGCTAAGTGGTAGTACATTTGGTTTCTACACTGATTTAAATGAGAATGGTGAGTTAGATAGAGAAGATAAATTAGTTGATATGCAAACAAGTGATGAAAATGGAGAAGTTACTAGTATTGGACTTCCAGAGGGTCACTATGTAATGCATGAGATTGAACCAACAGAGGGTTACAACATCAATACTAACTCATATCCATTTGAGATTAAAAACGATGGAACTATTGTTGATGGTGGAGTAATTGAACTTGATGATATCGAAAATGAAGTAGTTACAGGTAAAGCTCAACTTATTAAAGTAGGATCTAAACTTTGTGATAAAGAAATGGCAAGACCAGATACTATTAAAGATTGTCAAACATTATTACCAGATGTATCATTTGCGGTATACCAAGATTTAAATAATAATGGTGTATTTGATAAACAAGAATCTAAACCTGTTGATGTTATGAAAACTGACAAAGATGGTTTAGCAGTATCTAATGATTTAAAATATGGACACTATTTTGTTAAAGAAATTAATAACCCATCTGATAACTATTTCATGAATGAGAACACATTTGAGTTCACTATTGATGAACAAGATGAAATGGTATTTATTAACAATGGTGTAGCTATTGAAAATATAGAGAAGTTAGGTAACATTCATATTACCAAGTCAGGTAACGAAATTGGTAACATAAATGATGATACAGTACTTTTAGCTGACGCTGAATATACAATCTATAATTCAAAAGGTGATGTTGAAGATGTGTTAACAACAGATGAAAACGGAGAAGCAACAAGTGTTATGTTATCGTTTGGTGACTATACAATGAAAGAAACTAAAGCTCCAGAGGGTTACGCTCTTGATGAAACTGAGTATGAGTTTACAATTGATAATGATAGTTACGAAAACACAATTGAGTTTGACTTAACTGATGAAGTTATTGAAAATGAGGTTAGTATTTTAAAAACTGATTTAGCAACGGGTGATGAATTACCAGGAGCTAACCTAACTATCTTAGAAGATAACGGAACAGGTAATAAAGTAGACAGTTGGACAAGTACTGAAGAAGCACATGTAATTAACTTAGAGTACGGTAAATACATGATTATTGAAAACTATGCTCCAGAGGGTTATGTCAAATTAAACCAAGGTGTAAAATTTGAAGTAACAGAAGACGGAATTAAACAAGATATTAAGATTGAAAATGAATTAATTGAAAATGAAATTCATGTTAAAAAGACTGATTTTGCAACTGGAGAAGAAATACCAGGTGCACACTTAAAAGTTATCAATCTTGATACTGAAGAAACTGTTGAAAAGTGGACAAGTACTGAAGAAGAGCATGTATTCACATTACCATACGGTAATTACATGGTTATTGAAACAATTGCCCCTGATGGTTACCAGAGATTAGACCAAGGTGTTAAATTTGAAGTAACTGAAGACGGTGTTGTGCAACATTTAGCGATTGAAAATAAACTAATGGAAATGGCAGTAACTGGAGGTAATAATAAGATGATTATAATTACAGTCGGACTAATATTAGTTTTAGGAGCATTAGTTATTGCTAAAAGGAAAGTAAGTAACGCTAAGAAATAACAAAAACGACATATGTCGCAAATAAGGAGGTGATTTTTATGATGGAACCAATAGTAACTGAAGCAACTCATAGTATGTCAACGTTTGCATACGTATTAATGGGGCTTGTACTAGTATTTGGAGTGGTAACTTTTCTTGCAAGTGTCTTTAATGCAGAATGGAAAGGGATAGCTCTAAAATCGTTTGTTGCTGTTCTTCTTGGAGGAATTATATTAGCAGTAGGGTCGAACTTAATATCATGGTTACAAGGGTTTAATTCATTTTAAAAGAGTGCTACCGAAAGGTAGCATTTTTTAAAATTATGAAAGGAGTAAAATGTTTGATTGGCTTATAGATTTTATAAGGTGGCTAGGATGGATGATGTATGCTGGTATGTGTCACTTTATTGGTGATATATATGATACGTTAATGGCTATCCCAAATGCATTAGGTAGTGTACTTCATAATGATACTGTTGATAATCTATTTAATGCTAGTAGGGCGACGTTTTTAATATTTGCAGGACTTATGATTTTGGTAATTGTTATATCAAGATTATTTGATCTAAATATATCAAAAATGATGAACCAACTAAAAAAGGTCTTTATTCTGTTTTTACTATTATTATCCATGCCTTGGATAATTGAAACATCAGAGAAGTTAACCAATGCTTTTATGCAAGCTGGGACTAATGTAATGACTAGTGAAATGGGAAGTAACTATGAAGATGATTTAGGTGTTAGTCTTGCAAATGTATACATATATCCAAGTGCAGACTCAGTAGGAGCTGATGAAGAAGAGTACTATGACGCTGGAATTACTGATATAGATAGCCCGTTTAAAACAAAAGAAAATATTAATGATGAAGAAATAATAAACTTGAAAGTTAAAAACGGTGAGGGTGATGAAGTATATGCGTATTCATATGTAAACCCAATATTAGGAATTCTATTAAATTTAGTGATAATCGTAATGCTTGCTATATCGCTGATAAAACTATACGGATATTTAGGAAAACTAATTGTACTTAAAGTATGGGTACCAATTAAGATGATTAAAACGGGATT
Source organism: Mollicutes bacterium LVI A0078 (assembly GCA_033105485.1). GTDB lineage: Bacteria > Bacillota_I > Bacilli_A > UBA3375 > UBA3375 > LVI-A0039. The sequence goes on from CP136956.1 coordinate 1,521,044, forward strand.
TGATGATGAAAGTGTGAGTGAACCAATTAGTGATTTATTAGGTGGGTTTACTTCGGTTGCAATTCAAGTAATAATGGTGCCTTTTAGTATGATAGTTGCAACTATACTTATGCAAATTGAAGGGATTAATGTTGTGGAGCAAATAATAGTATTCATTACAGGGCTATCACTTATTATATTTGGAATTGATTATATACAAACTAAGTTTATGACATCAAGTGGCATGGAACCAATGCAAGTGTATGGTGCAATGATGATGGCAAAAACAGGTGGCTCACTTGTTGGTCAAGCAATGGATAAGACAAATGAACTTGCTGAAAAAGCAGGTGACAAAGTTGCTGATTGGTTGAAAAAGGACTCAGATACAGATTTACCAACTACGGGTAGAAGTGATGATTTAAAAGACTTAGATACTAATGTAGATACAGATAAACAAGTTGATAGTGATACTGATGTAGACAGTGATACAGATGTAGATAGCGATACGGAAATTGATAGTGATACAGAAGTTGATAGCGATACGGAAATTGATAGTGATACAGATGTAGATAGCGATACGGAAATTGATAGTGATACAGAAGTTGATAGTGATACAGAAGTTGATAGCGATACGGAAATTGATAGTGATACAGAAGTTGATAGTGATAATCAGTTAGAAAGCAATATTGATGAGGATGTAAAAACGTCAGATGTCGTAAATGATGATATTGATGATGTAGTAAAAACGTCAGATGTCGCTAATGGTGATATTGATGAGGATGTAAAAACGTCAGATGTCGCAGGTGATGAAATGGATAAGAAGATGGAAACCGAGAAAAGTAAAGAAATTCCAGATGAGATTAAGCCGACGGTAAAACAAATGGATTATGCGAAGCAATTTGGAATAGACCCAGAGGGAAAAACAAGAGGTGAGTTAGGTATGGAAATAGAAAAGGCGAGTAAAGAGGAACAGTCACAAAAAAATAAAGGTAATTATGTTGAACCGAATTATGATAAGCCAGTTGATAATAATACTGATTATCGCTCTAAAATTGACAGCATAATTAATGGTAAGTACTAAACATGTTAGAACTTCCTAAAAATTTAAAACCTAACACACATATATTTATATTCAAACTAAAAAATATAATTCAAGCATTAGTATTTCTAGCACTTATGCTACCTCTAGTTAGTAACCTAAATATAACTGGAACTCTTAATGCAACAATAAATGTTGCTCTTGTCCTAACGGCATTACTAATACTCTTGTTTGAAAAAGATGGCAGAGACTTTGTAACACTGTTTAAAGATAATATTGTATATATGATGGATAGTAAATATTTGATTTACTCAAAGAAAAAAGTAAAACAAGAAAATAAGCGTTTTAAAGTGTCAGTGGATAAAACAGTTTTTGACATGAGAGCTGACATGCTTAAATGTTTAAAAATTGAAACAATAGATGATGACTTGACAATACAAGCAACAGATAACTATTATTACAAATACTTAGAAGTGCAGATCAATACACACCCACGTTACGAAAGCATAGATGGGAAAAGTAATTCAATTAAAGCTTTTAATAAACTTATTGTAGAACTTTCAAAAAATTCAAATGGTAAGTTATTTACAATAAACACCCCAATTGTCAATGATGAATATGAGTCAAGCTTAGAAAAATATAAAGTCGATAAGGAATACTATAACTTAAAGAAATTTCAATTAAATAAAGCCAAGTCATTTTTTGATTTAAGATACTTTATAGAAATAAGAGATAAAGATATTGAAACACTGAATATTACTGAAAAGTCATTAATTTCAACATTTAGTAAAAATGTAAATGTGAAAAAAATTGATGATGATAACTTTAAAAAGATTATGGAAGATAGATTGTCGAATGCTGATGTAACAATTCATGCAGATTATATCTATAACAATAGTTTAGAAGAGTTTCAATGTTATTTAAGTTTAGCGGACTTTAACACTAAGCAAGACTATTATTTTTTGAGAAATGTATTTGCAAGTGAATATGATGTTGTTATGCTTCACCGAAAGCCAAAGGATATATCAGATAATAAAACATTGAATGGATCATATGCAGAATATAAAAGTAATGATAAATTTAATAAGTCGTTTACTAATAAGATTAAAAATAATATTCACAGTCGTCAATTGCTTCAACTTGCAGTGGAACTAGAACAATCAAAAGGTGATTTATTTTCACTAGATATTGTTATTAAAGTTGTTGCTAAAGATTTGAAAACTCTTAAAGAGAGAAAGACAAAATTAAAAATGGCTTTAGAGGGTAGTGTTGACTTATTAGATAATACGTACATTCAAAAAAGAAAAATGCTGACATACAATAAATTAGGTGTTGATATAAGTGATAAATATATTATTCCAGATAATAAACTTGCTTATGGATATCCCTTTAATTTTGTATATCTAGTGCAAAAAGGCGGGCTATTAAAAAATGTTGATAGAGAGAACTTATTAATATTAAATACGCAACTTAAAAATAAGATACAGAAATCATTTAGTATGATTATTTTTGGTGATAAAGGTAGTGGGAAATCTACTGCTGTTAAGGAAAAAGCTTTAGATGATTTATTTCATTATAAAAGTAATGTTATAATGCTTGATTTTGATAGTGAAACTGAAACAATGGTTAATAACTTTGGTGGGACATTTGTTGACTTATCAGGTGTACCTTTTAATATAATGCGTGTTAATATTGACCCAGTTTTAGAAACTAATAATGTGAGCCAGCATGTTGTGTTCGTTGTCGAGTGTATTAAAGAGTTGTACACTGATATTGATGAACTGTATTTAAACAAAATTATTTCACAAGTATATGAAGATTTTAAAATAACAAATGACACGATTTTTGAAGCCAAAACATATCCAACAATTTCAGATGTAATTTTAAAGCTACAAAGTGATACAAGTGAACGTGCAGTTGCAATCTTAGAACGACTGGAAGATATGGATAGAAACTATTCTTATTTAACACGCATAGACACCCATTTAAGACTCGATGATAAACTTATGAGTATTTCATTTAACTCTATCAAATCGGACGTTAAATTGACTAATATGGTCTTGTATTACCTAGTTACGCTTATTGCTAAGCGAAGTAACCAAAATCACTTTTCAATTAAGTACTTTGCTCATGATGATGAAAGAATGCGTAAGTACTTAAAGTACTACATGGAAATGATAAATGATTTAGATAATTTTGAACGTGTAAGTCAAATGTCAAGGTTGGAAATTAAAGCATACTTTAAAGCAAATGCAAAGATGTTCTCGATTATCATTGACGAATGTAGTAGAACCCTTAAATATCGAAAGTTAGTAGACCTTTTGGAGCGTATTGCACGTGATGATAGAAAGTACTTTACATCACTAACGTTTGCCGACCAAAGTACGCTTACACTAAAAAACATTCCTGAGTTTGAGCAGATATATTCTCTTATGCAGTATAAAATGTTTTTTGATTTAGAGGAGCGTAATAAGTCATTTTTAAATGAACTTAGTTTTCTAGAACAAGAAGTTAAAGAAATTACAGGTGGAGAGTTTGAACCAGGAGAGGGAATACTTAAGATATCAAAATATACTTATAAAATAAATTCACGTATTGATAACAATACTGATGAATTATTTGAAGGTAGGCACTAATGCAAGAAATATTAAAATTAAAGACAAAGCAGCATGCTTTAAAAATAGCAATGGGTTTTATGAGTTTAGAAGTTTTAATATTCATATTAATTGCAACTGTCATAGTATCACTTGCTGGAGCGGTTGCTAGTGAACAAGACAGTTTAGATAATGAAAGTTATATTGAAGCATTAACACTAAGACAAGCTCAGATAAAGAACGAGACAAATGTAGTCGTAGATTTACCAATTCACTTTGCTATTGACAAAGTAAACAGAAAAACTGATTTTGATGATGACCCGCAAGTGTACATCGATACAGCAGATGTCACGTGCTTTATTGATGATGGTAAGCAAATTGATACTGAAAACATAGGTAATGCTTTTGATTGTTTAGGATATGATGATAACGAGTCTGAAGAGTTTATGTTTTATTATGAACTCTATAACGAAAGTAAGCATACTGAAATTGTTGGAAGTAGTGGTTTTTCATATCCAATATATGATCCTTATGTTATTACTGCGGGTTTTAACTCAAGTGATGATGTACACCAGGGTAGTCATGATGGTGTTGACTTTGTCCCGTTATCTGACACTAGCGTACTATCCTCATCAAGTGGGACAATAACTAAGATCAATACTACATGTGAACCTTTTGGAGGGTATATTGGCTCAACATGTGGATATGGTTTTGGAAATTACGTTATTGAAGAAACAGAAGTTGAGGGTGTAAAGTATCGTATATGGTACGGACACATGAGTGAAATCACAGCAAAAGTTGGTGACACAGTTGAGCAAGGTGAAGTATTAGGTAAGATGGGTAATAGTGGAAACACAACTGGTGCTCATGTACATTTACAAATTGAAATAAAGCTAGGAGAAGCATATATACCAATTGACCCAATGCCTTTATTAACAGCTCCTAGTATAGATGGTGATAAAGAAGAGATAATGAGTGAAGCAGGAATTGAAGAAGTCGACTATGATTACGTTGATTTTATAGTGTCGCATGAGTCTTCATGGGACTATAAAGCACAAAACCCAACATCTAGTGCATATGGTTTATGTCAAGCACTGCCAGGTGAAAAGATGGCAGTTGCAGGTAGTGATTGGAGAACGAATCCAGTAACTCAGATGAAGTGGTGTGATGGTTATGCAAATGATAGGTATGGCTCGTGGCAAAGTGCTTACAGTTTTTGGGTATCAAACGAATGGTGGTGATAAATGATGAAAGAAAGAATGAAAATGCCGAAGATAAAGACGGAGAATATGCCAGTGATAATAATAGCAGTAGTTTTAATATTAATTGTAGTAGTGAGTTTTGTAAGTCCCTATATTGAAACTCACTCTCGAAAGAGTGATAGTTACAACTATCAAGTAAGAGGTGAGATAGATACTAGTAATTTTATGATTGAAAGAGCATATCTGAAAAATGATAATCTTGTGGTTGAAAGTCTAGTTGAAAAGAGTGATACTGAAAGTATCGATACGCAAAGTGTATATTATAAATTAGGCTTTGTTGGGAGCGAAGATGTAATTAGTCAAGGTTTTTTAACAGACAAGATAGAAGTGAAGTTAGAAGAAGGGTTAAAAAGTAATATCCATATAAGCCTATATGGAGTAAAAAGTATTGATGAAGTTGAAACAGCAGAAGCAAACTACCAAGTGGTGATTGATAAAGAAGATATACTTGAATATGTAAATGTAATTCAAATGTTTAAGAATTACGACACGTTAAGTATTGAAAAAAAGCAAGAGTTTAGCAAGTACTTAAGTATGAACTATTTGAATAAAAGTTTAAAGACAACGTACTCAAATGGAGTTTATAGTATATTCAAAGATTACATTAAAGAAAAAAACGATGATGAAAAAATTATCATCTTAGATGAGATTATGAAAGTATTACTGGAGAAATACAATTACTATTGCGATATAGCAAAATTAGTTGGTGAAGACTTTGATAGTTTGATTGAGAACTCATTAGCAATAGATAGTAACTACTACAAGTCTAAAGCAGTTAAAACAAGTATAGATTATTTAGAAGATGCGATACTGACGAAAATTGAAGATATGGAACGTGAGCTAACAGACCGCTCTGTTGATTTAACTGAGTATAATGAACTTAAAAATACGTATCCACTAAAAGATAGGTACGAATATTTAGAAAAACTTCTTGCAGACAATCCTAAGAAAAAAGAGGATAAAGACAAAGAAGAAACTAAAGATAAAAGTAATGATGAAGCAAAAGAAGAACCAGTAATCGAAGAGCCAGTAGTAGAAGAACCAGTAATCGAAGAGTCAGTAGTAGAAGAGCCAGTAATTGAGGAGCCAGTAGCCCAGGAACCAGTAATCGAAGAGCCAGTAGTAGAAGAGCCTGTAATCGAGGAGCCAGTAGCACCAGAACCAAGTACACCAGAACCAGAAGTGCAAGATGATCTATGCTACCCAACAAATGGTGACGCTAATAACGAAGCAGTTAATCAAATGATAAATGATAGTACAATTGCAGGGTTTGAGATTGATGGGAATAACTGTATTACATATAAATATTATTAATGAAAGGATATGATGAAAGATTGGATAAAAGAGTGTATAGATGATGTAAAAAGGGGTTTTACAGATAATAACGGAACAGTGAAGTTGGTTAAATCAATACTAGGAATATTTGCAAGAGTCTTTATTTTCACCTCAGTATATCTAATTGTAATGCCACTGTTAACAAAAATTATTGTAAGTAATGCTCCGTCAGAATACACTTTTGAAATGGTGTTTGGTATACTCGGTGCTCTTTGTTTTGTAGTAGTTATAAGTTTATATATGATAAGAGGTTTTAGTTTGAGAGTTGATAAAATGAGTATCGGTGTATTAGATTTTGCAGTTTATATTGTATCTTTGCAAGTAATGGCAACTGCATACGAAGAGAATGTAAGCTTGAATAATTACTTGGAGTTCGTATTAGCATATCTTGTATTAGGCGTGATATTTTATTTCGTATACTCTAGAATAACGATGAAAAATATATTAGCCAATGTTGAAGAAGATAATGGTTGCATTCCACATGGAGTTAAATATGATGAAATTATGTTAGTATTAGGGCATGTAGTCACAAGAAAAGATATGTTTAATAAGTACCTAAGAGGAATAACATTTTTTCAAACATATAGTGATGATTCATTTTATAAATATGAAACCTACTACAGCATGTATGAGGTTGTGCTAGGAACAAAGGATATAATGCGTTCGCTGGGTAATTGGAAGATTAAAACAGGTGATGAAATAACAATATATATTCCAGATGATTATAAAAAGGCAGAGAAATATTATTATGGAGTGATTAAATATCTTTTAAATGAAAATGCAAATCTCTGGACATTAACATTCGCTGGAAGTGATAAAGAGGAAGTGAAAAAGGCAAATAGCATAGTTAACCTCATGAAACTTAGCAGGAAGTTGATAACTGATGAGGAACAAATTGTATTGCAGTTTGAAGAAAAATAAGTGGTAAATAATGAAAAGGACGGTAAGTTAAATGGACGAAATGATTAATGAAACTGAACTGGAAATCAAAGAAATAGAAAGTGAATTAATTGATTTAGAAGAGCAAAAAGAAATTATTTTGAATAGAAAAAAGGAACTCACAGATAGAAAACGAAAGATAATCAGTGCTCTAAAAAAGTTACGTGACGCAAGAAATGTACTTGAAAACAAAACTGAAAGCGAAACTGAAACAACAAATTTAAGTGTTGAACATAACGATGAAAAGAAAAGTTTTAGTGATTTTGAAGTTGATAACAATGAATATACATATGCAAACAAAGGTGGAAATAAATTTTTGACAGAGGAAGAAGTAGAAGAACTAGACCCTAAACAACATGTATAAAAATAAGTGAGGAGACTAATTATGACTGTGAAATATTATTTAGAGGAAGTAAAAGACTTAACGTGTAATCAAAAAGCACTATATGGAATTGGAACAGAATGTGAAATGATAGTTTGTGATTACGGCAATATATTAATTCCATCATATGATTTAAATAGAACATGCACTGATGAGTTTATTCAGAATATTGATAAAGCAATAGAACAAAACAAAATTTTAGAAGTGTAAAAAAGATAATTAAAAAATAAAACTAAGGAGAAAAATTATGGCAATCAAAGGAAGAGAAGTAGTAAATACAATTGAAACAAAAGAGGTAGAGGGATATATTCAAGCGACATTTAGTCCCAAACAGTGGAGTGATATTAGAAGTGAAAAGATAAAATCAGAAGACATTACAACAGTAGAACAAAAAGTTTATCGAGATAAAAAAGGAGTTACAACACTTGATTTGAATGTGAAACAAGATGAAAAAGATGGTGGAAAAAGTATAAAAGTTAAAGTTGTTGGTGATGAAGATGTTACTGATTTTTTAGGTTTATTTAATTCAGTAGACCGTGTATTTGGAGTTTTAACATATGAACAAGAGTATATGAAAGGTCGAAAATATATTGATTTAGATTTAAAAAACTATGACAATTCAAAAACAATTGATAGTAAACCAAAGGTAGGAAGTGCACTGTCTGATATGATGTAAGCTGATTAAACTAGATACTAAATTGCTAGGTATCTAGTATTAATTTTATCGCTTGAAAAGTAGCGTGTCGAATGGCGCGTACCATGGCGCGTACCATGGCGCATACCCTAGCGTGTAGTCGCGCTATTTTTAAATGCCCGCCCGCCCTATCCATCGCATATTTTGCCTTTTGCGAAAAGTGACTACACCCACCCAACATGAAGTTAAGAGGGTGTAGTCACTTTTCAGGCAATATGAGAATGAATAGGGCGGGCGGATAAGAGTAGAGATGGAACCATAGGTTGAGGGATATAAAGGAAGTTAAGCGGAAGTAGTGTAAGTGATATAGAAGATAAAGACAGGGAAAAGAAAAAACAAATCGAAAAGAAAAAACGAAGATTAGTTTTATTCTTTTCAGCGAAGATGGGATCTTCGGACTTGAATGAATTCAAGTGAGGAGGCGACGGGGTCGCTATTATATAATTTACGACAAATGTCGTAAATGGGAAAACAGCAGCAATGTATAAAAAAACGACATATGTCGTAAATGGAGAATTAGATGACAAAAAGAGATAAACAGATTTTGAGACATTTATATAACTTTAGATTTTTAAGTACAAATCAACTTTTAGATTTAATGAGTTTGTCTGGTAATAAAATTGAATTGACATACATGCGCAAACGATTAAAAGAACTTGCAGATTGTGAAGTGGTAGATAGGAATAGGAAAATTTTATATCAGTCGTATATTTATAATCTTAGTGACTTCGGTTATCAGGAACTTAACGAAGATGTGAAGAGGCATGTTAAATTTGGAGGTCGAAATTTAATACATGAATTATTTGTAGCAGATACATTAATTTATATGTGTAAGTTTTTAAGTTATGATTTTAACGATTACTTAACTGAAGAGCAACTCCTTTTAGATGACATTGAAATAGTTGAAGAAGAGAGTGTGTTCACATCAGAAGTCATTAAGAAGATGAAAGACAATAAAAAGCATTTAGGTGATTTAGTGTTTTCAAATGAAACAGTAATTGAAGTTGAGATTTCGAGAAAACGTAAAAGTAGGCTCTTCACAAATTTGGAGCAAAATAAGAAAAATTATAAAAAGCAAATTTGGGTAATTTATGAACATGATAAATATATTGAAAACGTGATTAAGAAATTTGACGAGGAAATTCAAATTATTTATATTGAAACAATAATCAGAAAATTAGGTAGGGAATTGTTTTATGGATAAAGAAGAAATAATATCTGTAATGATATGGGTATTGCTATTAATTTTAGGAGTAGCAATATACTTTATGTTACATGTAATGCTGGTTGCTTCACTATATTTTATAATATGCTATTTTACATCTTTAGTATTTAGTTGGAAGATTGTATTAGCAATTGCGATGGTGATAATGATTCTAAAAATTATATAAAAAACGACATATGACGCAAATGAGTGATTACACGTCAAAAACGACATATGACGCAAATGAAAGGAATGCAATGTTTAAATTTAGTAGTGGTGAAAAAGTTAGAGTAATAGCGTGCGGGATTTTATTTTTCATAAACCCAATATATGCAGTAATGTATCATTACCTTTTTGAGTGGTACAAACTCAAAGATTTTAAGACAAGAGATATTTATTTGATAATTGGAGTAGTTATCTGTGCAATACCAACAATATACTCAATTGGGTATGTATACTTTGAAATGTTAAGATTAATATTTAATGGAATAGATAATACGATAATTGAATATTTGAAAATTGGTATAAGTTTTAACGTGATAATAGGTCTAATTCCAGGACTAATATTTTTTCCTCAGTTTAATTGGATAATGATACGTAGATATTATAATGCAGAGGATAATATGGAACGCAGGTTAGAAAAAAGCGACCATAAAGTTAAAGAGAATAAGAAAAGTATTTATGATGAAGATGTACAAGAAGCAAATAAAAAAATAGAACTTAAAGAAAATGCGTTTAGAATGGGGGTTGATAAAAATTTAGATCCAGTGTATTACAATGAAGATAGTCAAAATTGTATGATGTTCGGAACCACAGGTACAGGTAAAACAATATTAGTGATGAATATGATAAAGGACAGTTTGATTAATGGAAATCATCTATTATACGTAAATGGTAAAGGTAATATGGAAGATACCGAAAAAGTAATTGATATGTGTGATATGTACGGTAAGGAATATGTTGTAATTAATATTGGTGAAGAAAATGAAATTAAGTATAACCCATTTAAAAATGCTAATGCAACAACAATTAGGGATATGCTCTTATCATTGAGTGATTGGAGTGAAGAACATTACAAAACAGCAGCAAGTGCTTATTATCAAGTTGTGTTAAATTTAATAGACATAAAAAAATTCGATATATATAAATTCTTATCGGTAATCGAAGATGAGCAAGCTTTAAAAGATGTACAAGATTCTAAGGAGATGAATGAATGGCTTAAAAAAGCCAATATGAGTATATTAAATAATTCGAAAGTCGTATCATCTTCAACATCAAGAATAATGCAATTATTTGGGGGAGATGGTGAAAAGATATTTTCCAGTGACGGAATAGATATTCTTGACGCGATAAAACAGAACAAAGCAATTATAGTAAATTTAAACCCGAATAACTATGCCGAGACATCAAAGGTACTATTTAGATTAATCACGTTAGATATAAGAAAGTCATTTGATTATCTAGATGGGAATAAACATTTAATAACTTCTGTATTTGATGAGTTTGGAGTATATGCAAATGATGAATTTATTAACGTGTTAAATCAATCTCGTAGTAGTGGGTACAAAATATACCCAACAGCTCAAACGCCGGCAGACATTAAATATACCTTAGGTGAAGATTTTTTAGATAGGGTTATTGATAACTGTAACAGTTTCTTATTTGGTCGTGTGAACAGTCCGCAAAGTGCAGGTTACATGGCTGATGTAATGGGTACAATTGAGAAAATGCAAATAACTAGAGTAACTAATGAATTAGTCGAGGGAGATATGGGGACTGCAAAAAAAGTGCACCAATATATTTATCACCCCAGTGATATTAAAAGATTAGGAAAAGGTGAGTTTTTGTATTGCTGTAAGGATACTAACCAAATTGATTATTTATATAGTAAATACTATACAGATTAAAAAACGACATATGTCGTAAATGTAGAGAAGTAATAAAACTACTAAGTAAAAAGATGCTAGAATATATTTTGAGATTTAAAATTAAGAAAGGAATCTCCGTTATTTTCATGTGTTCCACAGTTAGGTGGAACATTTTTTAATTAATAACGTTATAAAACGTGGTAAAATACTTTTGTCCGAAAGGACTCCCCAGAACAAAATTCTAATAACAATTTTTAAAAATATAATTCTCTCTACGAAATTTATATACTTAATAACATAAGAAAAAGGAGCCATGTCGTGGCTCCTTTTTTTTCATGATATAAGCAATTTAATACGAATAAATGCTATAATATATGTGTCCGAAAAGACGATAAACTAAAAGGTGGTGTAAAATTATTTTACAATTTAAATTAACTCATGGAGTTGGTGTATATATGTAAGGGAGACAATGCAACAGTTAATAACTGTTCTTGAATTAATTGTTTTAATATTAATTCTTGACTATCTTAAACGATAGTATTGCTTTCCTTAAAATTTTACATCACTTCAACATAACAAAAGAGACCTGCGCAAACAGGTCTCTTTTCTATTTCCTTAAAATTTTACACTTTAATTATATCATTATTCACATATTAATGTAAAATTTATTCACAACATGGTGTGAACATTACGTTTTCTGAAACTGTTTTATAATATATTTTGGTGCAAAGAGCACCGACCATTAATTAGGAGATGATGTTATGAAACGAGTAATTGGTTATGTACGAGTGAGTACAGATGAACAATATGTTAAAGGGTATTCGATACCTGAGCAAATTGAAACTATTAATAAGTATTGTGCTAACAATGGCATAGAGAATGTAGAAATTATTAATGATGATGGTTTAAGTGGTAAAACATTAGAACGAGCAGGTATTCAGCGAGTGTTGAAAGAAGTGAAGAAGAAAGATGTTGACATGTTTATTATCAAAAAAGTGGATAGACTGGGTCGTAATCACGCAGACAATGAACATATTATGCTAACATGTATGTCTAATGGAACAAACTTTATTAGCATAACGGAAGATTTTAACTTACAAACTGCAATGGGAAGATTTGCGTTTAACCTTGGAGGTATTGTAGCTCAGTTAGAAAGTGAGCAAATAGGTGAACGGTCAGTAGATGGTTTAGTACAGAAAGCAAGGCAAGGTGAGTATCCTCATGGAAATATTGTTCCCTATGGTTTTAGGAAAAATGAAAGGCATTATTTGATTGCTATTAACTCTGAAATTGAAGTAATACAAAAAGTATTTGAATATTATGTGTTATATAATTTTACTGCACATGAAGTTGTGCAACGTATAAAGGAAGAAACAGGTAAAGAGATATCCCAAGGAATGGTTTATAGATTTATCACTAGAGAACTGTATAGAGGGCGTGTTAATTCGGGGTCAGGGAAACGTGTTGTGTTATGTAAATATATGGAGCAAGAAGATGAAACTGAAATTGATCACTTTATTAATAGTGAACTTAAACCCGACACTGAGCTAAAACCTATAATTACTGATGAGATGATTGATTTGTTGGAAAACAGAAGTAAAGTAAGAAAGTATGGTAAGCATGTATATAAATATAGGAATATGGTATACATCAATGGCAAACTTGCTAAGCATGATAAAAAGAAGAAACAATCAGGGCGAGAGTATTGGTACTACTTCGTTGAAGAAAAAGGAAAGAAGAAATATGTAAATCAAAATGATATAGATATGGCACTTAAGAAACATATATCCGAAATTGAGTACAATGAGTTTTTGGGCTTTGATGAAGAAGTTACAAATATAGCGAAACTATACACTCGTAACAAGATGTCGAAAAATAATTTTTTAGAACAAATTGAAGAAAAGAGAAAACAATATGAAAGATTGACCCAAGATTTCAAAATGGTGAAAATTGACAAATCGAACTCTAAAACTACAATAAAATTTGAATAAATAGACATTAGAAACTGGCAAAATGGTATAATATATGTAAGAAAATGGCACTGTTAGGTGCTGTTTGCTAGATTAAAAATAAATATACTGTATGCCTCAGGTTGCTTGTTATGAAGACCGATTGGCTCCATTAAAAGTTTTAGTTAAGATTAGATTTAACTAAGACTTTTTTAATTTTAAGGGGGATATATGAAAGTTGGGATGAGGAAAACAAATTATAAACGTCGAGCAAAAAATAACCTTTGGAAGAGCACGGTCGGTATTACGCCGGCAACTGCTAAGCGTAGAGTTAAGAAAAAAGTAAATCCATTATACGGGACTAAGGTTAGTGGAACGATGAAGCCGAAGAAGAAAGTTTACAATAAGGTTTATAAGAAAACTACATTTAGTATTTGGAAGTAGTATAATATATTAATGACAATGATAAAAGGAGATACGATGAGTTGTACATTCGAAAGTAATCAGGCAGTATTAAACAAAGTAAGAGAAAAAGGTTTCTCAAACGATAAATTAGATAATCCATATACACTACAATGTGAATGTGGATCAACAGTTGAAATGGATACATTTGAAACAAAATGTACTAATTGTGGTGGAATCTTTGTAGTTACACCATGTAGTCAGGATTCAGAAGCTAATATTGTATTTGTGAGTTAATGAGAAAATTATTAATAGATACTGAGTTTATCCGCGCAACTAAAGAACGAGTTCATTTTATTGAGGTCGCTCTTCTTGATGTTGAGACTGGAAAAGTAGTTGACTATCATTTTGATGCTAAACTAAATAATTGGGAACACAGATATTTTACACGAGCATTAAATGGACATTATGGAGTTCGTACGCAGGCGGTATTTGAGGCGGTTAATGCTTTGCATAGTGGTGAGTTTGATACAGAACTTGTAGATCAATTTTGCATGAAAAATAAATTTGACTATAGTTATAAAAAGATGCGTCACGTAAAAGCGCTTGAACCTGTATTAAGTAACTGTGAGTTATACGCTTGGGATATTTCTAATGATAAAGATTTATTTAAGCAAATAACCCCAAACAATTTTGAACTTATAGATGTTCAACAAAAGTGGAAGCAAAAGTTTGGTGGTAATCAATTATCATTGATTGATGCTTACAAGCATACTTTATACAATTCGGGACATAAGGATTTTAGAAACTTAATAGAATACGCACACTATGCATGTTGTGATGTGATGTTACTAGAAAAAGTCATGAGCTTTATTGAGAATCATGAAGGTGAATTATTCCCAATTCCTGTAATGAAGTCGATACGTGATAAGAAAGTAATCGAGCATGAAAACAATATTGTAAGATGGAAACAGAATGTTGAAGAATTAAATCAATTGATAGATAATGCAATTGAAAGTGATGAAATGCAATTACTAAGTAAGAAGTTAGTTCGTCATAAACAAAAGATTTCTAAGGCTTCAAATAATAAGGAGCGCTTGCTAAATGTTAATGTATATGAACAACCATGGTGGTAAAAAAACAAGCTATAAATAATATTAATTTTTTTTTGAAAAAACGCTTGACATTTTTTTGCATCATGGTATACTATATATGTATCAAGGTGATACGGAAACACAAAAGCATAATAAAATGGTCTGGTAGTTCAGTTGGTTAGAATATCCGCCTGTCACGTGGAAGGTCGCGGGTTCGAGTCCCGTCCAGACCGCCATTTTTATTTTATGCCGACTTAGCTCAGCAGGTAGAGCAACTGACTTGTAATCAGTAGGTCGCGGGTTCAATTCCTGCAGTCGGCACCATTATCAAGTGTTTATTATGTAGAGGTCACACCTGTTCCCATTCCGAACACAGAAGTTAAGCTCTATAATGCCTGAAGTAGCACTACGGTGTGAGATACGGTCGGCGCTTGTTAAATAAAGTCAACTCATTTGAGTTGACTTTTTTTATGTTATAATCATTTTAATTAGGAGGTAATATGGACTATAGACAAATAGCTGCTAAGCTGCCAAATGTAGAATTGACATTTCCATTCAATGAAGAAACTCATGTATATAAAGTAGAAGGTAAGATGTTCATGTTAACAGATCCATTTGTCAAAACGCTTAGTTTAAAAAATACTCCAGATAAAAACTATTTTTTACGTTCTAGTTATGACTATATAAAAGTAGGTTACCACCTTAACAAGGAACACTGGATTACAATTGAATTAGACGGCTGTGAAAATCAAGATTTGGTTGCTAGTTTAATTGTTGAATCATACTCAGCGGTAATTGCAAAATTACCAAAGAAGACCCGTTTAAAATACAGTGATTATTTGTAAAAACTGACATGTAAGCTTGATTGTATGCTATAATACTTAACGAGTAAAATGTTTTTACTCCTTGCTAATACTTAGATATTAGCCAAAAGACCATAAGGAGGAATATAATGAAAAAGTACGAAATCGGATTAATTCTTGCACCAACTTTAGATGAAGCTACTACTGAAGCTACTATTGCTAAGTTAAAAGCTATCTATACTGACGCAGGAAGTCAAATCATTGATGAAGAAACTGTTGGAATTAAGGAAATGGCATATGAAATCGAAGACCACGCAACTGGATTCTATTTCTATATGGTAGCTACTGCTAACAGCGAAATCAACCAAGAATTTGAACGTGTTTGTCGTATTTCAGAGGAAGTTTTACGTTTCTTAGTAATTAACGTAGAAGACGCACCTGGAAACACTTTAGACATCTTAAGAAAATAATTTTGGAGAAATTATGGTAAACAATGTAACACTATTAGGTCGAATCACAAGAGACCCTGAAGTTAAGGCAGTAGGTAATGGAAGTGCAGTTTGTAACTTTTCATTAGCTGTAAACCGTAACTTTAAAAATCAACAAGGTGAATATGAAGCAGATTTTATAAATGTAGTAGCATTTGGAAATACAGCTCAGCGTATGCAACAATACGTTTCAAAAGGTAATTTATTAGCAGTTACTGGTCGCATTCAAACTCGTAATTATGAAAATAATATGGGTCAACGTGTATACGTTACGGAAGTAGTTGCGAATAATGTATCGTTTGTTGAATCTAGAAATTCTAGAAATAATTCAGGTAACCAAGATCCGTACAATAGTGCTGCTCCAAGTCCTTACGACTCAATGGGTGGTTCAGGATTTGATGCATCAGCAGTTAATGACTTCAGTGACATTGATGATGATGACTTACCATTCTAATTAAAGTAAAGGAGACTATCATGGCTAGAAAACCAATGAAGAAAAAACCAGCATACTTTAGATCTAGAAAAGAATGTTATTTCACTAAAAACAACATTCAGTATATTGATCACAAAGATACTGATTTATTATTTAAATATATCAACGATAAAGGTAAAATTAAGTCAAGACGTGCAACTGGTACAAAAGCAATTTACCAACGTAAATTAGCAACTGCTATCAAACGTTCTCGTCACATGGCATTAATGCCATTCGTTAAAATTACAACGAAATAATTCAAGTAATCACACAGATTTTTTCTGTGTGCTTATTTTTATAAAAAAGTGAGGTTTTATGTTAGAAAAACATAAAGATATAATTGGCGGAGCTTTTATTATTGCTATAATAGCGATTGTAACTTATGATTTAGATATTACGACTTATATCGTATTAGCATCAATTATAACACTTGTACTCTTAGAGTTAGAAAAAACTAGACAAGTTGGACAAGTGTTAGCATTTGTAGGGGCAACATTTTTAGCAGGACACATACTAAATATTGCTTACTTAGAAATGTTAATTGGTGTAGTTATTATCTTAATTGTAAATAAATTAATCCAAGATTCGCTATTAAAGCAACAACAAGATGAATTCGTAAAAACTAAATTAAATATTGCTAAACGAAACATTATTGATTCAAGTGATTATATCATTGTTTTTGTTGACGAGGATCTTTCGGTTTTATGGGCGAATGAAAAGGCATATAATGAGTTCCCAAGCCTATTACAAACTCAGAGCTTTGAACAATTTAGTGGTATGAAAGAAGGAGAGCCATTTTTATACAACAATAACGTATATCAAGTACATATTGATGATGGTGCTTATTACTTAAAGAATATTACTAAAACTTATCGTGAGTCAAAAACAATGATTTCGAGACAAATAGTAATGGGTTATTTACAAATTGATAACTATGATTACTTTAAATCACAAATGGATGCAGTAGATTTCTTTGAAATGGTAAAAACAATTAAGTCGCATATCGTAAACTGGTGTGATGACAATTCGATTTATTATCAGGAAATTGAAGAAGATCGTATGCAATTATTACTTCCTCTTGACTACATTCAAGGTCAGGAAGAAAATAAATATAATGATATTTCTAAAATCGTAAAAGAAATTCGTGAAAGTGACTATGAGATCACACTAAGTTTAGGTATAGCTTATGAGTTTGACAGTGTATTATCAATTGGTAATAAAGCAAAAGAGGCAATCGAACTAGCAATTTCTCGTGGTGGTGCTCAGATTGTAGTATTTCAAGGAGCAAAGAAAAGGTATTACGGTGGACGTGTAAACGCCCTGAAAAACTCTTCTAAAATTCGTGCTCGTTTCGTATTCAATACAATTTCATCAATTATTGAAGAAAAAGAAGTTATCTACTTATTAACACACAGAAATCCTGATTATGATTCAATTGGTTCTATCTTACTAATGAAAAAATTAATTGAAGAACAGCTAGATGTAAGCGATAAGGAATTTAGAGTTGTTCTTGACCGTAATATTAACCCTGAGTATTTAGAGATGATTAGACCTATCTTAGGCGATCAATTGATGACCGATGCGGTAGTCGATCAGACTAAAAACAACTTACTACTTGTTTTAGATACGAACAGTAAAGATATCATTTCACACTTGAAGTTGTATGAAGAAATCAATGAGTGTATTGTTGTAGATCACCACCAAGCACCAGAACATTACTTAGATGTTTCATTATTTAGTTGGATTGAGCCGAATGCTTCAAGTACGACTGAACTTGTATGTGAGATGTTTGGAGCAACAAATACTGTTTTAAAAGATCGTAAAATTGCAAAATTAGGATTACTTGGAATCTTAACTGACACAAACAGCTTTAGATTCCGTGCAGATCAATACGCACTTAGTGCAACTAGTTTTCTAGTAGGTGCTGGTGTAACAATCAATGAAGCAATGGATGAATTACAACTTACAGTTGAAGACTACGACTTAAAGCGAAGAATATTATCAAACACGTTGTTTGTTAAGAAATTCGCGATTTGTGAAGTGGATTACAATGTCGATGATGTATTATTATCAATTGTAGGAAATGAACTTGTTGATATTAAAGATGTAGATTGTGCAATCGTAATTGCAAAATCAAAAATTGAAGGTAAATATATAGTAAAATTAAGAAGTACACCAAGAATCAATAGTAAGAGAATTATTGAAGACTTTGGTGGAGGTGGTCACGCACGTCAAGCAGCCGGAGTATTAGATAGTACTGCACGTGAAGGATTACTTCAAGCAATCAATAAATGGGAGGAATAATGAAAGTTATTTTATTAAAAGACGTAAAGAAACTAGGAAAAAAGGATGATGTAGTTAATGTTAGTGATGGGTATGCAAACAACTACTTATTTAAAAATAATTTAGCAGTAGCAAGTAGTAATGCCTCTGATAAAAAATTAGAGGAAAAGAAAGCGGCAGATGCTGCTAAAAGAGCAGCTAAATTAAAAGCAGCTCAAGAACTTAAAAAAGAATTAGAGGCTAAAGAGTTCAAATTCAAATTAAAAACTGGTAAAGGCGGAAGTGTATTTGGAAGCATTTCATCTAAACAAGTTATTAAAAAGTTACGTGATGAAGGATATAATGATATTGATAAAAAGATGATTGTATCATCACCAATTTCACACGTAGGATATGACAAAGTAGAAATCCAATTACATAAAGAAGTAAAAGCAGAAGTAAAAGTTTTAATCGAAGGAGAATAGAATGGAACAATCAAAGCAAGTACCACATAGTAATGAAGCGGAACAGGCGGTTATTGCCTCAATCTTAATTGATGAACAAAAGATGATTGAGATATCAGAGATTTTGCAACCTCATTATTTTTACAATAACGCCAATCGTGAAATTTATGATTGCTTTGTAGAAATGAACCATAAAGGTAAAATTATCGATTTACTTTCTACGCACGAATTTATTAAGAGTCGTGGTAGTCTAGATAAAATTGGTGGAATTGAATATTTACAAGCAATGTCGGATGCAATCCCATCAAGTGAAAATGCAGTTGAATACGCCAATATCGTATTTGACAAATTCTTAGCTCGTGAGACTTTAAAACGTGGTAGCAACATTTTAAATGAATCATACGAAGCAACAGATGCAATGGAATTAATTGAGTTTGCTGAAAAAGAAGTATTCGAATTATCTAAATTGACTCGTAGTGCTGACTTCGTTGACTGGCAAGAATTAATTGCTGAAACTAGTGAGAAAGTACGTAAGCTTGCACTTCAAAGTGGTAAGCGTATTACAGGATTACATACTGGGTTTAGTAACTTAGACAATATTACAGCCGGACTACAAGGTTCAGATTTAATTATCTTAGCAGCCCGTCCTTCAGTGGGAAAGACAGCGTTCTCTTTAAACTTAGCGCGAAACGTAGCTGCAAGTAGTGAAAATAATGGTGCTCACGTAGCTTTCTTCTCATTAGAGATGGGGGCTGACCAGTTATTAATGCGTCTAGCTGCCGCTGAATCACGTGTACCAATTGCAAATATTAAAACTGGACAAATGAGTGAAGAAGAGCAAATGATGTTCAACCAAGGGATGGCATCACTTAGTGAGATGAACTTCCACATCGATGATACAGCCGGAATTAAAATCGGTGATATCAAAAGTAAGTGTCGTAAAATTAAACTTGAAAAAGGATTAGATATGATCCTAATTGATTACTTACAGTTAATCACTACAAGTAAAAAAACTGATAACCGTCAACAAGAGGTATCGGAAATTTCACGTGAGTTAAAAGGTTTAGCAAAGGAACTTAACATTCCAGTTATCGCCTTATCACAGTTATCACGTGGGGTTGAACAACGTGCAGATAAGAAACCGATGATGAGTGATATTCGTGAGTCGGGTGCAATCGAGCAGGATGCCGATATCATTATGATGATTTACCGTCCTGAATACTATGGAGACAACATTGAAATTGCCGATGAAGAATCTATGTATGATGGTAAGACAATTGTATCACTTGTAAAACATCGTAATGGTTCAACAGGTGATATTGAGTTTGAATTCCAAAAGGAAATCAACCGATTTAGAGCAAGAGAAATTTCAGAATTCTAGGAGGTCAAATGCAAATTAAAGAGATAGAAAATTTAGTATCTAGTTTAAGAATTTTGCCAGGTGTTGGTGAAAAGACTGCTAGAAGATACGCATTTGATCTAATTGAAAATGGTGAGGCTGCGACTAATGCTTTAATTAGTGCACTAACGGACTTATCTGGATTACAAAAGTGTATTGTTTGTAATGGATATAGTCATGGTGATGTATGTACGATTTGTGATGATGCAGATCGTGATAAAACACAATTAGTAGTAGTAGCTAAAGCCCAAGAGATACTAAAAGTTGAAGATATTATGCCTAATAAGTTCAGATACTTTGCTTTAGGTGGAATCATTGACCCGCTTAATGGAGTTAGTAGTCAAGATATTGAATTACAAAAACTTAAAGAACATGTGATTGATAATGATATTAAACAAATTACATTAATCTTACCAGTAACTAATGAAGGTGAAATTACGGCTTCATTCATTAAACGTAGTATGCAAGATATTGATGTTAAATTTAATAAGATTGCTCAAGGAGTACCAGTTGGTAGTAGCCTAGAGTATTTAGATGAAATTACATTAATTAAATCGATTCAAAGTGCAGTAGAATATTAGGAGAGATATGAACTATTTACACAAACAAGTAAGCAAGGATTTACAGTTAAATGATGTGATGAAATACTTAATTTCGTATTTTGAACATAATTCAAATAATAAAGTGCAAATCGCCGAAATTTGTAATCAGGACTATAATTTTGAAGATATTGATAGAGAACTAACTAAATTAGTGTCTAGAGGTTTAATCAATGAATTTTACGTTACTGACAACCACTATTTCGAATACACTACTAGTAATGAAATTGATAATACAGTAATTGGTGAGAATATCATTGATGAGCTTAAAGCAAAAGGTTATCGTATTACTGATTCAAGAAAAAAACTAATAAAAATCTTCACGTCTAGTCCTAATAGTCACTTCACATTTGATGAACTTGTAAAACTAAGTGGTAAGAAGGTAAATTTAGCAACAATGTATAATAATTTATCAACATTACTTGATGAAGGCGTTATTAACGAATTCCACTTAAATGACTCTAAAATATTTGAGTTAAACAATAAATCACATGCGCACTTTATTTGTGAAAAATGTAATTCAGTATTTAATGTTGATACAAAAGGTAGCAGTAATCTAGAAAATGAAGTTGAAAAGAAATATTCATTTAAAGTTAATACTAAACGTATTGAGTTCACAGGTTTATGTAATGACTGTAATCAAGTGTCAATGCCGGAAAATATTACAGTGATCAATGATAATGAGTATCCGAATATTGATGAACAAGAGATTATTGAATATTTTGGATATTTACAGTCAAGAACTAATAATAATCAAAAAGGAATTACATTAGTATTCTTAGACACTGATTCGGTCCACAACTTAAATAATGAGTTCCGTGGTATTGATCGTCCAACTGATGTTTTAACATTTGTTGAAGATGGTGAAGATTACTTAGGTGATGTTTTAATTTGTTATGATTACATTCAAAAACAAGCAGATGAATATGGACATAGTTTTAAACGTGAATTATTCTTCTTAATTACGCATGGTTATTTACATTTAATTGGTTATGACCACATTGAACCAGAAGAAGAAAAAGAGATGTTTGCAATTCAAACAGAGTTATTAAATAAATATGGGGTGAGTAGAGATGAATAGTCACGATGAATTAAGTTATATAAAAATTATTACTCGTATCATAGAAGAGATGAGTAAAGAAAATGATAAAATCAAACGAGAAATGATGATTCATAGATTAATTATTATTTTTCAAGCAATTTTAATTATTGCTATTTTAATGATGGGAGTAAAATAATGCGTGTAATTGCAGGTGAATTAAGAGGGCGTAGATTAGCTGAGCCTAATACAATGGATATTAGACCAACTACTGACCGTGCTAAAGAAGGTTTATTTAATACTATTAATTACTACATCGAAGATGCAGATTTCCTAGATTTATTCTCAGGAGCTTGTGGTATTGCGATTGAAGCAGCGTCACGTGGTGCTAGACGTGTTGTTGCAGTAGACAACAGTAAAGAAAGTATGCGTGTATTCAAATTAAATGATGCTAAGATGGATACTGGAATTGAATATTATAATAGTGATGTTATCCGTTTCCTAGAACGTGATACAAATACTTATGACTATATTTTCTTAGATCCTCCATATGATATGGAAGTAGAAAACTTAGAGCAAATTTTAAATTTATGTATTGAACGTTTAAATCCAGGAGCTGATTTAATTTTAGAATTCCCTTCATATTCGAAGTTTAATTTTGAAAAACTAGAAATTAAGAAACAGAAAAAATATGGAAAGTCTTCATTCTTTTTCTTTGAGGAGAAATAATGAATAGAGTCGTTTTTCCCGGAAGTTTCGATCCGATTACATTCGGTCACTTAGAAATTATTAAAAGGTTATCAGACAAATATGACAAAGTATTTGTTGTAATTGGAAAAAATGATAGTAAACGTGGATTTTTAGATACGGATACTAGAAAGCAATTAATCGATTCAATTGTTGCCGATTATGGTAACGTTGAAGTTGTTGTTGATAGTGGACTAGTTGTTGATTTTTGTAAGAAAGTGGAAAGTAAAACTATTATTCGTGGTGTACGTAATGTCCATGACTTTACTAGTGAACAAACTCTTGCATACAATAATGCACACTTAGATAGTGAAATTGAAACGTTATTAATTTTTGGACGTCAAGAGTATATGCATATCTCAAGTAGTGGTGTACGTGAACTGTATAAATTTGGACGTGATGTAGATCACTTAGTTCCAACTGAAGTAGTTAAGTATTTACAAAAAAATAATCTTTAAGAGAAGACTGGAAAGTCTTTTCTTTTTTTGGCCAAAAAATTGATATAATATATGTGTGATTTATTATTAGTTTAAAAATGGGAGGAAACATGAGTAACAACAAAAATCCATTTGAAAGTGGAAATAATACCAGCCCGTTCGAATCGGGGCAAACATCTGATTATAATAAGGTTAGGTCAAAAAAACAAAGAAAATCAAAAGCGGGGAATTATAATAATTCGTTTGATTCTAAAAGTAAGCGCAAGCCATTAATCGAAATATTAGTAATTCTTGCTATTGTAGCGATAATCCTTGCAGCAAATTGGTGGAAAATTAGTATGTTTATGCATGATCTGGAAACCATCCGTGATGTTGAAGACGTTGAAATAGTTGAAGACTACACGTTTGATGCTGCAGATGTTAAAGATGAAGAGTACGCACCTCTACTTGATATATCAATAGGGCAAGGTACAGATATTACCATAGATGAGACGGACGAAAACTTCTACCCCAACTCTGATGGTGGAATAGAAGCAGCGTTAGTTGTAGGTCGAGATATTGATCCAGGTATTTATACATTAACGGTTAATGGTGATGGTTACCTTAATATGGACACAGTAATTAAACAATATTTTAATATGCCACATGATGGAAAAGCTGTGTATTACAATATCCCTTTAGTTAAAGGTGATAAAATTGAGATCACAACCTATAAAGAGGATGCAAAACTTTCTTTAGACTTAGCAGTTCAAGATGAGTATGTAGAGTATGAAGCAGGCACTGATATGCAAGGTGTTTACGTTTATGGTTTATCAAACTTCAACTCAGAGGTAGAATTTAACAAAGATGACTACGATACTATATTATATGTATACCCAGATGCTGATTGGGGAGATTATTTAACTACTGAATATCTGTACGATCAAGATGTAACTTTAAATGGAGGAGTAAGTACTTACTTTGTAATTCAATAAATATCTACATAACAAAGTTGTGTTATGTTAAAATTATATAGAAATAGATAGAGGTCGCAAATGACAATAGTAACTTTATGCTGTGGTAATGAGTAAAGTGAAAGGGGATTTTGCCGAAGTATAATGGTTCACCAAGGTTATTATGCTGGTCAATGTGTTAATAGTACATTGATTGTCATGTTCATGGAGAGCTATCGACCCACTTTACGCGTGAGAGTCAATAAAGGCTCTTACGCTTTTTTAATTTAGGAGAATATTTATGTTACAAAATTTAATAGATTTAATAATAAGTATACCATTCTTATTTTTACTGCTTGTAATAATTACAATATTAGCTACAGTTGTAATTATAAAAGTAAGAAAACCGCTAATTCTTTTTTTATTAGCATTTTATGTTTTTACAGTATTTAATGGATTTTTCGATGGTATGGGTGCTTGGGCATTCATAAACATTCTGAACTTGACAAAGGATGCGAATTATGAATTTATGTCAATCGTTCCAGCGATTGTTGCAATCGTTTTAGCATTTAGACTTAAAAATGTTTATACAGCTTTAGGGCTAGGATTATACTCAGGAATCGTAATCATTGGGTTAAGAGCGGGAGAAGGGCTACTTACTTTCTTTACTGCATTCTTACAAATTCCAATTTACATGGTTAATAGTTTAGCTGATAGCTGGAATGCGGGAATCGTAATTCAGGTATTATTAATCGGTGGATTAGTTGTATTAATTTCATATACAGGTGGTTTACGTGCGATGGCAGATAAGTTATCAAACTATGGTAAAACTCGTAAGAGTGCTCAAATCATTACTTGGATCATGGGATTAATCATCTTCTTCGATGATTATGCAAATGCACTTATCGTTGGACCAGTTATGCGTCCAATTACAGATAAAGCAAAAATCTCAAGAGAGAAACTTTCATTTATTATTGATGCAACTGCAGCTCCAATTACTGGATTGGTATTAATCTCTACTTGGATTGGATTTGAAGTAAGTTTAATTGCTGAGCAATTAACTAACTTAGATATTCAAGGTACAACAGCAATGGAATTATTCATTAACTCACTTCCATACCGTTTCTACAATATTTTAATGTTAATTTTTATCGTCCTTACAATTTACTTAAGTCGTGAGTTCGGTCCGATGTTAAAAGCGGAAAGACGTGCTCAAACTGGTGAAGTAAAACGTAAAGATTCTACTGGTGCAAGTGGTGTGAGTGAAGAATTCAAAGTACTTGAAGGATATCAAGCTAAACCATTTGAAGGGATTATTCCTTTATTAACTTTAATTATTAGTGCTTTCATCTTATTCTTTACTAATGGTATTGATACAATGATCGCAGCAGGTGAAACGCCTCTTGCTGACGGAATGAGTATTCCTTTAATTATTGAAGCCTATTCAAACGCCGATGCAAGTATTGTAATTGCTCAAGCGGCAGTTCTTGCTATTGTAGTTTCAATTGCAATCTCAACAACTCGTGGTGCTTACAAAATTGGTGAAGGACTAAACGTTACTTTTGAAGGGGCTACAACTTTATTACCAACAGTATTCGTATTATTATTTGCATGGTCATTAGGAACTGTTATGAGTGAAGACTTCTTAAACGCTGGAGGGTTCATCGCTGGAACTTTAGGTTCATTCATTCCTTATCAATTAATTCCTTTAATTATTTTCTTAACTGCAGGAATTATGGCGTTTGCAACTGGTACTTCATTTGGTACAATGGGTATCTTATTCCCATTAGCAATGCCACTTGCATGGTCTGCAAATCCAGATATCGCATTCTTAACAGTTGCTGTTGGTTCAATCTTAACAGGTACTATTATTGGTGATCACTGTTCTCCAATTTCAGATACAACTATCTTATCATCAGCAGGTAGTGATGTTGATCACTTAGATCACGTTTCTACGCAAATGCCATACGCACTTACAGTTGGTATTGTTGCAAGTATTGGTTACTTACTAGCTGGATTTGGTGTTAATGCTTGGATCATTATTATTCTTGGTGCTACTGCTTTATGTGGTGTGTTATTAACAATTGGTCAAAAAGTAGATAGTGGAGATTTATAATGGAAACAACATTACCAACAATTGTTTTAATAATTATCGCAATTGTCGCTTCAATTGTTTTAAGTGGTTTAATTATTAAAACAGCTAAAGCATTAGCAAGATTCTTAATATTTGCAGCAGTATTATATATTATGCTTCAAGTATTTGGATTATTATAAAAACAAAGCAAGGTTTATCCTTGCTTTAGTTATTTAAAGGAGATTTATGAAATCACTATATACAAAATCATCAGCAGAAGCAAAGATAACGGATGAAGATATTGCTGTCTTCAGTAAAGTTTGTGAAAAAGGTATTAACGAATTTACTGATAAGAACACTGAATTCACAGCAGGTTTTGAACTGACTGAGGATCAAAGCTTTAAGTATGGTTTAAAGAAATCACGAGTTTTAAAAGAACTTGAACCAAATCAATTTGCAAAACTAGCAATTAGTGACAAGTTTAAAGTTGCCGTTGAAATCAAAGGTAAGAAAGTCTTTATGAAATGTTATCAGTCTGATAGCTTAGTACTTGAGATTGCAATGTCGAAAACTCAACTTGAAGCAATTGAAGATAAGTTCTATTATGATATTGAAATTTTTGATGAAGAAATACCTCGTCAGAAATACCAATTATTCTTTGCGGGGACATTTATGCGTAAGACAACTGAAGGCCCATTATCATCTAAGTTGAGTGACCTTCGTTTACTTAAAATTGTAAACATGTATGATGTTCGTAGTAAGTAAATCCAAATAAGATTTGACAACGAGTTTTTCAACGTTACCAAGGTATCATAATTTGACTTTGTGTTGCAAAAATTTGCCTTACATTTAATTAATAACTATACTTTTGGTATAGTTATTTTTTTGTTTTTAAGAATTGTTAAAAAATTGTTAAAATTTTAAATTTATTTATAGAAAAAATAGCGATAATGGTTTTAAAATATGCAAAAAAGATGTATAATATAACTTGTATGGGTTTCCATATAATAGGAGGTAAAATGAAGGATACACTTATGCTTTGCAATAAAATATTGACGTCAATTAGTCTTGCAGTTGTTTTATTAGCAATGGTAGGAATTCTATCAGCATATGTGGCTATTGGATTTGTGGTTGGATACTTCACATCTCGTTTTGTACTAAAGAAATTTATCGGTCAATTAGACCACCTTGGTCACATGGAGTTACCAAGTTCAAATTTTGCATTTAATATGCTTGTCTATGCACTATTATTTGCAGTCATGGGTAGATTAAATGTATATGCAATGTTGAGTTCGTTTGTGGGTTTAATTACATATCGTAAGATGTTCTTCATTTTAGTTGAAAAAAAATTGAAGGAAGGGGGCTTCGATGGAAATAATTATTGATATTTTTGGAATAACACTTTCTAGAGGTTTTGTTACATTCTTAATTGCTATGCTTATTGTATTCATCTTGATGATATGGGCAGCAAAAGTTATGGACTCAGAAAAAGACTATCGTATCACATCTTTAACAGCAGGTATCATAGACGCATTATTTATGTTTGTATATGATTTAGTTGCAGGTATTGTTGGAGAAGAGTTAGTTGAAGAATTTATGCCACTTGGTTTATCGTTATTCTTTACTTTACTATTCGCAAACACTTTATCATTAATTGGTCTTCAGGAGGCAGTAACAGACTTAGTAGTACCATTTGTACTAGTAGTTATGTTATTTATCGCGTGGACAATTTATGCACTTGTTAAAGTTGGAATTATTGGATATTGGAAAGGTCTAGTTGGTGACAACATTGCAACTTATGCATTATCACCATTAGAATTATTAGGTAGATTTACTTCACCATTCTCAATGGCATTTCGTATTTTCGGTAACATCCTTAGTGGATTTATCATTATGAATGTTATTTGGATTGTAATAGGAATGTTATTTACAAGTGGAAGTATTATACTTATTATTATTGGAGTAGCAGTACAAATAGCTAGTGCGGCATTAATTGCGTACTTCTCAGTATTCTCACCAGTAATACAAGCCCTAGTGTTCACATCGTTGGCACTATCAAACTTCAAGGCTTTACTTGAAGAAGAATAAAAATAAATTATATTTGAATTGAAAATCAATTCAATGAAGGAGATAAAAATGGATCAAGCATTAGGATTAATGGCAATTGGAGCAGGTTTAGCAGTAGGATTAGCAGGTTTAGGTGTAGGTATCGGTCAAGGTAACGGTACTCGTGGAGCTTTAGAAGCTATCGGACGTAACCCAGAAGCTGAAGGTAAAATTAGATCAACAATGTTATTAGGTTTAGGTATGACTGAGTCTGCTGCAATCTATGGTTTATTAATTGCTTTCATTATTTTATTCGTATTTGCAGCATAATTTTAAAACAAAAGGAGCATTATGTTAAACTTAGGATTATTACTAGATAGTTTAACTTCAGTTCAAGTTGTTGGATTAAGCATTAATGTTACACCGGAAACGCCAGCGATTATCATGCAATTAATTGCATCGCTATTATTATTCTTAGGAATTAAATTATTTGCGTGGCCAAACTTAAAAGCATCAATCTTAGCTCGTAGTAAATACATTAACGAGACTTTAGATGACGCTGAAAACATTAAAGCTGAAAGTGTTGAAACAAAAGCACAATACGAAGCTGAATTAAACGAAGTAAGAAATACAAAAAAAGACATTTTCGCGCAAGCTGAAAGAGAAGCAAGTTTACAAAAAGAAAAAACAATTTCAGACTCAAAAGTTCGTGGTCGTGAAATTATCGAGAAATCTAAGCAGGAAGCAGAGCTTTCTAAAGATATGATCGAAAGTCAAATTCAAAAAGAAATGATGCTTTATGTAAATGACGTGGCAGCTAAATTTATTAGTGAGAAAATTAGCGATGAAGAAGAGCTTAAAATGATTGAAGACGCAGTAGCAGGATTAAAATAATGCATGCTCGCGCTTACTCATACGCTCAGCCGCTATTCTCACTATGCGTAGAAAACGATATAACACATGAGATGTTATATGATATTAAAAACTTGTCATCAATTGATGACCAAGAAATTATTAACGTTATGCGTTACCCAATAATTTCTAAACAAGAAAAGAGAGAAATGATTGACGCTCTTTCAAAAGCCAATATGGGTGAAGATGGATTCCGTCAAGAATTTATAAACTTACTTAAATTATTAATTGATTTTGATGATATTCACTTATTAAGTGATATTCGCAAAGCATACACTGAATTATATCAACAAAAATATGGTGTTGAAGTTATTAAAGTTACTTTCTCTAAAGAACCAAGTTCTGAACGATTAGATCAAGTAAGAGTATTACTTGAAAATCAATTAGGTCCAGATAAGTTCGTTGTTATTCAAAGACGCATCGACCCAAGTTTAATTGGTGGAATCGTAATTGAATTCGATGGAAAAGTAATGGACAATAGTGTTAAACGTCATTTAAAACAATTAATAAATAATTTATAAAACGGAGGATACATGGCAACAAGTGCAGAAAAAATATCAGCTATCCTTAAATCAAAGATCGAAAACTACGATGTTGAACTTCAATTAGAAGAAATCGGTGAAGTAGTATCAATCGGTGATGGTGTTGCTACAGCTTATGGATTAGATAATGCATTCTACGGTGAGTTATTAGAGTTCGAATCAGGAGTTAAAGGGATGGTCCTTAACTTAAACGAATCTACTGTAGGTATCGCATTATTTGGTGAGCAAACTAAAGTACACCAAGGGATGAAAGTAAAAAGAACAGGAAACATCATGCAAGTTCCTGTTGGAGATCAATTAGTTGGTCGTGTTATCAACGCAGTTGGTGAACCATTAGATGGAAAAGGTCCTATTAATACAGACAAATACCGTCCAATCGAAGCAATCGCTTCAGGGGTTATGTCTCGTAAATCAGTAGACCAGCCACTTGAAACTGGGATTAAAGCAGTAGATGCCGTAATTCCTATAGGTAAAGGTCAACGTGAGCTTATCATTGGTGACCGTAAGACAGGTAAAACTCAAATCGCAATTGATACAATTTTAAACCAAAAAGGTAAAAACGTAAAATGTGTTTACGTTGCAATTGGTCAAAAGCAATCTTCTGTTGCAAACATCGTACGTCAATTAGACGAAGCTGGTGCAATGGAATATACAACAATCGTATTAGGTGGGGCTTCTGACTTAGCACCATTACAATACTTATCTCCTTTTGCAGGTGTTTCAGTTGCAGAAGAGTGGATGTTCAATGGTGAAGATGTATTAGTAGTTTATGATGATTTATCTAAACACGCAAGTGCATACCGTACATTATCATTATTATTACGTCGTCCTCCAGGGCGTGAAGCATATCCTGGGGATGTATTCTACTTACACTCAAGATTACTTGAGCGTGCAGCTCAGTTAAACGACGAGCTTGGTGGAGGAAGTATTACTGCCTTACCGATCGTAGAAACTCAAGCAGGAGATATCTCAGCATATATTCCTACAAACGTAATTTCAATTACTGATGGACAATTATTCTTAATGTCAGAATTATTCAACTCAGGTCAAAGACCAGCAGTTGATCCAGGTCTTTCTGTATCACGTGTAGGTGGGTCAGCTCAGCAACCAATTATCAAAAAGTTAAGTGGTTCAATTAAAGTAGACTTAGCACAATACCGTGAATTACAAGCATTCGCTAAATTCGGATCAGACTTAGATGAAACAACTAAGAAAACAATTGACCACGGTCAAAGATTAATGGAAGTATTAAAGCAAGATCAAAATACACCATTAAGTTTATCAGAAAAAGCAATCATTTTATATGCTGTAAACTACGGTAAACTTGTTGATGTAGCAGTAGAAGATATTGCTAGATTCCAAGCTGACTTATTCAGTCACTTAAACAACAGTTACACAGATTTAATCAATGAAATTGAAAGCAACCCAGTTTTATCTGATGAAATTATTAGTGAATTTGACAAAGTAATTACAGAAGTAAAAGGATAGAAAATGGCTTCTTTAATCGAAAGTAAAAGAAGGGTTGCCTCAGTTTCTACAACGCAAAAAGTAATTAAAGCAATGGAAATGGTGGCATCTTCTAAAGTAAAAAAAGCACGTGATAAAGCGAAGGGTGTTGAATTCTTTTTCGACGCAACTTTACACGCTTTAGCTAATGTTTATAACAACGAAGAGATGCGTAACACGATCTTTCCTAGTGATAATGAGAATTGTACACTTGTAATTGCAATAACTTCAGATATGGGGTTATGTGGTGCATATAATTCAAACGTAAACAAAGAGGTAGTTAAAACATTAACTGAACTTGAAAGTTACAAAACAATTATTATTGGTAAAAAAGGTATCGGAAAATTAAAATATGAAGGATTTACTGTTGATCACGAAATTACTGATTACAGTGGACATGATGAACGTGAATTAAACGATCAAATCATGGAACTTGTAAGTACGTATTTAGCGAACAAACAAATTAATAATATTAAGATTGTTTATACTGATTTTGTTAATCCAATTATACAAGTTGTGAAGACAATTGATATGAGTGATTTATCAGCTAGCTTAGAAGATACTGATACAACTAATTCTTCAGCATTTGAAATTGAACCAAGTGTTGACGAAGTATTCGCAGTGTTATTCGAAGTATTTGTAGGTGGGACAATTTACTCATCATTATTACAGTCATTTGCATCAGAACACTCGTTTAGACGTAACTCAATGGAAGCTGCAAATAAAAACTCACTTGAGTTAATTGACAAGTTAAACATTGAGATGAATAGAATTCGTCAAGCGATGATTACACAAGAAATCACTGAGATTATTGGTGGTTCTGAAGTACTAAATAAGGAGTAGAATGAATAGAGAATTAAAAGGAGTAACAATCCAAGTAATTGGGCCAGTTATCGATGTTAAATTCGAAAACGGACAATTACCTGAAATTAAAGCTGCCGTTTATTTCAACTTAAATGGTAAGCGTGAAGTTGCTGAAGTTGCTCAACATTTAGGAGACGGTGTTGTAAGATGTATTGCAATGGGTTCAACTGATGGACTTCAACGTAAGATTGAAGTAACTTCAAGCAACATGCCTATTCAAGCACCAGTAGGTGAAAAAGTATTAGGTAGAATGTTCAACGTAGTAGGTGAACCAATCGATGGTAAAGGAACTGAAGGATTAGAAGATTATGATTCGATCCACAAAGCACCACCATCATATATTGATCAAAGTGATGAGTTAGAAATCTTAGAAACTGGGATCAAAGTAGTTGACTTAGTTTGTCCATACTTAAAAGGTGGAAAAATTGGTTTATTCGGTGGTGCCGGTGTAGGTAAAACTGTATTAATCCAAGAGTTAATTACAAATATCGCAACTGAGCACGGTGGGTATTCTGTATTCGCCGGTGTAGGTGAGCGTACTCGTGAGGGTAATGATTTATACCACGAAATGAGTGAATCTGGTGTAATTGATAAAACTGCATTAGTATTCGGTCAAATGAATGAGCCACCTGGTGCACGTATGCGTGTAGCTTTAACTGGTTTAACAATGGCGGAACACTTCCGTGATGTAAACAACCAAGATGTTCTTTTATTCGTAGATAACATCTTCCGTTTTACTCAAGCAGGTTCTGAGGTTTCGGCATTATTAGGACGTATTCCTTCTGCCGTAGGTTACCAACCAACTTTAGCAACTGAAATGGGTGAGTTACAAGAGCGTATCACATCAACTAAAAAAGGATCAATCACTTCTGTACAAGCTGTATATGTACCTGCCGATGACTTAACTGACCCGGCACCTGCAAATACATTTACGCACTTAGATGCAATGACTGTACTTTCACGTGATATTGCTGCATTAGGATTATTCCCTGCAGTAGACCCATTAGAATCAAACTCAAACGTACTTACTAAAGAAATCGTAGGTGAAGAACACTTCAACGTAGCGAGAGGTGTTACTGAGATTTTACAACGTTACCAAGAATTACAAGATATTATTGCAATCTTAGGTATGGATGAATTATCTGAAGATGATAAAATTATCGTTGAACGTGCACGTAAAATCCGTAACTTCTTATCTCAACCATTCTTCGTTGGGGAAGTATTCACTGGTATGAAAGGTAAATACGTTTCAAAAGAAGATACAATTCGCGGATTCCAAGCAATCTTAAATGGTGATCATGATGATTTACCAGAACAAGCATTCTTATATGTAGGTTCAATTGAAGATGCTGTTGAAAAAGCAAAAAGCTTATAGGTAGGTGACTATGTTAAACGTAAAAATTGCAACACCTAGTGAGAAGATTTTTGAAGGTGAACTAGATTCAATTACAATCCAGACAACGGCTGGTGTAATAACGATTTTAGCTAACCACGTTCCATTTATTTCAACTATTGAAAATGGATATGTTAAATATAATGAAGAGGAAATTACAATTGTAAAAGGAGCTGTTATTCTAGACGCTCAAAACAATTTAGAAGTACTTGGATATTAAGAAATTAGAGTATGCTTAGGCATACTCTTTTTTTGTTATATTGCATAAAAAAAGAGCATAAATTTGCTCTTTTAATGATTATGATTACTTAGTTATTGTGTAATTAATAGTATCTTCAATAGTTATAGTATCGCTATTTGATAAGTAATTTAGTAATATTTCGATTGCATCATCTTGTGATTCAGATAGTAGTTTAACATCGTTGTACACTGGATAGTCACCACGGTTATTATAACGGTAGTTAGACACTAACATTGTGTATGTTTTATCAAGAGCAATGTCATTTCCTTTTACCTTAACGTCTGTTACTATATTTTCAGTATCAGTTACTTGGACACGATACTCTAGTCCATAGTACATGTCATAATTATAGTGTTTTAATTTAGGTGAAATATAACTTCGGTGAATATCAATTTCACCATCTTTTAAAGTATAGTAGAAGCATGCTTGTTTAATCGCTTCAATCATTTGACTCCCTGTAATTTCAATTTTCATAATCGTATTAGGGAAAGGATAGTTTTGGTTTACTTGTCTAATTGTAACATCTTCTTTAAACCCAATAGCAGTATCAAATAAGCTAAGAGCAACAAAGTCTGCCTCCATATAACTGGTGAATGCTTGTCCTAAGAATGATAAGAATGGATGACCATTTAATCTAGCACTTGAAACATCAGTAACAGATATATCTTTATCTAATTTACAAAGTGTAGTATCTAAGTATTTATTGCAATCTTGATTTAAACTATTAAAGTAATCTAAGATTTCAGTATCCGGTTCAAAGTTTTGAACACTAGTTAATTTATAATCAACAATTTTTTTA
Organism: Mollicutes bacterium LVI A0078; assembly: GCA_033105485.1. Taxonomy (GTDB): domain Bacteria; phylum Bacillota_I; class Bacilli_A; order UBA3375; family UBA3375; genus LVI-A0039. The sequence goes on from CP136956.1 coordinate 1,555,804, forward strand.
GATTCAACATCAATCGTGATTTCAGATACTTGCCCACCATTACAACCTGGTTGCATACAAACTACTCCTTTTGTTTTAGTAGCAATTGTACGGTGTTGGTGACCAGTTAGCATAATATCAATTGATGAAAATGAATTAATTAAATGACTACCCACATTTTCTTTCGTATCTGGCTCAGTTAATGTTTGAGCTGTTTCGATATCACATTCAAAACCACCGTGGTAATTTACGATAATAATATCAGCTTTATTAGTCATCTCTTGCTCGTATAGTTTATATGTTTCAACAGGACATTTGAACTCAAGACCTTCAATATTAGCTGGTTGCTCCCAGTTCGGTATGAAGTTTGTAGTAAGACCAATTACAGCAATTGTTAAGTCATCGTAAGTGTATAATTGATATGGCTTAGCTTCAAAAGGTAATCCAGTTATGTTTGCGCATAAAACCGGGTTATTAAATTTTGTATAGTGCTTAGTTAAGTAATCTAGTCCATAGTTAAATTCATGATTACCAAGTGTTATCCCATCATAACCGATTAAGTTAAATGCATCAATAATTGATGGCTCTGTTACTTTGTGTTTTTCAGTGTAAAAAGCTAATGAGTTTCCTTGTAGTACATCACCACTATCCAAGATTAAGGTGTGATCACTATCCTTACTATTAGTTTTGATAAGTGTACTAACTTTAGCTAACCCATGATTTCTTGCTTCAACGTAATTCGTTGGAAAGATATTCCCGTGAATATCAGACGTCTGAAATAATTTTAATATTTTCATATAAATCTCCTTTGTATAAATTGTATCATGAAAAAATAGTGATTAATACAAAAAAAAGAAGCCTAATTAGCTGAACAGAACCCAATAAAGTAGAATTTTAAATAAAAGAGCTGAATCTCATTAATTTGAGGTTCGGCTCTTGTTATACTAACCCTAAGGAGACAATATGTCAAAAATTCTATTTACCCAAGAGGCTATAACAATGTTGAAGCAACATAAAGAAGTTACATACATCTCGAAGAAATCTACTAGTTTTACTCCTGAGTTTAGAATTAAAATTGCAACGTGTAAAACCAAGTACGATGCAATTGAACTATTTGAAAGCGTTGGAATTGATCCAACCATATTTGGAAAGCAACGATTAAAGTCGCTTTACGACAGATACAAAAGTCAGTATCGTAATAAAGGAGCTGCTGCATTCACAAGTGAACAACGCGTTCGTAAGAAAATTGAGGATAAAAAGATATTCCAAGTGTGACTAATGAACACAAGACTTTTGAAAACTTAGTTGATACCAACTTTGATAGTCCATACGCATACAACGTATTATGCACGGATATTACATATTTAATATGTGATGGAATGAAAGCTTACTTATCATCTATAAAAGATGCGGTTACGGGAAAGATTATTGCGTATGAATTAAGTACTAGTTTAAGAATAGAGTTTGTACTTGAAACTGTAAAACAGTTAAACAAAAATATGTTAAATGACGAAATAATGATTAATAGTGATCAAGGATCTCATTATACTAGTCCTCAATTTTCTAAACTACTAGATTAATATCAAATTATTCAGTCTATGTCGCATCGTGGAAAGTCTACTGATAATGCTCCAATTGAATCATTCTTTGGACACTTCAAATGTGGGGTTGCATACGAGGACTGCAATAACATAACAGACTTAAAAGCGATAGTTGATGACTATATGCTATACTACAATTACGAAAGACCACAGATGCACAAACAAAAAATGACACCCCATGAAGTGGAATGTCATTTAATGTGTATTTAGCTCTTTTATTTCTTATTCCACTTTTGTGGGTTCAGTTCAAGCTTCTTCTGTTATTTTTTTAATATAAAGTAATGTCTCATCAATATTACGATAATCAATTACATTATCTTTGTTAGTGTGTAAATTTGGAATATAAACATCGCCAAGAAATTTTGACCTATTTACCTTTGTGATCATGATTCCACGTTTTCCAAATAAAGCATGATCTGAAGATAGTAACTTAGAATCAATCTTTAGAATATCACGATAAGAACTACATTTAATATATGCGTTATTTAAAAAGTTGTTATTAGACGTACTTGTAATAGCAAACATATCACCTGTTCCTACACAGTCAATATTAATAATTCTTATTTTCTTTAAACACTTAACTTCTTTTAAATATGTACGTAATGCTCGTGCTCCAAATAAACCCTTTTCTTCATTATCTGTTAAGGCGTAGAAGAAATCGTTGTTTCCTTGGTTGTTTTTCGCATGCTTGAGAACAGTATAAACGCCAGAACTATTATCATTATAGTTATACTTATTAGGGATTAATAAACCTATAAATAAAACTAATGCGAATAAACCGAATATAGGTAAATAATATTCAGGAAAGAAAAAGAAAGTAATTATAACTGGAATAAGAATTAATAGTTGTCCATATCTTGCACCAAAGTATTTCATAAATGGATACACCACTGCCATATTTGTAGCAGTATCATAATGTGCAGTTAATGCATATTTTGCTTTGGGGTTCCCAAAATAAATATTTGAGCTAAATAATTTTTTATCAATAACAACATGATAACCTAATTTTTCTAATTCAATTTTTAGATCTTCTCTGAATCTTTTTTTGCGCTTGGGACTAAATCGATTACTATGAGTTTTAAATAATAATTTTTCCATAAACATCCTTTAATATATGTTAAATTTAAATTTCAATAAAAAAAGCCAAGTTTGAGGGAACTTGACTTTAACTTTTTATAAAGTTTGAGGAGAAAGAAATTTATTTCTTCTTGAGTTTGTTAAGTTGTATGTTTGAGGGAACATACTTAAGCAATGAGGATTTGCCACTTAACGGTTTAGAATTTCAAGTTTGAGGAGAATGAAATTCTAGTTGAACTAAGTTAGTAGTTCGTGTAATCATATGATTACTACCAAATTTTACCACATTATGCGCAATCTAATGTGTTTTTTATGTGTGTTTTGCACGTGGGATGATTCGATCGTGGTTAATTTTAGATGTATTATCCCATGTGTTTTCATCATTTTTATCAAAATTCTCAATAAAGTTAATAATTTCGCTTGTAATAATTGTTGGTGTAGAAGCACCTGATGTAACACCGATAACATCATAATCTAATAAAATGTTTGTATCTAACTCTTCTAAGTTGTTGACTCTGATTGCAGGAGTGTCTGCAATCTCTTCGGAGATTTGGACTAACCTGTTAGTATTATTACTTTTCGGGTCTCCAACAACTACTGTCAAATCACATAGTTTAGCCATTTCACTTACAGCTTCTTGACGCATACTTGTTGAATTACAAATTTCATTAATGATCTCAAGTGTTGGATATAGTTTCTTCGCTTGCTTCATAATTTTAGCAGTATCCCAAACTGACATTGTAGTTTGGTTTGTAATACATAACTTATCATTAGCTAACTGTAAGTTTTCTATATCTGTAATATTAGAAACTAAGTGAATACGTGTTGGGTTAATTCCAATCGCTCCTTCAGGCTCAGGGTGGTTTTGTTTCCCAATGTAGATAACATCATATCCATGATTTAATTTTTCAGTAATAACATCATGTGTTTTGTAAACATCAATACATGTTGCATCTACGACATTTAGTCCTTTGTTAGTTGCTTTAGTAATTAAGTGGGGATCGATTCCATGAGCAGTAATAATTACAGTACCAGTAGTAACTTGATCTAGCATTTTACGTCTTGAGCTACCTTTTAATGTAATAATTCCTTTCTTAGTAAGCACATCAGTAATGTTTTGATTGTGCACAATTTCCCCTAATAAATAGATAGGTTTACTAATGGATTCATCGGCTAAAACCTTAGCCACAACTTGGAGTGCGTTTACAACTCCGTGACAATATCCTCGTGGTGTAATTTTTATAACTTTCATAGTATCAAGTCCTCTCTTATTTGAGATAATTATAGCATATATTGTGTTATAATTATATAGATAGGAGAGCAATGCGTGTGATGATTGATATTAGTTATGATGGAAGCCAATTTGAAGGTTTTGCATCACAACCTCACGGTCGAACTGTGGCCGATAATTTAGGGGAAGTTTTAAACCGTATCTATAAGCAAAAGGTAAATTTATATGGTTCAAGTAGAACCGATAGTAAAGTATCTGCAAAAACTCAATATATTGTTTTCGATCCACCGTTTGAAATAAAGCCTGATAATATTGTTCGTGCAATCAATGCTATCGCGCCTAAATCAATATATTGTAAAAGTGCACAGCTAGTAGCTGACCGCTATATGCCCCGTCACAATGTTGAGTATAAAACATATAAATATACAATAACAAGTGAGTATGCTCCAATCTATAGACATATTGAGTATTATGTTAGACAACAATTAGATGTTGAGAAAATGCAAATTGGTGCTAATTACTTAATTGGGACGCACGATTTCGGCTCATTTTGTTCAGCTAATACTGATATTGAAGATAAGGTTAGAACGATTACAAAACTCAGTGTTGAGGCAGTTAATAACCGTGTTGTAATTACTGTTTCAGGAGATGGTTTCTTGTACAATATGGTCCGAATTATTGTTGGAACATTAATAGAATTTGGACTTGGTAAAGCAGATCCGCATTCTATGAACCAAATTTTAGAAGCAAAAGATAGATCAAAAGCGTATGCAACTGCTCCGGCTCATGGGCTGATGCTTGAATACATTCAATTGGAAGGACAAAATGACTAAAGGTAGTATTTATAAAAATGTAAGTGTGGTAGATTATTCATTTCAGGGATTAGGAGTTGTTAAAATTGATAACTTCACAATCTTTGTACCGTTTGTAAAAACAGGTGATGAAATCGACATTGAAATTACAGACTTAAAAAAGAACTTTGGATATGGTAAAGCACTAAACTACGATTTAAATAAAGTTGAGTGTCCATATTATTATGAGTGTGGATCATGTAATATGATGCATATGCCATATGGTGAACAAATAGGGCTTAAGCAAAAGACACTTTTAAACCTTATGCACAAAAATCTAATCTATTCAAAATTAGAATATTTTTGTTCGACAGATAATCGTGAACAATACCGTAATAAAATCTCGTTACCTGTTCATCATGTTGAAGGTAAACTGCGTTTAGGTTATTACAGACGTTCATCTCATAATTTAATTCCAATTACAAAATGTAATCTAGCAAATGATACTTTAAACAGTCTAATTACACCAATTGAGGATATATTAAATCAAATCGGTGAACACTCATATAATTACCGAAATATGCGAGGAAATGTTCGTCACGTTGTATTACGTGGGAATAGTGATAACGTAATGGTAACTATTACAACTCAAACAGGTAAACTTAAAGATGAAGATTACTTAGTAAGTGAGCTAAACAAGTATGACTTTATTAAATCAATTATTATAAATACTCAAAAGTCTAAATCAAGAGTTATTTTAGGAAATAAAAATCGCGTTATTTTTGGAAACCAATATATTGATTTAGAGCTAGCAGGAAAAAACTTTAAAGTTAAACCAAATGCATTCTTTCAAGTAAACCAAGAAATGACAAATAATATTTTTGACTATATAAATGAACAAGTTGATTTTACAAACAAGAATGTAATAGATGCTTTCTGTGGAACTGGAACAATTGGTCTAGCACTTGCAAATGATGCTAAATCAATTGTCGGTATCGAAATTGATCGTGAAGCTGTCGAGTCTGCAAACTTAAATAAAGAACTGCTAGAACTAGATAACGTTAAATATATTTGTGATGACATTGAAAATGCGATTGTAAAACTAGATATAGATGGATTTGATGTTGCAATTGTTGATCCACCTCGTAGTGGTCTTGCTCAAAACATGAAGCAAGCATTGGTAGCAATGCAATTAAATGAGATTGTGTATATTTCTTGTGATCCATCAACTCTAATGCGTGATATTGGAGAACTGATGATGCACTATGAGGTTGAAACAATTAAGGGGTTCGACATGTTCCCAAATACAAACCATATTGAGACTGTGGCTCATTTAAAATTAAGAAAGGACAAAGATGAATAAACCAATTATTTTAGCAGTAGAAACAAGTTGTGATGAAACATCGATTGCAATTATTGATGGAACAAATAAATTACATAGTTTAGTTACTAATACGCAAATGGAAGTATTTGCTGAAATTGGTGGTGTTGTACCAGAGATGGCATCACGTATGCACGTTGATAACATTTTACCAATTTATAATCAAGCTCTAAAAGAAGCCAAGATAACAATTGATGATATTGATTGTATTGCTGTAACAAATGGACCTGGTTTAGTTGGAGCACTATTAATTGGAGTGAACTTTGCAAAAACAATTGCAATGGTTCATAATAAACCAATTATTGGTGTAAATCACTTACATGGTCATATTCATGCTTTGGACTTAGAAAACGAAGTTAAATACCCACACTTATCACTAATTGTATCGGGTGGTCATACTGAACTTATCTATATGCCTAAACGAGGAGAGTATCAAAAAGTAGGCCAAACTTTAGATGATGCAGCAGGTGAAAGTTATGATAAAGTTGCAAGAATACTAGGTGTTGGTTATCCAGGTGGACCTGTAATCGACAAGCTTGCGCAAGAAGGTGAAGATAAATATGATTTACCAATGCCGAAAAATGACGGAAGTTTAGATTTTAGTTTTTCTGGTTTGAAAAGTGCAAGTTTTAATGCTGCTAATATTGCCAAGATGAAAGGTGAAGAAATTAATCATAAGGACTTTGCTTGTTCATTTCAAACAAGAGTAGTTACTACTTTAATTAATAAACTAGAACTTGCAAAAGAAAAATACAATCCAATGCAAGTATCTATTGTCGGAGGAGTTAGTGCGAATAGTGAACTGAAAAAGCAAGCTAAAGCGAGACTTGGAGATGTAATCATTCCAAGTTTAACGTACTCAACGGATAATGCAGCAATGATTGCAAGTAGTGCATTAGTAAATTATGAACTTAATAATTTTGCAGATGTAATTTCAATTAATGCGAACCCGAGTATGCACATATAGGAGAAAATAGGATGAAGAAAATTATCATTAGTATTGTTTTAACATTAGTTATTACATACATAGTAGGAATTGGATTATTTAGTTTCTTTGTTGCACCTAACACGTATGTTGGGGATTTAAGTTTATCAATGATAAACTTTAATGATTTAGAGCAAAAAGTTACTGAGCAATTCGAAACAAAAACAATCAAAATAGATGATGTGAAAATCACAAACTATGAGGAAAAATTAACTAGTCTTGGTGCTAGTGTAGATAGTCAGAAACTGTATCAAGATATAAAAACAAATCAAACTGCTTATAAGTGGCCATTTGAAATTGCTGCTAAAAGTACGTTTGAACTTAAAGACTACGTTAGTGTTGATGATAAAGTTTTAACAAATCAACTTACGGAAGCAAACTTTTTTGAAACTGAAGGTCGAACTGCAGCTAAGGACGCATATTTAGAACTAAATAATGAAACCAACACATATGATGTTGTTCCTGCAACTGAAGGAACAATTATTGATAAAAAGTTATTCGTATCAGCAGTTTCTAAGGCAATCGTTGATTTAGAGCCATCGATTAGTACAGAAAAGTATTATAAAGTGGCAGCAAATGATACAGATAAACTTCAGGCTGATGCAGACAAACTAAATGAGCGTATTAATCGTTATGTAGCAATGAAAATCGGGGATGATGAATTAGAAGTTGATAAAGAAACATTAGCTTCTTCATTATACATTGATGATAATGGTGACGTTGCAGTTGATAGTTCAATTTTATATTGGTATCTATATGATTTATCTTTAGAATACGATAGCGCAGAGGTAGGTGCGGGGTATCGTACGGTAACGGAATCAAACGTTGACCCGGCATATGAGGAAATCGTTGCGGGACTAATTTCTGATGAAAATGTTGATGTAATTGGGGAAGCTCCAATTGAAGATGATCATGAGACATTTAAGCAAAAAGCCAAAACTGATGCATCGACATATATTGAAGTTAATATTGGTCAACAACTAATGTGGGTTTACAAAGATGATGAGTTATTAGTTCAAACACCAGTAGTAACAGGTAGTGCAGCTGATGGATGGGATACTCCAGTAGGAGAGTATACAATTATTGATAAAGAAACTGATAAAGTATTGAACGGATCAACGGTTGGATTCGACTATAAGGTTCCTGTCAATTATTGGATGCGTCTTACGAATAGTGGAATTGGTATTCACGATATTGATTGGTTGGATACAAGTAATGCTTGGGACTCACGTTCAGTATATGAACTTCAAGGTTCACATGGGTGTATAAATGTACCGAATGATGTAATGTCAACAGTTTATAATAATATTCCTGTTGGTACACCAGTATATGTAACAGCATAAAAAAAGGAGGTTGATTTTATATCAACTTCTTTTTTCGTTATTAACCATAACCATAAATGCCATATGTTATAATACTTGTAGAAAGAGAGTGAAATGAATAAAAGCAAAGTTATTATTGGGATTATCATTTCGATAGTAGTTATATATTTACTTGGTGTATTCACTTTTAGCCAAAGAATACTACCAAATACAACTTTAAGCGATCATCCAGTATCGATGATTAGCAAATCTAGCTTAGATAAAGAAGTGAAGCAAATTTTTGCATCACAAGAAATTCAAATTATTGATGATGTGGTTACAAATTATAGTGTAAAACTTACTGATTTAGGGGCAACTATTGATGCGAAAAGCTTAGCAGCAGACTTATCTGCTAACCAAAATGCATGGAAATGGCCTGTGAATTTATTTACTGATCAAGATTATGATTTAACTAAATATATTGAAGTCGATGAGGGCCAATTAAATGGAAAGTTAGTAACTGATAAATTATTAACTGATGACAATAGAACAAAATCAACAAACGCAAAAACTTATTTTGCAAAAAAAGATGGAGTTTATAAAATTAAAGAAGAAGTATATGGAAATATCATCAATGCTAAATTTAATGAAGCCTTAATTGAAGCGATTAAAAATGGTGATGAAAGTTTTGATGCAACTAAATATTACAAGAAACCATCTGTTGTGACAGCTGACTTACAAGATGATGTTGACTTACTTAACTCAAGAATCAATCGTGATATGACAATTGTATTCGGAGATGATGAAGTCGAAGTTCCGAAAGCTGATATTGCAAGTTTTATCTTTATTGATGATGAAGGTAACATTGATGTTGATAACACAACTTTATACAACTATATTTATAACTTATCTTTAGAGTATGATAATGTTGCAAAGGTAAATGGAAAACGTGTTGTGACAACTTATAATGCAGACACTGCTTACTATAAGATTGAAAATGAATTACTTGCTGATAGTGATAGTGCGATTAAAGCGGAAACGGGTGTGGAAACATTCAATCAAGCATCAAATCAAACTTCAGTTCCAACAAGTAGTACATATATCGAAGTTAGCATTAGCCAACAATATATGTGGTTATACAATGATGGTGAATTAGTATTAGGTACTCCAGTAGTTACTGGAAATGTTAAAGAAGGTTGGGATACTCCAACTGGTACATTTAGTGTTTGGAATAAAGAAACTAACAAAGTATTAAATGGAGCATCAGTCGGTTATGACTATGAAGTACCTGTTGACTATTGGATGGCGATTGATTACACTGGAGTAGGTATTCACGATATCGACTGGCTAAACAGTGGTAATGCCGAAGCATCACGCAATGTTTATAAAACTGATGGATCACATGGATGTATTAATACACCAGATGATCTAATGGCTACTGTATACAACAATACCCCTCTTGGGACACCAGTATACGTAATGCCATAATAAAACTAGGAGAGTTAGCTCTCCTTTTTTGTTTGTTAAGAAAGGATAGAATGGCAAGATTGAATGATATGCAGATTGCTGCAATTGAGGACAAAGAACCAGTAGTAGTAGTAATTGCTGGGGCTGGTAGTGGTAAAACAACTGTGCTTACACAACGTATTTCGTATTTATATAAAGTTAATAATGTAAACCCTGAAAATGTTCTCGCAATAACATTTACGAACAAAGCAGCAAATGAAATGAAAGAACGTTTATTAGAAAAAGAAGGTCCTTATGCGCAGATGAGTTGGATAATGACTTTCCACGCATTAGCAGTTAGAATCATTAGAGCAAATACTGCAGACTTAAAATGGTTTGATAAAGACTTTTCGATTATCGATACAGATGATCAATTAAAAATCTTAAAGCAAATCATTAAGGATTTAGGCAAAGACGAGATTAAACCTAAAGAAGCGAGTTATGTTATTGGTAATGCCAAAAGTTTTGCGAGTACCTTAAGTGAAGTTGAATATAAGATTGACTGGGATTATTTAGATATTTACAAGCAATATGATAAATATTTAAAAACTCACAATGCAATGGACTTCGATGATTTATTATTATACTGTCATGAGTTACTTAAGAAGCCTGCTGTTCGTACTAAGTATGTTGAAAAGTTTAAATATATTCATGTTGATGAGTTCCAAGATACATCGATTATTCAAAATAATATTTTGAAACTATTATATAGTAAAGTAAATAATATGTTCATTGTTGGGGATGTCGATCAGTCAATTTATGGTTGGCGTGGAGCAGCAGTGGAGAACATGTTAAATATTGAACGTGAATATGGTAGCAGTAAGATTATTAAACTTGAGCAAAACTATCGTTCAACACCAGAAATCTTACAAGCGGCAAATGATTTAATTAGTTACAATACAGCAAGAATTGAAAAGAGTCTATGGACTGATCGTCCAAGTGGAGATAAGATTGTGTATAACAGTTTTAATACGATGTTTGCTGAAACTGATTATGTATCAAGAGAAATTGATCGCATGATTGATTATGGTGCAAACTTAGAAGAAATCGCAGTTTTATATCGTTCAAACTTCCAAAGTAGAAAGATTGAAGAGGCATTAATGAAAAAACAAATTCCATACAAAATTTATGGAGGAATTCGTTTCTATGAACGTATGGAAATTAAAGATATAATTGCCTACTTACGATTGATTTTAAATCAAGCAGATGAAATAGCATTAAACCGTGTAATAAACGTACCAAAGCGTAAAATTGGAGATAAAACAATTGAAAAGTTTCGTAATCATCAATCACAAACAGGTGTAACATTATTTGAGAGTGTTAAACAACTTGGCTCAAAAGCTGCTGTTAACTTTACTGAAATTATTGAAAAGTATAGCGAGGATATTTCAACACGTTTTGAATTTGAGTTTGTAAATTTACTGGCAGATATTAAGTATGAAGAGTATTTATTAGGAATGGAAGATAGTAGTAAAGTTGAGGAACGCATGCAAAACATTAATGAGTTTAAAGAGGCAGTACTAACTGCGTTAAAAAATGGTAAGACATTACGTGAGTACTTAAATGACTTAGCTATTTTTTCAGAAAAAGATGATGTTGAGCAAGACAGTGTAGTACTTAGTACAATCCACGGTGTTAAGGGGCTTGAGTTTGATAATGTATTTATAATTGGAATGACAGAAGGTCGATTCCCGTCAAGTCGTAGTAGTGAAAGTTTAGAAGAATTAGAAGAAGAAAGACGTTTATGCTATGTTGCAGTAACAAGAGCTAAAAAGCATTTAGAATTAACTAGCTATAAGTATGATTTCAAAGGTGATTATCAAAAGCCTTCAGTTTTTATTGAAGAGATGGAACTTAGTGATGATACAAGTGATTCAGTATTTGATTTTGTGATTTAGCCCGCTAGTTTAAAATGTCAGAAATTTGTGGTATAATAACAAGGAATGGAAGGAGCAATATGAGTATTTTAATTTTTGGACACAAAAATCCAGACACTGATTCAGTAATCAGTAGTTTAATCATGGAGGACTTTTGCCGTCAGCAAGGTATCGACGCAAAAGCATGTATGTTAGGAGAGGTTAGTTTAGAGACTCAATATATCTTAGACTATTTAAATGTTGAAGCACCAACATACTTAGATAAAGTAGAAGCAGGACAAGAAGTAATTTTAGTAGACCACAATGAATTTGGTCAATCAGTAGATGGAATTGAAGAAGCGACAATTATCCGTGTAGTTGATCACCATCGTGTAGCTAACTTTAATACAGCAGGACCATTAGACATGCGTTTAATGCCAGTTGGATGTACAGCTACAATCTTAAACATGTTATATAAAGAGAACGGTTTAACAATTGATAAGAAAGTTGCAACTATGATGGTAAGCGCTATTTGTAGTGATACTTTATTATTCAAGTCACCAACAACAACAAAAGTTGATGAAACTGTAGCTCGCGAACTTGCAGCTGAGTTTGACATTGATTTAGAAACATATGCAATGGAAATGTTAAAAGCAGGAACTGATTTATCATCTAAAACAGATGAAGAGGTAATGTCAATTGATAGTAAGCAATTCTCAGTAGGAGATCGTTTATTTGAAGTTGCGCAAGTTAATACTGCTGATATTGATGATTTAGTAGAAACTAGATTAGAAGCATTAACTAATGTTATGGAAGCTAAAATTGAAAAAGATGGATTAGGAATGTTCTTACTTATGGTTACTGACATTGTAAACAGTAATTCGCTTTTAGTACCACGTGGTAATGCTGAGGAAATTGAAAAGTTCGAGCAAAACTTTAATACAAAATTAGAAAATGGACAAGTTTTACTTGAAGGTGTTGTTTCTCGTAAAAAGCAAATTGTACCAAACTTAAAATAGGGGTAAGATGAAGAAAATTGGAATTGTAACAAGTTCACCAATATGTAAAACTGAGAGGATAAAAAAGAGTGATTTAATTGTTGGAGAAGTCGTTTTATCACTGTATATTGATGATGTTGAATACAACAGTCATACAATTACACAAACTGAATTATTTGAAAAAATGAGAAATGATGGAGTTATGCCAACAACTGCTCAACCAAGTCCAGGACACATAAGTGACGTAGTTGAATCAGCACTTGAGAAAGCTGAAAAGTTAATTATTCCAATGCCTCACGAGAGTCTTTCAGGAACTTATCAAAATGTGGTAAATGTTGTTAAAGAATGTTCAAGACCAGATGATGTTTTTGTTATTGCCACTAATAGTATTGCTATTAGTGAAACTGCAGTTGTAACAAAAGCAATTGACTTAATTGAAGATGGGGAAACATTTGAAGCAATTTGTAATATGTTAATTGAATTTAATAACCGTTTATTAACATATGCATACCCAGGGTCGACAAGTCACTTAAGAAAGTCAGGGCGAATTACTAACTCACAAGCTTTATTATTAGGAGCATTACACATTAGAGTACAAATCAAATGTGATGGTGGTGCACCTCATAGTAGCGCTAAAGGTCGTGGTGAGAAATTCGTACTAAAGAATATCGAAGAAGAACTAGCGAATGTAAATGTAGAACATATATACTATACGTCGCTTGAAGAATCTGAGAAACTAAGAAGTGCAATTTTCAAAATGTTTGAAAAAAATAATTATGCATATACTGAAACAGATATTGCAGATGCAATACCTTGTGTACACTTTGGTGAAAATACATTAGGTTTCACAGTTGTGTGTAAATAGGAGAGAAGATGAATACAGGTTTGATTTTGATGTCAACTGCTTCTAAAACGAAAACAATGGAAGGAAGCAGACGTTTTATTAGTGATGTTATTGAATTACAAATTGTGTTTGATGATAATCCAGTTAATAGTAGTGAAATGAGTTTAGATACATTATTTAAAAAGGTTGATGAAACTGGAACAATTCCACAAACATCACAACCAACACCATTTTCAATTGAAGAGGCGATTAATCGAGGTTTTAAAACGTTTGATAATCTTGTAATTGTAACTCCTCACAGTGAAATATCAGGAACTTACCAAAACTGTGTAAATGTTGTAAGTGAACATCAAAACAGTAATAACATTAAAGTTATTCAAGTTAATGGTGGTATTGCAATTACGGAGGCGATGCTTATTGATGAGTGTTTAAACTTAATTGAAGTTGGAACTGAATTTGGAGAGTTATCAACAAAGTTAGATGCATTTAATAAAAAGCTTGTTATCTATACATTCCCAGGAGACTTTGAATACTTAAAAGTTTCAGGGCGTGTAAAAGGTGCAACTGCATTAATTTTAAATGCTTTAAATATTCGTGTCGTTATTAAGATGGAAGGTGGAAAGCCGATCATTGATAATAAAGGACGTGGAGATAAATCAGTTCTTAAATACATTACAAGCGAGTTTAAAGCAGATACAATTGAGCGTGTTTATTACACAGCGATTAAAGATAATGCGAAGATGCGTGAAGCTGTTATTAAATTATTGGCAGATAATGGAATCGAAGTAGAGATGACAGAAGAAGCTAATAGTGTACCAGCAGCACACTTAGGACCAAATAACTTTGGATTAGGTGTTTTATACAAATAAAAAACTTATGGGTTTTCCCATAAGCTTTTTTTATATTATATTTCTGATTGCTCTGCATCACCTAAAATTGACCCAAGGCTATCAGCATCAATACTGCTGTCTGTTTCTGCTGGTAAAGCTAATTCTTCAGTTTCTTTAAACGTTAAGTAAATCTCACCAGTTTCTTCAGTTGTTACAATTAGTTGTAAACCATCATCAGTTGTAACTGCTAAGTGGTCTTCTAAACCTGTAATTTGATATTTATTTGGTTCAGTATTTACAACAAGTTCATCTAAAGTTTTCCCACCAATTACACTATCGATTGCATCAATCCCAGTCGCATCAGTAGCTATTGTTTTGTTACCTTTAGGTAAATTAGTAATTACATCTTTATAAGTCATAACTTCTTTTAGTTCACCAACTTGGTTAATGTCATAACTTTTCTTGATCCAAGAACCAAGAACTGAGATATACATTGTGTCTTTACTTAAGTAAATCTCTGTACCATCAATTGTCATTTTCATTAAGTCGTTTTTTGTGTCAAAGATATAACTAATTTCAAAGCTAGTTCCATCTAAGTCAGTTCCAGTATCACTAAATGTAGAACCAAGAACGATTTCAATACTATTTGCATTTGAAATTGGTTTTACATCACTTACAAATGTGCCATAGTCAGTTTTAGCACCACAACCAGCTAGAACAATAAGTAATGATGTTGCTATAATTAAAATTTTCTTCATGTGTCTCCTTGCTTCTATCATATCACATATGCAATAAATAACATTATTCAATTTTTGGGACACTCGGGGTCATGTAAAAATTCTTGCAAACAACGTGCTAGTTTGGTATAATTACTATTGGGGTTTAAGACACCCGAGATAATGTAGAGAAAAGGAGGGTAAATTATGCCAACTATTAATCAATTAGTAAGAAAAGGTCGTCAAGACAAAATCAAAAAAAGTAAGTCACCTGCACTAGGTTTAGGGTACAACTCAATCAAAAGAGAATACACTAACTATGCATCACCACAAAAAAGAGGTGTTTGTACACGTGTAGGAACTATGACTCCACGTAAACCAAACTCGGCGTTACGTAAATATGCCAGAGTTCGTTTATCAAACGGGTTAGAAGTTACTGCTTACATTCCAGGTATTGGACACAACTTACAAGAGCACTCTGTAGTTCTTTTAAGAGGTGGACGTACGAAAGACTTAGGTGGGGTTCGTTATAAAGTAGTTCGTGGTACATTAGATACTGCAGGAGTTAACGGACGTATGCAAAGTCGTTCAAAATATGGTGCTAAGAGACCTAAATAATAAAAACAAAGTAAGGGAGGTATAAATATGCCACGTAAAGCAAGACCAGCTAAAAGAGAAGTATTAGCAGATCCAATTTACAACTCAAAAACAATCACAAAGTTAATCAATAAAATGATGAAAGGTGGTAAGAAACAAACATCTGAATCAATTTTATATTCAGCTTTCAACATTGTTGCTGAGCAAACTGGACGCGAACCTTTAGAGGTTTTCCAAGAAGCTATGGACAACATTCAACCATTATTAGAAGTTAAATCAACTCGTATTGGTGGAACTAACTACCAAATTCCAATGGAAGTTTCAGAAGAAAGAAAAGAAACTTTAGCATTAAGATGGTTAGTTAACTATTCTCGTTTAAGAAACGAAAAATCTATGGACTTACGTTTAGCACGTGAAATCATGGATGCAGCAAACGGAACAGGTGCTTCAGTTAAGAAAAAAGAAGACACTCACCGTATGGCGGAAGCAAACAAAGCATTTGCTCACTACCGTCGTTAATAACAACATTTTTAAATTTAGAGAGGAGCAACAATGGCTAAAAGAGAATTCTCATTAGAAAACACTCGTAATATCGGAATCATGGCTCACATCGATGCTGGTAAGACAACATGTACTGAGCGTATTCTTTACTATACAGGTAAAGTGCACAAAATCGGTGAAACACACGATGGTGCATCTCAAATGGACTGGATGGAACAAGAACAAGAACGTGGTATTACGATTACGTCTGCTGCAACAACTGCGCAGTGGAATGGTAATAGAATCAACATTATCGATACACCAGGACACGTTGACTTCACTGTAGAAGTAGAACGTTCATTACGTGTATTAGATAGTGCGGTTGCAGTATTAGATGGACAAAGTGGAGTTGAGCCTCAAACTGAAACAGTTTGGCGTCAAGCTACTACTTACGGTGTACCTCGTATTGTATTCGTAAACAAAATGGATAAATTAGGTGCAGACTTTAAATATTCATTAAAAACTTTAGATGATAGATTAGCAGCTGATGCTCACGCTATCCAGTTACCAATCGGTGCTGAAAACGACTTCAACGGAATCGTAGATTTAGTTGAAATGCGTGCTCACATCTATAAAGATGAAATCGGGGAAGACATTGAAATCACTGAAATTCCTGAAGACATGCTTGCAGATGCAGAAGAATTCCGTGAAACTTTAATCGATGCAGTTTCTGCTTACGATGATGCTTTCATGGAAAAATACTTAGAAGAAGGAGAAGTAACTGTTGAGGAGCTTAAAGCTGCTATCCGTACAGGAGTTGCAACAGGTGAATTCTTCCCAGTAATGTGTGGTTCTGCATTCAAAAACAAAGGGGTACAATTATTATTAGATGCAGTAGTTGACTACTTACCATCTCCAGTAGATGTACCAGCAATTAAAGGGATTTTACCTGATGGAAGCGAAGGTGAACGTCCATCATCTGATAGCGAACCTTTCTCTGCATTAGCGTTCAAAATCATGACTGACCCTTACGTTGGTAAATTATCATTCTTCCGTGTGTACTCAGGTACATTAAGTTCAGGATCATATGTTTACAACTCAACTAAAGGTAAAAAAGAACGTGTAGGTCGTATCTTACAGATGCACGCCAACTCACGTGAAGAAATTTCAGAAGTATTCGCAGGAGATATCGCTGCTGCTGTAGGTCTTAAAGATACTACAACTGGTGATACTTTATGTGACGAGAAAAATGAAATTATCTTAGAATCAATGGAATTCCCAGAGCCAGTAATCTCTGTAGCTATTGAGCCTAAAACAAAAGGTGACCAAGATAAAATGGGTATCGCTCTTCAAAAATTAGCTGAAGAAGATCCAACTTTCAGAACATATACTGATGAAGAAACTAACCAAACAATTATCTCAGGGATGGGTGAGTTACACTTAGATATCATCGTTGATCGTATGAAACGTGAATTCAAAGTTGACGCAAACGTAGGTGCTCCTCAAGTATCTTACCGTGAGACATTTAAACAACAAGCTGAAGCTGAAGGTAAATACATTAAACAATCAGGTGGACGTGGACAATACGGTCACGTTTGGATTGAATTTACTCCAGTTGAAGCAGGAGAAGGATTCTCTTTCGAAGACAACATTGTTGGTGGGGTAGTACCTCGTGAATACATCAAGTCAATCGAAAAAGGATTAGTTGACGCAATGAAGACAGGGGCAATGGCTGGTTATCCATTAATCGACGTAAAAGCACGTTTATTTGATGGTTCTTACCACGATGTCGATTCTTCTGAGCAAGCTTACCAAATCGCAGCATCTATGGCAATGAAGGAAGCATACAAATTATGTAAGCCAGCTTTATTAGAGCCAATTATGCGTGTTGACGTAACTACTCCGGATGAGTACATGGGAGACGTAATGGGTGACATTTCATCTCGTCGTGGAGCTATCCAAGGACAAGAAAATAGAGGGAACGCATTAATCATTACTGCATTCGTACCTTTATCAGAAATGTTCGGTTATGCAACAGACTTACGTACTTATACACAAGGACGTGCTACATACTCAATGACTATGGATCACTATGATGAGTGTCCAGCAAACATCGCTGAGGGTGTAATTAACAAAAGATAACTAATGCTTTTAGCTAGAAAATACAATTATTTATAAAAATGCTTGTGTTTTCTACTATTATCTAGTAAAATATAAAAGAAAAAATATTATTTAGGAGGCTAACATGGCTAAGGAAAAATTTGACCGTACCAAAGAACACGTTAACGTTGGGACATTAGGACACGTTGACCACGGTAAAACTACATTAACTGCTGCTATTACTACTGTATTAGCAAAATCTGGAGGAGCTGAAGCTCAAGCATATGACCAAATCGATGGTGCACCAGAAGAAAGAGAAAGAGGGATTACTATCTCAACTGCACACGTTGAGTACGAAACTGAAACTCGTCACTACGCACACGTTGACTGTCCAGGTCACGCGGATTACGTTAAAAACATGATCACAGGTGCTGCACAAATGGATGGAGCTATCTTAGTAGTAGCTGCAACTGATGGACCAATGCCACAAACTCGTGAGCACATCTTATTATCAGGACAATTAGGAGTACCTCGTATGGTTGTATTCTTAAACAAAGTTGATATGGTTGAAGATGAAGAATTAGTAGAATTAGTAGAAATGGAAGTTCGTGACTTATTATCTGAGTACGACTTTGATGGAGATGAAGCTCCAGTAATCGCTGGTTCAGCATTAAAAGCATTAGAAGGTGACGCTGATTACGAAGCTAAAATTCACGAATTAATGGAAGCTGTAGATACTTACATCGAAGCTCCTGAAAAAGACATTGACAAGCCATTCATGATGCCAGTTGAGGACGTATTCTCAATCACTGGACGTGGTACTGTTGCTACTGGACGTGTTGAAAGAGGACGTTTAGAAGTAAACAAGGAAGTTGAAGCTGTTGGTATCATCGAAGAGCCATTCACTACAACTGTTACAGGAATCGAAATGTTCCGTAAATTATTAGATTACGCAGAAGCTGGAGATAACGTAGGATTATTACTTCGTGGTGTTGACCGTGAAGGTATCCAACGTGGACAAGTTTTATGTGAAACTGGATCAATCACTCCACATAAAGTATTCGAATCTGAAGTTTACGTTTTAAGTAAAGACGAAGGTGGACGTCACACTCCATTCTTCAACAACTACCGTCCACAGTTCTACTTCAGAACTACTGACGTTACAGGTTCAATTGAATTACCAGCAGGAACTGAAATGGTTATGCCTGGTGACAACACAAAAATGACTGTTAAATTAATTGCACCAGTTGCAATCGAATTAGGAACTAAGTTCTCTATCCGTGAAGGTGGACGTACTGTAGGTGCTGGTTCAGTAACTAACATCATTGAATAATTATATCTTTAATTATTTATAAAAAGGAAAAGGGGTTTACCCCTTTTTTTTATATTTATTTACTTATGAATATTTTATAGGTAAGTCTGTATAGAAAGTTTTCATAGTCGTAAATAATTGCTATAATAATATATAGAAAGTGAGTACCATGAATCATTTATTGAAATTAGACAAAAATAAAGTTGAGCACAATATTGAGAAATGTCGAGGCGATAAAGATGTGTGCCTTATGGTAAAAGCCAATTGCTATGGAATGGGTAATACTGGTTTGCAGTTATTACTTGACCTTGGTTATAAATTCTTTGGTGTTTCGACACTTGAGGAAGCTTTAAACGTAAGAAGACTTAGTAGTAGTGCTAAGATATTAATAGTTTCATATATTGCCCCAGAAGATGTACAAGTATGTATTGATAATAATATTACGATTACAGTTTATGATTTTACTATTTTACAACAGTTAACATCTGATAGTTTATTTCACTTAAAAGTTGATACGAATATGGGTCGCTTAGGATTCCAACTTGATGAACTGGACGATGTTTGTAACTTCCTTATTGATCGTCACTTATACCCTGAAGGAATATTCTCTCATCTTGCATGCGCTAGTGATGAAGTCAAAACGAAAGAAGCAATCACTAATTTTGAATATGCACTTAATATTTTTGAAGATTTCAAGTTTGAGTATATTCACTTATTAAATACTTATGGTAGCCTTAATTACGATACCGAGTTCGATAATCTAGTTCGCATTGGTATTGGAATGTGGGGCTATTTAGCTGATCAAAATGAAGCAGAGTTAAGTAGAACTAAACTAGATCCTGCTTTAAGTTTGGATTTAACCATCTCGCATGTTAAGGACTATGACGGATATGTTAGTTATGATCATTTAGATAATGTTGAAGGAACGGTACTTACAATTCCACTAGGATATCATGATGGTTTTGGTAGAGCGTTTAGAGGCTACGCGATTCCCTCAGTAGGAACAGTAGTCGGTAATGTTAATATGTGTCAACATATGGTTTTAGCAGATGAAGGTAAAACATTTAACAAAGGACAACTAGTAACTTTGTTTACTGGTAATCAACTATATGATTTGTGTAAGCATGGTAAGATGACGACCTATGAGTTTCTAGTTCATCTTTCGAATCGTATTGAACGAGTTACTCAGTAAGCAATAGACTTGCAACTAGTGTGCTTTTTTGATATAACTATATAGTAATATCAAAACGTATTTTTAATAAAGGAGTTAAAATGGCAATTGTATATGCAGATAACAACAACTTTGAAGAAGCTGTTGCAAATGGAGTAACAATCGTTGACTTCTACGCTGATTGGTGTGGACCTTGTCAAATGATTGCTCCAGAATTAGATAAATTAGTAACTATGACGACTGAAGGACAAAACGTAGTAAAAGTAAACGTTGATAACGCACCTGAAATCGCTGGAAAATTTGGAGTTATGTCTATTCCAACAATCATCAAGTTCAAAGATGGACAACAAGTAGATAAGCGAGTAGGAATTGCTACTGCTGAAGATCTAAAAGCTTGGATGGAACAATAAGAAAAGTGTCGATTCTCGACGCTTTTTTTTTATGTTTTTCCTTTTGTTAAGAGTTTGTTAAAAGACTGTTAAACTAGTGTTAAAATATCTATAATTTAAGAGGAAATGTTAGGAACTTTATTAATTGTTTGTTATAATTAATTTTGGATAGTGTTATTAAATTTTTAAGGAGTAGCAACATGGATATTTTTCAATTTTTAGGCGATAACAAAGAATCGTTCTTTATGTTACTTGGTGGATTAGGAGTATTCCTATATGGTATCAAGTTAATGGGGGATTCATTAAAGGCGTATGCTGGAGATGACCTTCGTGACATTATTAATAAATATACGTCAAGCCCACTTAAGGGTGTTTTAGTAGGTGCTTTATCTACAGTAGTAATTCAGAGTTCATCTGGGACTACAGCACTTACAATCTCATTAGTTCGTGCCGGACTTATGGACTTAAGACAAGCAATTGGTGTAATTATGGGTGCCAACATCGGTACGACGATTACTGCCTTCTTATTAGGTCTTGCAATTAAAGATTACGCTTTACCAATTATGTTTGTTGGGGCTGCAATCTTTATGTTCAGCTCTAACCGTAAGAAATCATTAATCGGTCAAATTATTTTCGGATTTGGTGCATTATTCTACGGTATGGTATTAATGGAAACTCCATTAAAAGAATTAGCAAGTACACCTTGGTTTACTGACGTGATGACTACTGTAGCTTCTAACCCATTCTTAGGGGTATTAATTGGTACGGGATTAACTATGTTAGTTCAATCATCAAGTGCAACTATTGGTATTTTAGAAGGTTTATACGCAACTGGAGCATTAGGGTTCCCAGTAGCAATCTCAATCTTATTAGGAGATAACTTAGGTACAACAATTACTTCAATCTTAGCAAGTTTAGGTGGAAGTAAAGATGCAAAACGTGCAGCATTATCTCATGTTATGTTCAACCTATTCGGTAGTATTTTATTCTTCATTATATTATATGTACTAAATGGTATTTCTGTTTGGGAGCATATAGTAAGTGGACTAAAGCCAGAAATGCAAATTGCAATGAGTCACTTAGCATTCAACTTCAGTGTTACATTTATTTTAATCTGGTTCGTTAGATACATCGAGCTAGCTGTGAAAACTGTAATCCCAGTCGGTGAAGATGAAAAAGAAATAGACATTAATGACCACTATTTAGATTTACAATTAGCGCAACAAGCGCCAGCTCTTGCAATTGATCAAGCTCGTGAGGGATTAATCAACTTAGCATTAACTGTTGAAACACAAATGAAATCTGCATTAGCGTATATTGATAATGGTGAAAAACTAGATTATGAATCAGTTGTTCAATTAGAAATCGGTATTAATGCATTAGATAAAAAGTTAAAAACATTCTTCATGGAATTATCAGCTAAAGACTTAAATGATGATGATTCAAAAGCATTAAGTGGATACATGTATTCAATTAATGAATTCGAAAGAATTGGAGATTTAACTGAGAAAATTATTCTTAATATTCAACGTTTAAACTCCGAGAAAATAAAATTATCTGATGATGCAAATAATGAAATCAAAAAGATGTTCGTTGTTGCTTTATCAAGTGCGAAAAAAGCACGTCAATTATACGAGTCTGGTGATATTACACTAGCTGGGCGCATTGTTGAAAAAGAACGTCAATTAGATAGAATGGAACGTAAGTACTACAAAGCACACTTATCAAGAGTTAAATTAGGAACTTGTACTGGTAAGAATGCAATTGAGTATGTTGATTTAATTTCAGACGTAGAAAGAATTGGAGATCACGCAGAAAATATCTCTGAATACTTTACAAATGCAAATCAAGTATTAACAGATGCAGAAGAAGATTTTGATATCTCAGAATTATTACATGACATTCATGCATAAGAAAAAAGGAAACCAGATGGTTTCCTTTTTTTATATCTAAATAAGCTAGTTGAATAATTAAAATTTAGTAATTGTTCAACTAGCTTATTATTAAGTTAAAGTTTTAATTATATAATAATGTTGGTGAGACATAAAAAAAACTGCTTAAATAAGATTAAACTTACTTAAACAGTTTGATAAATGGCGGAGTATGAGAGATTCGAACTCTCGCGCCGGTTACCCGACCTATACCCTTAGCAGGGGCACCTCTTCAGCCAACTTGAGTAATACTCCGTTTATATAATTAATTATACCACAATTAAAAGTTAATTGCAAATACAATTGGAGGAACTAGCCGGATTTGAACCGGCGATCAGGGAGTTGCAGTCCCATGCCTTACCACTTGGCTATAGTTCCATTACTCATTAATTATACAACATAAGCAAAAAAAATGCAAGTAATTTCACAAATATAATTGAAAACGATAATAAACGAACATTCGTTCGGAAAATGATTGACATCCTACTGGCATAGTGCTAGAATATATACGAACGACCGTTCAGAGAGGGTAAAACTATGGATAAAACGTTAATAATAAATGTAGCATTTAATTTAATTATAGATAATGGATTAGAAGGCTTTTCAATTGCAAAACTTGCTAATGAACTTGAGTGTACTAAATCTAGTATTTATAATTGCTTTAAAAGTAAAGATGATTTACTGAATCAGATTTTTATAGAAAAGACTAAGTTATTAGCATTCGATATTAAAGCTGAGGATGATCCCGAAAAAGTAATTCGTCAATATGCACACAACTGTATTAATAATCGTGAAGTATTTACTTTCTTCCATAAATACTCACACTCAAATTTTGTAAATAAAGAAACTATGTGTGAAATTAAGAAAGAAATGAAAATGGCGATGAACGTATCTAAAAAGTTAATCGCAGATATTGCTCACGAGGATGTTAATCCAATTATTATTGAATCATTAGTGTTTGGACCAATTCATGGGCTAGTGATGAGAATGCGTAACCAAGAAGACATTGAAATATCTGAAAAGGATATTGATGACTTAGTAGATTTTATTTTAGTAACGATCAGAAAGGAAATGTATGAAAGAAATAATTAGTAGATATAAGGGTAAGATTGCGATTATCGCCTTCTTCTCAATTTTAACAACAGCTTGTATGCTATATCAACCAACAGTAATTTCAAAGGTTATTTCAGCACTTAGTCAGGTTAACGATTTAGGGGAGGTAGATCCAGATCAACACGCAGTTATGGTTAATGGAACAATCTTAGTAGTATTAGGGTTAATCACATTAATTAGTGGGGTTTCAACTGGGATTTTATCAGCTGATTTAGCTCAAGTTATCGGTACTGACATTCGTGAAGAAACTTATAAGAAAATTCAAAGAATGTCAAGTAGTGATATTGAAAAATTTAGTTCTTCTAAATTAGTTGTACGTCTTACAAATGATGTTACACAAATTCAAAACTTTATTGTAATGGGGTCACAAATGATTATGCGTGTACCATTCATGTTCTTCGGAGCATTCATTTTAGCAGTTTTAGACTTCCCACAATTATGGTGGACAATTATTCTTTATGTAATTGTTGTAGGATTAATTATGGGTCTATCAATGAAAAAAATGGGACCTTTATTTGGTGGAATGCAACGAGACTTAGATAAAGTAAACACAATCTTAAAAGAGAATATGTTAGGTGTACGTGTTATTAAGTCATTTGTTACAGAAGATAAAGAACAAGAACGTTTTACTAAAGAAGTTAATAACTTAAATGATAAGATGTTAGGTGTTGCAAGTACGTTCTCATTCATGGTACCGGCATTTATGTTCACAGCAAATATCTTAACTGCGTTAGCAATTTATTTAACAGCAGGATGGGCAATTGATGATCCGGAGTTAATTGGTGGACTTGTGTCATTTACAACATACTTAATGATTATCATGTTCTCAGTTATGATGATGGGTATGTTATCAATGACAATCTCTCGTGCTTCAGTTTCAGGTAAACGTATTGCAGAAGTATTAGATTACGACCCTACTATGGACTTTGGTAGTGAAGAGTTATCAACAATTGAAACAATTAAGTTTAATAACGTTGATTTTACTTACGAAGCTGATAGTGAAAATGTATTAGAAGATATTACATTCGAAATTAAACGTGGTGAAAAAATTGGTATTGTAGGACTTACTGGTAGTGGTAAAAGTACTTTAGTACAATTATTCCCAAGATTATATGATATTACTGGTGGATCAATTGAAATTAATGGAATAAATATTGAAGAATTCAATAACGAAACATTACGTTCTAAAATTGGTTATGTATTACAAAAACCAACATTATTCAGTGGTACAATTGCTGAAAATATTCGCCAAGGTAAAGCGGATGCTACTGAAGAAGAGATGGTTGAAGCAGCAAAAGCATTCGAATTCATTGATAAAAAAGAATTCCGTTTTGAAGATCGTGTTGAGCAAATGGGGAACAACTTCTCAGGAGGGCAAAAACAACGTCTTGCGATTACTCGTGGGTTAGTTAAAAAACCCGAATTATTAATCTTAGATGACTCAACATCGGCATTAGATGCTCGTAGTGAAAGACTAGTAAAAGAAGCAATTAATGAATTAGATACGACAGTAGTAATGGTTGCTCAAAAGATTACTTCAGTAATCGATTTGGACCGTATTATTGTCTTAAATGATGGTAAAGTAGATGGAATTGGTTCACACAAAGAATTAAGACAATCAAGTG
Source organism: Mollicutes bacterium LVI A0078 (assembly GCA_033105485.1). Classification (GTDB taxonomy): domain Bacteria; phylum Bacillota_I; class Bacilli_A; order UBA3375; family UBA3375; genus LVI-A0039. Next base: position 1,581,618 of record CP136956.1, read on the forward strand.
AATTATATAATGAAATTTACCGTACACAAAAAGGGAAGGAGCAATAATGAAAAAAATTAATAAAAGTGTGAAACTAATCGCTAGTTTTATGAAACAATATACAGTAAGTGTAATTTTCGTTGTATTATTCATTGTTGCGACAACTTACTTAAATGTACAAGCTCCAAAATTTATGGGGGAAGCAATTGACCGCATGGTTAGTCCAATGACTGTTGAACTAACAGATGCTGATGGAAATGTAGAAGAAACTAAAAATGATGGATATGTAGTAGAATCAATTAAATATGAAACTTTCAAAGAGATGATTACATCAATTGAAAAGGGTGACGGTATTCCTGCTGACATCCGTGATGAATTAGAAAACAGTAAAGACGAAAGTATTCAAGATTTACTAGTAATGGATAACAAAGAATTACAAGATCAATTAAAGTTTTTAGAAGAATTTAAACGTATTGTTGATATTAACAAAGATGCGTTAACTGATGGGTTTAACAAAAAACAATTAGATTCAATTAGATCTTCAAATGTATTTACTGAAGACCAAATTACTGCTTTAACTTTAGATGATAATGACATGGTTGATTTATTTACTGCACAAGGAATTCCTCAAACAGTTGCAGTTGAATTAATGAAAGATCCTAAAGAAAACTTACCTGCTGAAGCTTACGAAGGATATAAAGCAGCTCAAGAATTACAATCTCCAGAAAGTATTACTAAATTATATGATGTTGCAAGTCAATTTGATATTGATACTCAACGCAAAGATGCAGCATACGATAAATTTATGGAATCAATTAAATTATTAGTAATTGCATATTTACTTGCAGCAGTTTCGTACTTCATGTACTCATTCTTAATGGCACGTACAAGTGCAAAAACAGTAAGAGATATGCGTGTTGGATTATTCCATAAAATTGAAGAATTATCAATTAGATTCTTCGATACGCATTCAGATGGTGATTTACTATCAAGATTCGTAAATGATATGGATAATATTTCGAATGCCTTAAATCAATCTGTAACTCAAGCAATGAGTCAAGTTGCAATGTTAATCGGGGTTATGTGGATGATGTTCAGCGAAGATGAAACAGTTTATACATTCGCTAATGGATTTGAATTACATAACTTACTTGCATGGATCATGGTTGGATTTGCAATTGTTGCAATTATTGGTGCAACTTTCGTTATTAGTAAAGCTCAAAAACACGTAACAGTTCAACAGAAGAAATTAGGAGATCTTAATGGATTTGTTGATGAACAAATTAGTGGTCAAAAAACAATTATCGCTTATGGATTACAAGATAAATCTCAAAATGGATTTGATTTTGTAAACGAAGATTTAAAGAAAACTTCATTCAAAGGTCAAATGTATTCAAATATCTTAATGCCACTTGTACAAGGTGTAGGTGTAATTAACTTAGGTACAATCGTATTTGCAGGTAGTATGTTAATCGTTAATGGTTCAGATGTAGTATCTGTAGGTTTAATCGTTGCATTCATTCAATATTCACAACGTTTCTTTAACCCACTAGCATCTGTATTATCTCAATACAACTTAATCCAATTAGGATTAACTGGTGCTGAGCGTGTTGGTGATATCTTTGATGTTGAGCCTGAAGTAACAGATAACAACAAAATTGGTGATATCGATGGTATTGACGGAACAGTTCATATTAAAGATGTAACATTCGAATACAACCCAGGTAAACCAGTTCTTAGAAATGTAGACATTGAAGTAGAAAAAGGTAAAATGGTTGCTTTAGTAGGTCCAACTGGTAGTGGTAAAACTACAGTAATGAACTTAATGAACCGTTTCTATGATGTAACAGAAGGTCAAATCTTAGTAGATGGAAATGATATCCGTGACGTATCTTTAGCTTCACTTCGTCGTAATGTAGGTATTGTATTACAAGAATCAATTACATTTAGTGGTACATTATACGATAACATTGCTTATGGTAAAGAAGACGCTACTGAAGAAGAAGTGATTAATGCTGCTAAACTTGCTAACATTCACGATTTCATTATGGAATTAGACGAAGGTTACCAAACAAAGGTAGACAACTCATCTTCGTTATTATCAACAGGTCAAAAACAAATGATCAGTATTGCTCGTACAATCTTAACAGATCCAGATTTATTAATCTTAGATGAAGCGACAAGTAACGTTGATACTGTAACTGAAGAGAAAATTCAGGCAGCAATGAAAAATGCATTACATAACCGTACATCATTCGTAATTGCTCACCGTTTAAAAACAATCTTAGATGCAGACATTATCGTTGTATTAAAAGATGGAGTAGTTATTGAAAAAGGTTCTCACGAAGAATTAATCGAATTAGATGGATTCTATGCTGAACTTTACAATAACCAATTCGTAGTAGAAGCATAAAAAAAAATACATGGGCTTAGGCCTATGTATTTTTTTAATTATCGGAGGTGTACATGTCACTATATATAATTGAACGTCGTAATACAAAAAAAGAACTTGTTCAAAATATTTAATTATGTGGTTTTACTAATGCAGAGCTAGCAACTAAACTAAATATTACTGAGACAAAACTAGATAGTGTCTTAAAACTTCAATCAAATCGTATTGAAGATCCGTGGATTGTAGCTGAATTTTTAAAAACTTACGTACAGGACATGACTTAAAACATATGCCGTTTAGTAAACTAGTAGGTATTATAACAACTATTTGTTTTAGATACAGGCTATATATCTAAAGGGCAAATTTCATAAAATTGAATGTAGCAAAGTGTTATAATAACTAGTATGAATAGATTGAAAAATAAAAAGTTTAGAGATATACTAATTATTGCTTTTTGTCTAATTGCGAGTTTTCAAATGATTAACAGTGTTTTAAATCCATATATTGAGGTGAGAACAGAAAATGCGGATCTTAAAAAACAGATAAACACTTTAACGGAGACTAATGAGTCATTACAAAAATCATTAGAACAAAGTGAGAATTCAACTGCAATGGAAGAAGGATATATTAGAGAACGTTTCCACATGTCGAAGAAAGACGAATTAATTTTCGTTTTCCCAAATGATTAATAAATATGTTATTGCTGTAAGCGGTGGCGTTGATTCAATGTACTTAGCTACTAAGTTAAGTTCGCAAAATCAAGCTGCTGCTTTTGTCCATATAAATCACCATACCCGTGGACAGGATAATGAGTATGAACTTAATTTAGTGCATCACTTAGGAGAAAAATATAATATTCCTGTTTATGTTTTTGATTACTTCCATATTGACGGGAATTTTCAAGCAAAAGCTCGTGAATTTAGATATCAAAAGTTATTAGAAGTTGCGCGAAAGTATCATTATAAAATAGCGGTTGCACATCATTTAGACGATCAATTAGAAAATTGTTTGTTACCTAAACATATTGTCAAAAGTAATTTAATGAGATATCGCAGTAAGTTAGAAGACTGTTATGTCTATAGACCTTTACTTGGTTATCATAAAAGTTATATTTATAGCTTGGCACATGAATTAGGTATTGAGTATAACGAAGATGTGAGTAACAGTAGTGATAAATATGAACGGAATAAAAATCGAATACTACTTACAGAGGTTAAGTATCAACACATTGCTAAAGTTGCTTATATAGTAGAATATAGTAAACAGCAAATTGTATTTAATAAATTTAATGATAGTCTAGATAGAAAATTATTACGTGAAAAAAACAGTCAATTTAGAATGGCGGAAATCTATTATTTCATTAAATATATAGATTCGGAAATTACTGTAAAAAACAAGCAATTACAAGCGATAAGTGATTTGATTTGTAGTCCTGGGAATTGTAAATATACTGTATCAAATAGTGTGGAATTATTTATTGGATATGATAAAATATATATGTTAGCTAGCGATGGTGAAATCATAACTAAGGCTTGTCTTCAAACAGGTGAAAATGAATTTAATGGTATAGTTTTTGAGTCGAATGTATCAACTGGATATATTAGAACATGGCAACAAGGTGACAAAATTGAAATAAAGAACGGTCATAAGAAAGTTAGTCGTCTTTTCATAGATAAAAAGATCGATCATCCGCTTCGAAGCAAATGGCCAATTATAATAAATGATGGTGGTGAAATTATAGAAATCCCACATCTTTGGAGGAAAAATGAAATTAATTAACGATTTTGAAGAAATTTTAGTAAACGACGAGCAAATTAGAGCCGCATGTTCTCGTCTTGCTGAAGAAATTAATAGAGACTATGCAGAGGCAGATGTACCTTTATTTTTAGGTTTATTAAAAGGATGTCATCCATTTATGTCTGACTTCTTATGTGAAGTTGATATTTACCATACAGTAGATTACATGGATGTCTCATCTTACTTCGGTGGAGATAAATCATCTGGTGAAGTGAAAATTATTAAAGATATTACAACTACTGTTAAAGATAAAGATGTAATTATTGTTGAAGATATCGTTGAAAGTGGACGTACGATTAAAAAAGTAAAAGATTTATTATTATTCCGCGGTGCTAAATCTGTAGAAGTAGTAACAATGATTGATAAACCATCAGGTAGAACTGTTGACTTAAGTCCTAAATATGTAGGACACACAATTGGTGATGGATTCCTAATTGGTTACGGATTAGACTATAAAGAAATGTATCGTAATGTTCGTGCAATCGGTACACCAAAACAAGAAATTTTAGACTAAGGATTTTAAAATGAATAAAAAGAAAAATATAAATCGTACTAATACGTTATTTAGTGTTATGATTGTAATTTTCACTGCAATGATGGTTATGAGCATGTTTACATCAACTGAAGATAAATCAGAGATTACTTATGACAAATTCATGACAGATGTTGCGAATGGTGAAATTGAAACAATTGAAGTTCAAAAAGGAGCTGGATTATACTATATTGCTGGGGAATATACAGATAATACAAAAGAAACACCTCATACTTATACAACGCAGGCAGCTGAAGAATCATATCCTCAAATTGAACAAGCAGCTACTAGTTCTGATACAGATGTACAAATCACTGTAAAAGAAGAACGCGGTGGTGGATTCTGGTTATTCTTATCATCATTATTATCAATTGCCTTACCAATTGCAATCTTAATTTTCTTTATTACAAGAATGTCAAAACAAAATGGTAAAGCAATGCAATTTGGTAATAATAAAGCACAAAAAGTTGCTAACGTTAATATTAAATTCTCGGATGTTGCTGGATATGAAGAAGAAAAACAAGAACTTGCTGAGGTAGTTGAATTTTTACAAAACCCAGTATTATTTAAACAAATGGGTGCAAGAATTCCAAAGGGTATCTTATTAGAAGGTCCTCCTGGTACTGGTAAGACTTTACTTGCAAAATCTGTTGCCGGTGAAGCGAATGTACCTTTCTACACAATTTCAGGTTCTGACTTTGTTGAGATGTTCGTTGGGGTAGGAGCTAGTCGTGTTCGTGAATTATTTAAAGAAGCGAAAAAGAATTCTCCTGCAATTGTATTCATTGATGAAATCGATGCTGTTGGACGTAAGCGTGGTAACGGTGTTGGTGGTGGAAATGATGAGCGTGAGCAAACATTAAACCAAATGTTAGTTGAAATGGATGGTTTCGAGCCAAACTCTGGGGTAGTAATTATCGCAGCTACAAACCGTAGTGATGTTTTAGATCCGGCTTTATTACGTCCAGGTCGATTTGACCGTCAGGTTCAAGTAAACTTACCAGACTTAAAAACACGTGAAGCTATTTTAGCCCTTCACAGTAAAACTAGAAAATTTGCTCCTGAAGTAGATTTAAAAGAATATGCTATGTCAACAAGTGGATTCAGTGGTGCTGACTTAGAGAATATGATTAATGAAAGTGCAATTGTTGCTGTACGTCACCGTAAGAAGCAAATCGATAAAGAGGATATTGCTGAAGCTATTGACCGTGTAATTGCTGGTCCTGCCAAAAAGACAAGAAAATATTCAGATCATGAAAAAGAATTAGTTTCTTACCATGAAACTGGTCACGTAATGATTGGTCTTGAACTTGATGATGCAGAACAAGTTGAAAAGGTAACAATTATTCCTCGTGGTAGTGCAGGTGGATATGCAATGTTTACACCGAAGGAAGAACAATTCTTTAATACTAAAAATCACTTATTACAAAAAATTACTGGTTTACTAGCTGGTCGTGCAAGTGAAGAAGTATTCTTAAATGATGTAAGTAGTGGTGCTCACAACGACTTTGAACGTGCAACTAAAATTGCTAGAGCAATGGTTACACAGTTCGGTATGACAGAGATGGGTATTTACCAATATGAATTAAATGAAGATTTACAAAATCCGTATGGAACAAAACGTTACTCAGATAAAACTGCTGACTTAATCGATGCGAAAATCAACGAAATCTTAGATCAATGTTATAATCAAGCGAAAGAAATTTTAACTCGTAGAAGTGAAGATGTACACTTAATTGCAAACGCACTTAAAACAGTTGAAACTCTAACTAAAGGACAAATTGATTATTTAATTGAACATCGTGAACTTCCAGTAGAGGAAACAATTACTGAAAAATATACTGATGAAGAGATTGAAAAAATTGAGCTTGATGAGATCAGAAGACGTTTAGTTACAATCCAATCTAAACAAAAAATTGCTGCTAAAACAAACCCGGAAACAAAAGTTTTAACAGACGAAGAGATTGAATTAAAAGTTAAACAAAAACATGAAGAAATCAAAAGAAAAAAAGTTGATCAACCACTTAAAGATAAAGAGCAAGAAGTAACTGAATAAAAATTAAGGTCCTTAGAATATTCTAAGGATCTTTTTAATTATAGTAGATTAAAATATACATAAAAAAAGTAACCATAAATTATGGTTACTTACTATTTACTATTTGCTGAACTTCAGCAGCAACAGTTACTAAATCATTTTGACTATATTGTTCATAACTTATAGGTTTATGAATAGTAATTGTAGGCTTTGCTTTTTTAACTTGTAATAAACTGTTCTTTTCAAAGATATCAGATGTATTACGTACAGTAATAGGTAATATCGGTGCCTTTGCGTTTTGAGCAATTTTAAAACTTCCCGCTTTAAATTCCTCATCCTCAATGTTACGAGTTCCTTCTGGATAAATTAAAACATTTGTTCCGGCTTTAAGTGTCTTAGTTGCACTAATAATAACTCGAATTGATTGCTTCATATCATCACGATCAATGAATTCGCTTCCGAACTTTGAAATCCAATAAGCTAATGTTGGAATCTTTTTTAGTTCAATTTTACCGATTAAAGCAACAGGACTTTCAAAGATATCTACAGTCGATACCGGGTCAAAAAAACCTTCGTGATTTGAAACGATAAGCACCGCTTCATCTGGGATGTTTTCCTCACCAACTAACGTGTAGTTATTTCCTGCTAATTTATCAATTGTCTTTGCAACTTTTCTTAAGTGTGCATAAACAGTTTCTGGTTTAAATGTAATAACCTTATCTACAACAATCATGATGCAAGAATAAATTACTACAAGTATTAAATATATAAGTATTGCTAATGTTCTCATTATATTCCTTTATTAAGTGGTGATGATCATAAGCCAAGTTCTGTTCAAAGAAAATCTTTGTGATAATCATTTATCTATGACATAGTCATCAAGAAAGGTAGTTCAATTCCCACCGATCTCACTCCCCTACCAAATTTGGGTTTCTCGCTTGAGGGGTTTACCGCGTTTCACGTTTACTATTTCTAGTAACCTCGTCACTGTGGCACTTTAAGAAACATCGCCATAGCCGAAGCCTTAGGTTAAGTTTCGCCGTAATCCAAAAAGGATCCCTAGGCTTATTTATTCGCCTAGCACAAACACTACTTGCATCGCAGCAAGTGCGAGCCTGGACTTTCCTCTTGCTATTGCAAGCGATTATCTCACATCACCATCTATTATTATAACATTTTATTAGTCTGTAAAGTTTTTAATATTGTTTAGTTCTTTTTCAAGTTGCTCAATACGATCTTGTAATGTATGATCATTAGCTTTAGCGTCTTCATGAGTAATTGGCTCAGAAAGCATAGGCTCAGATTTTACAGCAGGGTCAACGTTTTGTTGAGGTTTATTAATTGTAATTGTCTGCTCTTGAACAGGTGCTTTTACAATTTTCGGTTCATCGTTTTTAAATGCATCTGAAACGATTTTAGTTTGTCCTAAATAGCTTGTTTGAGAATTTAAATCTTTTGATTCTAATTTCTCTTTCATACTTAGCATCTTCATTTTTAACTCAAAATTATTTTTTTCTAAAATCTTTTTCTCATCTAATAATAAGTTGTGTTTGTTTTGAAGTGTTTCGATATCTTCAATAACTTCATCTAAGAAGTCATCAACTTGGTCTTTATCATAACCACGTAGTTTTTGCTCAAACTCTTTATGTAAAAGTTTTTCAATAGTTTGTTCCATTATATCTCCTAAATTTGAAATTAATCTGTATTGTTATTATATCAAGTTTCAATTAGGCTTAGGTAAAATATGATAAAATAAGAATGGTGATAAAATGTATAATTATCCGAATAAAAAAAAGATAACGACTCATATTAATGAAACAAGCAAACAAAATACGTCATTAGTTGGTCATCTTCGTCGTGGAATGGATTTGGAAGAACTTATAAATCAATCAAATAGCTTTTATGTAAGCAATGATATTGCATTTATATATAAGAAACCAACGCCAATTAAAGTTAATAAAATTTCACACAACAATCAATTTGGGACGAGAACTCATAAAATAACAGATGCTTATTTTTCTGAGAAATCAACTACAGATTATAATGGGCTATATAAAGGTTTATATATTGATTTTGAAGCAAAGCAAACAAAATATAAATCATTCAATGTAGTTTCTAACTTACATGAGCATCAACGCAGTCATCTGAAAAATGTGATGAGACATGGAGGACTTGCTTTTTTGTTTGTATATTTCTATCAATATGATAAAATATATATTATTGATTACAAATATATTGATGAATTTATTCAAAGTGGAAAATCTCAAATTCCACTTGAATTCTTCGAGCAGTTTGGTTATGAATTAAAATTAGGATTTAACCCAGCTTTGGACTATTTAAAGTACATAGACTCGATAATTGAAAAGAGGTAGAAGATGGATAGCAATAAAACTACTACAAAAAGTAGACGTAAAGCACAAGATACTAAAGCAAAATCGAATGCTACAAAAACAAATAAAGCAACTACTAATAAGAAGGCTACAAACAGCCAAGATAAATGGAAAAAAGTTCTAATTAATACTTTGATCTTATTAGTCTTCTTTATTGTTGTTGCTTATATTTCAGCAACTGTAATTTTTAATAGCTTAAAAGCTAATACGCTTGAAATTACTGATAATAATTTCTGGCAAAATCAATCGACAGCGTTGGTTTACAACTCATCAGGAGACCAAATTGGTAAATTATCTGAGCGAGATGTAAAATGGACTGAATTATGTAGAGATGCAAAAGAGGGAGAAGAGTTAACTGAAGACAATACTCTATTCTTATGTGAAGATGGTCAAGTTGCTAAGGTCTCTCCTTACTATATCGAGGGATTAGTAGCGACAGAAGATCAAGGTTTCATGGATCATAATGGAGTAAACTTTAAAGGGATGATTCGTGTTACGCTTGCTGCCCTTGTAAATCAAGATGCATCAGCTGGTGGTGGATCATCAATTACTATGCAACTTGCAAAATTACTTTACTTACAACCAGTAAGTATGTATGATGGACCAGGTGAGAAATTATCATGGACACGAAATGATCAATCAATTAGTTCATATGCTATAAGTGAAGAAAATCCAATTCAGTATAAACTTTCACAAATGGCATTAGCTTTAAAAATTGAAGATAAGTATACTAAAACTGAAATCATGGAAAACTATGTAAATACAATGTGGTTTGGTGCTGGTGGATATGGTATTAATAATGCGGCTGAATACTACTATGGAGTGTCTCCGGCGGAATTAACAATTGCTCAATCAGCAACATTAGCAGGAATGACTCAACGTCCAGTTGACTGGAACCCATATACAAATCCAGAAGATACTACAACAAGACGTAACACTGTAATTAGTCGTTTAGAAGCTGAGGGGTACATCACTAGCGAAGAGGCAGAAGAGGCTAAAGCACTTGATATTCAGGCTGATTTAGTTGATCACTCTAATGATGATGAAGCCGAAGAAAGTCGTTTAAAATATTATAATGATATCAACTTATATGTATTAGATGAATTAGAAGGTCTTTTAGGAGAAAATGCTGATATCAATACAGGTGGAATGAAAATTCATACAACAGTTGATGATCAATTACAAAAAGCAACAATAGATACTTTAGATACTGAAAATGGATTAATTGGTTGGCCTATTTTAGAAGGTACTCAAACAGGTACTGCAATGATTGATGTTGAAAATGGTGGAATTTTAGCTTTAGGAAATGGTTTTGATGGAGAAAGTCCATATGCATATTCATACAATGAATTACGTAACCCAGGTTCAACAGCGAAACCTTTAACAGCATATGCACCAGCTATTGAGTACTTAGGTTGGTCAACATTGCATACATTAAATGATAAAACAACTTACTATTCTGGTACTACTACTGAAGTAGGAAACTACTCAGGTAAGCACATCGGAAATGTTTCAATGATGAAAGCATTATCAATGTCTTTAAATACAACAGCTGTGCAAGCGTTCCAAGAAGTTGTAGATGAAATTGGTATTGAAGAAATGACATCTTGGTTTGAACGTGTAGGTTTATATGACTGGGAAATTGGTAGAACTGAAGAAAATCCTCAAGTGTATGAATCATATACATTAGGAGCATTCGGTTCAACACCTGTTGAGATGGCAAGTGCATTTGCAACATTTGCAAATGGTGGAGTATATAACGAGCCACATATCATTGAATATATAGAATTCGATGAGCAAAGTCCGTACTACGATGTATATGGATCTAAGTGGTATCCAGAATATGATTCACACAAAGCAATGGAACCATCAACTGCATACTTAATTACTAAAATGTTAAATCCAGATAATGAAGGAGCGTTTACTGGTAGTGCTGATGTTCCAGAATTAGATAATGCGATAAAAACAGGTACATCAAACTGGGGAGACAACAACTTTGGAATTCCAGCAAGTTATGCGCGTGATAGATGGACAATTGGTTATACACCTGATATTGCAACTGCAGTATGGTATGGTTACCAATATGAGTATGAGCGTGATGGATACATGTTCTACGAACAACCCGAACAACCGTTATACATTTGGCATGCATTAATGTCTAATACAATAACTACTGATGACCCAACATTATCTGATGGTGAATTTGTTATGCCAGATAATGTTTACACTAAAGTTGTTAATGGAGTAACTCATTATTTTGTCGAAGGTGAAGAAGGTGAAGAAGATCTAAATATTGCACCAAGTGCACCACAAATGAACGTTTCTTTAAGCGAAGCTAATAAAGTAAGTGTGTCTTGGAGTGAGACATCTGGAGCAAGTGAATATAATGTCCTTGTAAATGATACGGTTGTTGATACAACTTCTGGTACAAGCTCAACGTTAACATACGATCAATTATTTGAAGTAGCATGTAGTTCTTCATATACAATTGGTGTTCAATCTGTAAGTTCTTCAGGTGTAACATCAGGGGTAAGTTCTTACTCAATATCAAATGATACATCAAATTGTGATGATAGCAAAGAGAAAGAAGAGGAAGAAGCTGCTAAGAAAGCTGAAGAGGAAGAAGCTGCTAAGAAAGCCGAAGAGGAAGAAGCTGCTAAGAAAGCTGAAGAAGAAGAGGCTGCTAAGAAAGCTGAAGAAGAAAAGGCTGCTGCTGAAGAATAATGAAATGTATTAATAAATTATTTTCAAAGTTATTTCTTGCTTTAATTTGGTTTTATAGTAATGCTATATCGCCTCATACACCGCGTAGTTGTAGATATGAACCAAGTTGTTCGATCTACACTAAGCAAGCTATAATTAAATATGGTCCATTTAAAGGGGGATATAAAGGCTTAAAGCGAGTTCTTTCATGTCACCCTTGGGGTGGAAGTGGTTATGATCCATTAGATTAGCATAAACTTTTAAAGTTTATGCTTTTTTTAAATAATAAGGAGTTAGATGATAATTGGAGTAGGAACTGATATTGTAGAAAATTCTCGTGTCAATAGTAAAATAGCTAAACGTGTTTTGACTGAAAGAGAGTACAATATATACATGGCGAAACATGATGATTTAAAGACTGAGTATCTAGCTAGTAGGTTTGCAGCAAAAGAAGCGATAGTGAAGGCGACAAATAAACAATATACAATTAACCAAATTGAAATTTTAAATCAAGCAGATGGAAAGCCTTATAGTAATATTGAAGGAATAGAACTTAGTATTTCTCATGAAAATAATTATTCGGTAGCATTTGCAATATATCAAAAAAAAGTATAGTCAATTGACTATACTTTTTCTATTTTATATCTAATTAAAGTTTTATATTTGTCTTCAGTAACTCGCCTAAAGTCGCTTAAATAAATTTCATGATGACTATCATTTACGAACTTATAACCCTCTTGATTTAAGTGCTGTTCAAGTTTAGCAACACTTTCAGGTTCACTGTCAAAACTACCGATGTGTAAGATTTGTCCGCATAACCCTTCTTCTATATATTTAAATTCTACTTCTTTAATATAGTCATTTTTAGATTGCAACTTTTGCTGATATTCTAAAAATATTTGCTCTGTAACAAAGTCAGGTTGAACAATAAAGATTTCATATGTAAGTGTATCTTTATCTTGAGTATACTCAAGTCCTGTGTTTGTGCTCCAAAATCCTTCTAATGGACCAACTGTATACGTGTAATAACCTTCAATTGGTTGATTTCGATAACTCATTCGGAATCCGTAACTTAGTTGATATAATGCTGATATGTGGCTCTCAAATAAAGGGTTAGTATTAGGATTTCCTTCACCTTTAATTGAGATTATTGGAATTTTAGGAAGTTCTAAAATTTGTGGTTTTTTAAGCGCTCGATAATACGGTTTATACTGTGTTTTCATACATCTCCTTTTTTAGAAAATTAATTGTGCAATGTGGTAAACGATAAATGAGATTGAATATCCGATACCTAAACTCATTGCTACTGAATAGACTACGTATTTTACCTTTTTAGTTTCTGAATAAATTGCACCTAATGTTGCAAGACAAGGTATATATAATAATACAAATGTCATAAACGATAAAGCAGAAGCTGCTGTAAACTCTGTTGCTAATACAGCTGATAATGCATCCATGTTTGTAGTTCCATACATAACGATTAGTGCTGAGATTGCAAGTTCTTTAGCTAGAATTGAAACAACTAAAGCGCTAAAGGCTTGAACTGTTCCGAATCCAAGAGGTGTCAAAATGAAGCTGAATTGTTGACCTAATAACCCAACGAAAGAATCATTAATATCAGTTGTAAATCCATTTAAACCAAATGATGAAACAGCCCATAAACCTAGTGATCCTAAGAAAATGATTGTTCCGGCTCTAGTTAAGAATGATTTAACTTTAATCCATGTTAAACGAACAAAGTATTTAGCTTGAACTTTTTTATACTTAGGTAAGGAAATGATTGTTTGTAACTCTTTATCATTGTATATAATTTTATCAATTATAAAAGCAACTGCAATTGCAACGAAGATTCCTAGTAAATATAGGAATAATAATATTAATGTTTGGTTTTGATCAAAGAATATTTCAGTGAAAATTAGATATACAGGTAATCTTGCACTACATGAGATAAACGGTGATGCTAAAATAGTAGCAATTCTTTTCTTCTCACTAGTAATAGTTCTTGTTCCCATGATTCCAATAACATTACATCCGAATCCAGAAATAAATGGAATTATAGAACTAGATGAAATCCCAATCTTATTAAATAAGTTTTCAAATAGGGCGTTAACACGTGCAAAGTATCCGATACTTTCAAATAGTGTTAGCATCGCAAATAAAATAATAATTTGTGGTAAGAAAACAAGTACTCCACCAACTCCGGCAATTGCTCCATCAATAATAAATGAAGTAACTATTTCGCTTGCACCGATTGTATTTAAGATGTTAGCAACAATATCAGAAAAGTATGTAACTCCACCATCAACAACATCCTGTAAAACTCCACCAGTTACGGCAACAAAGAAGACTAGATACATTACAAATATAAAGATTACAAATCCCCATACACGGTGAAGTGCATATTTATCAAATACGTTATTCATAAATGGCATTTGATCAACTTCTTGTTTTTTTGTATAGTTATCAGTAAGTAGTTCAGTAATAAAATTTCTTCTAATTTGGAAACATAAACCACTTATTGAACGTGCTAAGTCTTGTCCAACTATCTCATGTTGAAGATCAAATTTCACTTTCATAGTTTGCTGATGATTACTAAAGAACTCAAGTAAATGATTATCACCTTGTAAAAATTGAATAGCATAAAAACGAGGAGAAATTCCTCCTTGAATCTTATCAGAAATAACATTCTTTTCAATTGCCGTTATTGCAGTTTCAATTAACTGCCCATAATCCAACTTAAAGTTATTTTGTCTGAAACTAGTTACATGTTTTAAATCATCTCCATATGTATGATGATTAGATTTTACTAGATTTACGTTTAGAAGGTTACTTAGAGCATCTAAATTTACAGTTCCTTCAAAGATATCATCTAAATTTAGAATTGCATTTACAGGACGCCCAGTTTCTAGAAGATCAATTAGTAAATATAAGTTGCGTTTTAAATCGCTAATGTTAATCACATCAATAATTCCATCACAGTGTTCAGATAGTAATGCTTTTTGTGATACATCGTCAGCAACAGTAAATGTATTTATTGAGTAAACACCTGGTACATCGATTAGTTCCCCATCACCACTACGTAGATTTGCTGACTTTTTAGATACAGTAACTCCTTCGAAGTTACTAACAATTTCACTTGAATTAGTTAAGTGATTGAAAACACTTGTTTTCCCAACGTTTGGATTACCAAATAATAAGTATTTATTCATAATCAACCTCGATTCGTTGTGCTAAGGGTTCATTAATATAAAATTGATTGTCACCAATTCTAATGTAATAGGCTTTTTTAAAGCTGTTTAACTGTAAAAACTCGACTTGTTCCCCGATAATTAAACCGTAGTTATTTAAAGTTGCTTCTTCTTTAGCATTCTCGTATAATATTCCACTTATTATTAAGTAAGTATTTTGCTTGACTTCTGTTAGTTTCATGTTTACTCCTTTCTCCAATTATAGCACAACCTTAATTATAATGTGTATAAATAAAATTTTTTTAGATAAAACATTACAATAAATAACGTGTGTTATAATATATTAATGAAAAGAGGTCACATGGAAGTTTTATCACCAGTAAAAAATTTAGAGGCGGCAAAAGTCGTAATTGGAGCAGGAGCAGATGCTATTTATTTTGCATCACCTAGTTTCGGAGCAAGAACAAAAGCATCAATCGAAGTAGAAGAGGCTAAACAATTAATCAAGTATGCAAAAGATAACAATGTTGCAACGTATGCAGCATTTAATACAGTTGTATTTGATGATGAATTAGAACAATTCTTTGCAGAAATTGATCAATTATATCAAGCAGGGTTAGATGCAGTAATCGTACAAGATTTCAGTTTTATTAACTTATTAAAGCAATACTACCCTGATATGGAAGTACATGCATCAACGCAAATGCATATTCACAATACAGAAGCAGCTACTTTAATTAAAGAAGAAGGTAGTAACCGTGTTGTGGTTCCAAGAGAAATGAACTATGATCGTATTAAGAAAATCAAAGAAGCAACTGATTTAGAAATAGAAGCATTTGTGCATGGAGCGTTATGTGTAAGTTATTCAGGACAATGTTATGACTCAACATTATTAGATCAAAAATCTGCAAACCGTGGACGTTGTTCACAATATTGTCGTATGCCTCAATATACTATTTATGAACCAACTGGTAAAACAATTTCTAGTGGTGAGTATCCTTTAAACTTAAAAGATCAAAATAATATTGAAAACTTAGACAAATATCAAGCTGCAGGTGTAGATTCACTTAAAATTGAAGGGCGTTTAAAGTCTGTAGATTACGCATATCAAACAACTAAGGCATATAAGCAAAAGTTACAAGGAATGGATAGTTTAGACTTAACTGAAGTATACAATCGTGAATTCACAGATGGTCGTATTAATGGAACTAATGGACGTGAACTTGTTAACTTATACCGTCCAAACAATAATGGGAAGTTAATTGGTAAAGTAGTTCAAGTTGAAATTAATAAAGCAAAGAGCCTACAATATTACCCTTATGCAATTTCAATTCAATTAAACGATGGTGTTACTTTAAACTCGCATGACAATATTCGTTATGTTGCAGAAGATTTTGAAGATGGTCAGTTAGTTGAGCAATTTAAAGTATTAAAAGATAACTTAGTACTTGTATTCTCAAAAGTAAAGCCAGAAGTTGAAGATGAAGTGTTTAGAACTGTAAACGCGAGTATTATGACAGAAGCTAAGGAAGCATCAAAAGTAACAAATAGAAACGAAGTTAAATTAAACTTATTCTTAAAGAACAATGTTTTATTCTATGCTTTAGAAAATGGGCGTCCAATCAATACTCAAATTAAGTTTGAGAAAGCACAAAATAAACCGACAACTAAAGAAGAAATTTTACAAAAGTTAGCGAAAACTAAAAATACACCGTATGATTTAGTGGTTGAAGATTTCAGGTATAATGATGATATGTTCTGTCAAATTTCTAAAATTAATAATATGAAAAAACAAATAATCGAAGAGATTATCGAGTCTAGTAATGAAATCAAATTCAGTAACATCGTAGATTTACCAACTAAAAGCTTAGAAGCAAACAGTAAGGAATCAGAAGTATATGTTGAAGTTCAAACTAAAGAACAATATGAAACTGTAAGTGAAAACTTAGATGGGGCATACATATTAATTGCTGATAGTGACTTAGCATTGTCAATTGAACCAACTGCAAATGATTACTATGTAACACCTTCAGTGATTTATGATGATGAAAGCGAAGAAGTGTACGCTATTTGTGAAAAATTTGATAATATTGTTGCAAGTGAAATTGGTGTATACAACAAGTTTAAAGATACTAAAAATGTTATTACCAACTATACATTTAATACAACAAACTATATTAATCAACAAAAATTAATTGAGTCTGGTGTAAGTAAAACATTATTATCAATTGAACTTAACTCAGAAAAGTTATCGCAATTTGGTAATGATAATTCTATTGTGAATGTATATGGTCGTATTCCAGTAATGATGATGGATTACTGTCCAATTAATATGAAGAAAACTGATAGTTGTGGATCATGTACAAAATGTCGTGAAGGTGATTATCACTTAGAAGATAAACTTGGTCGTATCTTCCCATTAGCATATGCTGGAAATAATCGTATTGCAATGTTAAGTAGAAAACCAATCAGTTTATTAAGTAAGCAAACAGAATTAGAAGAAATGGGAATTACAAACTTCCACATTAGATTTACTACAGAAGATAGATATGATGTTGAAGATGTAATTGATAATTTCTTAGATGAAACAAATGATTTATCATTTGAAGTAAACACAGGAAGTTACCACAAACATACTTTATAATAAAAGAAAGCCACTCTCAATTTGAGGGTGGCTATTTTTATGATATTTGTAATTCACTGACTACTTCATCCTCTTCTAAATATGTAGGTTCATTTACTAGTAAGATAATGTTTATAAAAATAAGGATTGCAGCTAAGACAAAAATAAGTAATGCGATTATATGTTTATTCATTGGAACTCCTTAATTATAGTTTACCAAAAAAAAGTTATTTTTAGGTAAATGTTATATACATGGTTAGGAGGGAAAATGAAAATATTTAAAGGAATTGTAAAGAAGGTGCCTAAAGATGAGCACTTTGAAAGTTATGAAAAAGGAATTATTGAAATGTCAGAAGTAAAATTGATTGATACACTAATTGAATGCGAAAGTGAAAAAGGAAATTTTGAGGTGTTACCAATTAGGTTATCATATCAAGAATTAGATAATAATGGAAATGAAAAGTACACGTATGATGATGAAGCAGATGTTTATTTGAAAGCATACAGACAGACCCCAATATTGTATGCCCGTGGAAAAGAAATGAGAATATTAATCGAACTTGGGGAGTATAGTCCAGTAAAGATTATAGCTAGGGAAAATGTTGAAAGTGAAAAAGTTTTTTATAAAATCGAGTGTGTCCAAAATCAACATTGTGGTTTAGAATGATGACAACGCAGCTAATTCTTTTCTTTATGGCAATTGAAGATATAAGGACTATGCAAGTTTCAGAAGTTTATCAAATTGTATTACTAGGATGGGTACTTTTAAGTGGCCAAGGTTCAATTGTATTATTATTACTAAGTGCACTTGTTTATGGAAGTTATTTACTAATCAGAAAGAAGTTCAATACTAAAATTGGTGGTGCTGATGTAAAGATATTTTGTATTTTATTGTTATTAGGATTTAAAGTTGTGATTCTAACTGCATTCTGGGCTAGTTTAACTGGCTTGATTTATTCGCTAGTAACACACAATAAGAAAATACCTTTTGTACCATTTATATGGATTGGATACTGTCTTGCCTTCATTTAAAACGATGAATGACAACTTAAAACCAAGAGAAAAATTAAAACATACTGATATAAATAATTTATCAGATGCAGAGTTACTGGCAATTATAATTGGATCAGGAACAAAGGAAAGTGATGTGATGCAAACAGCGCATACATTGCTTATGGAATGTAATGGACTCAATCAAATGCAATCTTGTACATTAGAACAATTTAAGGAAATGCATGGAATTGGTGAGGCGAAAGCTTCTATTTTATTTACTATCTTTGAAATTAGTAAACGTGCTAATAAGCAGAAATTTTACTTAGATAAGTTGCAATTAAACAAACCGGAGAAAGTTGAGGAGTTATGTAATGATATGAAGGATTATAACCAGGAAAAAGTTGTAGTTCTTTGTTTGAATATAAGGATGGAATTGATTTCACGAACTGAAGTTTATGTAGGGGAAATAGCCTCGGTTACAATTGAACCGCGAGAGATTTTTAAAACTGTTTTCTTAAAAAGTGCATATGGATTTATCTTAGTTCACAACCATCCTTCTGGTTACAGTGAACCGAGTGAAGATGATTATACATCAACGAAAGCAATAATAAGATGTGCTAAGCAATTGAATGTTCTCTTTGTTGATCACATCGTAATTGCAAGAGATGGTTATAGTTCAATTCGAGCATTAAAAGGAGACATATTTTAAGAAGATAATAAACATTATGCGTGCTAATAATGTTACAATAGTAATGTTATAGGAGGGCGCAAATGCAAACGAGCGACAAAAATAAAATCAATGCGAAACTATTAATTTCTAAAATAGCTTTGTTCGCATTTGTTTTGTTACTACTATTTACTTATTCGAGTCAAGAATCAAATAATCAGAATTTTGAATTAAACCAAGCAGCATTTTTATATGAAGGAAATGAACTAGTTGGTGTCAATACTGATGACCGAGCTTTAGAGTTAGAGGCAGCACAAAAAAATAAAGCAGCTGAAGTAAAAGCAGCAGCAGGTGTAACTGACCCTGATACAGCTTTAAGTACAAAAGTAATAAATACACCATCATTAATTAAGTTCAATTTAACAGATGAAGAGCAAGTTGAGCTTATTGATTATGCAAAACAACAAACAAAAGTATTAGAACAAGGTTATACATTAACTGTTGATGACAAGTATAAATATTATATCAAAGACAAGGAAACTGTTGAGTGGACGATAGAAAAAATCTTACTTGCATATTTGCCTGATAAATCATATTTAGACTATTATCAATCAACAGGTAAATTCAAAACATATACACAAGGTGATAAGAAATTTACTGGGATTTCAATCAACAATGATATTAAAGTCACAGAAGGATATAGTACCGGAAGTTTATATATTGAAAATCAGGAAGACTTGTTATTTAACTTGTTCCATAAAGACCAAAATAAAACATATGACATTATTTCTGATAGTGCAAGTATTAAATCTATTAAAAATGATAATGATATGAACGATACAGTGTTTAAAATTAACAATCCAAATCTTGCTGACAATACAGTTACATATAATGGACAACAAATCATTACTAATGATTTAGATCCTGTTATAGAAGCTGTCCAAACATTTGAGACAGTTGAATCAGAAACAATTGATTTCGATACAGTTCAAGAAGTGGATGAAAGTATGTTAACTGGTCAGTTTGAAGTTAAAACTGAAGGTGAAGAAGGTAAAAAAGAAATCACTTATGAAAATAAAATGGTTAATGGTGAAGTTGTAAGTACAGAGAAAGTTAATGAAGAAGTTACAGAAAAACCAGTCCACAAAGTTATTTTAGTAGGTGACGGACAAGTTACGAATAGTGTAACAGTAAATGGTTCAGGAACGAGTAGTACAGACTCAACTTCATTCTCAAACTCAAATGCATCAGCATCAGCTAGTGGATTTATTTGGCCTTCTTCAGGAACTCGAGTAACATGTCAATATGGATGTTATTCAGGTCATGTCGGAATTGATATTCAATCTTACTACGGAGGTCCAATTTATGCGGCTAAAGATGGTATGGTTGTAACATCTGGTTGGAGTAATTATGGTTATGGTTACCACGTTGTAATAGACCATGGTAATGGAGTTAAAACACTATATGCTCACCAAAATCAACCACCACCTGTATCTGTAGGTCAATACGTATCACAGGGACAAATGATTGGGTATGAAGGAGCAACAGGAAATGTAACCGGAGAACACTTACACTTCGAAGTACAAATAAACGGTACAGCAGTTAATCCATATCCTTATATTGCATAGAAAGAATGACAATAGTCATTCTTTTTATTTTTTATTTGCAATTATAATAATATTGTGGTATACTTAATGTGTACGAAAATTACGTATGCCCGAGTGGTGGAATAGGCAGACACGCAGGACTTAAAATCCTGTGCTAGCAATAGCGTACCGGTTCAAGTCCGGTCTCGGGTACCATTTAATTGAATAACGTGGAGGGGTAGCGAAGTGGCTAAACGCGGTTGACTGTAACTCAATTCCTTCGGGTTCAGGGGTTCGAATCCCTTCCCCTCCACCATTCAAAAATACAGGGCTATCGCCAAGCGGTAAGGCAACGGTTTTTGGTGTCGTCATGCACAGGTTCGAATCCTGTTAGCCCTGCCAATATTAAGATGCAGTAATGCATCATTAAGACAGTTTAACTAAAGTTAATTTAGTTAAGCTGTTTTTTTTATATCTACGAGTTGTCATTAGAATAGTCTCTAGATAAAATTTTGTAAGTATACTAGTAAATGGACTAATCAAGTCATTGTATCACTTAAGAATGATTTAGATGATATGACAATTGATCGTATGAGAAAAACAGATGTTAACATCAACATTATTAACTTACGTAATCCTATTATGAGTGATAGATTTAATCCAATGAAACAAGTCAATGATTGGATTGATAAATTTAATAATGCTACAAATGAAACGGAAAAGCTTAAGACATACTCTAAAGCAGAAAAACATTCTAAGACATTAGCGGCCGCAATTGTAAAAGCTGTAGATGACACCCAAGCAAGTGGTGGAGATCAATTCTTCAAAAATACAGCACAAGGACTTATTGCTGCTATTATACTTTTAGTAGCTGAATATGGCGAAGGTAGTGAAAGGCAACTAATTTCAGTATTTAAGTTGATCATAGAATTAAATGGTCTAACTGAAGAAAGTACAGATACTCAACAAAAGTCACATCTTAAAGAACTTTTAGAAAAGAATCCAGAACATCGAGCTAATCTTTTAGCTGGTGCAAGTATGAGTGCTGATAACCGTACATCGATGAACGTATTCTCAAGCGCACTAAGTGAATTACTTTCTTTTATGGATCTAGAGATAGAACAAATGTTCCAGTCTGAAGAGGGAGAATTAGATCTTCATGAATATGTAACAAATAAAAGTGTTATCTATTTAATTATTCCAGATGAGGATAGTACGAAGCACTTTATTGGTAGTTTATTTTACAGGTTATTATTCGATATGGCAATTGCTACGGCCGAAAATGAGTTCGGTGGGAAACTACCTTACAACATTATGAACCATCATGATGAGTTTGGCCAGTTCCCAGCAATTAAAGATTACGATGGAATTGTACAAGCATTACGTTCAAGAGGTATCAAGAATATTACGTATCTTCAGAACTTCCCTCAAGTCAAAAATAGATATGGTGAGAATAAGGCAAAAAATATTATTGCTTCATATCAAATTATGATGCATGCA
Source organism: Mollicutes bacterium LVI A0078 (assembly GCA_033105485.1). Classification (GTDB taxonomy): domain Bacteria; phylum Bacillota_I; class Bacilli_A; order UBA3375; family UBA3375; genus LVI-A0039. The sequence continues at coordinate 1,604,003 of CP136956.1, forward strand.
GCACTACCACCAGATGATGATGAGTGGCGAAAAGCGATGAGTGAACGACTTGGAAAAGAAACAATTCAAACCTCATCAGTTAATTATGGTACGAGTGGAAAAAACTATGTTCCAACATCGAATTAGAATAGGTGTACTAATAAGTCGCTTATTGGCCGTGAACTATTAACGCCTGATGAACTGTCACGATTACCAGTAGGAGTTTGGATAGTTGTAGAAACAGGTAAGTACCCAATGAAGATGACAATGAAGTTAGCTACAGACTTATGGACAATCAAAGAGGTAAATAACTTTGAAGAGAAACCTATTAATGCAATAGACACTCTTAAGTTAGAAAAACTCGACTCAATCTTTAATAAACTAGCAGAAGAAAGGAATTTAAGAATTATGAGTGCAATATATGAACAAAGTGAAACTGAGGAATATCAATATGCTCCAGAGTTAATAGAAGAAGAGACAAATAATTACAATGAGAATTATGAGAAACTGGTAAATTATTTAAAGGATCATGAAATCACATATGATGAAGAAATGTTAAGAACACTAACATTAGACACAAGTATGAAGTCTGAACTTAATAGTTACATACAAAACTTAGATAATACGTCAATGCTCTTAAAGAGAGAAATTTATAAAATAATAAAGGGATTTTAAGAACATCATTTGTGTTATAATATAGAAAAATTCTTGGAGTATTATGGAAAACGTAAATTTACTTGTAAGTTATAATAGTGAAATAATAAGAAAAAATAAAAATAAGTTAGTATATTCAGTATTTAACCAATCTATAACAGGTGATAATATCAAGGAGATAATTGGAAAAATTGGAAAATACAAGAATATAAAATCTATGTATTTTCAGCTGATAAACTGTACGTTTGAAGATATATTAGTGATTCTAATTTTTGAATCCCTAATATTGCATTTGCTTAAAAGTGATGTAAAAATTTACATGCAAGTAAAGTTATTAGAAGATCCACAATACTCAATCAATAATGAACTCTTTTTGAAATCACCAATCAGAGTAACTTTAGATAAATCACAAGAAGTAAAAAATAATTTTTATAAATTAGATGAAAAAATATATTATGAGTATTATTATGCATTATCACCAACTCAAGTATACGGGTTGAATGAAAATAAAGAGCACTTTAGATTATTCGTATCAAAAGAAACAATTCAAGATAGAAAACTGATGAATAAAGTAATTAAAAAGTTGCGTTTATATCTTGAAAAAGTTCTTGGAGAAGAAAAAAATAAAGAAATCAAACAATTGATACTCGAATTAATAACGAATATTAAAGAACATGCATTATCAGATTTGATTGTAGAAGTCGTAGTGTTAGATGCTATAGATAATAGGACAAATGAGTTGGTTCAGTACATTACAGTGGGACTAATTTCGTATTCTAAACAACAATTATATTCAAAAATAGAGGATTTTTACCAGAAGGTCGACAATCAAATGCATGTGGGTTCATTACTAGAAGCTGAATATTCTTTGTTAAGTGAGATTAACGCTAGTCACCAACTACTAACAAACGATGATAGTAACGAATATGAACATGAACATATGAGAATGTTACAGACTTTCCAAGATGGAGTTACCGGTAGAGAAGAGTCATTTGGTAATGATTCGGGTACCGGGTTAGCTAACACAATTAAAATAATTAGTATGAGAACAAGTGATGAGACAGGTTTATCATACGTTTATTCTGGAAATCATATTTGTTATTTTAGAACAAATTCACTTATTTTCGACAATAAAATTTGTACCTTTAATACAATAGGGGATTATAAGCAATTGCCAGATGAAAGCATATATGAGAAATCTAGTGTATTTTTTCCGGGGACAGCATTTCATCTGATTTTTCCAATAGAAAAGGGGTAATATGAAAAAATATGAAATCAAGAATGAAGAAACATTATGGGGGAATGATTATGGGCGTGAAGATGCCTTAAAAATTATAGATGAACTAGAAATTGTAAATGATGATAAAATACTTATTTCATTTTCAGATGAAATTGAAGATGTGGTAATTTCATATGTTGAAGGTTTTTTTAATACGTTTTCAAAAAGGTTTTCAAAAGAGTTTTGTAAAAATAATATAATAATTGATTCAAAAATTAATGATATTGTTTTACCATTTGCTAAATATGTAACATCAACTAAGTTTGAGGAAACAGGTAACAATGAATGATTACACAAAACTGTTAGAGGAAATAGCCAAACCCAACGCAGTGGATTACATTAGTTTACTAGCAAGTTTCTTTATGGGTGGAGTGGGAATCTACTTTGCTTCAACAGCGAATAAAATGAGTAGCAGTTTTAATGAAGTGCAGAAAAAACATTTAAATGTCTCTCCCCTGCTAGAAGAATTTTTTTACACAAAACTTGAAGAACTGCCAGATTTAAATTATTCAAAAGAAACTAAAGTTTATCTAAAAAAACTAATATTTCATGTAGAGTCAGTATATGAGACGACAGAGTATGAAGAGTTTAGGGAAAAGTTTAGAGTTCATGCTAATAAGGTTTGTGATTATATTGCCGATAAAGAACTTAAAGAATATCAAAAAATGACTATGATAAATGAGGAAAGTAAATTGATTAGGCAACTTTTACGAAATAAGTTCTTTGAATAGTCCGTGATGACTATAAACTAGGAGGGTAACGAAATGCAAGTTATCGAAAGAAAAACTATGCACGGAGGATAATATGATAGCAATTGTTTTATTGCTTGAACTAATTATCATACTACTTTTAACTAAGTAGTATTCTTCATACGTTATCCTCCAAAGCACAAAAAAAGGAGCCCTGGCAGGGGCTCCTTTTCCTATTTCTTCATACGTTATCAAACATATTATAACACTTCAGTAATGAAATAACAATATTTTTGTATGAGTGATGTATAATAGTTATGAGAGATATAGTTTGGGAAAGAAGGAAAAATGCTGTCATATGTAGATGAATTTATAGGGACGATACTGGAACAATCAAATTCTAATGAGTGGGAAACAGCAAAGTATGAGTGGGTAATTGATGATTATGATATTGATACTAACTGCTCTTCTGAATGTATTTGTGGACATCAAGGGATAAAATTTTTATACAAAATAAGAAATGAAAATAATGGAAATAAAATTTCTCCGATTGGGAGCTCATGTATTAAAAAATTTGAGCGTGAAGAGTTTAATGAAAACCTATCAGTAAATGAAAGTTACTTAAAAATATTGGAAGCTGTTGAAGAAAATCAATTTTTAGAATTAAAAGGTGGATTGTTCAGCAGAAAATTAATAAATTATTTTTATGATCAAGGTATCTTTGAAGCAAATCAATATAATGGTTTTGATCCCTCGAAAGATCGAGACTTTTTATTAAAGATGTTCAATAGTAGAAAATCAATGACGAGCGGACAGCAAGCAAAAGTTAGGGGAATTATTGGTTATACAATTGTTCCATACATTAGAAGTGAAATAGAAGGAAGAATATTATAATATATGTTAATCTCTATTAGAGTCTTAAGAAAGGAGTCTCCGTAATTTTCGCATGGATCTACAGGAAACTGTAGGTCTTTTTTCTTTTCATAACATTTAGAAATTATTTTCTTGGTATACTATAAGTATAAAAATTAAGGAGTTTGAATTATGGCATTACGAGGAGATTACATAACTGAATGTCTAGGTGAAATAAATAGACGTATCGGTTATATTGAAGAATTAGAAGAGCAATTTAAAAAATCAATGGATACAGGAGTAGAAAATTTAAAAACAAATGATGATATTGATGATGTATTACAAAGTATCAATAAGAAGCTTGATGATATGAGAGAAGAGTTGTATAGTGCAAGATCAAAACTTGCTGATGATGTGAGTGATATCGGAGGTTGGCTATAATGGAGATTAAAACTGATAGAGAAGTCCTAGAATATGTATCTAAAATATTAAACTCACAAATTGAAGATTTAGAAGAATTTGATAGTAAATTAAATGAAACTGAAGAAACTATCAATAGTAATAGTCTAGAGGGAGTTAACTCTATAATCGAAAATGGAAGTATCGATCTATTGGAAAGTTTAAATAGAGGATTAATTGAAAACCTTGAAGAATTAGTTAATGGAGTAGAGGCAATTGCAGATACATTTGAAGCTTTAGATACTAAGCTTAGTAAGGAGACTTCAAAATAATGTTAGATATAAAATTACGAATGGAAGACTTAGAAGATATCGAAGAGATTTATAGTGACTTTGAAATGGAACTAGGATTCACAGTAGATACATTAGAAGAAGCAATTGACTATATGGAAGATGAACTTAGTGGTAAGTATAAGGAAAAGTTTATTGAAATATTCCAAGAACAGATTAAACAAATAAATGAGTATAGAGAGAGTGCAGCTGAATTGTACAAATTTGTGTCAACGGTTATTGAAGATATTAATGATTCTGTAGACATAGAAAACGAACAAATTTGCTTTGAGTATGATGAAGAGTTATTTAAAAAGTTAGTCGATAATGCTGAAGAGTTATTAGATTCGAATAGTTATGATTATAAGCGAATAGTTGAAATGTCATATGGGTTTGAAGATTGATATAATGCCCAACAAAATAAGTTAAGTATTCATATAGATAGTAATAAGACACTTATATCTCAAACAGCAAGTAGTATCGAAGAGGGATTAAGATTACATGATGATAAAAAAGTACTAAATCATAATTACAATGTAATCAAGAAACTTGACAATAAACTACAAGATATTAATTTTGATAAAGAAATTGAAGAATTGCAGGCTGCACGAAAAAAATTAAATAAACTAGAGCTATTAAATGAATACCCTAACTTGCAATATTTTAACGGTTTTGACTCAATATCAATTTCAAATATTAGAGATGTAGGAGCAGCAACTAAATCATTAAATCTTACGGAAAGTGATTTAAACAAGATATACTTAAAATCAAATATGAAAGACGGGAAATACGATTCACGCATTATCCAAATCCAACAAGATGAGATTGGGAAAGAGCCAAAGGATTATATGTTATACACTTGGAAAGATAATTCTGGAATGCCTCATCAAATTTGTTATAGAGAAGCGTATAAATTTTGGGGTATAGGAAAAGATGGAAAAGAGCAATATTTATACAAACATGAACGACCAGAGGATGTTGATTTTGATATGTATATGACGATGACAATACCAAATGGAATCATAATAAACACAGGTAATACTGAAGAGTTGGTAACATACAAAAATTTCGATCAATATTATCCGAAATATAAAAATGAGCTTAATGAACTTGGAATTTATAGTGATGATGATTTAAAAGAACTTGCAAATTTTAATGCATCAGAAGAAGGGGCCAAGCAGTTGGCACTTATGTCTTTAGAAGCTGTACGAAATGATTATCCACAGTATGCAGAACTGAACAACGAAGAAGTAATTCAAGAAATGCTTAAAGATTCAGAAAATGGTATAAGTACAAAAATTAGAGAAAGTTATGATATAAAAGATTATATAGATGAAATAAAATATCATGCAATAGGATTTAATATAGGTATAAAAGATTCTCATACAGAAATGGCAGATATAGGACCGTATGATCCAGATTGGCAAACACTAATTTGGGAGGGGCTATGGTAAAAAAAATCCTTTACATCTTTTTTTTAATTACAATACTATTATTAGTTATTATACATGTGTACAAGTCTATGAACTTAACTGATTTGCAAAAGATAGTAAAGAAAAATGGATTCGAACATTTTAATTCTAGCCAAACAATATATGATTCGTATAGATGGTTTGAAGAAGATAATGAAGAATTGTTTTGCAATAATTTGATATCAATTGAAGTCTATGATATTTACCCAACAACTATTACTTATTCATGTGTTACATTAGATGAAGATGGATTCACTGAATTTGTATATGATTATGGAACTAACACAGATAAGTTAAGCATTGGTAGTGGAGATTTTAGTCATCCTTCAGAAACGGTTAAAGATAAAGAATTGTACGAGAAAGTATACAATGAGAATTTTAAGGACTACAATGACAAGCTTGTTCAGGAATTAGAAAATTATAGTTAATAATATATTATCTGGGAGGTTACACCTTAAGATGAAAAGAATAACTCTCTTGATAGCAATTGTTTTGTTGTTAACTACAATTATTATATTAAATAAAAAAAGTAGTTATGAATACTTACTAATTGAAAATGGTTTTGTATGGAATCAATCAGATATGCATGAGTATGATGGGTATTATTTGGAAATGGATACATCAAACAGTGACTTTTGCAAAGAGCGAAAAAATGTCAGTGTATATGATTGGGAGCCAACATCTATATCATATTATTGTCAAGAAACAGAAGAGTATGATACTGTAAAAGAGTATGAATACGATCTTGATTCCGAAAAACTTTATTATGTTCGAGGTGCTTCTGTGTATGCAAAAGAGTTGGAATTAACAAATCAAGAGAAAAAAGAATATGATACGCTATTTACGGTAGAATTCGCAAGCATTAATGAAGAGTTAAAAGGTGAATATTATCAATTTTGGGGGAATGATTAGAAAATTAGTTATTATTACTTTGCTAGTAGGTGGATTTAGTCTTATATTTATAGCGAATTATTTTAGATCGTTTGATTTAATTGCAACTACATCAACACAGACAATAAGTGGGCTATGGAATCCGCAAGTTCTTGTAAGCAGTGTAGATATACCTGTAGGTGCTACAAAGATTTGTACAGGTGTAAATTATGTCAATGTGAAAGTTAGTGAATACGATGAGAACGAATTGATAGAATACAGTGAAAATGGAATAATGTACAATCAGCCAATAATAAATGAGGAAAAAATAAAACCTTTATCTTGTACAATAATAGAAATACAAGATAATATGGTGCTAGAAGGAACTAATAATGATTGGGGAAATGTAAATTATTATATTAAATTTGAAGATAAGTAGAGTATTCTACTTGTCTTTTTTGTATTCAAAATTGGATTTATAATATAAATGGTGCATTGCACCAGGAGAGGAGATTAAAGTATGAACAAAAAAATTGTTATTAGTTATGTTCGAGTAAGTACAAAAGAACAATAAAAAGGGTATTCAATCGAAGCACAAACTGAAATGCTTGATAATTATGTGAAGTACCATTTATCAGACTATGATGTTGAAAATTACAAAGATAAAGGGAAAACGGCTACTAATATGCGCAGAACAGGACTTAAGCGAGTACTAGCTAGAATCGACTCTGAAGCAGTCGAAGTACTTTTAGTGAAAAGTTTAGATCGCTTAGTGCGAAATACAGAGGACGCACACTTTTTAATGCGTACATTACAGTTGAAGAAAACTAGAATTGTTACGCCTTACTTAGAATATGATCTTCAAACCGTACAAGGAAGAAGAAGGTTTAAAGAGGACGCAATAACAGCAGAAGTAGAAAGTGAGAATACTAGTGAAAGAGTTCGGTTATCAAAGCATAAGATGGCTAAAATTTTAAATATCCTCATGGTGGGAATATTCCATATGGATATACACGTGATGAAAATCAATTACTGACCCCCGTAAAAGAAGAGGTGGAAATTATAAGGGATTTATTTTACCACTATGCATATGAAGGGAAAACAGCTAAAGAGGTTTCTCAGTATGCAATGGATACCTATAACTTGAAGCGTTCTCCTAATGGAATGTATCATTTCTTAACAAAACCAATATACAAAGGAGTCATCATCACTGATGATGTTACTTATAAAATAATGGAACCAATATTAACTGAAGATGATTTTGACCAACTTCACAATCGTAATGTTATAAAAGGATATTCAAAACACGGATATAAGTATAGACACAAAATTTATATCAATGGTGAGATATCATACATGACAACCAAGAAGAAGAAAAATAAAACTCATAAATATTACTACATACCTGGTTATAGATATTTCAATGAAAAGGAAATTGATAAAATGATTAAGGCACATCATTTGGAACTTTACGAACAATACAACGTTGATTTTTCAGAGAAATTAGTAAGTATTTCTGAGGAATACATTCGAAATAACATGACTAAAGATAAATTAATTGAAAATTTAGATAATATTAGAAAAGATATATTTGTCGGTGTTTATGAGTTAGATTGTGTGGAAATATCTGTAGATACCGATAAAAATTACTCTTACAAGATATTCACTTGATTTTAAAATGCAACTATGCTAATATAGAAATATAGGAAGGGAGCATGTCTCTCTTGCTAGTTTAATGCAAGAATTGCGGTTGCTATTTGTTTTTATAGCCTCCTGCCAATATCAAGTTGCAGTAATGCACTACTAAGACAGTTTAACTAAAGTTAATTTAGTTAAGCTGTTTTTTTTTGTATTATAGTTACCATTCAAAATATAATCAAGAAATCAGAATAAGTGCAATAATTACGTGTGCATAATGTGCTATAATGTTGTGGTAAGGGGATTTTATGAAAAAGAAGATACTAATAATAATTGGATTAATTTCTATAGCCTTGGTTGGAGGAAGTGTATATAGACAACAATTTTACAAGACAAAATTTAATATAGAGTATTATGATAAGTCATATGATATTGCACTAATTACAAGCTCATATGATGCACTAAACAATTTTATTACTAGTTATGATTATAATGAGTTGTACCTGTTATCTGGAGAAGAATTCTATAATAAAAGAATTGGAGAGGATACTTGGCCAACTAGTGAAAACTTAGCTGTGGTTAATGATCAAATAGTATATGAAAATTATGGCAGTTTAATAACTTATACAGATGGTGAAGTTGAAGACAATGACATTACCCCAACAGATGTCTATGTTGCTAACTATTTAGACAAGTATATTACTGAAGATGATAAGATTATATTCAATCAAATTGATAATCTGAAAATCTACGATCCAATTAAAAATACAAGTAGAACATATTCAATTAATGACTACCTGCATCAAATTATTGGTTATGATGTCGATACAAAGCAAATTAAATCAATTTATATGGATGATCAATATTACTATAGCATTGTAGATGTTGATAGCGAAAACAGTACTCCGTTAGTAGAGTTATTACCCGGCTTTAATGAGGATTATGAAATTATTGTTGGTATTGATAATGGTAATAAAATCGTAACTCACAAGTATCAGGACTTCAATGAAGCTAGTAATTTATACCCTATTCAAATTTGGGATTTAAATAGTGGGCAACTTGAAAAGGAAATTTCACCGGATATAGCAACAGATCAAACCGGTGCTAATATGATACCGGAAGTACATTTATGTGGAGACAATTGTGTATTTTCTCTAACTCGAAATGGTTATGTGTATAGAACAGATATAACAACTGGAAATACAATTGAATACGATATCTCTGACTTAAACTTAACTACTGAAGATACAACCTATCTTCAATATAATCAAGAAGATGATATTATATATTTAATCACTCAACCATTAAACGAAAATAAGTACTTAGAGATTTATGACATTTCTAATGATAAACTGATTTTTAAGGTTGAAGTAAATAGGTATGATCAATTCTTTAGTGGTTTTGAAGTTAATAATAAGGCAATTAATCTATAATAATAAAATTAGACATAAAGAAAAGTGAACTTTTGTAGTTCACTTTTTAAATTAAAATAAATAAATTTATCTTATTTAGTTTGTTTATCTTTTTTTGCTAAATATTGTTTTTCAAGAATAATAATTTCTTTCTTTAAAGCTTCTAGTAAATCAGCTTCAGGTACTTTGGCGATAATTTCACCTTTTTTAAATAGTAATCCTTCACCACGTGCACAAGCAATACCAACATCAGCCTCTTTAGCTTCACCTGGACCGTTTACTGCACAACCTAAGATTGATACTTTAAGTGGTGCTTTAATCGTTTGTAGGAAGTCTTCTAAGTCTTTAGCAATAGGAATCATATTAACTTCAATACGCCCACATGTTGGACATGAGATAAGCGTTGGCATATCATTAATCATTTCAAAGTTTTTAAGTAGTTCTCTTGCAACTTTAATTTCTTCAACTGGATCATCAGAAAGTGAAACACGCATAGTGTTACCAATTCCTTCATGAATTAAGATACCAAGACCTGCTGCTGATTTAATAGTTCCACCAAAACTTGTACCTGCTTCAGTAATACCGATATGTAATGGATAGTCAAATTCACTAGCAGCAAGCTCGTATGCTTTAATTGCCATTTTCATATCACTAGCTTTTAAAGAAATAATAGTATTGTAGAATCCGAGTTCTTCAAGAATACTGACGTGGAATCTTGCACTTTCAACCATACCTTCGGCAGTTGGGAATCCGTTCTTTTCTAGAATCTCTTTTTCTAAACTACCAGCGTTTACTCCAATTCTGATTGGAATATTTTTTTCTTTACATGCTTCCACAACAGCTTTAACACGTTCTTCATTACCAATGTTTCCTGGATTGATTCTAATTTTGTCAACACCTTGGTTAATTGCTTCTAATGCGAATCTATAGTTAAAATGAATGTCTGCAACAAGAGGAACATTGATTTGTTTTTTTATTTCACCAATTGCCTTTGCGTCTTCCATTGTTGGCACTGCAACACGGACAATTTGACATCCTGCAGCCTCTAATTCATTAATTTGATTTACTGTTGCTTCAACGTCACGTGTTTTTGTTGTACACATACTTTGAAGGATAATTTCATCTTTTCCTCCGATTTGAATGTCACCAACCATGACTTTTTTCGTATTTAAACGATGCGTTATATTCTGCACATTAATCACCTCATTTATATTATAATATACTTTAGTTACAAAAACCGAAATATAGTGAATCTTAGGAGGATTATGAGAGACGCACTTAAAAAATACAAAAACTATGAAGGGAAGGCGATTACTAAGTTTTCCCAATTGTTTTTAATAGGACTTATTACATTTGGATACTTATATTTTGTATTAATCTGGACACCAGAAACATATGTATCGATTTTAGATACTCATCGTGCATTTAATACTATAAAAGTAATTATTACAATCGTTTTATCTCTATACATTGCAGTTCAATTAGATACAAAGTTCTTTAGAGCTCCAAAATATAGCTTACAGCAAATCAAAGATTATGAACTTTGGAATAAGTTCTTCTTACACTTTGCCTTTATGAAAACAGGTAGTGGTAGTGAAAAAGCACAAGTATTAGAAGTGTTAAGATACTTAGAAGACAGTGAATTAAAACAAACATTAACAGATGTTTATGAGCAAACTACAACGATGAAAGATGCACATAATCAAATTATTGAAAAATATCCTTATCCACAAGTAAAAACATTTTTTGGCGAATCAGAAGATGCTTTAGTTAAAGGTGCTGATGGAAATCGTTTAATGCAAAAAACAGCTTTAAATATAGATAAATATATTAATGATATTACTGCGTATGAAGCAGGGAAATCTAATAGTTATATGATGTCATTATTACTAATTTGTGCGGTAATTGTTTTAACATTCTTACTTAAGTTAGGATTTGCTGAGTCATTTATTTCTCTTGCTAATACATATACTGGATTTGCTGCTTTATTAATTTATTTTATTGCATTAACGCGAGTATTTATTTTAAATAAAGCAGCTATGTATAACCCATTATTAAAATTTGGAGGTGAAGATAATGAATAAATTTATTGCTAAATATTTTAAAGAACCATACTTAAATGTACTATGTGTTGAACTAGGTATCGACATTTTAAAATATAAGAAAAGTAAACAAATTAATATCGTTGTTGGAATTATTTTGGCAGCCATCTTCGCTTTCTTAGCAATTATTTTAAAGAATGTATTATTAATTGTTTTGGCAGTTATAATTGCATATTATTCATATCGTAAAGAGTTCTTGAAAATTAGAAGGATGGAAAAAAATACTAGAGATGAGCTATTAAAAATCTATCCAATTTTTGTTCAAACTTTTATTTCATTATTATATACAAACGATAATCTAATTAAAGTGTTCTTATTATTAGAAAATTATCATTTTCACCCGTATATCGATAGAGCACTAGTTATTATGATTAATAAATACCAGGTTAACCCTGAGAATAGCGAATTAATTTTTGCAGAATTTTGTAATATCTTTAATACTTCATCAGCAAGTTTATTACACCAGTTGCTAGTAAATATTAGTAAGTATGGTGTAAATGATAGTGAGATCGCTTTGTTAGAAACTAAGATTGAGCAGGAATGCGATAAGTATATTATTACTAAAACAGCACAAACAAGTAAAAAAAGTTTACAGTATGGTAATATAGCTGTTACACTATTTCTTGTAGTATTAGTTATGTTAGTAATAGTATCGCTATAGGAGGAACCATGAGAAATAGTAGTTTAATAAATGTAGTGTTAATAATTATAATGTTATTTTCAATGGTTGTGATATTTTCAGTAATAAACGCAAAACATGTATTTAAACAAGATTCTCAATTGATTCAGTCTAAACTAGCTGACCCAACTATAGTTAATTACTTTAAGAGTGATAGGCTAACTGAAGTTTATGAGACAGCAGAAGGACCAAAAGATGTAGTTTATTCACCAATTTGTGTTGACTGTGATGAGACTATTGCAAATATGTATAATACTCAATCAGTGCTAATTGTTGAGAGTCCAGAAGATATTTGTGATACAGAAGTTGAGCGTTGTATTGTATATGAATTTGATCCATTTGGATTAGGATTATTTACTAAAGAGCAAATAATAAGAAATACAAAATAGGAGAGATATGCGTGGATTTGAATTAGTATCAAATGTTGAAGGTGGAAAAATTCCTGAGCGAGGATCGAAAGCGAGCGCTGGTTATGATATTTCAATTATTACCGGTGCTACAATTGCTCCTGGTGAAGTTAAGGTGTTTAATACTGGAGTTAAAGCATACATGAATGATGATGAGTTCTTATCACTACATGTTAGAAGTTCAGTGGGAATTAAAATGGGATTGATATTAGCTAATATCACTGGTATTATTGATAGTGATTACTACAATAATGAGAGTAATGAAGGACATATTATGGTAGCATTACATAATATAAGTAACAAGGAAGTAGTTGTAGAAGATGGAATGCGTGTTTGTCAAGGGATCTTTACAAAGTACTTAACAGTAGCGAATGATGCTAGTGATAAAACAAGAGTTGGTGGAATTGGTTCTACAAACTAAAAAAAAGAACTATTTAGATTTACTCATAAAGTAAGCTTAAATAGTTCTTTTAAATTATTAATGGCAGGGACTACAGGAATCGAACCCGTAATATTGGTTTTGGAGACCAAGGTTATACCGTTTAACTAAGTCCCTACGCAAGATTAAGTATAACACGTACAGAAGCAATTGTCAAATAAAAAATGTAAAAATGTGAGGGAATATGGAAAAGAAGAAGTTTATTAAATTATTACAGAGATTTGTTGGTCCGATGATTATTGGGGCTGTTTTAGCATTATTAAATATTTGGTTAGTTGATAATAACTATATGGAGGATATAAGTATTATTAGAGGATTATATACTTTTAGTAGCAATTTTATTGGCTTTTTAAAATGGTTTGCGCCATTTATGTCAGTAGTTTTAATTGCATCAGGAATTCGAGAAATCAGAGGAGAAGTTCTAAAATTCTTAGGGAAATTTACGGTTGTTCTTGTTTCAACATTATTATTAGTAGGTGTTCTAGCTATCGGACTATCAAAAGTTATTGTGCCACTTTTTGTAGTGCCTATCGAGTATGCGGATTCACCATGGCCTGCAACATATTTTGATATTCATTTCTTTGAGTATTTTGATGTATTTACTGCAATTATTATTGGTATTGTAATTGGGTTAATTGCACAACGCAGTGAGTTAGTAAATAAAGTGTTACTTAAATGCGAAAAGTTTGTTGCTTGGGTTGTTAAATATGTAATTATTAGCTGTTCTCCAATTTGGATTATGGGGAGTTTTGCAGCGAGTACATATTCATCACACGGTTTAAGTATCGTATGGTTTGATTTATGGTTAAGTTTAATTATTTTAGTTACGCAATTTTTATGGCTAGGTTTAATGTACTTTGTATTAGCCAAATATAGTGGTGTTAGTTTTGAGAAAATTTGTCGTGCTGCTGGAAGAATCTACGTTATAGTAGTATCGATGGCTGGAATGACTAATAGTGCAATCTATCCATTTTTACTTGATGAGCAAAAAGACTTAGGATTAAACCAAGACAAAGCAAAATTTGTAACTGTATCTAGTTTCAATATGCCAGGTAGTTTAATTTCACATATCGTTTTTGCATACGGTATATCTCTATTGTTTGGAATGCCAATTGCATTCTTACCGATGCTTAAATACACGGTTGTATTAACATTTGTTTTAATTGTATCACCGGCAATAAGTGGTGGTGTATTTGCAATTACATCATCATTACTTTCACCAATGCTTTCATTTACTGATCCAATGATTGCATTAATGAGTTCAATGTACTTTAAGCAAGGTACAAGTAACGCAGCGGTTAATAACTGTGGTGATTTTTACTTAACAGGTTTATCAATGAGTAAAAAAGAATATGAAAAGGAGAGTGTGGCTAAATAGTCACATTTTCTTTAACTTTATACTTGTGTTGTGATTGTGTTATAATATTGCAGTAGGAGGAATATGAATACTGAGCAATTTAAAGCAAAATATTTCTTAACTGGTTTTATGCTGATAAGTGCACTAGTTATCTTAGTAACGATGTTATTCGTTACAATATTTGGGATTTCGATAATAAGTTCATTTGGAAATGTAATTATTTCTTTTATATCAGTCCTTGCAGTTGTAGGATCATATTTTTATGCAATTCACAAATTTGACTATGCACAGAAGTTTTCGCATTTGGCGTTCTTTTATGTATTATCTATTTGTTTATTAGGCTTACTTATGTGGACGGTTACTTACGTAGTAATTGTTGCGGGTCTATTAATTCCATTTTTAGATATTGCAATACTTACGATCGTAGTAGAAATTGCGGTATTTTACTTTACGATGTCTGAGTTATTTGCAGTACTAGCTGTTTTTTCACTTGCTTTTTCACTTAGGGAACTGGAGAAAGATAACTTTAAATTTAATTATGTCTTAGGAGTATTAGTTAGTATAATCATAATTTTTGTAATTAATGGATTTGAATTTAATTCAATTATCGCTTTTCTAGTTACATCACTATTTTCAATTATATCTACTTTCTATATTTACTTCGGTGTTAAATATGGATCGATTGGTATGGATTATGAATCTATAGAATCAAGATATTCTTTTATTATTAAAGTTGTAACACATGCTGTTATGGCGCCAATTCAAATGCCATTATGTATGTATAAACAAATCAAAATTAAATTATTTAGGAGATAAAATGAATGAGTTTAATCAAGAAACAAATCAATTTGAGCACAATTTAAAAACTGTTTCAAGTTCAGGGCTTATGGCCAAAACATTAATTGGGGTAATTATTGCTTTCGCAGTCGCGTTACCAAACTTAATGCAAGGGGACTTATTTTTAAGTTTCTTATATGAGATGAGTGGATTCTCATACTTATTTATGTCTATTTTTGTAACTATCATCTTAGGGATTATTTGGGTTACATTATATAAGACATTAACTAAAGATCACGGACCAATTTTCAATGCGATTACATTTGCTGTAACAAGTGCATTTGCTGGATTATTCTTAGGGAATGCACTAATTTTTGCAGTAATTATTATTGGATATTATGCTCCAGATATTGATGTAGAAATGGTACTTACTGCTTTACAAATCACAACTGGTGCAACATTTATTGCAGTTGTTGGTGGAGTAATTGCTTTACCTAAATTAAGAATGGATGGTCCTGCTATTAAGTTCTTTAACAATGTTGCAATCTTACTAGTAGCTTTAACATTTGTAAGTGGTATTACATTCTTTATTGGTTATTTATTCCATATCTTTGGGTTTGATTTTATTTTAGATTTATATTACTCACTTGTTTATGGATTAGGACCAGTTTCAATTTTCTTCAGTATTCTTGCAGTGCTTGGAGCTGAGTTCATGTTCTTAATAACATTAGCTAGAAGTAAAATGGCTGTAGGAAAAGAACCTAAACACATGGAGTATTTCTACTCAATTATCTTAGTAAATGCAATCATTCGTATTTATGTAGAAATCTTTAAATTAGTATTAAAATTATTAGCTAGTAAAAATAGAGATTAGTCTGAAGTTAGTTGCTTTTGCAACTGACTTTTTTCTTTTATAAAATATGTGTTACAATTGTATCGAAATGGAGTGATAATGAAACTTTTAACTTTAGAAATCAATTTAGTTGGTGCACGAAAAAAAATAAAACGAAAAATTCAAATTACAGATGATTATAACTTAAACGCATTACATATTGCAATTCAAGAAATGTTCTACTTTAATTATGATCAAGAGCATGAGTTTGAATTTAAAGATGTTGTGTATTTACCAGAGTGTGAAAATGACTTTGCACAATTAACAGAAATGCAAAATTTATTGAAAGAAGAAATGGATATTCTAACTGATAAAGGTGTAGACATTGAACAACTGTTTAATACTAAAAAAGTATATAAAGATGACTGTTCTACGCAATTAGTTGCTTTAAACTTAACTGTAGGAGATAGTGTTGATTATACATATGATAGTGATAATAACTATGAATTTACTATTGAATTAGTTCAAACTAATCCGGCAGAGAAAAGTAAAATAGCAGTTGTAGACCTAAAAGGAAAGTTTATCCCACAAGGGTTAGATGTCGATTCATATAACCTTTTAAAAGAACAAAAAAGTGGTGACGAATATGAAATGTTAGTAGCTTTAGAAAAAACTTTTGAAAAAGATTTAGTAGTTGAAAATGTATCACAAATACCACCAACGGCAACAATGTATGAATAAAATTAAGGAGATCTGATTCTCCTTTTTTTTACATAAAAATACAATGTTGTATAAATGTGCTATAATTTTATAGTTGAAGGAGGTATAGTGAAATTACAAAATAAGTTTTACTTTCGTTTTTTGTTTAGAACAGTTGTAGCAACACTATTTGTTTACTTCGGACTATATTCTGCAATGGTAATAATAACATATGCTAATCAGCAAATTGTGAGTGATAGTTACTTGTTTGATGCGTATCTCATATTAATTGAAATAATGGTATTATTACTATTTATTCATTATTTGAAAAATTCAATTGAAAAATCACTTAGTATTATTAGATGTGAGATTATGTATTGGATTTCTTTATTTGCAACGACTGCAGTTATAGCGTCCTATTTACTTTTAACAGTATTGGTTAGACTACAATATAATGAATTGTATTCATTGTACAATCATTCGTTTAATATCGGCTTACTATTAATGGCAAACTTAATTTTAGTATATACGGCAACAGTAATTTCCGGATCGATTCTTTACTTATATTTTCAAATATTATTTCCGCTATCTAATAAGCTAAATAATAAGTGGATTACAATGGGGATAATATATGGGATTGTAACAGTCGTATACATAATATATGGAGTAAGTTCATTTGAAATTGGTAATGTATTTAGACAACATACTATAATTTACTCGTTCTTAGTTTATTTGGGGACAATTATTACATTGCACTATGTCGCAGATTACTTTGAGGAAAATGTATATACTGCTGATTTAGAAGATGAAGCTGTTATTATCGTTCAATCGAATAGAATTATTTATAATATATTGTTTCTACCAGTTTTTATTGTTAAGAAATATACCTTATCTTTATATGGTTATCTTTTTCAGAAATAATCATATAATGTTTTTTTTATGATATAATATATTTGGTTTTTTCTTGGATTAGAAGTCCCGACTTTATTCTAGGTGAAGACACAAAATTTAAAAATAGGGAGACTACAATGACTAAAGAACGTAGAACAGAAATCGTTACTGAATTCGGTAAAAATGCAACTGACACAGGAAACGTAGCAGTACAAATCGCATTATTAACAGAAGAAATTAACGAATTAAACGCACACTTAGCAGTGCACAAAAAAGATAACCACTCTCGTCGTGGATTATTAAAAAAAGTAGGTAAGAGAAGAAACTTATCTAAATACTTAATGGATAAAGATTACGATACATATAAAGAAACTATCGCTAAATTAGGTTTAAGAAGATAATAACTTTAAAGATAAATACCTTCTATAAGGTATTTTCTTTTTATATATATAAAATAATAAGGGAGAAAAAATGGCAAAAGTATTTACAGAGCAAGAACAAATACGTTTAGATAAAGCAAATGAACTACGAGCTGCTGGAGTTAATCCATACAACAACGGTTATGCACCTGAAGTTAAAGCTAGTGACATCCGTCGTGACTATGAGCAGTTTACGAAAGAAGAGCTAGATGAGAAGCTAGTTGTAACGTCAGTTGCAGGTCGTATTATGACGAACCGTAACCAGGGTAAAGCAGGTTTTGCAACGTTAAAGGATTCTACAGGAGATATGCAACTTTACTTCAATAAAGGAAATCTTACTGAAGAAGAATTTATGGTGTGGAAAAAATTAGACCTAGGTGATATTGTATTCGCTGAAGGTGAAGTAATGAAAACAGGAAAAGGTGCATTATCAATTCGTGTTAAGAAGTTTGTTTTATTAACTAAAGCAATTCGTCCATTACCAGAAAAATTCCACGGACTAACTGACGTTGAAGAACGTTACCGTCGTCGTTATGTTGATTTAATTATGAACGATGAATCTCGTGAAGTGTTCACTAAGCGTAGTATCATTATGAATGAATTACGTACTATTCTAGCTGAACGTGGATACATGGAAGTTGAAACTCCAATCTTACAAACAATTGCTGGTGGAGCTGCTGCTAAGCCATTTATAACTCACCACAATACTTTAGACATCGAAATGTTCATGCGTATTGCTCCTGAGTTATACTTAAAAAGATTAATCGTTGGTGGATATGATAAAGTATTCGAAATCGGTCGTTTATTCCGTAACGAAGGGATGAGTATTAAACACAATCCAGAGTTTACAACTATTGAACTTTATGAAGCATACGGTAACATGGAATCAATGATGGAAATTACAGAAGCAATTATTCAAAGATTATGTTTAGCTGTAAATGACAGTTTACAAATTACGTATGGCGAAACTGATATTGATTTATCTAACTTCCGTAAAGTGCGTATGGCAGACTTAGTTAATGAAGTATGTGGTGTTAACTTCGATGATATTACTACATATGAAGAAGCAGCTGCAGTTGCTAAAGAACACAATGTTGAGTTAGATGATCACCACTTCGGTATTGGTCACGTATTAAACGAGTTCTTCGAACAAAAATGTGAGGAAACATTAATTCAACCAACAATGGTATACAACCACCCAGTTGAAGTTTCACCATTATCTCGTATTGATCATGCAGATCCTCGTTACACTGAAAGATTTGAATTATTTATCGATACTCGTGAATATGCAAACGCATTCAGTGAGTTAAACGACCCAATTGATCAATTAGAGAGATTTGAAAACCAAGTTAAGGAAGCTGATTTAGGAAATGATGAAGCTACAAGAATCGATTACGATTTCGTAGAAGCATTAGAAACTGGATTACCTCCAACTGGTGGATTAGGAATTGGTATTGACCGTTTAGTAATGTTATTAACAAACTCAGAGTCAATCAGAGATGTAATCTTATTCCCAACTATGAAAAATAAATAATTGAAATTGAGACAAGTTATTGTCTCTTTTTTTAATAAGGAGTAGTATGATATTATATATTTGTCAAACTTTAGATGGCTTTATAGCCAAACCAGATGGAAGCATTGATTTTCTAGATCAATTCAATGATTTAATTGCAAACTCAAATAACGATGATATTAAAAATACATATACAAACTTTATGGCTGATATTGAGAATGTTGTTGAAGGTTATACAACATATAAACAATTAGAAACTATGGGCTATGGTGAGGCATATAAAGGTTATAATCATTATGTTTTAACAAATAAACATCGAGATGAGAGAAATGATCATGTAACGCGATTTGTAAGCTTTGAGGAGTTAAAAGAACTTGACTTGAATTCTGCTTCAACTTTTCTAGTTGGTGGCTCAAAAGTGATTACAGAGGCTTTTAAGCAGAAGTTAGTTACAAAGCTTATAATAACTCAATTGCCTATCTTTTTAGGAGCTGGTATTAAGTTATTTGATAATGTAACAAGTGAAGTTGATATGACGATTACAAATATTATTAGTGATGATAAGTTTTATCAAGTTGAGTATAAAATTGAATACAAATAATTATTTGAAAGACCTAATACTAGGTCTTTTTTTTGTGCTAAAAACGAGGATACATATCTATTTAATATAGTGGTATAATAATTAATGAGGTGAGCACAAATGAATAAAACAATAGTAACCGGACTTTTAATACTAACTATTTTAGCTCCAAATCTAAATGCAACTGAAACTGAAGTTGCAAACTTAACTGAGGAACAACAAGAATTAAAGGATGAGATTTCAAAATCTACAATAAAAATCGATGAATATCAGCAAGAGTTAAACACAGCTAATGCTGAAATAGCATCGAATGAATCTGAAATTCAAAGTTTAAATAGTGAAATAGATAGTTTAAAATCACAAGTTGAAGATATGGTAGCAGCAAGTTCTGATACTTTAGTTGTAATGCAAAAATTAAATAATCAAAATACTTTTGCTAAATATTTAATTGAAGATAATGGAGAAAATTTCTTTTTAAAGTATCAAAATTTACAACAATTGACTTCAACTCTAACTATTAATGTAAATGATTTAATTGCTAATATTAAAACTATGCAATCAAATCTAAATACTGTAGAAGAGATTAATCAAGAGAATGTAAATTTAAAAACTGAATCGGAGACGATATTAGAAAAACAACTAAAAAAGGAAGATGAACTTCGTGAAACATTGAGTGATGTAGACAGTTCTTTATTGGATGCAAATCAACAATTAACTCTTGAGCAGGCTAAGGAACTTGAAACTAGTGAAAACAAAGATAAACTTGATGAAACAGAGACAAAAGATAATAGTACTAAACAAGTTAAAGAACCAGAGGTAGTAGAACCAGAAGTGCCGGAAGTAGTCGAACCAGAAGTGCCGGAAGTAGTAGAACCAGAAGTACCAGAGGTAGTAGAACCAGATTCGCAATACCCAGCTGATGGTAATGTAAGTGGTTATAAAAATCAGATTATGTCAGCAGCTGGAATTAGTAGTAGTGATTATCAATATGTAGACTATATAGTTAACCGTGAGAGTTCATGGAACTACTTAAATTCAAATGCAGTATCTGGTGCCTATGGTTTATGTCAAGCATTACCCGGAAGTAAAATGTCAAGTAGTGGTAGTGATTGGGCAACTAACCCAGAAACACAAATGAGCTGGTGTAATAGTTACGCACTGTCAAGATATGGTTCATGGTCACAAGCATATGACTTTTGGTTAGAGAATAATTGGTGGTAGCCAAAGATATGATATAATGTAAAAAGCGCTTTGAGGAATATTGGTAACAATTGGAAATGAAACATGTAATTTATATTACTGATAACGAACAACACAGTTATAAAAATTATTCAGGTGAAATATGCCTCAAGGAAAAAAGAACAAATTATTTTTGGTTTAATAATGGCCACAGTTATGGTCTATGGGATGATTGTATACAATATTGCAATCGAATTTGGTGAATTAGCAAATGAAGTGTTTGTAATCGCATTACATGAGTTAATTATTATGAGGTCTATTGCATTTATATTAGAAGCTACATTTGTTAGTAAACTTGCTTTTAAATTAGCTTTTAAAGTAGTTAATCATGAAGAACGTCAAATTTTTAAGATTCTTGCAATTCAAACATCAATCGTTTAATAATGTGTCCGATTATGAGTATTATTGCAATAATTTTATTCGCTAATCCAACTCCAAGTGCACTTATTGCAACTTGGATGCAAAAGTATGCAATCAATTTACCATTCGTATTAGGGTGGCAAATTATTTTCTGTGGACCATTTGTTCGTTCTATTCTAAAATTAATTAGAAAACAAACAGACTCACAATTACAAACTGCATAAAAATGACGTGTAAGAAATTAAACAGAATCCATAAATGTGTAATAAGAAATAAAAAGAACAAATGAAAAATGACATCCACTTCCGGGATGTCATTTTTCATTTGTTCTTATGTTTCCTAACGTACAACTAGTCTATCATATAGTCATCAGGCATTATTTGTAAATTTTTAAAGTAGTACAATTTTCACACCCAACTTTATAATGTTATTTCAGCATTGTTATAATCTCTTGGATAAATAGAATGTCTCTTTAGGATTGTCAAAAAAGCCAAACCTCAAAGTACTGCGATTCCGCTCTTTTATTTGAAATTCAAGTTTATGGGCTATAGTCAAATCGTAGTAAACTCTTGTGTTATTGATATGAAATTGGTAATCCTTTTTGTAATTTGAAATGATCAATTAATAATTCAAAATATATAAAGTATAAAGTTCGATTACACAAATAATTACAACTATAAGAAGTACATGGATCATTAGATAAAGTAATAATGTTTTGATAGTGTTCTATAGTTGGAATTGTTTCGCAAACTGTCCATGTTGTTGTTTTTTCTTGTCTTGCTAGTTCAAGTCTACTTGTTAT
This sequence comes from Mollicutes bacterium LVI A0078, assembly GCA_033105485.1. Lineage (GTDB taxonomy): Bacteria > Bacillota_I > Bacilli_A > UBA3375 > UBA3375 > LVI-A0039. The sequence goes on from CP136956.1 coordinate 1,626,672, forward strand.
CAAAGGTTCTCCCATACATGGGGAAACAAATAAAATCAAGTTATTAGATTTGTTTTTTATTTCAATATCTAAAAATTTTGAATCTGTATGAAGCATAATAGGCTTTTGTGAAACCTCACGTAGCCTCGGGGCGATGTATTCAAGAACTGGGATGCTACTATCAGCTCCGAATAAAATAATATAATCAGCATTATTAATTGCATGATAAATCGAAGTTATTTTATTTGGATTGGCAGCTAGATTAGTAAGTAAAAAGTCAATCTTAGTTTGCAAGTTTGAGTAAGTGTTATCATTTGTCTTGTTAACATTTGCTTCAGATTGAATCTTTTCTTTAAGTTCTCCGAAGTTTTCAAATCCAATTTTCTTTACGTACTTAATTACAGTTGATGGTGAAACGTAGGCAAGTTTTGCAATCGCTCCTACAGTTATAAATTCGATACAAGTACTTTTCTCTAATATAACATTTGCTATTGTTTTTTCAGTATCGGTTAAAGTCTCGTTATATAACCATCTCATAAATATCACCTCTATATATATTATATAGCAAATAGCTAATTTTTTTAGATAAACTACAGTTTGTGAAAAAACTTTTCCAAGTTACAGGAAAAACAGGGCAAGGAAAGTATTTTTCACGATTTTACAAATATTGTCAAAACTTTTCCGGGGATTGTTATAATTATTTTCGGAGGTTTAGTATGACAAAACAGAACATTATTGGATTCATCATTTTAGGTGTATCAATTATTATCGGGATTGCTGCAGATACGGCAATTACTACAAGAATTTTTTTAGGACTAGCTTTAGGGTATGTGTTAGTTCGTGGGTCATTTGGTTTTGCAGGAAGTGTGAACCGTGCATATAAATTTAATTCATTAGCATTAATGCGTGCATTAATGAATATGTTTATGATTACAGCAGGGCTTAGTGCAATTTTATTTTTATTTACGGATATTGCAAGTTACGATTTATGGATTAATCAAATTAACTTAGGATTAATCTTAGGAGGTTTATTATTTGGTATTGGTATGGCATTTGCATCTTGTTGTGCATCAGGAGTAATGACAGATGGAGTTGTTAGTCCGACTAAATTAGTTGTTGTAACATTAGGGTTTGGACTAGGTATCTTATTAGGATTTCCATTACAAACAAGTGCGACATGGATTACAGATGGTGCCCAAATAGCATTCTTTAATATTTCGGATAATTTGTTAGTAGGTTTAACTTTTGCTTTACTAGTAACGATTGCTTTAGGGATGTTAGTTAAATTCATTACACGTAAAGTAGAAGCTAAATGGGAAGTAGAAGGAAAAGTTGCTTGTTGTGCTTCAGAAGTTATTGAAGGTGAGTATGAAACTACAACTGAAAAAATATTAGTTAAACCATTTAGTTTAAATCAAACAGCAGTAATTATTTCTGTTATCTTTGTAATTATGTTAGCAGTTACTAAATCTGGATGGGGAGCAAGTACTCCTTATGGATTCTGGGTTGGTAAATTATTAATGACATTTGGTGTAGATGCAGCTACATTAGGTGAGTTCACTGGAAAAGGAGCTGATTTCTTTAACTTTGGATTATTTAGTGGTCAAGGACCTAGTAGTGTTGGAATTCAAAACATATTTATTTTTATTGGTGGATGCGTTGCAGCACTTACAATGAACAAATTTAATCCATCATTCAAATTGCCAATTAAACAAGTAGTGATATTATTAGTAGCAGGTGTTATTATGGGATTTGGTACGCGTCTTGCAAATGGATGTAACGTAGGAGCACTATATACGCCAATCGCGAACTTTTCATTATCTGGTTGGATTTTCTTAATTCCAATGATAGTAGGTGGAGTAATCGGAAATATGATTAGTAAAAAAATTAACTAGGAGATAAAATGAAAGTATTAGTTATTGGAGGAGTTGCTGGTGGTGCAAGTAGTGCTGCTAGAATCCGTCGATTAGATGAGAATGCAGAAATTATTATGTTTGATAAAGGACCATTTGTATCATTTTCAAACTGCGGGTTACCATATCACATGTCAGGAGCAATTGCTTCTAGTGAGAAACTAATTTTAATGAGTCCAGAAAAGTTTGCTTCACAATATAATATTGAAGCACGTGTAAGTAGTGAAGTTACTAATGTTGACAGTACTAATAAAACAGTATCTGTTATCAATCATGCAACTGGAGAAACTTACATTGAATCGTATGATAAATTAGTTGTTTCACCAGGGGCTGAAGCATTCGTTCCAAACTTTAGTGGTCTTGATTTAATCCCAAACTATACATTAAAAACTGTAACTGATGTTCAAAAAATCATGGCAGAAATCACTGAAAATGAAGCTGAGCACATTACTGTAATTGGTGCAGGATTTATTGGTGTTGAAGCTGCAGAGAACTTAATTGAAGCAGGTAAGAAAGTTACTTTAGTTGAGGGTAGTGATCAAGTATTACAACCACTTGATAAAGATATGGCAAATTTAGTTCATTTAGAGTTATTAAAGCATAATGTAGATTTACGTTTAAACACTTTAGTAGAAGATTTTGCTGAAAGAAAAGTCTTATTAAAAGGCGGAGATTCAATTGAGACTGATTTAGTTATTTTAGCAATTGGTGTTAAACCAGATACTAAGTTCTTAGAAAGTAGTGGAATTGAAATGACAGATCGAGGTCATATTGTTGTAAACGAAGAATACCAAACTAGTTGTAAAGATATTTGGGCTGCAGGAGATGCTATTTTAGTTAACCATAGTTTATCGGGAGATAACGCACCACTTGCGTTAGCGGGTCCAGCTAACAAACAAGGACGTTTAATCGCTGATAGTATGTATGGTAAAAAAGTATTAAATAAAGGTTATATTGGTTCGAGTATTATAAAAGTTTTTGATTTAACCGCAGCAAGTACTGGTTTGAATGAGAAGCAAGCTAAGGCGGCAGGTATTAATTATAATGTTGCTTATGCAGCGCCAATGGATAAAGTGGGAATTATGCCAGGAGCTGCAGTTATGCCTACTAAAATTTTATTTGATGAAAATGGTAAATTATTAGGTGGACAAATTGTTGCAACTGGAGCTGCAGATAAGCGTGTTGATGTGTTAGCAACGGCAATTAAAGCAGAAATGGACGTATATGATTTGGCAGACTTAGAGTTATGTTATGCACCACCATTTGGAACTGGTAAAGATGTTATAAATAAACTTGGATACGTCGCAATGAACTTACTTGAAGGTATCTATAAGCAAGTACGTTTTAGTGAGGTATATGATTTACTTGAAAATGATGCCCAAGTTATCGATGTTCGTGAAACTGGGGAGTATGCACGAGGTCACATTGATGGGGTTATTAATATACCAATGAGTGAAATGCGTAATCGTTTAGACGAATTAGATAAATCTAAGCCTGTATATGTTCATTGTCAAACTGGACAACGTTCTTACAATATGACATTAATGTTAATGGAGCATGGATTCGAGGCATTAAATGTAGCAGGTAGTTATTTATTTATAAGTAAATATGAGCAAGCTATGCAAGCCTTTGATGAAAATCGTAAAAATATTTTAGTTTAAAAAAATATATTACTACTGTTAAACCAAAACAAAAGACATTTAAAAGATGAACTTAAGATGATATCTTGAGTTTATCTTTTTTATATACATTGATACATTATCTACTTAGGAGTATAAAAAAAAAGAACCTCAAATTAATGAGATTCGGCTTGTATATTTAAAATACTATTTTAATTAGGTTCAGTTTAAATAGTTTTACTTTTTTATATGTCAAATACACTGTCGTCGATAGCTGCAACATTAGTTGATTTGATATAACCATTACCTTTAGTTGAAAAGAAGTCATGATTTTTAGTACTTGTATTTATACCGTTTAATATTACCGGGTTAATCATTGACTCATCTACATTAAAGTGAGGGTCATAGCCAAGGTTCATAAGTGCTTTATCTGCATTGTACTCAACATAAGTCATAACATCATCAGCTAGTCCTAACTCGTTATACAACATGTGAGTATAACGTCTTTCCAGTGCATGGAGTTCAAGCATAAGATCTATAACTTCTTGCTTTATGTATTCTTTTAAACTAGGTTCAATTTTCTCAAATTCTTGCTGAGCAACTAAACCGGTAAATAACCCGTGAATTGATTCATCACGTATTATTAATGAAATTATTTCGGCACTACGAATAAGTTTCCCTTGTCCTGAAAAATATAGCGGGTAGTAAAAACCGCTATAAAATAAAAAAGTCTCCAGTAACACGCTTGCACATAAGGCGCGATATAAACCAGAATTATCACTTGTATCGCGTTCATAAAACTCAATCACACGTTTTATTTTTGCTTGTACTATCTCATTATCTTCGACCCATTTAAAAAGTTCATCAATTCTTGTATCACTACTTAGCGTTGAGAAAATAGTACTATAGCTTTTAGCGTGCATCTGTTCCATCATTCCCATAAAGCTAAAGATTGCTTTTTGATGTAAATTTGATGACTTTAGGATAATTGAAGGCATCCCTAAATTCCCTTGTTCGGTATCTAACAAAGTTAGTGAAGCCAACACTTTTTCGTATGTATCTTTTTGTAAGTCAGTAATTTCTCCACTGTTCCATACTTGTTTGTCTTCACTAACAGGAATTTCTTCATCAACCCAGAATTGTCTAACATTTTGATCCCAAAACATTTTATACATGTCATCGTCTAAGTTATTCCAATTTATCGCACTTCTCATAATCCTCCAAATTATCATTATATAATTGCTTTAGGATGTTACGCACATTTTCTAAATCTTTATTTGTCCCACTTAATTCAAATTTATATAAAATGTCAGCGCCATAGTTAGTGGAAATAAGATTTGCACTATTCGCAAACAACTTACCCCAATTGCGATTTCCACTTGCAATTACATAACGAATCTTATTATTTTCACAAAATGTCATAACTTCTTTAGGAACTTGACCTAATCCTGTAGTATATGTAAAGAGGATTATAGGTTCATTTAACTTAAGTAAAGCACTCCCAGGAATTTGTTTGAAATACTTTTGATCAAGTTTTAAAATAAATCTTTCTATGTTTTTGGTTTTAGAAAAATATACTAAATTCATGATTCTCCTTTACTTGAATTAATTATAACTATAAAAACCATATAGCGCATTGGTGACACATGCAAAAATGTAGGGATCAGCTAGTTTAATATAAGTGCATTATTAATATTTGTATGATATAATAAACTTATGATATGGAGGGTAAATGAGTAACAATACTACTAAACCAAAAACTTCTAAAAATAATAAAAAAGCGAGCACAACAAATAAAAAACGTCCTATTTCTACGAAACATATTTCTTTACCTGGAAATAGAGAAATTAAAATGAATTTTGTTATGTGGGTTATGTTAATTACGTTAATCTTTTTATTAATTTTAGTTCTAATCACTTTTCCAAATAGATCGATTAGAAATCACATTAAAGCATTAGAGTCAAGAGATGAAATAGAACAATATTGTACTGAAAATGAATTAAACTGTTCTTTTACGGTTCTATCTGATTATGATATCGAAGGGTTCAGAGTTTCTAGAGTAGCATTCTTAGGAGACGATTTCTTTGATGTAGAAAGCACTGATGAGTCAGTAAGTGATACAAACACAGAATCTTCGACACAAAAGAATGTTTATATAACAGTTCAAAAAGGTCAGAAGTTAGATGTACCAGAATAATACGGGCCAATAGCCCGTTTTTTTTATAGGGAGATAAAATGAAAATATTTATTGATGTTGATAATACTGTACTAGAGCACACTAGTTCGTATAACGCAAGAACAGAATCTCGTGTTCATAAAACAATGGGACAGAACCCAACTTTTAATGAGGATGCTATAAAAAATATGTATTATAGCGCAATTGTAACTGATCCAAATAATTTTAAAAATTTATTTTTAAGAGACAATGTATATATTCTTACTAAGTCTTCTAATGACACTTATGAAAAATACAAACAGTTAAAGATGGCAAATGTATTAGGGATTACTGTTGAAGAGTTAATTTCATTAACAGATAGTCAAGGCCACCCGAAATACATGTTCGTTGATTTTTCCGAAGATAAATCAGAGTATATAAAGAACATGTTTGGAATCGAAGACTTACATGGTTGTGTATTAATTGATGATTACTCAGAAAACTTAGCTTTATGGGAAGAAGAAGGTGGAATCGGTATTAAATTTTATAATGAATACAACTCACCAATTCATCCGATGGGTGGATTAGTTGTTTCTAACTTCAAATTATTTAACTATCGTCCACAACAAGTTGAAAACAGTATGATGTTTGTTGATAGTTTAATTGCTAATGAAATTAGAATTATGGAATTAAAGGGAATCAATATTATTCCAATCATTGAGCTAGTGAATCAAGAAGTTATTAAAACGTTCAATCTAGAACAAAATCAATTTAATACGCAAAAGAATAAACACTCAGAATTTTTAAGTGAATACTACCAGTTTCTAGAACGTTTTAACTTTTACAAAATTGATAAATACATTAAAGAACGAATTAAACCTGGTAATATTAATGTAATTGAAAATCCATTTCCATATAATAAATCATTATATAAACGTGACATCGATATTAAGGAAAACTTAGTAATAGAATATAATGCAGTAAAGGCACCAAAAGAGAATGCAGCTGATGTTTATGTTACAATGCCAAGTGAAATTATCTACAATTATAAACATGATATGATCAAAAGAACAATCTTAGAAATTATTTCAATAATAAACAATAATCAACAATAGTGCATTTTTTTAGCACATTTGATATAATTGATGTAGCAAAGGAGAACTTATGCAAGAATTAGTAATTACAAATCTACATGCAAACGTAGAAGGAAAAGAAATTTTAAAAGGTGTTAACCTAACAATTAAAAGCGGTGAAGTACACGCAATCATGGGTCCAAACGGGACTGGAAAGAGTACATTATCAGCGATTATTATGGGACATCCTAAATATACAGTAACAGAAGGTTCAATTAAATTAAATGGACAAGAAGTATTAGGAATGGAAGTAGACGAAAGAGCAAAAGCAGGTCTATTTTTAGGAATGCAATATCCAAGTGAAATTGCTGGTATTACAAACTCAGATTTTATCCGTGCAGCAATCAACAGTACGAGTGAAACTAAAGAAAGTTTAATTAAGTATATTCGTCGTCTAGACTCAGCAATCACAGATTTAAAAATGGATTCTGATATGACTTCACGTTATCTTAATGAAGGGTTCTCAGGTGGAGAGAAAAAGCGTAATGAAATTTTACAACTTAAAATGTTAAAGCCAAAGTTTGCTATTTTAGATGAAATCGATTCTGGTTTAGATATTGATGCATTAACAGTGGTTGGTCAAAACTTAACAAAAGAGATGGAAGAACGTTCAGGAGAATTTGGAATGTTATTAATTACACACTACCAACGTCTTTTAGACCACATTAAGCCAACTCATGTACACGTTATGTTAGATGGACGTATTGTAAAAACAGGTGGAAGTGAAATTGTAGAACGCTTAGAAGTTGAAGGTTACGACCGTTACAAGGAAGAGCATGGAATTGAAGACGTTAAAGAAAAGCGTGTATCAATTGGAAATTGTGCTACAAGCTTAGGAGTGAATGGAAATGGATCAAATAACTAGTTTAAATGGTGAAAACATTGTAGTTAATATGTTTTCAAATATCAATAAAACAATTGATGTTGCAAACAATAACAAAGTATTCATTAACAATGAATATACTCAATCATTTGAAAATAACTTTACATTCAACTTACTAGAAAACTCAAGTCTTGAATTAACACTGTTCGATTTAAATAAAGCAGATAGCGTTAAGAACAACATAATATTTAGTTTAAATCGAGATAGTAAATTAAAAGTTGTAATTGTAAGTTTAAATGAAAACTTAACGGACAGTAATATTGTTGCAGACTTAAATGCAACTGGTGCCGAAGCAGATGTTAACGTTATATCAGTTGCAAATAGCGGTGTTAATACAACATTTAATGTTGTATGTAATAACAATGCTCCGCATACTAAAGCTAATATTACACAACGAGCTGTTGCATTAAACGGAGGGCAAAATATTTTTGAAGCAACAGGGTATATTGCTAAAGATTGTTCTAAAGCAGTTAACTTCCAAGAATCAAGAGTATTACTTCTTGACGGAGCTGCTAAGGGTGATGCATCACCAATCCTATTAATTAACCACCATGATGTGGAAGCTGGACATGCAGCTGGAGTATCACGTGTTAATGATGAGGAGATGTATTATTTAATGTCTCGTGGTATTGATCGTAAAAGTGCAGAAGAATTAATGACAGTTGCATTTATTCGACCTGTAGTTGATGCTATTGAAGATGAAGAATTACGTGAAAGCGTATTTGAAAAAATAAGTAAAAAGGCAAGTTATGAAATCAATTAACCAAATCAAGCAAGATTTTACAATGCTTAGAAATAACCCGGAATTAATTTATTTAGATAGTGGTGCAACATCTTTAACTCCAGATGTAGTAGTTGACAGCATGTCTGACTATTATAAAAATAATCGTTCAAGTGTTCACCGTGGTTTATATAAATTAGCAATGAAGGCATCAAGTGATTATGAGAATGCAAGGGCAAAAGTTGCATCATTTATTGACTGTCAGATTAGTGAAGTTATATTTACTAAATCAACAACAGCATCAATTAATAATGTTGCAAGAAGTCTTGAGCATTTAATTCACCCAGGTGATGAAATTATCACAACCGAACTAGAGCATCACTCAAACTATCTTCCATGGCTTGAATTATGTAATAGAACAGGTGCTAATTTAATTGTAGTTAAAGCAACTGATTTAGAAATAAAGACTGAAGATGTATTTGATAAAGTTAATGATAAAACAAAATTAATTGCTATTCACCATGTATCAAATGTTATTGGTGATACAGTTGATGTTAAAGCGATTTGTGATTATGCAAATCAAAAAAATATCATGACACTTATTGACGGAGCTCAAGCAGCCCCGCATATGGCAGTTAGCATGGCTAACATTAATCCAAGTTTTTATACTATTTCAGTTCACAAGATGATGGGTCCTACTGGTTTAGGTGTTTTATTTATTAATAAAAATATTGAAGCAAAGTTGAATCCATTTGATTTTGGTGGTGACATGGTTACACCGAGTAGTGTTGATATTGATAGTTATGATGTTAAAGAAGCAAGTCTAAAATTTGAAGGTGGTACGCCGAGTATTGCTGAGGTTATTGGACTTGGGGCAACGATTGACTATATCAATGAAATTGGTATTGACAACATTCATGCACATGAAGTGATGTTAAAAGAGTATGCAGTTTCAAAGTTCAAACAAATTGAAAAAGAAGCTACACTTTATAATGGAAATAACACAAGTGGGTTGTTAACATTTAATGTTAATGGCGTTAAAGTTCATGATGCAGTAAGTGAAAGTATGCTTAGTGATGTTACTTTTGATAATGCAAATATTGCATTACGTGATGGTCAAATGTGTAATAACTTAACAATGAAATACGTACTGGGAACTCCTGCTGTTTTACGTGCAAGTTTATACATTTACAATACTCATGAAGATGTTGACATGTTAATTGAACAAATTAAAAAAATATACAAAGTTTGGAATTAGGAGTAGTCATGAAATTCGATGATTTACAAAGACAGATAATTATGGATCATTACAAGCATCCCCAAAATAGATCAGAACAAGAAATTGAAGGATACACTTCAAAACGTGGTTTAAATCCATCTTGTGGTGATGATGTAACTATCTATTTATTATTAGAAGATAACGTGGTTAAAGACTTGAAATTTAAAGGTGATGGATGCAGTATTTGTTGTGCAAGTGCAAGCATTATGACTAATGAATTTGTTGGTTTAACTATTGATGAAATTGATCAAAAATTTGAAAACTTTAAAAATATGGTATCAGGGCATGACTTTGATGAAGATATGTTTGAAGATGCAATTTGTTTCAATGGAATCAAAGATTATCCAGCACGTTTTAAATGTGCAGTTATTTCTTGGGATACAGCGCATGCGCTAGTGAAAGGAGAATAATGGAAAACGATATTAAAGAGCTAATTGAAGATGAATACGAATATGGTTTTATGGACAAAGATCACAAAGCAGTTTATGAAACTGGGCGTGGACTTACTAGAGAAACTGTAATCGAAATCTCAAATTATAAAAATGAGCCTGAATGGATGTTAGATTTCCGCTTAAAATCTTACGATACATTCCTTTCAAAACCGATGCCTGAGTGGGGTGCAGACTTATCAATTGTTAATATTGATAATACAATTTTCTACTCTAAACCAAGTGAAAAGGTTGAAAAGAGTTGGGATGATGTTCCAAAGGATGTAAAGGAAACATTTGAAAAATTAGGAATTCCGGAAGCAGAAGCTAAATATCTATCTGGAGTATCAACTCAATATGATAGTGAAGTAGTGTATGAAAATATGATTGCTGAAGTAGAAGAGAAGGGTGTAGTATTCATGGATACAGACCGTGCATTACGTGAATACCCTGAACTATTTAAAAAGTATTTTGGTAAAATTGTACCAGCAAGTGATAATAAATTCTCGGCACTTAATAGTGCAGTATGGTCTGGTGGATCATTTATCTACGTACCTAAAGGTGTTAAGTTAGATATGCCATTACAAGCCTACTTCAGAATTAATACCCAAGATATTGGTCAGTTTGAACGTACATTAATTATTGTTGATGAAGGTGCAGATGTTCACTATGTTGAAGGATGTACAGCTCCAGTTCATGCAACTGATAGTTTACATGCAGCAGTTGTTGAAATTTTCGTTCATGAAAACGCTAACTGTCGTTATAGTACTATTCAAAACTGGTCTGGAAATGTATTAAACTTAGTTACTAAGCGTGCAAAAATTGACGCTGGTGCACATATGGAATGGATTGATGGAAATATTGGTAGTAAAATCACTATGAAATATCCAGCAATTATCTTAGCAGGTGAAGGAGCTCGTGGTACTTGTGTATCAGTTGCAATCGCCGGAAAAGGTAAACACATCGATGCAGGAGCGAAGATGATTCACTTAGCACCAAATACTAAGAGTGAAATTATTTCTAAATCAATTGCCCATGGTGGTGGAAATGCTACATATCGTGGTATTATTGAACATATGCCAAAAGCTACTAACAGTAAAAGTAGTGTTGAATGTGATACGATTATTATTGATGAAATTAGTAAGTCAGATACAATACCATTCAACATTGTTAAAAATGATAGTAGTACAATTGCCCATGAGGCAACAGTAAGTAAGATTAATGATGAGCAGCTATTCTATCTAATGTCACGTGGACTTAGTGAAGAAGAAGCGACGCAAATTATTATTATGGGATTCATTGATGAATTCGCTAAAGAATTACCAATGGAATACGCTGTTGAACTTAACCGTCTTATTAACTTAGAAATGGAAGGTAGTATCGGATAAAAAAGGAAAGTTGCAAATGCAACTTCCTTTTTTTATTTCATTAGATTTTTAAATTAATAATTATAGTATAAAAAAAGAGCCCCAAAGGACTCTTTAAACAAAATTAAAATACTAAGTTAAATAGGAATAATACGATTAAAATCATAATGATTAGTCCTAAGATTGATTTAAGGTTACCCATGTTTCTCTCCATTCATAATTCAAAATTTATAAAACAGCTCGTATTACATCTCCGAACAATGTGGTTACTTCACCTAAACTTAAATTTGACCAGTCAACATTAGATGTGTCAACATTGTATTGGTAAAATAGGTTTTGTACAGCATCCATATGAGTTGTTGCGAAGATACTAACTGTTTCCAAGGTAGATGATAACATAATTTTTGATATAAATGCAAATACAATTATTAAAATAAAAGTAATAATTAATCTAACCGTTTTCATATTTTTATCAATAATACTATAGATTAAATTCTTAATAAAACTTATACCTAATGCAATTGATATTAGCATAAAAAGAATAGCTAAAAATAGTGAAATAGCAGTCTGAGCGTCAATAAACATTAGTAAACCTAAAGCAGCGACAATTGTTACTGCCAAGATAATAAATCCAAATAAATAAAATAAAATTGTAATAATAACAAAGATAATTTTTACAGGCATTTTTGCAGCTTTATTTTCAGATTTGGCTTTATAACTTTGATCATTACTTTGAGCTGGTGTATCAGTATTGTTTTGAGAAGTGTCATTTGATTTTGAACTATCAGTAATATTTTTGTCAACACTATTAATTTCTAAATCATCAGCTTTATTTGTAGAGTCAATTTGTGCATGCTCTAAGTTTGTTTGAGTTGCAGACATTAATTCATCAGTATCAGTAATACTTGTGTTTTGAGAAGTTGCCGTAATATCTTTTGTTAAATCATATGTTCCGATTAATTCTCGTACATACTCAGCAGGTGTTCCAAACTCTGATATTAAGAGTTGGGCATTAACCTGTCCATTTAATTCTAAGTTTGATATTTGTTCCTCTAATTCAAGTAGCACTTTATATTTATCTTGAAAATCATAGTCTTCAAGTAACTTATTAACTTGTGCTAAATATTGTAATTTCATAATTCTCCTATTGTTCTATGTTAATTGTTTCTGTGAAGTATTGTGTAGTACCTTCAAATTTTAAAGTAAGCTTTACTAAGTAATCTCCAGAATATCCCGGGGTAAATATAAATTCGTATCGACCCGGTTGATATGGTTCAAGGTCGAAAGAATATGTATCATTTGAATTATACTTATGAGTTAATTCCACATTAAAAGATGTTGGTGAATAGTGAGCCATATTTTTCTCTACTTCAAAGTCGACAGTAACAGGTTGATTGATAACTGGCGAATCACTTACTGTCATTGTGTATGTAAGTGGTCGATTATATGTTAGAAAAGCTGATATTAGTAATAGACCAACAAATATTGCAACAACATATAAAGTAATATCTCGTTTAAAAAAGTCTCTCATATTTCCTCCTTATAGTATTATAACAAAATTTATATAGAATAGTAAAAAAGCCCAAACGCCATAGGTGGAATATATATATGTAGGAGGTCATGATGACACTAACTATTATCTTTCTTGAATTTCTAATTTTAAGCCTAAACATACATGATGAAACAAAGGTCAATTACCATTGTCAAGTCATATCATTCTTTAGTTCAGACTACCCTCAAGTATTATTTCCATTGATATTTGAAATTCCATTAATTTACTATGAGGGTCAAATAAATTTGTTAAAGGATATAGGTTATATAATTCATAGTTTAAACCCAAGTTATTATACGCAAAAAGTGGTTAAAACACTGAAACAAGACATCAATCTTATTGCACCTGAGATTAACTATAATTCTAAATCAAAGTTTTTTTATTTGTATGATATAATATATTGCAATGATATTAAAGAGTTTGAAAATTGTTCATGTAAACTAGCCTTTTATTTAGGGATAAAGTTGTCACATGAGCTTTATCAACAGTTTATAACTTCCATAATAACCAAATTATATATCCTAGAAGGTGTGCCTTCAAAGCTATATTTTGATTTTGTTAACAATTGTATTGATAATGAATGTTGTGTCTACGCACTACCATCAAATATTTTTACAACAATGTCAGCTTTACCGAATGTAATGCTTTCAAAGGGAATTGAACCTTTAATATTAAACAATGTATATGTAAAGGATGATTAGATGCAAAAATTAGTTATTGTTGAGTCACCAGCAAAAGCAAAAACAATCGAAAAATACTTAGGTGAGGACTACAAGGTTCTATCAAGTGTTGGTCACGTTCGTGACTTAGCAACATCAGGTCCTGGTGGATTAGGTGTTGATGTAGAAAACGGCTTCAAAGCAAGTTACAAGTATATTACTGGTAAGAAAAAAGTTGTAACTGAACTAAAAAAAGAAGCAGCAAAGAGTGATTTTGTATACCTTGCAACCGATCCCGACCGTGAAGGAGAAGCAATTAGTTGGCATTTGGCTGATGAATTAGGATTAGAAATTGATGAATTAAATCGTGTTGTTTTCAATGAAATCACTAAAGGTGGAGTTGAAACTGGTATGGAACATATTCGTAGTATCGATATGGATCTAGTTAATTCCCAAGAATCACGTCGTATTATTGACAGAATCTTAGGATTTAAATTATCAAAGTTATTACAACAAAAGATTAAAGAGAAGAGTGCAGGTCGTGTTCAATCAGTTGCATTACGTATTATTTGTGAACGTGAAGAAGAAATTGAGGCATTTATTCCTTTAGAGTACTACAAAATTCTTGCAATTATTGGAGATTTAGAGTTAGACTATATTGAAAATGATAAAAAGATTAGTAAAGAAGAAGCGCTTGCAATCTATGAAACGTTAAAAGATAAATCACTAAATGTCATTGATAAGAAAATTACTAATAAAAAACAAAATCCATATTTACCATTTACAACATCAACTTTCCAACAAACAGCAGTAAATAAATTAGGATATACTTCAAGACGTGCAATGTCAATTGCTCAAAAGTTATATGAAGGGGTTGAGATTAGTGGTGAGATGCAAGGTCTTATTACATATATGCGTACTGACTCGACTCGTTTATCGCCAGATTTTAGTAAATATGCAATGGGATACATTAAAGGAAACTACGGAGAAGACTATGTTGGTTTTGTTCGTAAAACAAAAAATGATAGTAATAGCCAAGATGCGCACGAGGCTATTCGTCCAACTAGTGTTAACTTAACTCCAGCTGTTGTAAAACCATATTTATCTGCTGAACAACATAAAATTTATACATTAATCTATAATCGTGCAATTAGCAGTTTAATGGCGCCAGCAAAAATGGAAACTTCTACTTATATTTTTGAATCAGACTCTAAGGTTCAATTCAAAGCAAGTAGTACTGTAACGAAATTTGATGGGTATAAAAAAGTTTATAATGCAGATAGTACTGATAAACCAGAACTTGAGTTTACAGTGGGAACAACTGTAACTGTTGATGAATTTGAATGTAACCAACACTTTACTAAACCACCAGCACGTTATAGTGAAGCAAAGCTAATTAAGGAAATGGAAGAAAAAGGAATTGGACGTCCAAGTACTTATGCAGCGACAATTGATGTTATTAAACAACGTGGATATGTATTATATGAAAAGAAACAATTTATTCCAACAGACTCAGGTAAGTTAGTTACAAATAAATTAAAAGAATTTTTTGTTGACTTTATTGATGTTGATTACACACGTAATTTAGAAGATGAACTTGATTTAGTAGCGAATGGACAAGAAGAAAAAGTTGAATTACTATCTAAGTTCATGGCCGACTTTGAGCCGTTACTTGAAAATGCCCAAGCAAATATGGAAAAGATTGAAGCAGTTAAAACTGGTAATGTCTGTCCTGAATGTGGAAGTGATTTAGTAATGCGTAAAGGTCGTTATGGTGAATTTGAAGCTTGTAGTAACTTCCCAACTTGTAAGTATATTGTACAAGAAGAGAAGGAAAGTCTTGGTGATTGTCCAAAATGTGAGGACGGAAAAGTAATTGAAAAGATTACTAGACGTGGTAAGGCATTTTACGGATGTGATCGTTTCCCAAAATGTGATTATGCAGTATGGAATAAGGAAGATATTGGTAAGATAATCGAACAACCTGCGAAAAAGACATATAAGAAGAAAACTACGACAAAGAAAAAAACTACAACAAAAAAGAAGACAACAACAAAAAAGGCAGCAACTAAAGCTAAAGAAACTGAATAAGAAACTGGACCTCAAGTGATTGGGGTCCTTTTCATATTATTTAGATAGTAAGTTATGCTATAATATTATAGATATTTAAAAAATTATTAGGAGTTTATAATGAGTAAAGTAAGAGTAAGATACGCACCAAGTCCAACTGGATATTTACATATTGGTAATGCACGTACAGCATTATTCAACTATTTATTTGCAAAACACAATGGAGGAGATTTCATTGTACGTATCGAAGATACAGATGTTGCACGTAATATTGAAGGTGGAGAAAAGTCTCAACTAGATAACTTAAAATGGTTAGGTGTTGAATGGGATGAAAGTATTGACATGGGTGGAGACTTCGGTCCATATAACCAATTAGCTAGACATGAAGCGGGAATCTATACTAAGTATGTAGATCAATTATTAGCTGAAGGTAAAGCATACAAATGCTACTGTTCAAGTGAAGAGCTAGATGTTGAAGCTGAAAGACAAAAAGCAGAAGGAATGATTCCTCGTTATAATGGAAAATGTTCTAATTTAACAGAAGCGCAAATTGCTGGATTTGAAGCTGAAGGTAGAGATTACACAGTTAGATTCAGAGTTCCAACTAATGAAGAGATTTCATGGACTGATATTGTTAAGAGTGATGTTACATTCAACTCAAAAGACATTTCAGGTGATTTCAATATTTTAAAAAGAGATGGAATTCCTACTTACAACTTTGCAGTTGTAATTGATGACCACTTAATGGAAATTTCACACGTATTACGTGGGGAAGACCATATCTCAAATACACCGAAACAAATCATGTTATATAACGCAATGGATATGACAGTTCCAACATTTGGACACATGACATTAATCGTTAACCCAGATGGTAAAAAGTTAAGTAAACGTGATACATCTATTATTCAATTCATTGAACAATACAAAGACTTAGGTTACTTACCAGAAGCGATGTTTAACTTTATTACATTATTAGGTTGGTCTCCAGTAGGAGAAGATGAAATCTTTGGTAAAGAAGAATTAATTAAAATTTTCGATGAAACAAGATTAAGTAAATCACCAGCAAAATTTGATGAAGCTAAATTAACTTGGATCAACAATCAATATGTTAAACAATTATCTGAAGATGAGTACTACGATTTAGTGTTACCGTTCTTACAAAAAGACTTAAGTGCTGAAGACAGCGCTTGGTTAAAAGCTGTAGCGATGTTATATAAAGATCAATTAAGCTACGGTCAAGAAATTACTGAACTTGTAACATTATTCTTCAAAGATGAAATTAGTTTAGATGAGGAAAGTTTAGAATTCGTTCGTCAAGAAGGTGTTGTTGAAACTTTAGAAGCATTAAAAGCAAACTTAGCAGCTAGTGAAGAATTTACTGCTGATGCTATTAAAGCAGCTATTAAAGCAGTTCAAAAAGATCTTGGAGTAAAAGGTAAGATGTTATTCATGCCATCAAGAATCGCAACAACTGGTCAAATGCATGGTCCAGATTTAACTAGTAGTGTGAGTCTACTTGGAAAAGAAAAAGCAATTGCAAACATTGATTACGTAATTAGTCAAATCTAAAAAAAGAAATACTATCCCAACTGGGATAGTATTTTTAATATATTAACGATTCTAATGTTTCTTTCGTATATGCATCATATTCTCCGATTTCTAAGTCTTCAGGAATAGTTAAGTTTCCGATGCTTACACGTGATAATTCAGTTACTTCATTATCAACTGCAAGTAACATTCTTTTTACTTGGTGGAATTTACCTTCACTAATTGTTAATAAAATTTCATTGTCACTTAAACGCTCAGTTTTAGCAGGCATAGTTTCGTAATCATACTCAATAGTTACACCTTCCTCAAGTTGCTTAAGTGAATCATCACTAATGTCATCGCGACATACAACATGATATGTTTTATCTACGTGTCTTTTGGGGCTCATTAAACTGTGAGAGAATTTACCATCATTAGTAATTAATAATAAACCTGTTGTATCTAAGTCTAAGCGACCAACTGTAAACAAGTCAGCTTGAAAGTCTTCAAAAGCCATTAAGTCGAAAATAGTTTCGTGTAGATCATCTGCATTTGCACATACAACACCTGCTGGTTTATTGAATAGGAAGTATTTGAATTCGTTAACGTAGAATGTGTATTCATTAATTATTAACTCATCATCTTCCTTTAATTTGTCTGTTACATTTTTTGCTGGAACACCATTTATTAAAATGTTATTTTGTTTTAAAAATCTTCTTGCATCCTTACGGGTACAAATATCTTTATTAGATAAGAATTTATCTAGTCTCATGTATCTCCTAAAATAATTTTGTTTGTTTTGTTACTAT
Organism: Mollicutes bacterium LVI A0078; assembly: GCA_033105485.1. Lineage (GTDB taxonomy): Bacteria > Bacillota_I > Bacilli_A > UBA3375 > UBA3375 > LVI-A0039. The sequence goes on from CP136956.1 coordinate 1,644,769, forward strand.
CTCTTTGCTAATAGTTGCCATCTCGTTTTCATCGACAAGATTACTAAATGATATGCCGACTAATCTAATTTCTTTATTTTGGTATGGAAACTTAAAAAGCAAACTTTTTATATGCTTTGTAAAATCAACATTTGTATTAGATGGGTAGGGTAAAGAGATTGACCTCGTATATTGTGTGAAGTCACCGTATTTAATTTTAACATTAAATGTTTTAGCATATAACTTTTTTGTGCGCATTTGATGAAGAGTTGATATTGTGAATTTAGTTAACAAACTTTCACTTTCAAAAATATTTGAATAAGGTTTGCGTAATGTTGTCTCATGACCAAGACTTTTACGTTCCCGGCTTGGAATGACTTGACGTTCATCAATGCCTCTTATATAGTCATATAAAGTCTCGCCGAAACTATTAAAGTATTTAATACAGTCATCTTTGCTAAATTTTAATAAATCATCAATCGTGTGTACTCCCAGGATATGCATTTTTTCCTGTGCGCTTTTTCCAACACCATGGATATCCTTTAAGTCGATTGTTTGTAAGAATTGCTCGGTCTTATTTGGGGGGATTATGGTTAATCCATTTGGCTTATTATAATCACTACCAAGTTTGGCTAGCAATTTATTATAAGATACACCGGCCGAAGCTGTTAAATTCGTTTCTTCTAGAATTCTCATCTTGATATATCTAGCAATTTCAGTTGCTGATTCAATTTCAAGTTTATTAACGGTTACATCTAAATATGCTTCATCTAGTGATAGCCCTTCAACTAAGTCTGTCACCTCATAAAAAACTTCGAATATTTTAGCAGAAGCATCACGGTACTTTTGATTATTTTGTCTTACAAATATTGCATGAGGGCATAACTTGTAAGCTTTAATGTTTGGCATTGCACTACGGACTCCGTATTTTCTTGCTTCATAAGAACAGGTTGATACAACTCCATAACGGGGATTACCACTACCAATTACTATTGGTTTATTTCGATATTCGGGATTATCTCGTTGCTCAACTTGTGCAAAAAATGCATCCATATCAATATGTATTATTTTTCTCATATTAGTCTCCATCTATATATTAAATAATAACAAATATTCAAAACAGTGAAATGATATTTTTTTCAATAAAGAAAACTAGTTATAAATTAAAATAGTGTTATAATAGTATAGGAAAAATTAGGAGGCAAAATGGAACAAAAATTACCAATTGCAACAATCGAATTTGAAGAGTTAGGAACAGTAAAATTAGAATTATTTTTAGATACACCAAACTCTACTAATAACTTTATCTCTTTAGCATCTAAAGGGTACTATGATGGATTATCAATGCACAGAATCATCAATGATTTCGTAGCACAAGGTGGATGTCCAAATGGAACTGGGATGGGTGGACCAGGATATACAATTGATGGAGAATTTGCATCAAATGGTTTTGCTAATCCACACCCTCATGATCGTGGTTCAATTGCTTGGGCTCGTAGTATGGCAAGAAACTCAGCAGGAAGTCAATTCTACATTACTTTAGCTGATACTCATTTCTTAAACGAAGACTACGCAGTATTTGGTCAAGTGGTAGAAGGATTAGAAGTTTTAGATTTATTAAATGAATTAGGAACTGGACGTGGAACTCCAAAGAAACCGGTTACTATTAAAAAAGTAACTGTTGACACTCATGGAGAAACATACCCAGAACCAATTCATGCATAATTAAGGAGTTATATGAAAGATTTTTTAGAAGCTGTAAGAGCTGTATTATTATCTCCTAAATCATTAATTGTTAGTGTATTCGGGGTATTTTTATATACTTTAGGAATTAACTTATTCATTACACCAGCAAACTTATTCCCAATTGGGACAATGGGGCTTGTTTATGAAATTTCATTTATTCTTGATAAATTTGGAATCACGCTACAAGCAGATATTGGATATTTCTTATTAAACATTCCAATTCTAATTCTAGGTTATTTCAAAGTTGGGAAAAAATTCACTGTTAAGACTTTAATCGTAGTTGCTTTTACGTCAGTATTTATGAGTGCAATTCCAGTACCAGATGCACCACTTATGTCTGATACTTTGCTTGCAATTATCGCAAGTGCCTTAATTTCTGGGGTAGGAGTAGCATTATTACTTCGCGTTGGTGCAAGTAGTGGTGGAACTGATATTATTGCTCTTTACATGAGTATTGCTAAAGGGAAGTCATTTGGTACTTTTAACACTGCATTCAATGGAATTGTAATTGCAATCGCTGTTATCTTAACAAAAGATTTAACAACAGCAATCTACTTATTAATTTATGTTTATATCTTAAGTGTTACAATTGATAAGATCCACAACAGTGGAGAAAAATTTACGATGATTATTGTAACTAGTATGTCTGCTGAGGTAAAACAAAGTCTATTTGGAGCAGGTGTTCGTCGTGGTATTACCGTAATTGATTCTAAAGGTGGATATACAGGGAATCCTAATAGAACGTTATTAATTACATGTGAACGTAATGAGTATCCGGAATTTACAAGGATGATTAAAGAAGTTGATCCAAAAGCATTTATTTCGACATTTAAAACGCAAGATGTAGTTGGAGAATTCGAAAATACATATTTAAAAACACTTTAAAAGGCAACCATTCGGTTGGCCTTTTTTAACAATTTTATATGTTAAAAATGGTATAATAGAGTGATATGAAGAATGAAAAGGAAGTATATGGATCAAATAGAAAAAGCAGTAATATATATTGGAAGTTACTTTATGCTGTTCGTAGCAGCAATAGCATTACAAATTATGAGTGATTTACCATCGTTTTACGATGTATTAGTATTTTTTGCATGTGTATACATAATATGGGCACGAGATGAGATACTTGCTTATCACGTAATTGGTTTCCACGTAAAAAGTAATGGTAGTAAATTCAAAAAAGTACTATCGTCACTATTAAGAATAATTTTAGGACTAGTTATCATAAAATTAATGATTATGGGATTATTCCAATATGTGTTGATTTTATACTTAATTGATTACTTAACTTGGATTCAAACAGGAAGAGCAATAAGTCAAGTAGTATCTTTATGTACAATTGAAAGGAATGTTAATGAGAGTAAAGCATAAGCCATGGGCAAAAGATTATATTAAAGAAAATAACAATTTCTTTTTAAGTGAAGAAGTATTAAATGGAGGTAACCCATTTGATAATGATAATCCAATCCACTTAGAACTAGGAATGGGTAAAGGGCAGTTCATTATGGAACTTGCAAAACAAAATCCAGAGATTAACTACATCGGTGTTGAATTGCAAGCAAGCGCGCAAGTTATGGCAGGTAAGAAATTAGAGGAAGAACCTTTACCAAACGTTAGATTATACAACCAAGATGTTGCAAAATTATTAGAACATGAATTCTGGGTTGGAAACATTGATAGGATTTACTTAAACTTCTCAGATCCATGGCCTAAGAATCGTCATGCAAAAAGAAGATTAACATCAGATCGATTTACACCTATCTATGATCAGTTATTATCAGCAAACGGTAGCATTCACCAAAAGACAGATTCAAAATCGTTATTTGAGTCATCAGTAATGAGTCTTACACAAAACGGATATGAAATTGTTGATATCGAATTAGATATGCACAATTCGGATCGTCCAAATATTATTACTGAATATGAAGAGAAGTTTTCGAAAAAAGGATTTACAATTAAGTTTTTAGAAGCAAAAAAACGCAAATAGGAGCTAATATGAGTAAGAGAATTGAAGAACTAGTAAATATCCACGGAGTAAGTGGATTCGAAGGTCAAGTAAAGTCATACTTAAAGACAAACTTTGGGGAAGTATCATTTATTGAAGATAATGTAGGAGGAATTGCAACTTGTATTGATTCTGGTAAGCCTGGTAATAACATTTTAGTGCTTGCACATATGGATGAAGTTGGATTCATGTTAAAAAACATTAAGGATAATGGTATTTGTAAAATTACACCACTTGGAGGATTTGTTCCTGAATCTGTTGTTAATAGTCATGTAATTGCAATCACAGAAGATGGTCAAGAATACGAAGGAATTATATTAGGTGAGAGCCCACATGGGAATGGACCAAAGCAAGAGATGAAAGTTGAAAACTTTAATATTGATTTCGGTTTTACATCTAAAGAACAAGCAATTGAAAGTGGATTCGAATTAGGAATTCAAGTTGCACTTAAAAATGATTATACAAAACTTGCAAACAATCGAGTTTCAAGTAAAGCATTTGATAACCGATTAGGTTGTGCCGCTATTCTTGATTTATTCGATGAATTAAATGGTAACTTAACTGCAGGGAAATTATACTTAGCTGCAAGTGTGCAAGAAGAAGTAGGTTTACGTGGAGCATCACCAATGATTCATGCAATTGAAGATAAAATTGACTACGCAATGATTATTGATGTATCACCAGTTAAAGACTTAGATGAAGTTACAAATGGAACAATTGGAGCGGGAACATTAATTCGTGTTCAAGATCCACGTACAGTTTTAACTGTATCAGAAGTTCGTCACTTACGTAAGCTTGCAAAAGAAAATGATATTGATAATCAAGACTTTTTTTCAGCAGGTGGAACTGATGCGAATGTAATTCAAATTACTGGAAGTGGTGTAAAAACATGTGCGTTATGTGTACCAGGTAGAAACTTACACACACAAAACAGTGTTATTTCTCTAGATGACTATGATTCAACTCTTAAATTAGCAAAGAAATATATTGAAAGTAGATTAACAAATGAATAAATCAACAGTACGTATTGAAGAGTTTCTACTGATAATAGCCTTATTAATAATAATCATTGGTCTATTATGGCAAGCTCAGATAAATACACAAGATGAGTTGCAACCAGCTCAAAAAGTTCAAAACATGTTAGCTGCACCGCCAATCGCAGCTAATACATATTTAGATAACTATTCTTTATATGTACCACAAGGGTATAAATTTGAAATTGTAGATAATACAGTTGTTGTTTACAACAAGGAATCGATTATAACTTTTTACCTAGGACAAGGTGTTGAGCTGAATACAAATTTCTTCGACAAAATGAATACTGATTTAGAGAAAATCTATGGACAATCAGTTGCAAGTGGAGGAGTGATCACATATACTTACGCGTGGGTGTATGATGATTCACATACAGAAATTTTACTAGGACAAAACGATAGTTATATTGTTGCGATATATCCTAATAGCAAGCTAGATGAAGGGATTACGGATATAACGTTAATGTTCAATTCGTATCAATCACGTAGTGCTTAATAAATGTCTTATCTTTACGAGTGAAACTTGTAAAGATTGTTTTGCTTTAAAAAGTAACTTCACTAAACTAACTGAAGAATTTCCGATGGTAAAATTTGAATTCATCGACGTCGATCAGAACCCACAGGCTGGAATAGATCATCAAATATACACACTTCCATCAGTTGAACTATACGATAATAATCAATTAATCGCAGAGTTTAAACATGGACAAAACAAACAATATACCCATATACTTAATTTTATTAAACTGCATATGGAATTATCAAGGAGAAAATAATGATTGTATCAACGTATTACAATAAAGAAAATGATGTTGTTTTAATGGCAACTACAAAAAAACATAATGAAGTAACAACGACTGAAAATATTACTGTTATGAAAAATGGTGATGATGTAGTTGCTGTTAATGGTTTTGAATTAGGCTTAGAATTGAATCCAGGATTAAATGATTCAAAAACAATGCCAACAGAATTAACAAGTTTATTTGGAACTGAGATTGAAAATCCATTTGAGGTTGGATTAATCGAATCAATTGAAAAGCACCCAAAATCAGAAAAACTAAATATTTGTCAAGTTAAGCTAAACTCAGGTACAACACAAATTGTTTGTGGAGCTGCAAATGTTACTGAGGGAATCAAAGTAATTGTTGCTAAAGTAGGTGCAGTTATGCCAAGTGGAATGTCAATTGTACCTTCAAAACTTATTGATGTACCTTCAAATGGAATGATCTGTTCTTTACGTGAGTTAGGAAAAGAACAAGTAAATCCAGGAATCGAAATCTTATCTGACGATTATCAAGTTGGGCAAGATTACTTATAAGGAGAGAGATGAATATTTACTTCATTGGAATTAAAGGTTCAGGGATGAGTGCGCTTGCAACAATCTTAAAGAACCGTGGAGATAATGTAAAAGGTAGCGATGTTGAGAAAGTGTTTTTCACTGATGAAAAATTACAGTCAGTTGGGATTGAGGTTGAAAGTTTCGAGAGTGATATTGAAGCAAGTACAGATTTAGTAATCTTAGGTAATGCTTTTGCTGATGATCATGCTCAAGTTATTGCAGCTAAAGCAAAGGGAATTGAAGTAATTAGATACTTTAACTATTTAAATAAGTTTGCGAGTGAACATAAACATTCAATCGCTGTAGCTGGAACAAATGGTAAGACAACAACAACATCTATGATTGTTTCAATGTTATCTTCTACTAGACCAAGTTACTTAATTGGTGATGGTAATGGATTTGGAAATGAAAATGATTATACATTTGTATTTGAGGCTTGTGAGTATAAGAATACATTCTATAACTATAATCCTGAATATGCAATCATTAATAATGTAGAGATGGATCACCCGGATTTCTTTAAAGATTTAGATGATGTAATTAATACATTCCAAACGTTTGCAAACAACTCAAAAAATGTTATTGTTAACATGGATGATGAACCATCAATGCGTTTGGAAGAAAATGGAAATAAATTCTATTACTTTTCAAAACAAAATCCTAACGCAGACATGTACATGGGTTCAATTAATAAAACAGCTAATGGATTTGATTTTGATTTATTCTTTAAGGGTGAGTTATTAGGTAACTACAACCTACCTTTCTATGGTGATCATATGATTCAAAATACTTTAAGTAGTTTATTAGTTGGTCATTTAATTGGTCACTCAATTGATGAACTAGTAGCTAATCTTTCACACTTTACCGGTGCGAAACGTCGTTTTGAAAAGTACGAATTATCTGAAACTAGAAATATTACGTTAATCGATGATTACGCACATCACCCAACAGCAATTGAGTTAACAATAGATGCAGTTAGACAACAGTACCCAAATCGTAAGTTAACGGTTCTATTTCAACCGCATACATATTCTAGAACAATTGAGTTTTTAGATGAATTTGCAGAGACATTAGTAGCAGCTGATAGTTTATTTTTAGCTCCAATTTTTGGATCTATTAGAGAACAAAAAGGTGAAATTTCAATTGATACTTTAAAGGATAAAGTTAGAGAAATAAATAACGGTGTTTTAATCGATACAGTTGAAGAAATTGATTTATCAATCGATGAGCAAGTTATCTGTTTATTAGGTGCTGGTGACATTGATAAAATTTATATACCATATTTTAAGAATTTATTTGAGGAGAAATAATGAAAGCAACGATGACAGTAGAGCAGTTACTAGCTAAGGTAAAAAGACTTAAGTTAGTAACAAGTGAAGACACAGCGAAACGTGTATTAACGAGTGAGGAGGTTGCAAGACCAGGACTTACGTTAGTAACAAAAAGTGAACACTTCCCATACGAGCGTATTCAAATGTATGGAAAATTAGAAGTGGAATATTTAATGAGTAATAATATTGATATCAAAAAGAAAGATGAAATATTAAACTCGGAAACACCATTAATTGTATTTGCCCATGGTTATGCACCGACTGATGAATTCATTGAGTTAGCTGAACAAAAGGGAATTGCTTTAGCTGTTCATGATAAAAATACAACACGTGCAGTAGGGGATATTCACAAGGTTTTAAAGTATCACCTAGCACCGACTACAAGAGTACACGGGGTACTTTTAAATATTAACGGTAGTGGAGTTTTAATTAAAGGAGCAAGTGGAATTGGTAAGAGTGAGGTTGCCCTAGAACTTATTAAAAAAGGTCACTCATTAATTGCTGATGATGCTATTATTATCAAGAAACTTGATGATGATGAATTAATTGGTGAAGCACCTGATTTATTAAAGAATCGTATGGAGATTCGTGGAATTGGAATCATTAATATTCAACAACACTTTGGGATTGCTAGTGTAGCGCCCCAATGTAAGCTAGATGTAGTTGTAGAAATAGTCCCTGCTGGTGATCAAGTTGATCGTCTTGGAAACGACTGGAAACATGAAAGCTATCTAGAAGTTGATGTTAGAAAAACAGTACTACCTGTAAGTGGTGGACGTTCAATAGCAAACTTAATTGAAATTGCAGTCTCTAACTATCAATTAAAATTTGAATATAACTTAGATGAAACTGAGCAGTTTATTAATGACTTAAAGCAAACCTTAATTTCAGGAAAGGAATAATATGGATCCAATAGCAATACAACTTGGACCGATCTCAATCACATGGTACGCTTTATTTATTGTATCGGGGTTAATTATCGGTTCGTACATCGGTGCAAAGGAAGCAACAAAGCACAAATTTGAAGAAGAACAATTTTATGATATGTTGTTCTATTTAATGATTTTTAGTTTTCTAGGTGCGCGTTTATGGTATGTTATTTTTGATGGAACATATTATTTACAAAACCCAAGTGAGATTATTAAAGTTTGGCATGGAGGACTTGCGATTCACGGTGGAATAATTGGTGGGGCAAGTTACCTGTATTACTATGCAAAAAAGCGTGGAATGAATGTATTCACTCTTACCGATCTGGCAGCACCTTCTCTATTATTAGGTCAAGCTATTGGTCGTTGGGGTAATTTCATGAATAGTGAAGCTCACGGTGGAGAAACTACAAAAGAGTTTTTACAAAATGGACTTCATTTACCAGATTTTATTGTTAATGGTATGCATATAGATGGTGTATACTATCATCCAACCTTCTTATATGAATCAACATGGAATATTATTGGTTTTATAATCATGATGGTTGTAATCCGTCCAAAATTTAGAAATAGATATGGTATTATTACTGGATTCTATTTAATGTGGTATGGATTCATTCGTTTCTTTATTGAAATGATGAGAACAGATGCATTAATGTTTGGCCCAATTAAAGTTGCTCAGATGACTTCACTAGCAATGTTTGTATTTGGTTTAATATTAATCATCAAGCGAAAAGGAGATTCAAATGAGTAATGTAATTGGATTTGATTTACATGGTGCTGATAAAGGAATGGAAGTAGTTATTGAAGGCTTAAGTCAATATATTAAAGAATCAAAAACTACGTCTAACTTTAAGTTATTTGGTAACCAAGAAGAAGCTAAACCGTTATTAGCTAAATATGGTTTAGATACTAATCAAAATATTGAAGTTGTTCATACAACAGAAGTTATTGAAAATTCAGAAGAACCTGCTCTTGCGTTGCGTCGTAAGAAAGATTCATCTATGGTAGTTGGTGCAACTGCTTTGAAAAAAGGAAATATCGATTGTTTCGTATCTAGTGGTAGCACTGGTGCATTAGTTGCTTCAGGAATTTTCATTGTCGGAAGAATTCCTGGTATTGAGCGTCCTGCACTTGGGGGATTAATGCCGAGCAGTACAAAAACTAGACCAACATTAATTTTAGATTTAGGTGCAAATGTAGAAGCAAAACCAGAACACCTAGTTCAATATGGAACGCTAGGATCTCAATTTATGAGTAGTATTTATAAACTTGATGAACCTAAAGTAGCATTAGTTAATGTAGGTAGCGAAGATGGAAAAGGTAGTGCTTTATATAAAGACGCATTCTACGGTTTAAAAGACGAAGATATAAACTTCATTGGGAACGTAGAGGCTCGTGAAGTTTTAACAACTGAAGCAGATGTCCTTGTGATTGATGGATTTGGTGGAAACATCTTATTAAAATCGATTGAGGGAACTGTTGCAGTATTTAATAATGAACTTAAGAAAGCTTTCTTAAAGAATGTAAAAACAAAACTGTCGGCTTTACTTGTTAAAGATAGTTTGAAGCAGATGAAAGCTGGATTTGACTATCGTGAATTAGGGGCAACACCTGTGTTCGGAGTTAATGGAATTTTATTAAAAGCACATGGAAGCAGTGATAGTTTAGCGTTCAAAAACGCTTTTAGATCTGCTGATGAAATGGTAGATAGTAACTTTTTAAAAAATTTAAAATAGGAGATATAATGGAATTAAATAGAGATAGTATTATTAGTGAAATTGCATCAAGATTTGATGTAGAAGTGTCATCAATTACTGATGGAACAGAATTCAAAAATGATTTAAAAGCAGATTCAATTGATTTATACCAAATGGTAGTTGAATATGAAGATGAATTAGGAATCACTTTAGAAGATGAAGTAATGGCTGCAATTACAACTGTTGGCGATTTACTAAACGCTGTAATTAAATAATTTAAGAGTCGGATAATTTTATCCGATTTTTTTTATATTTTATTTGACAAAAGTATTGCCACATGATATACTTAATGTGTACGAAAATTACGTATGCCCGAGTGGTGGAATAGGCAGACACGCAGGACTTAAAATCCTGTGCTAGCAATAGCGTACCGGTTCAAGTCCGGTCTCGGGTACCATTTAATTGAATAACGTGGAGGGGTAGCGAAGTGGCTAAACGCGGTTGACTGTAACTCAATTCCTTCGGGTTCAGGGGTTCGAATCCCTTCCCCTCCACCATTCAAAGAATACAGGGCTATCGCCAAGCGGTAAGGCAACGGTTTTTGGTGTCGTCATGCACAGGTTCGAATCCTGTTAGCCCTGCCAAAATTATTTTAAATAATTAATTAAACAGTTTAACTAAGAATCTTAGTTAAGCTGTTTTTTATATTCAAGTTGTCGTTAATTGCTATGGTAGACTATAATAAATATAGTAAATGTTGGAAAGGGAAGTTAATATATGAAAATTCAAATAGCGCCTGAGATGCTTATGTATCTATAAGAACTTGACATAATGGATTGAAAGTATTAACTATTTACGTGACATAGGGTATACAGGGTTAACTACTAAAGTTAAAAGTAATAACTATTCGTTTAGTGAATTGAAGAAAGGAGTAATTCTGTTTAATCAAATGTATGATCTAACTAATTTTAAAGAAAAGAAACTTTTTAATAAATATAAAATAGGGTAGCCGATAAACCGTAAATGGAATGTTGGTTACCCAACTTAACTTTATAGTACCATTATAATAAAAGCCGAAACTCAAGTTAGTGAGATTCGGCTCTTTTATTTAAAATTCTACTTTATTGGGTTCTGTTCAATTAGATTCTTTTTTCTTAATCTACTTGCATAGTTGGGGCAATTTGTAGTTCACGAATATTTACATTTTGTGGTAATTCATACATGTATAATACTGAATTTGCAACTGCTTTCGGATCCATACTTGATCCACCCATCGTTTGTTTCCAATCAACATAACCATCTCTAATCTTTTGACTAGATGTATGTGATAATAATTCAGTTTCAGCAGCACCTGGTGAGATTGTTGCAACACGAACATTAAATGGAGAAAGTTCTTGTCTAACTGTCTCAGTAATTCCGTGAACTCCAAATTTACTTGCGCTGTAAGCTGCGTGATTTCCAAACGTTTTTACGCCTGCTAATGAACTAACATTAATAATAGTTCCAGTTTTTGCTGCTTTCATTTGAGGTGCAACAATTTGAATCCCGTTTAATACACCAGTTACGTTTACATCTAACATTGTTTGCCATTCATTACGATCTTGGTTTAATACGTCACCTAATAACATTGTTCCAGCATTGTTTACTAATAAGTCAACTGGTCCAAATTTAGCTTCAGCAGCAGTAACTGCAGTTTGCATACTATCAAAGTCTGTCACATCAACTTTTGTATACATTACATTTTCACTATTAAGTTCTTCTGTGATCTCTTTTAATCTATCTTCACGTCTTGCTAATAGCAATAAGCTATATCCTTTATTATTAAATAATTTAGCCATTTCATATCCGAACCCACTGCTTGCTCCAGTGATTACAATTAATTTATTTTTCATTTTTTATACCTCGTTTCATATCTAGTATAGCGCTGTTGCTCTAATTTATCTACTTACATTTTTGTAAGTAAAGTATAATAGTAGTGGAGGCAGTAATGGAAAAGTGTAATGTAATGGATTGTGATGTATATCATGCAATCAAAATAATCAAATCAAGATATGCATCAGTGTTTATTTTCAGTCTAGCCGAGGATAGTAAAACATTTGGTGAAATCGAAGCTGAATTTGACTTTATTAGCAGTGTCCAAGTATCTCGAACTTTAAAAGAACTAAGATTATATAAGATTGCTAATAACAATGATGGTAAATATAGTTTAACTGAGGCAGGCCAAGCTTTAGTTCCGATTTTAGATAGTTTAGAAGAGTGGAATGAAAAGTACAATAGCTAGATATAAATTAAATAATTGATTATATATTATAATGGTAACTAGGAAGAATTGTATAAAAGTAAAAAATAATATATTAGCTAAGAGAGAATAAGTAAAAATTACAGTTAACTACGATTTAGATTTGAAAGTAGATTTAAAGAAGCAGTATTCAAAATTAGTTTAAAAAACATTACCTTGTCATGAACTAGAAGAGAAGGCAGTGTTGATGTAGTAATAACAAAACTTGAATAATTACTTTGCGAGGGAACTATAACCAAAAAACAGTTTGATGATTTATATGATAAAGAAGAGTAACAATTTAAAAATTTACTAGTAAAGTTGAAATAGTTGATATAGTTTATGAAGATAAAAGATTAATCTGTTGGGAACTAAAAATTTATTAAATTTAGGGTTTATTTTTGGAATCAATAGTGATATAATTAGTTCATAGGAAAGGTGTGCACTACATCTTTTATATGTAATTATGGTTCCATTAATTTGAACCATATGGTGCCAATATTAAGTTGCAGTAATGCACTACTAAAACAGTTTAACTAAGAATCTTAGTTAAGCTGTTTTTTTATATAATATTTAATTGTATCTAATAAATATGAAAATTAATCATAATAGAATTAATTATTTCAGATAACTATATAACTGTATGGTTATTTTAAATTGCAATCTTATAAAATATAATGCTATAATATTTACATATTGGAGGACTTATGAAAAAATTAATTATAGCTATTTTTGCTCTTACAATTGTACTAGTAGGTTGTAGTAGCGAATCATATACAAATATTGGCAAAGATGAATATATACAAATGGTTGATAATAAGGATGATTATGTATTTATTGATGTGCGTACAAATGAAGAGTTTCAAGTCGATGGAATAGATGACATTTTTATAAATATTGATAGTACAGTAGCTGTCGATCAGATTACTTCTAACTATAATGAAGATCAAAATATTGTACTAGTTTGTCGCAGTGGTAATAGATCAGGAACTGTTGCAAAAGAACTAGTTAAAGCCGGGTTTACAAATGTTTATAATATTGAAGATGGAATTTACAGTATTTTATAAAATTCTGTATTTACACTTAAATACTAGTAATAGAATTTAGTGTATAATAGAATTGTTAAGGGATAGTATGGAAAATACAGGGCTATCGCCAAGCGGTAAGCCAATGTTTTTTGGTGTCGTCATGCATAGGTTCGAATCCTGTTAGCCCTGCCAAAATTATTTTTAATAATTAATTAAACAGCTTAACTAAGAATCTTAGTTAAGCTGTTTTTTTATATTAAATTGTCTTATTGCAGTCATAATATAGAGTATATTGAGGAGTTGATAAGATGAAAAGAATTAAGAAAACTAGAAGAGATTTATTACTTGAGGAAAATTTGAATGACATTATCTATGTTTATTATAGTTGTAAGAAGCATAAAGTCTATAAGGCTCGTAGTATGGGTGGTATTGAGGAGGGTTGGATTTTTTTAATCAGTTGCAATTTTATATGATTTTTATACTTTCCAGTTATTTGTTAATAGGATATATTCGAAGTGGCTTTTCACAATTTTATTTATATGATACTACTGGTATTTTAGGGCTACTCACTTTTGATATTCTGATTCTCTTATTTCCATTATTACTTATTTATGAAATAGTATGTACACTACACTTATTTAAAGCGCGAAAGTCGATACTTAATAATCAAAGACAGGCAACGTATAGTAAAAATGACGTAGACAAGTTTAGCTTAAATACATCCATGATTTTTAATTTTAATAGAAGTTTAAATCTATTTATTGTAAATGATAAATTTGTATATGCAAATAGAAACGTGTGTTTAGGTGAAGCTGATAGACAAAAGTTTAAAAGGAGAAGTATTGCTAAAACTATATTAGTTGTTGTTTTGGTAATCTATTTTCAGTATTTAATCTACTTTTAGTACATAGAGGATGACTTTAAATTTTTTTGTTTTATGCTATAATCTAAATAAAGAGGAGGTAGTATGGAAACAAAAGTTAGATTAGATAAAGACACATTTGAAGTTAAATCAAATAAAGTATATTCAATGGGACAAGGAACAGCTGGTGGTTATGTATTTAACAGTGAGGCAGACTATTACATCATTACAGAAGAGCATGGAATCAAGTTAAAGAGCGTTTTTAATGATGTGGAATATACTACTGAAATTGATGAAGTTAATAGTTTAAATGGGACTTTTACAATTAAAGGTAAAGAGTATAAGTACAAAGTTTTATAAGTTGCAGATTAAGAAAGGTATATACCTTTCTTTTTTTACTTCAATGTTCAGGAAAATCATATTGGTAAATCGCATTGATAGCACACTACTATGATATAATAAGATATACAAGGAGGAGATATGTTACAAGTTGTCAACGTACAGAAACAATTTGGCTCTAAAATAGCAGTCGATAATTTATCGTTTGAAATTAACCGTGGGGAAATACTAGGTTTATTAGGAACGAATGGCGCAGGTAAAACGACTACTTTCAGGATGATTTTGGGAATCTTTAAACCTGATAGTGGTCGTATTTTATTAGATGGAAAGGATATATCAATCGATGACAGTAATCGTATTGGGTTCTTGCCAGAGGAACGAAGTTTATTACCTAAATACACAATTGCCGAGCAATTATATTTCTTTGGTGAACTAAAGGGAAAAACAAGAGGAGAACTTGAACCGAAAATTGATCATTGGTTATCATATTTTGAGTTAACAGATAATCGTGATAGTAAGATTAAAGAACTATCAAAAGGGAATCAACAAAAAGTACAATTTATTTCTAGTATTCTACATGAGCCTGATTTAGTAATTTTAGATGAGCCATTTAGTGGTTTAGATCCAATTAATATTAAACTGATTGCCGAGGCGATTAAGAGTTTAACGGCAACCGGTACTATGATCATTTTCTCTTCTCACCGATTAGACTATGTAGAGAGTTTTTCTAAAGATGTAATCTTTCTAGAAAAAGGTGTGCCACTACTTGAGGGTAATATAGATGAAATCAAACGTGCGGGAAATGAATATATTGTAGAAGTTGAATCATTAGATGACCTTCATAGTTTAGAACAAGTTGATTTCATCATTAGTATTACTAATGATAGTAATTTATATAAAATTAAAATCGACTCGTATCAAAATATTGACCAGCTATTTAGCTTATTATCAGCTATGCGTATACGAAAGTTTGATGTAAAACTTCCAAGTTTAGAAGACTTAGTAATTAACGCAGTTAGGAGGAATGATGAAGAACTTTAAAGTACTTTTGAAATATTCACTTAAACCTAAATTCTCTGGTCGCAAGCAAGTAATTAGTTATGCATTACTTTTCTTATTTCCACTATTACTAATTGGGTTTGGTGGTCAGCTTGCTCTTAACTTAATTGAAAGTGAAGAAGTAAATGATCAAATAGCAGATGTTGTATATATTACTCCACCAGGGAAGGTGGCCGATGCTCTTAGTACTAACTTTAGTAATGTTGAAATTATTGACGAGACAGACCAAGTTATTACTAAGATGAGTAATGAGGATGATGTAACTGAACTAATTATCGATTTGGATAATAATCAAATAACATCTGATTTTAACATCGGAATGCAAGATAGCTATGGGTTAAATGCAGTAATTAATGAAGTTAGAATGACAGATGTAATTAATGGTTTAGATGTCCATACACAAATGGAAATTACACGTGCTAATAGTGAATTTGAATATACAAATAAGTTTGCCGAAGATAATGATAATAACTCAGTTCTAGGTGCTGTTGGGTTTGCTAATACGTTTATCATTTATATGATTATTATTTTCGGATTCCAATTATTAGGTAGTGAGATTTTTGAAGAGAAGAGTTCCCGTGCAATGGAAGTTATTATAACTAATACTAAACCACATGTTCATATGTTAGTTAAGGTATGTTCAACACTTATCTTTTTAGTATCTATTATCTTAACGATATTAATTGGTGCAATACTTGGAATTGTTATTTTATACATGTCAAATCCTGATACTGTTGGAGTACTTGTAGATCAATTACTAGAGTTATTGAAAACGCTTGATATAGCAGTTAATTTCCAATTGCTAATATTTATCATTTTCACAGTTTTATCTGGACTGCTTGCAGTATTGTTATTCCAAATAATTGCCGCTGTAGCCGCTGCGATGACAACATCTTATGAAGATTATCAAAAAGCAAATGGGCCAATTGTTATATTATTATTAGTGCCGTACATGATTTCGATGATTGGGATTGAGGCTTTAGCAAAAATACTCGTATACTTCCCATTCTTTACGCCGTTCTTTGCACCATCACTATATTTATCAGAAGATATATCATTAGTTGTATTTGGGGCTTGTATTACGTTACAAGCGATAACAGTTATAGTTCTATATAAAGTTCTAGCACCGGTATATCGTGAGGGGTTACTTAACTATAGTACGAGTAGTTTTAAACAAATTATTAAAAGAAGTTATAAAAATAAATAGGAGATTATATGGAGCACGAACAAGAATTAATTGAGTTATTATCTGATTCAGAATTAGAACATTTTGAAAGTTTAGCACCTAGCTATAAAAAGATTTTTATTGGACATGTTTTCAATGCTAAGACAGAAAAGACTCGTCTAAAAAATATTGATGAAGTTAAAGAAGCAATGGAATTGAAATGTAAAAACATTTTTGATTACAAGAAAAAGAAAAATCCTCGTAATGAAATTGCTAAGGACTTAGATGATGCAACTAAAATTAAATTATACTTTGAAAAAGTAGAAGACTTAAATAACCGTAATTTAGTAGCTAAGTTATACGATGATTTGGTTGGATTAGATGAAAATCTTAATATCTTATATGCATGGAATAATCCAATGATCAAATATAAAGAAACATTTATTTGTGGAGTGACAGTAGCTAAAGCTCACTTCACACTTGCATTTGAAGCAGAAGCACTAGATTTCTTTAGAGAAAGAATTATTGAAAATGGTTATGGAATGAACTTAAAAACTTTTAAGATTAAATATAACCAAGAAATAGATTTTGAACTTTTATCACAAATGGTATTATTTAGTATCGAACTGAAAAAAGATGCAAAAGGATTTTGGAAGTAAGTAGCAATACTTACTTTTTTTTAAGGAGAAAAATGAATTTTGAGTTAGTTAAAGAGCATGTGAAAACTAAGTTAGCCGGTAATACAAATGGCCATGGTTATGATCATGCATATAGAGTAGTTAATAATGTAAAGTTAATAGCTAAAGAAGTAGAATGTGATTATGATATATGTGTTATTAGTGCATATGTTCATGATCTGATTGATCGCAAGGTAGTTGATGATATCGATAGTGAGATAATAGAACTAGAGGAATTCTTAAGGACTGGTCTTGGTTTAGAGCAAGTTAAAGTAGAACATATTTTAAAAATTTGTAATACAATTTCTTATTCTAAAAACTTAGAGCTTGAATCAGTGGAAGCAATGGTTGTGCAAGATGCTGATCGTTTAGATGCTTTAGGAGCAACTGGTATCGCACGTACGATTGAATACTCGGTGTCAGTTAATCGTCCTATTTACATTGCAGATGATAAAAGTGATGACACTGCAATTGGTCATTTTCACTCTAAATTATATAAATTACCAGCGCTCATGAATTTTGAAATATCTAAAGAGATTGCCAAAACAAAATTAGAAGTAATGTATTTATTTGAAGAAAATATGATTAGGGAAAATAGAGAGTAAGTGTAATCTTACTTTTTTTATGTAACAAAAACTATATACAGAAAAATGTATGTTAAAATATATTTTGTAAGGAGATATCATGAGTGTATATAAAATTAAAGTAAGTAAAATAAGTTGTAGTAACTGTGCAATGACAATTACTAAAGGGATAAACGATAAGTACCCTGAGGCAGATGTAAGAGTAAGTGTTGTCTCTAATCAAGTTTATGTTCAAACAGAGCAAAGTCTTGAGGAGATTAAAGGAGTATTGAAGAGTGTTGGTTATCCAGCAGACGATGATGAGCAAAAATCACGTTTTGATTTCAGAAAATATGATTTATTAATTTCAATATTAATAGCGATTCCATTGCTGTATGGGATGGTAGCGCATATTTATGGTTTAACTGCTTTCCATTTTCTGATATCACCAGCAGCAACATTAATACTAGCAACTGTGATTCAATTTTACATTGGGCGTAGATACTATATTGGTGCTTATAACAGTTTAAAGAAAAAAATGTTGGGAATGGATTTCTTAGTAGTTTTCAGTACTACATTGACATATTTCTATTCACTATACTTATTAATTAAATATGGTGGTGAGGAACCAGTCTATTTTGAGGTAGCTGCAATTATTATTACAGTTGTATTAATTGGTAAAACAATTGAGTCACGTGTAAAAGATAAAACAAATGATTTAGTCAGTAAGTTAACTGAATTAACAAATAATGAAGTACGCCTTCGTGATGGATCTTTCAAAGATATTAACTTTACCGAAGTAGAAACCGAATATGTTGTAAATCCTCATGAAAAAATTAACATGGATGGGATTATCATTGAAGGTAGTACAAGTGTTGATGAATCAATGCTGACTGGGGAGTCAAACTTTGTTTCTAAAACAATAGGTGATGAAGTAACAGCTGGTACATTAAATCAAGGGGCACAAATTATTGTTAAGACAACGAAGTTAGCTGAAGATAATTATATTAATCAAATTATTAACAGTGTTGAGGAAGCCTCACTTATCGATACTAAATTTCAAAAGATAGCTGATAAAGTAGCAACAATCTTTGTCCCATTTATTTTGTTAATTGGACTTGTAACGTTAATTGCAACGTATGTAATATTAGGTGACTTTAGTATTGCCTTTGAACATGCGATGGCTGTAATAGTTGTTTCTTGTCCATGTTCGCTTGGTCTTGCGACACCCACATCAATTATGGTTAGTAATTCAATTAGTGCGAAACAAGGTATTTTATATAAAGGAGCTAAGTTCTTTGAACTTGCAGATAAACTAGATGTTGTAGCTTTTGATAAAACAGGTACATTAACTAATGGTAATATGGAAGTAGTAAAATATGATTTACCAAAGCAATATGAAGAAATGCTATATGCAGTTGAAATTCAATCTACACACCCAATATCAACAGCTTTAGTTAACTTTATTGATATTGACTCAACAGATTTGGAGCCAGAGGTTACACAAGTACCAGGTCTTGGAATTAAGGCAACTATTGGAAATGATAAGATTGTAATCGGAAGTTCTAATGTGTTAACGAGACATGAAGATTTAGAATTTGTCAGAAACTTAGAAGAGCAAGCATTAACGGTTAGTGTTATAATAGTTAATGATGAGTTTGTTGGATATTACGCAATGCGTGATCAAATTAAAGAGGAATCAAAACAAGTAATTAGAAACTTAAAAGAACTTGGTATTGAACCAGTATTAATTAGTGGTGATAATGTAAAAGTTGTTGAATATATCGCCAAAGAACTTGATATTGATACATACTATTCAAAATGTAAACCTGAAGATAAAACAGACATATTAAAATCGATTAAAGAAAATGGACATATGATTGGTTTCGTTGGTGATGGTATTAATGATAGTATTAGTCTTAAATACGCAGATGTTGGTATTAGTGTATCAGAAGGTAGTGATGTTGCAACTGCAGCAAGTGATGTAACACTACTTAAAGATGATCTTAATTTAGTAGTTGAAGGTATTAAGATATCAACACTTACTAGACGTAATATTAAACACAACTTTGTATGGGCATTTTCATATAATGTTATTGCAATTCCACTTGCTGCCTTCGGTCAGCTAAATATGATCTGGGCTGCAATTTTTATGGGATTCAGTTCTATAATTGTAGTATTAAATGCTCTACATTTGAAACGTGAATACGCAAAAAGGAGATAAAGATGATTTTAAACGAATTGAAAGCATTGGCTAATGATAAAAGATTGAAGGTGATTTACGCACTAACAATAAGTGACTTTTGTCAGCTGCACATCATTGAATTAACAAGTTTATCACAAGTTGATACTTCAAGGAGTTTAAAAGCTCTTGTTGAAAGCGGTCTTGTAGATAGTCGTAAAAGTGGTAATCGTGTAATTTTCTCATTAAGTCAGAAGATGAAAGTAGATTACAGTTTACAATTAGATGCGATTAGAAAAGAATATAACTACTTATCATTCGACGTAGATATGGATGAATTTGTAGAAGATTGTCAAACCTTAATAGCTTAATATAAATGCCAAATCACAAATTAGTGGTTTGGCATTTGCTATAATCTATTAAAGGAGCAATATGAGTAAAAAAGGACTAGTATTAGAAGGCGGCGCAATGCGCGGAATGTACACTGCTGGTGTCATGGATGTATTAATGGAAAATGAATATGAGTTTGAAAAGATTGTAGGAGTGTCTGCTGGTGCAGCATTTGGATGTAACTACAAGTCAAAACAAATTGGACGTGTAATTCGATATAATTTAGAGTACTGTGGTGATCCTCGTTTAGGTGGAATCAAATCTTTAATCGAAACAGGTGATTTATACAATGTTGAATTCGCTTATCACACATTACCAAATGAATTAGATGTATTTGATGGAGAAACATTTGCTGCAAACCCAAGTGAATTTTTTGTAGTGACTACAAATGTCGAAACTGGTAAGCCTCATTATCAATTACTAGCTAGCGGTACTGACGAAGATGTAGAATGGATTCGTGCTTCAGCATCTATGCCCGGGGTTTCAAATCCTGTAGCTATTGGCGATGGTTTACACCTTGATGGTGGAATTGCAGATCCAATCCCACTTAAATGGATGTTACAAAAACAAGTAGCAAAAAATATTGTAGTCTTAACAAGACCTGAAGGATATATAAAACCGAAAGCAAATAAACCAGTAACCAAAGTGATGCTAAAAAATTATCCGAACCTTGCAAGTTCAATGTTAAATCGTCACAAAGTTTATAACCAAAGTGTTGAATATTGTGAATTACAAGAACACTTAGGTAATGCCCTTATTATTAGACCAAGTAAAGATTTAGGTTTAAAAAGAACTGAAAAAGATCCCGAAAAATTACAAGCGATGTATGACCTAGGGCGTAGTGACGCAATTCAGAAGTTAGATCAAATTAAACAATTTTTTGAGAACTAATTATTTTGTACAAATGTTCAGAATTTTGAAGAAACCGATTTTATAGTTATTGATATACTTTGTGTATAAATAAACAATAAAGAGGAGTAAATATATGAGTTTTCCAAAAGATTTTCTATGGGGTGGAGCAACTGCTGCCAACCAAATGGAGGGTGCTTACAATGTAGATGGTAAAGGATTATCTATTCAAGATGTAACACCAGATGGTGGAATTAAACCCCGAGTAGAAGGACCAACAGAAGATAATATGAAATTAATTGGGATTGATTTCTATAATCGTTATAAAGAAGGTATTGCGCTACTTGCTGAAATGGGATTTAAAACATTCCGCGTTTCAATTGCATGGTCAAGAATCTTCCCTAAAGGTGATGAACTTGAGCCTAATGAAAAAGGTTTAGAGTTTTATGACCGTGTATTCGATGAATGTTTAAAATATGGAATTGAACCATTAGTAACATTATCACACTATGAAACGCCGTTATACTTAGCTGAAGAGTATGATGGATGGGTAAACAGAGAAATGATTACATTCTATGAACGATATGTACGTGCTGTGTTTACAAGGTATAAAGGTAAAGTTAAATATTGGCTAACTTTTAATGAAATTAACTCCGTGTTACACGCACCATTTATGAGTGGGGGAATTAATACACCAAAAGAACAATTATCTAAGAGTGATCTATATCAAGCGGTTCACCATGAAATGGTAGCAAGTGCATTAGCTACTAAACTTGCCCATGAAATTAGTAGTGAATATCAAGTTGGATGTATGGTACTAAGTATGCCTGTTTATCCATTGACTCCAAAACCTGCTGATGTTATTGAAGCAATGCATGAAACACACATGAATGAAATGTTCACAGAAATCCATGTACGTGGACAATACCCAGGTTACATGAACCGTTACTTACGTGAAAACAACATTGAGATTAAATGGTCTGAAGGTGATGCGGAGCTATTAAAAGAAAATACTGTAGACTTCATTTCATTTAGTTACTATGTTAGTGTGTGTGCGACGGCTGATAAAGATATTGAAACTGGTATTGGTAACTTGCTTGGTGGTGTTCCTAACCCACACTTAAAAGCAAGTGAATGGGGATGGCAAATTGATCCAGAAGGGATTCGTTATGTATTAAATATGTTCTGGGATAAATACCAAAAGCCTTTATTCATCGTAGAGAACGGTTTAGGTGCTGTAGATGAATTAATTGAACTAGAAGATGGAACTAAAACAGTTAATGATGACTACCGTATTGATTACTTAAAACAACATTTACTTCAAGTAGAAGAGGCGATTGAAGATGGTGTTGAAGTAATGGGATATACGTCTTGGGGATGTATTGACTTAGTAAGTGCATCAACAGCTGAACTTAAGAAACGTTATGGTTATATTTACGTTGACCGTCATGATGATGGTAGTGGTACATTAGAAAGATATAAAAAGCAAAGTTTCCATTGGTATAAGCAAGTAATTGAATCAAATGGTCAATCATTACATGAATAAAAAAGATGTACTAGCAACTGCTAGTACATTTTCTTTATATATTAGATTAGAGTTAAGACAAAAAAAAGAAGCTACACTTACGTGTAACTCCAAAAACAATCCGAAGATTTATTTTCTTCGCAGGAACAACAACCGAAGTTGTTTTGGCAGTCCTACGGAATGATATCGGCTCGATACTAGTATAGCATAGTGGCACGTTATATATACTATAATTTCAAATTAAATAAAATATTAGTTATAATATAAATAAGGAGCTAATATGAGTAAATGGATATTTAAAGTTAAATTAGAAGATAACAAGATAGATAACCTTGATAAGCTTGAAAGTGTTGATGTTATAGAGCTTATTAGTTCGGCATTAGCTAATGATGAGGATATTACAAGTTACTCATTTGCAATTAATGATGAGCATAAATATAATGTGATTCTTGATAAAGAAGATCATTTGTTTAGATATTTTAAGCTAATTGAAGTACCTATAGAGCATAATAAGAAGAATAAATATACTAAAGTGGAAATCAAGAAGAAAAATATCGAGCGTATTGCTAAAGATATTGGATTTGTTAATGCTCAACAATTGCATGCAACAGATCATCATGAATATACATATATGCCGCTTAGGCAATTTCTTAAACTAAATAAGAATGAATTCAAAAAAGTTTTTATATATGAAAAAGGGTTTGATGATGAGTATCGAATTCTTAGGCATAAGAACTTATTCTCAAAATATCAAGATGAGATTTCGGATTTTGAGAAATTAACTACAATTGAAAAATATGAACCTAAGTCATTAAAGATTAGTTATGAAATTGATGAAGATATCTTTGAATATGATGATAACGATTCAACAATTCAAGAACGAAAGTTTATGCGTGAATTTGCAAAGGATATTTATAATAAGAAAAATAGATATACTGAACGAGAATTGTTTGAAATATTAAGCGGACGTGATCTATACATTCAAGTTATATCTACAACACCAAAGGAACACAAAGATGTTTGGTCAAAAGTAGAGTTAGATCAAATGGATATTCGTTTACTTGAAAAAAGTCGTAGTGAATACCATAAACAAAATGTCCCGGAAAATAAAAAACGTAAGTACTTATCGAAGAAACAAAAAGTTAGAAAAAAACGTAGAATAGAAGACCGACAAAAAGATGTTGCGCTTCGTGAATACTACGAGTATGATGAATAATAAGCCTGGTTTGAATCTAGTTTATTTAAAAAAAAGTTAAAAAGTAAAAAAAATGTATTTTAGTATTTTTATGTGATATACTATGATTGTTGAAGGAGTTCCCTTTATAGTTTAGCCTAAGGCCGACGGCATTGAGACTATAGTCCTGGAACTAAGTGATGAGAAGCTGCCATACCATCACACTTTATATACTTATTTTTAAAGTTTCAACATCTAATTGGTAGCAAGTCATTTTTATGACTTGCTTTTTTTATACGAAATAATCAAACTCTAACTTACATTGTTTAGAGATTGTGATAAATTGGAGGAAGTATGACTAGTGTAAGTGTTGAAACATATAATCGACAAAGCTTATAAAATTAGAACTATTAACTTTTTAGTTTGTGATATTACTCGGAGTAGCTCATTATTTTAGAAATTAAATAATGGGAGAGATAATGAGAAAACTATTTACAATCATCATGATGTTAATGATGACTTTACCGCTACAGTTTAATGCTAGCGAAACTTATGCTCAATTAGAAGATGGTACTTTTACAATTGGGACTGATTGTGCGTATGCACCATATGCGTTTACAACCACAAAAGAAAATGCGTCTGACACAGCAGTTCAAATAGCTGATAGTACGTCGTATTGTGATGGTTATGATATTATGATTGCAAGTGAGATTGCTGATGCTCTAGGTGTTGACGTTGAAGTAAAAGTAATTTCTTTTGATGGATTAATTCCAGCTTTAAACAGTGGTCAAATTGACGCAATAGTTGCTGGTATGAGTGCAACACCAGAAAGACAAAAAGAAATTGATTTTTCAGAAAATTATTACGATGACAATCTTACAATGGGAATTGTAATGGGTGCTGATAGCCAGTATGCAGGGCATGCAAATGCTAGTGACTTTGCAGGAGCAGAGTTATCATCTCAGTTAGGTACGTTCCATGGGGATTTATTAAATGAGATGCCTGGAGTAGACATAGTTACGCCAATGGAAAGTGTTGATGTCTTAATGCAAGCAACAAAATCGGGAACTATCGATGGATACATTACTGAAGAAGAAACAGCGATATCACAAGGAAATAGTAGCGATGACTTAATATATATCTTACTTGATGATTTAGAAATTCCAGCTGAATTTTCAGGAGTTGCTTTAGGTATTAAAAAAGGTAGTGATGATTTCTTAAATGAAATTAATACAATTCTAAGTGATATTTCAAATAAACAAAGAATTGAAATGATGGATGAAGCAAATGATAAAGCAAACGGTGAGTATGTGGAAGATACAAACTTTTTAAGTGGTGTTTGGACATTATTTTCAAGTAATAAATCACTATATGCTGAAGGTCTAAAAACAACATTAATTTTAGCAATTCTAGGGACAGTCTTCGGGACACTAATTGGTTTTGTTGTAGTTGGGTTAAGAATTCAAAAAGTGCATTACAAAGATAAGCCAATAATAAAGGTACTTAAGAAATGTGCAAATTGGTTAGCTATTGTATATATTGATATTATTAGAGGGACACCAATGATGGTTCAAGCAATGTTATTCTTCTATGGAATTGCAGCAAATATCATGGAACCGAATACAGCCGGTGTAATTATTATTTCATTTAATACAGCAGCATATATTGCAGAAATTTTAAGAAGTGGGATTAATGCTATTGATCCGGGTCAAATGGAAGCGGGTAGATCACTTGGTTTAACAAATACTCAAACATTCATTTATGTTATCATTCCTCAAACTTTAAAGAATACAATCCCTGCTCTAGCAAATGAATTAATTGTCAACATCAAGGATTCATCAGTTTTAAGTGTAATCGCAGTATCAGAATTATTCTATGCAACAAAGCAAGCTGCATCTACAGGTTACCAATATACAGAAGCTTATTTCATTTCAGCCGTAATTTATTTAATACTAACAATTGCTTTAACTAGAATATTGAATATTGTAATGAGAAAACTTTTAAATAGTGAAAACACAGAAGAGATGATGAATATGCAAAATATTGAAGAGGCGGTTAAGTTATGATTAAAGTAGAAAATATTAAGAAGTATTTTGGGAAAAAAATGGTTTTAGATGATATCAACTTAGATATCGAAGACGGGCAAGTTGTAACAATTATAGGACCAAGTGGTAGTGGTAAGAGTACATTATTAAGATGTATGAACTTACTAGAAGAACCAACAAGTGGAGAAGTGTACGTTGATGGACAAGCGATAATAAGTGGTGATGTTGATATTAACATCGTGAGAAGCCAAATGGGTATGGTATTCCAACACTTTAATTTATTTAATAATTTAAATGTAATTGATAACTGTGTTCTAGCACAGACCAAGGTTATGAAGAAGCCAAAACAAGAAGCAATAGATACTGCAAACAAGTTTTTAGATGATGTTGGGATGTTATCTTTTAAAGATGTTAAAGTATCATCATTAAGTGGTGGTCAGAAACAAAGGGTAGCAATTGCAAGAGCACTTTGTATGAACCCTAAATATATGTTATTTGATGAACCGACTAGTGCATTGGATCCAGAAGTAGTGGGAGATGTATTAGAAGTTATTAAGAAGTTAGCAAAATCAGGAATGACAATGGTTATTGTTACTCATGAAATGGGATTTGCTAAGGAGGTTAGTGATAGAGTAATCTTCATGGATAAAGGATTAGTTGTAGAAGATAGTGATCCGCAAACAATTTTTACAGCTCCAAAACATGAGAGAACGCAAGAGTTCTTAAAGAGAGTTTTAAATTATTAAAAGAGAAAGAATGGCTATTAAGTCATTCTTTTTTACTATAATAAATAATTAATAGTAATCTTATAGTATAATATTAAAAAAGGAGTTATTATGACTATAAAGAATATAAATAAAGGATTATTAGGACTAATCATCATCAGTGTGATTATGTACATAATTAATATTATTGATGTGTCGTTTTTTGTAAATGACTTTACGCAGATCACATCGCAATTACAGATGGTAGCATCATTCATCCCATCACAGGATGTACAAAACTTCAATTCAGTGTTACAACTCGCAAATAATACTGCAAGTGTTGTTAATACATTATTAGTAACAATCGCTATTGGCTCAGCAGTTGCAAGTCTTGTAAGTTTAATTGTAATTAAAGTATTTGCGACTAGACTTGAAAAGTATAATTCGGTATTCAACTATTGTGGTGTAATTATTGCTTCAGCATTTAGTATCTACTTACACTTAAAATTTATTCCGGCATTTTCTGGATTAATTAGTTTACTATTAATTTTCATGATGTTAGCAATATTGTTAATTTCAATAATTTATATTGTAATTTCAATCTTTGGAATTTATCAATTAGTTATGTCGGAAGAATATAATGTAGGTAAAGTAGGATATGATTTAGCCAAAGTATTAAGTTTTATAATTATCTTCTATACAATTTCAATTATTTCAATTAAAACATCAATGTATGTATCTGTAACTGTATTAGTTCAAGAAATTGATTTAGCAGCTGTAATCGATGTAATGAACTTTATTAATATTGACTGGGCAAATGTTTTACCAGCTAGTGTATTATCAACAGGTGTTGTAACTCCTGAGCGTATTAATCTTGTTATTAATAATTTAGCTGATCAATACGTATTAGATTATGCATCACAAGTAGTTCAAAATCTAGTATTAAGTTTCTCAAGAAGTATTATTTTTGAAAATCTTGTTGCTTACATCACATCACTTATTGGTGGTATTGGAATTTTAGTTGTTGCCAAAGATAATATTAAATTTAATGACTATGTAACAATTGGTTTACTTGCAATTACTGCATTAGTAAGTTTTGTTTACATTGGTGGTTTATTAATTGATATATTAGCAATTGGATTTGTTTTATGTTTAGTTTTAATTAGTTTGGATATTTATAAAAATATTACTAAGGGAAAATAATGTTAAATACAATAATGATAGAGCTTGAGCAATTAGGTGACGAAAAGACAAAACAAAAGTATATTAAAGATGGAGCAGATACTGAACTATTTGGTGTTAAAGTTGGAGATTTAAAAAAGTTAGTTAAAGCGCATAAATTAAATAAGAACAATCAACTAGCAATTGAATTAATCGAAACTAAGAATTATGATGCAATGTATCTTGGGTTCTTAATCATGGAACCACGTCGAATTGACGTTGAGAATTTTATAAAATGGATTGACTATAGTGAGTATTATCGAATTAGAATTCATTCACTTGCATATGGTATGGCAGAGCATGATGAGTTTAGACAGTTTTTAGATTATACAAAAGAGCGTAAAGATGATTTACATCAGTCAATTCATTATGCAATTCTAGCAGGTAGAGTAGTTATTGATCCGACTTTTAATAACGATTTATTATTAGATGTTGCAACATATATCCGTGATAACATTAATACTGAAGCATATCAGGACTTGAACTATACTAAATATGAAATGTATGGCTTACTCGGATACATTGGAATGCAAGTAGCTTCGTTATCAGATTTAATGATAGATTATTCTAAGCATATTGATGAAAGCTTAAATATAGATACTAATCGTCGTAGTATTAATAATGTTGGATTTATAAACTCATGTATCAATCATGGTACAGTTGGAAAAAAACGTAAAAGTGCACGATGTTAAAGAAAGTACTGTATTTAATGAAGTGATACCAATAAAATAGAATATTAAACAAAATGCATGTTAAGTTTAAAACTTAACATGCATTTGCTATAGTATGAAAAATGGAGGAATTCTGAGAAGGGAATATAACGAGAATTTTATAAATAAGTATTCAAGTCTTGAACCTATAAAAAAATTACAAATAAGACTATTACATACGAACAGGAATATATGGAATGATGCAAAGGAAAGGTCTATAGCTCTCAATATATTGAAGCAACAGTTAAAAAGTGATACTCCTTATGAAAAATTGTCGACAGATATCACATACTTATATTATTCCAAGGTCCAAAAAGCATATTTATCTGCAGTTAAAGACTTAGCTACGGGTGAAATTGTATCATATGAGGTATTACCTCAGATGGGTATAGAGTTATCATTGAATGTTATTGAGAAATTGCCCAAAAATAAAATAACAAACAAAACTATGATTCATTCAGATCAAGGAGTTCATTACACAAACCTCGTATATCGAATGAAACTAAAAGAAAATAAAATTATACAAAGCATATCAAGAAAAGGACATTGTTTAGGTAATGCTCCAATAGAAAGTTTCTTTGGACATTTTAAAGATGAATGTTATACAAAGACTGCCAATCATTTAAAGAGTTACAATTAACAGTTGGAAGATATATAAATTACTATAATAAATATAGATTTCAATGGAATAAAAAAGGTTGACTCCGATACAATATCGAAATCAACTCTTAAAAAAGTCTTTTATTTAATTGTTTAAATTATTGGTACCACCTCATTAATACAGTACTTTTTTCTATTTATTAACTCTCTTGTTTTACGACGTTGTTGATAACTGAGAAATATTCAAATTTACGTGGAGAGTATGATAATTCTCCATATGCTACTATTTGATTATTATCAAGTATGATTATTTCTTCTGAACGGACTACACAGTCAGTTTTAGAAAGTTTTAATAAAACAATGTCATTTTCATCAGCACTTTTAATCGTAAACCTTTTTTGAATGCTATCGATTGATATTGGTAGATTTGCATGTAGAAAAGCAAGTAATGATCCTTCTAAAACATCTTCAGTTAAGTTGGGAATCAGTCTTAACGGAATAATTGTATTTTCAATAACCTCAGGACTATCTTCAATGAATCTTAATCGACTAAATGCATAAACATATTCAGCGTCTGGTAAGTTTAACTTGGTCATATCTTCTTCGGTAGACATTCTAATTACAAACGATAAGATAGTTTTACGGCTTTTCAAATCATTATCATTTCGTAGTAAATATTTATTAGAAGCTGATACATTATCGGCAAATAAGTTTTTGCGCACAAATGTACCTTTTCCTTTACGACGATATATTAATCCCTCTTGTAGCAGTAGTTCCATTGCTGTTTTAACTGTTTGACGTGAACATTTATATTCCAACTCTAATTCTTTTTCAGTGGGCAGTTTCCCATCAGAATAAAAATTATTAGATATTTTTGATTTTAAATCAGTATATACTATTTCATATTTTTTCATCTTATCACCTAACAATATTATACATTAGATAACGAAATAAATGTATGTGTTTCTCGCGGGAATGATATATCTTTTTTTCAAATGATATATCATATTTGACAAAGGGGGAATTTTGTGTTAACATTTACATGAAAAGGAGAGTTTATGAAAAATTTTGAAATGGTACTAGGTAGTGTAGCTAGTAGATTAAGTGGTAATATATATTTAATGGCATTAAGGGATGCATTTATGCTTGCTTTTCCATTAACAATGTTTGCCTCAATTATTTTAGTTATTATTAATTTCCCATTATTTTCTTCAGAAACAATCGGGACATTAAACATGACATTTTCTCATGCAATCGACGCAACGATGTCGTTGATGGCAATGTTTGTAACACTAGGTGTGGGATACTATGTATCACTGTATAAATATCCAGAAATGAGGGACAATGCAATTTTTAGTGCAGTAATTTCTTTATCTTCATTCTTGATGGTTACTAATTTTTCAGCAGTTACGGAGGCTGGAGAAGTTGTAAGTGGAATTATTCCAGTTGCTTCACTTGGGACTAGTGGGATGTTCGTTGCTTTAATTGTTGGATTTGTAGCAAGTTCACTTTTCTGTCTATTCACAGACAAGAAGTTAACAATCAAATTGCCTGAACAGGTTCCACCAGCAATTTCAAAAAGTTTTGAAGCTATAATTCCCGGTTTTATTACATTAGGTGTCTTCTTCGGAATCTATACAATTTTTGCAAAAACATCATATGAAACACTTAATAATTTTGTATTTATGGTATTGCAGCAACCATTAATGAGTTTAGGAACTTCATTTACAGCAACAATGATTGCAATGTTCTTAATCGGATTCCTATGGTTCTTCGGAATTCATGGACATAACATTGTGAATCCAATAATGAGTCCAATATGGCAGACTGCATCATTAGAAAATTTATCAAACTTTAATAATGGGGTTGAACCAACACACATTGTTACGCAACAATTTGTTGACATATTTACAGTTGGGATTGGATCAACGGGATTAATTGCAGCATTAATTGCAATCTTTATTAGTTCAAAACTGAAACAAGAACGTGAAATTGCTAAAATGGCTTTAACACCAGCAGTATTTAATATTGGTGAACCAATCTTATTTGGAGTTCCTATTATCCTAAATCCAATGTATTTTGTTCCTTGGGTATTGACACCAATGATTTTAGCAGGAACAACTTATGGAGCAATGGCGATTGGAATTGTGCCATTAACAACAGGTGTAGCAGTTCCATGGACTACTCCGATTGTAATTAGTGGTATGTTAGCAACTAATTCAATTGTTGGAGGGCTTTGGCAATTAGTCGAATTAGCAATTCTAGTATGTCTATGGATTCCATTTGTAATTGTTGCTTCAAAAGCACAAGGAGAAAAAAATGATATTTAATTATTTATATACAGATCAAAAACGAGTGTATTTAAACGAGCGAAATAAAAGGTTAATAAATTCTGAACAAGTAGTAGAAATGGTTTTATTTGGAGATAGTATTTTAGAAGGGTATGATATAAGCCGATATTTTCCAAGTTCAAAACTAATAATTAACAGTGCAGTCGGCGGTGATCGATTACCATACATGGTTCAGCGTTTAGAGCAGGATGTTTTAGCTTTAAAACCTAAAGAAATGCTATTCTTAGGTGGAATTAATGACATTCGTGCTTGGCAGACAGCTGATCGTACAGTCGAAGAAGTGCCTACTTTTGTTGCAGAATTGGTAAACCGATATAGTCAAGTGATTAGCAAAGCACAAGCGCATAATATTACTGTTCATCCAATTTTGATAACTAATAATCAAGAGCATAAGCACAATTACACATTTATTAATTATATTGTTAATCTATTAAATATTGAACTTAAGAAATTAGAATCAACTCTAAATGTAAAATTTATCGATTTTAATCAAGTGTTATGTAATGAGTATGGTACAATCAGTTTAGATTTAACAAGTGATGGATTACATCCTAATGAGTTAGGATATTTAAAAATAACAGATCTATTAATTGAAAAAGATTTAATTTAATATTAAAAGGAGTGAAAGATGATTAAATTTAAAGATGATTTCCTTTGGGGTGCTGCAGCAAGTGGTCCTCAAACGGAAGGAAATACTAACAAGTCAAACTTGAATGTATGGGACTTATGGTTTGAACGAGAACCAAATAGATTTTACAACCAATTAAGTAGTAGTATTGCTTGTGATACATATAATCGCTATGAGGATGACGTAAGGATGATGAAGGATATTAATTTAAATTCATTTAGAACGTCAATTCAATGGGCAAGGTTAATTGAGGATTTAGAAACAAGTGCTGTATCTCAAGATGCGGTTGAGTTTTATAATGCATACATTAATGAGCTGCTAGATAATGATATTGAGCCAATTATCAATTTGTATCACTTTGATATGCCTGCTGAGCTAATGACAAAATACGGTGGATTTGAATCAAAATATGTAGTTGATCTATTTGTGGATTACACAAAGAAGTGTTTTGAATTATTTGGAGATCGAGTAAAATACTTTACAATATTCAATGAACCAATTGTCCCGGTTGAAGGTGGATACTTTTATGATTTTCACTATCCAAATAAAATCGATTCAAAATTAGGAATTCAGGTTGCATATAATTCAATTCTTGCTCAAGCAAAGGCAATTGCTGAATTTAAAAAGTTAGATTTAAGTTGTGAGGTGGGTACTACTTTAAATCTAACGCCTGCTTACCCACGTAGTAATCATCCAGCTGATGTTAAAGCAAGTGAGATTTGTGATGTGATTTTTAATCGTAGCTTCGTTGATCCATCAGTTAAAGGAACCTTCCCTAAGTTATTACTTGAAATATTATCAGAAAATGAGTTGATACCAGAATACACAAGTGATGAATTAGAAATTATTAAATCTAACACTGTTGACTTTTTAGGACTTAATTATTACGTTCCTCGTCGTGTCTGTGCACCGGCTAAAGCACCTAATACAGATGGACCATGGATGCCAGAATGGTATTTTGATAACTATAGTATGCCAGGTAGCCGAAATAATCCGCATCGTGATAATAATGAAATTTACCCGGTAGCTCTGTATGATATTGCGAAAGATGTCCAAGAAAATTACAGTAATATCAAGTGGTATCTTGCGGAAATTGGAATTAGTATAACTGGTGAAGAAAATATGCGCGATGAAAATGGTGTTGTTGACGATAGTTTTAGAACCAAATTATTTAAAGAACATATGATTGAGCTGCATCGTGCAATTGAAGAAGGAAGTAATTGTTTTGGTGTACATCAGTGGACATTCATTGACAACTGGTCTTGGTTAAACAGTCACAAGCGAAGATATGGTTTTTATTTCCTTGATTTAGAAACACGAGAAAGATATATCAAAAAACATGCTCTTTGGTTTAAAGAAATGATAAAAAACAACGGTTTTTAAAAACTAGATTTTGCCTTAATTTAGTGCCTAATATATAAACAACTTACAAAGGTAACTACAATGCTCCCGCATTGTAGTTACTTATTTTATGCCTTGTCTAGCTATCATAGCTTCTACAGTGGTATAATATAAAAAAGACATAAGGAGGAAAGATGAGAGAAAATAACTACTACTATAAAGAAGGTATTGGGTTTGGTGCTGCGCTAGCAATGGTAGTCAGCTACACTGCATGGGGTTCAATCCCTTGGGCTATCTTTCATGGAATACTTGGATGGATTTATGTTATATACTATATTATCTTCTATTAAAAATTCAATATATTAGAACTAGTAGCTCACTAGTTCTTTTTTTGTTCTTTATTCATGTTAAATTTAGTTTGAAATGTAGGAAAATATTTACTTAAACTGCTATAATAAAACTATAGAAAAGGAGGGTTATGAAATTACCATTACTTAATAAAAATGAATGTATCATCCCTATTTGTTATGCATATGACATGGGGTACTTTAATAAGCACAATTTTGATATAGATTTACACTTCCATGATGGAATTTGGACAGATCATGATTTATTTGTGAACGGTGACATTCCATGTATTAGAGGAGATTACTCACGTTATTTAATATTTAAGGATTTAGGTCTTGATCCTGAACTTACACACACTTTTAGTCGTGATTTCCAAATCTTGACACGTCTAGACTTTAATGACTTAAGTGAAATTAATGGAGAGAAGATTTTACTTTCAATTGGAACAAGTGTAGAATTTTATTTAGAAATGTTCTTACAGGAGCATGGTTTAGAATTAGAAAAAATTCATGAAAAAGAAATTGAGACTAGATATGACCGTTTCTTAGCAGGTGAAGCTGATATCGTAATGATTCCTGAACCATATGCAAGTAAGCTATTAGCGCAAGGTTATAAAGTGCTGCATGATATTCGTACAACTGATATTAATGTAAAAGTGTATATGTGGGATAAAAAGTTCTTAAGTGAAAATCCAGATGTACCACAAAAGTTAATGGATATCATTGATGAGGCAACTATTGCATTTAATAATTTAGATGAAGAAGCTCAATATACATATTTATTAAAATATGATATGGTTGATTCAAGAGATGAGTTTTTTAAGAAACAATTTGAACTTAACTTACCAGTAACACAAAAGTCATTAGATGCAGCTGCAAAGTGGTATAATGTTTAATTATAAAAGCCCTGAAAATATGAAAAGATTAAAGCGTGCAAGTGACTTAGCTTATACATTTAATAGTGAAAACTTATCACGTCCTAAACGTATTGAATATTTATCAGACTGGTTAGGTGCGTTAGGTGAAAATTCATTAATAAAGGCTCCGTTTAATTGTGATTTTGGTGATAATATTTATATTGGCAATAATACAATAATAAATTTGAACGCTGTTATGTTTGACCGTAGTCCAATTAAGTTTGGGGATAATGTTTTAGTTGGTCCGAATTGTGCATTTTACACTTCAATTCATCCTTTGGATTTCACTACTAGAAATCAAAATATGATGATCAGTGAGCCAATTACTATTGAAGACAATGTTTGGATTAGTGGTAACGTAACTGTAATGCCTGGGGTTACAATTGGAAGTGGTGCAGTAGTTGGAGCAGGAAGCGTTGTAACAAATGATGTTGAAGCAAATACATTAGTTGTTGGAAATCCTGCAGTAAAAATTAGAGCTATCGATCAATCTCAAGTTGATGAGAAGTTTAGATAAAAAAAAAAGTCGTGAACTATTTAAGTTCATGACTTTCTTAATGTAGGCTATTTAAAGTTTTAATTGTACTGAATCGGTTAAATGCAACTAATACGAGTAACCCACAAGTTTGGAATCCAGCAACCATAATAAATACGTATTCGATTCCAAATTGTCCACTTACAAAACCTGAGAAAATACTAATAACGATACCGGTAATAGCAGCAATAAAACCATTGAAAGTAATAGCTGTTGTAGATACGTTATTGGGAACACTTTTCTTAAGTAGTTTGATGAAGATTGGAATGTAGAATGACATTGCAATTCCATGTAGTGACGAAAAGATAAGTAAAACAGGAATACTAGTTACAGTTGCAAAAATAATATACTTTAAAATATATGCAATAGACACAACCATTAATAATTTAATAGGATTATTATTAGCTGAAATTCGTTCAACAACTGGTAGTAAAAATAATTCAGGCATGATACTAACAAACATAGCAATTGAAATAAATAATTGGGACTGACCAAGTTGCTCGAAGTAAAGAGCTTGGTAGTTTAAGTTTGTAACAAATAATGTTGAGAAGAATAATGTAAATAAAATAATATAACGAAATGAACGATCTTTGATTAAGAATTTCAGGCCATCTGAAAACTTAGCATTTTCACCTAAATCATGCTCGTCATTATCTAAATTAATAGTGCGTGGTAATTTCAAAATGATATATGCTACATAGATACTGATTAATAAGTTGATTATAAAATAACTTTGAAAACCAAATAGCAAGTTAAACGGTAGGAATAAAACTAAACTTGCTCCCCATGCAATTGAAGCAAACACACGTAATGGCCCATAATTGATGTTGTTATTAAGACAATGAGTAATAATGATGTTATCAATAGAGGACCAAACAGGGGCTTTAATAAATGAGTAAAGTCCAACTATTATTAGTACTTGTGTAAAACTAGTTGCAAATAAAAGTAATGATAATATTACTCCTGATAAGAGGATTCCAAAAATTCCAGGCTCACGTGCTTTCTGATACTTGTCAACAAGGACTCCCCATAGGGGTTGGAATAGCATAGCAGCACTCGGTAGTGCAATTAAGATTCCAATTTGATAACTGCTAAATGTTAACTCTTGATAGTAAAGTGGCATTGCTGTACTGAAAATTCCACCAACAACCGATATTAAAAAATAATAAATACGAATATTTCTGGTCATAACAAACTCCTAAAAACTAATAATAGAATAAAATTAGTATACCACTTAATGACAAGCCAAGTAATTCTTTAGAAAAAAACTATGAAAAAAAATTTCATCTTTTGAAACAATTTTAGCAACGAAATGTAAAAACAATTTTACGTTAGCAATTTATTACATGTTATAATTTATCTATATTCAACAAAACTTTGGAGGCAACAAATGGATTTTTTAACAACATTAGTAAACGCAATTAACAGTATAATATGGAGTCAATATGTATTAATTCCCCTATTATTATTAACAGGACTTTATTTCACAATTAAGTCAAGATTTTTACAGGTGAGAATGTTACCGGAAATGA
This sequence comes from Mollicutes bacterium LVI A0078, assembly GCA_033105485.1. GTDB lineage: Bacteria > Bacillota_I > Bacilli_A > UBA3375 > UBA3375 > LVI-A0039. The sequence goes on from CP136956.1 coordinate 1,681,854, forward strand.
TTAAATCATTAACACACAAACCTGAGCACGTAGATGAGGATGCAGTATCATCATTTGAAGCATTTACAGTAGGTTTAGCTTCACGTGTTGGAACTGGTAACTTAGCTGGTGTAGCGATTGCAATTGTAATCGGTGGTGCAGGAGCAGTATTCTGGATGTGGGTAGTAGCTATTCTAGGATCAGTAAGTGCATTTGTAGAGTCAACGTTAGCTCAGCTTTATAAAGTACATGATAAAGAAGTTAAGTTCCGTGGAGGACCTGCATACTATATGCGTGATGGTTTAGGATCAAAAGCAATGGGTGTAGCATTCGCAATCTTAATTTCATTATGTTTTGGATTAATTTTCAATGCAGTACAAGCGAACACAATCGTAAATGCTGGAGCAAGTGCATTAGCAATCGAAGGATTTCAAACATTTGCAATCATCGCTGGAATTTGTTTAGTAGCATTAGCTGGATATATCTTCTTTAGTGGTACGAAAAAAATTGCAGAATTCACAAGTAAAATGGTTCCGTTCATGGCGATGTTATACTTGCTTATTGCTGCACTTGTAATCGTAATTAGATTTAGAGATATTCCCGAAGTATTCGCAATGATTATTAGTGGTGCTTTCAGTCCTGATGCAGCATTCGGTGGAGCAATTGGTATTACTTTAATTCAAGGTATTAAACGTGGTTTATTCTCAAATGAAGCTGGTATGGGTTCTGCGCCAAATGCAGCTGCAAGTGCAGATACTGATCACCCAGTAAGACAAGGATTAATTCAATCATTTGGTGTATACATTGATACACTTGTAATTTGTAGTGCAACTGCATTCATTATCTTAGTATCAGGTATTGAATTAGATCCAAGTGCAACAGATGGAATTTCAGTAACAATGAACGCATTAGCGGAAGTTGTTGGTAACTGGTCAATCTATTTCTTATTAATTGCAATCTTCTTCTTTGCATTTAGTTCAATCTTAGGTAACTATTACTATGCACAATCTAACATTGAGTATTTATCAGAAAAGGAATCATCAGTAAGAAACTTCAAATTAGTAGTACTTGCAATGGTGATGTTTGGTTCGGTTGCATCATCTGATTTAGTATGGGCATTAGCTGATTTATTCATGGGAAGTATGGCAATCTTAAACATCATTGCAATTCTAAGATTAAATAAACAAGCATTCTTCTTATTAGATGACTATGAAAGCCAATTAAAAGAAGGAAAGAATCCTGTATTTGATTCGGCTAAGTATGAGGACTATTCACACTTTGAAATTTGGAACTCAGAAACAAATGGAATGGTAAGTGAAGAAAATCAAGAATTTGAAGTATAATTAAAATAATTATCAAGTATAATAGTAAAGTAAGAAAATATTAATATTAGAATTATGGAATGGAAAATAAATGAGAAAAGTATTATTAGTACTTGCTCTGCTAACATTATCAGCTTGTTCAAATGAACAGGCTGATTTAACTATGTCTAGTCAAGTCGCAAGCGAAGAAGTAAAAAGCGAAGAAGTAAAAAGCGAAGAAGTAAAAAGCGAAGAAACAACTAACAGTAAATTTTACGGAGACTTAAGTACTGACGGAACTAATGTTGTAGATAAAGATGGAAACGTAGTTCAATTAAAAGGAATTAGTACTCACGGTATTAACTGGTTCCCAGATTATGTTAATTATGATTTAATGTCTGAGATTAATGAGCAAACGGATATCAACACATTTAGAGTTGCAATGTATACTGAAGACTATAACGGGTATCTAAATACAGACAGTGCGAGTCAACAAGAGTTATTAGAGTTAATTGATCAAGCTGTTGAATATGCAGTTGATTTAGACATGTATGTGATTATTGATTGGCATATATTAAATGATAGCAATCCATTAAATCACACACAAGAAGCGATTGAGTTCTTTAAGTTAATGAGTAGTAAATATGGTGATTTAGATAATGTTATATTTGAGATTTGCAATGAACCAAACGGAGATACTTCGTGGGCTGATATTGAACAATATGCAAATCAAGTTATTCCAGTAATCAGAGAAAATAGTGATAACCTGGTAATAGTTGGGACTCCAACATGGTCTCAAGATGTAGATCAGGTAGAGCCATTAGATTTCAATAATGTTGTATATACTCTACATTTCTATGCAGCCACACATAAAGATGACTTAAGAGCTAAGGCTCAAACAGCAATTGATAACGGTATTCCTTTATTCGTATCAGAATTTGGAATTAGTGACGCTAGTGGTAATGGTGGTATTGATACAGATGAAGCAGATAAATGGATTAACTTCCTTGATGAAAATCAAATTAGTTATGTGATGTGGAATTTATCAAATAAAGACGAGAGTTCAGCGTTGATAAAATCATCGGTAACAAAAACTAATGGTTTTACAAGCGAGGACTTAACTGATAGTGGCAACTGGTATTTACAACATGTTGGTAAAAATCAACCTAAAAAAGAAGTGTCTCCAACTAAGAGGGAAGATACACCAGTAACATCAGAAGAGTCGAAAGATGATGTCAGTTTCAATGTAGTTAGTACTTGGGATGGTGGTGGACAGTATGAAGCCGTTATTAATAATAGTAGTAACTCACCATTATCTGACTGGAAAATTAAATTAGTATTTAATAATAGTTTCGAATTAGAGGATTCGTGGAATGGAAAGTTTACTCAAAACGGTAATACAATAACAATCACGCCGGAAGATTATAATAAACAAGTAGAAGCCAATGGTACAGTTGAAGATATTGGATTTACTGTAAAAGCAGATCAAGAGTTAGATTTAAAAACAATACAATTAGTTTAAAAAAAGCAGGTTACGAAAGTAACTTGCTTTTAGTCTGTAAATAAAATTGTTCCAAGACGAACCATAGTAGATCCATTTTGTACTGCTAACATGTAGTCAGAACTCATCCCCATTGATAAGGTATCAAAAGAGTCAAAGTCAGATTTTAAAGTTTCAAAGGTTTCTTTAGCAACTCTAAACGTATTAATAATAGTGGCTTCGTCATCAACGTGATCACCCATAACCATAATTCCACGTATATTAACATTACTAAAGCTATCCTCGTTAATTATGGCATCTAAGTCGCCTTGAGTTAAACCTTTCTTAGTCGGTTCATTTGCGATGTTAAGTTGCAGTAATACATCTTGGACTTTATCAATCTTTTGCGCTTCACTGTTAATCTTTTGTAAGTAACGATATTCACTAACAGAATGGATTAAAGCAGAGTTAGCAACAATTGCTTTAAGTTTATTACTTTGAATACGTCCAATGAAATGCCAAGTTGCATCAGGAAAGATTTGTTTTTTCTTAACTAGCTCTTGAAGTTTGTTTTCACCAAACTGTCTATAACCATTGTCATATAGGACTTGGACATCTTCAATACTCTGATTCTTAGTTACAGCTACCAGAGTTGTATTATCACCAATACTATTTCTAATCTCATTTACTTTATTTATGTTCATATTTATCACCTAATAAAAGTATATCATAAAATTTATTAAAATTAATTTGCAAATGTATTTACATTGTGCTATAATTATTTAGTAGTTAAATATGCCCGAGTGGTGGAATAGGCAGACACGCAGGACTTAAAATCCTGTGCTAGCAATAGCGTACCGGTTCAAGTCCGGTCTCGGGTACCATCTAAATTAAACTTCTTAATGAAGTGCACTCCACAGTGTATTTCACTAAGAAGTTTTTTGATTTATAGAACATAACAATAAGGATACATTTAGGTAACTTAGCCTATTGTATCCTTTTTTTTAATGCTATTAATGGTATAATATATATTAATAAAGAACTTAAGGATAAGTAAGTTAAGTAGGAGAATAATGGAAAAATTTAAAGGAAATGAATTATTTCTAAATGGTAGCATGTAGAATTAGTTCTTTCGAGATAACATATTTGGTACCATTTTGAATCTTAATACTTATACAAATAAGGACTCCCAGCCTTATTTTTTTATGTCTATACCAAGTCTTTACGTATATAATACTAGTGAAATATAAAAAAATAGTAATATTATATATGAATACGATAATATTAGACATGAAATGTCGGATGGATATAGTTAAATTAATCTATAATACTAATGGAGGATAAATGAACAACTTAAAGCGTCTTAATGAAGCAATGAACTATATTGAAAGTAATCTTGATAATGAAATAGATATGAAAGAAGTAGGCCGTATTGCCTTATGTTCAGAATTTCATTTTTCAAAGATGTTTTCTTACTTAGCTGGAATGCACTTATCAGAGTATGTTCGAAAACGCAGGTTAAGTCTTGCTGCAATAGATTTAATGCGAACTAATGCAAAAGTAATTGATATTGCCATTAAATATAATTATAATTCAGCTGATGCATTTAGCCGTGCTTTTTATAAAGTTCATCAAATCCTACCGAGCGAAGTTAAAGGAAGTGAGGAAGTATTAAAAGCATTTCCCAAAATGAACTTCGAAATTAATATTAGCGGAGGAAACGAAATGGAGTATTGCATTATTACAAAGGATGAATTTAATCTAATTGGTTTTAAGAAGCGTGTAACAATTACTCATAATGGGGTTAATGAAGAAATTGCAAGTATGCAGAAATTACTAACAGCTCAGAGTATTAAAGAAATAAAAGCAATGTCTAATACGGAGCCGACAGGAATGTTAAGTGCTTCAATGAACTTTGTTGATCGTCATATTGATGGAGTTGGTCAAATGGACCATATTATTGGTGTAGCAAGTACAGATGCAAGTGATACGTACTCAACAACTAAAATAGATGCTGCAACTTGGGCGGTATTTACAGTAGATGGAATTTTCCCAAAGGCACTGCAAGAAACATGGGCCAATATTTATGGACAATGGTTCCCAAGTTCATCATATATACCAACTGGTGGTGCTGAACTAACTTGGCACGCAAAACCAACAATTCCAGGTGAGCACTACGAAGGTGAAATCTGGGTACCAGTAAAACTTAATGAAGATAATTAATGATGTAAAGGAAAAGAATGGAATATAAAATAATTAAAAAAGATACATTTAACTTAATTGGTCTTAAAAAGCAAGTAACAGTTAACCACAGTGGAGTAAATGAGGAGATTAAAGCAATGAATGAACACTTAACTACCGAAATACGTAGTGAAATTGCTTCATTATCAACTATAGAACCAAAGGGATTAGTTAATGCTTCAATGAACTTTATTGATCGACATCTTGATGGAGTTGGTAAATTTGATCGTATTATCGGGGCTGCAACAACAGCAAGTATTTCAGATAAATATGAAGTATCAAATGTACCAGCACTTACATGGGCTGTATTTACATGTAGTGGTATCTTTCCCAAAGCACTACACTCAGCTTATCAAGAAATAAATAGTGACTTCTTTGTTAATTCAGAATATACAAAAGATTTAGATATGGAAATGGTTATTCACATAATGCCAGCAATTCCAGGAAAAGAATACAAAGGTGAAATTTGGTTACCAGTAAAATTAAAAGAAGATAAGTAATTAGTACTTATCTTCTTTTAATATTTAGAATTTACTGTCAAGCAAAACTTGAAAATAGGTTGACTTAAGCATTGCTTAGAGTTATGCTATGTTTAAGAAAAGGAAATGAATTATTTCTAAATGGTAGCATGTAGAATTAGTTTTTTCTAGATAACATATTTGATACCATTTAAACAAGAAATTTATTAGTGAAGTGCACTCCACAGTGTATTTCCCTAATAAATTTTTATGCTCAATAACATATATAGGTACACAGTTGACTAGTAAGTTGATTGTGTACTTCTTTCATGTGTAAGAGTGGTATAATAGATATTAAGATGGAACTTTAAGAGAAAAATTAAAGTCAATTAAGTTTAATTGGAGGTTTAAGTTTGGGTAAGCCACGAAATTTTAAATGTATTTATTGTTCAAGTATAGTAAGTGGAAGAAATAAATGTGAAAAATGTATTAAAGAGATAAACAATAGAATGCTAAGCAATAACGTTCAAATGAATAAAAAACCATTAACGATATAAAGAAGAAATATATATGTTCTGAGTTTGTCTTTACAGAAAATAATATGAAACAAAATAAAGTTCCTGCAACTGTAGGAAAAACTTATTCAACGGGGAAGTCATGTGATGTAAGTTTTTCTACAAAAACTAAAGGTTATACTAGAGACTTTTTAAGAAATAATAGTGATTATCGTTGGCAAACGGAGAAAATTTTAATAATATCAAAACCAGATAAGAGTGCTAGTAAGCTTGAAGCTGAAATACAAAAGACTTTTAAAATATTTGGAAATTAATACAAAGTAATATTTTCTCTCCAAAGGAAGTAATTGATTAAAGGTTAATAAATTACTTTTTTACTCTGAATTCTGGTTGACAGTTGTTATATCTAGTGCTAGAATATAGTTATAAAGTTGGAAACCCCTTGCCAGATAGTAGGGAACTAAAAAAGTTGGAAACCCCTTGCCAGATAGTAGGGAACTAAAAAAGTTGGAAACCCCTTGCCAGATAGTAGGGATAAGACTCCGTTTGGAGTCTTTTTTCATATATAGGAGAGTTGTTATGATTAGAATAGTTAAAGTTAATTCTGAATATATTAAGGCTTTGCAAGAAGTAGATGAATTTGTATATGATAATAAAAGTGGTTCGCGACCTTATATTGGGTTTCTTATAGATGTAGATAATAGTTTATTTGTTGCGCCCTTAACCAGTCCAAAGCCAAAGCATAAGACTTGGTCGCATAAGAAAAAGGATATATATTTAATTGATCGAGGAAACAAAGGTGTTCTTCAATTATCAAATATGATTCCTGTACACATGCATTTATGTACTGAAATCAATTTAGACGAGAATAGTCAGTATAATAATCTTTTGAAAAGTCAATTTATTGATGTTGATAACAATAAAGCTGAAGTTGAAAAACGAGCAAGAAAATTAATTGAACTTAAAGAAAATAAGCCAAATCATTATCTAGTGAAGAACTGCTGTGATTTTGGAAAGTTAAAAAATATATGTAAAACCTGGAAATAGGTTGACTTGAGTATTGGTTAGAGTTATACTACGTTTAAGAAAAGGAAATGATTGATTTCTAAATGGTAACATATAGAATTTGTTCTTTCCAGATAACATATTTGGTACCATCTTAATTAAACTTCTTAATGAAGTGCACTCCACAGTGTATTTCACTAAGAAGTTTTTTTATGCTCAATAATACTAAAGGACACGGTTAACGTTAATGTTAAAAGTACGCTTTTATTTATTTATTTATTTATTTATTTATTTATTTATTTATTTATTTATTTATTTATTTATTTATTTATTTATTTATTTATTTATTTATTTATATATTATAGTTATTCACTTGTTGTATTTGCAAATTGCTAGTTTTTGATATTCAGTTGACAACTTAATTCTGATAATGTTAAAATGTAAGTGTAATATTTAGAAGATGATTACGAGAAAAGGGAGGCTGCTCGAACAGGCTCCCTTTTCTTTTTTTTAAATTTAGTTCTTAACTTTATCGATACTTATATGATAATCTTTACCATTAATTTCTAGGTCTATTTCAGGTTTTAACTGTTCATCTTCTTTAAGTTTAATTTCCTCATCAGTTAAAACTCTCGTTGTTAGGTCTTTGTTAGCATCTAGCATTTCATCACTATAATTATCATTACCACCTAGTTGTATATCAAAATATATATCCCTTTTATCTGACATTGTAACCTCCTCAATATAATCCAAGTATATCATACTGAAGAACTTGAACTAAACCATTTGTAAATAAGGTTGTATTAATGTAAGTGAATTATAATGATTTAATATTTAATAGATTAAGTTGATCAATAGATTGTTGATTTGAACTAATGGAGGAATGAGGATTATAACAATAAATATATATTATATGGGAACTGACAACAATTTAAGGTTGTTTATGAATGAAATGATTAATAATGGAATTGTAGATAGAATTCGCAAACAACCTGGAAATTTAAAATATGAGTACTTTATACCGTTTGAAGAAGAAGGTAAGATATTACTTATTGATCAGTGGAGCTCCCAACATGCTTTGGATGTTCATCATCGATCTCCAATGATGCAAGCGATAATTGACTTACGCAACAAATATGAACTTGAAATGGTTGTGGAACGATTTACTGAGGATAATAAATCTATAACAAGTAATAATAAAAAAATATTAAGTAATATCTTTTACTAAGTGTTATATTCATTAAGTTACAAATAGTTAGTTATGTTTTTCTACTGTATAATATGTATATACAAAATAGAAGAATGTAAAATTAATTGGAGGCTATATGTTTAAAGATAAAGGATTTATTAAATTTAAAGATGGAGAGTACGAAGTAACAATTAATTATTTAAATAAAGAAGACTATTTATTAGGGATTACATTAGGTGATTCAAATAAAGTAAAATACTTTAAAGAGCATTCGGATATTACAGCAACTGAAGGTCCAAAGGGAACAGACTTTGTTGATATTCATGTTGAGGTAGATAGTGAATCAAATTTAGCAAGAAAGATTTATGATGAGATGACTGAGTTAAATCATAATCATTTTAAAGAATATGATGAACGTCTAGTTGCTGTTAAGGTAACTTTAAAATAAAAGAGTGACTTAATCACTAGTTGTGGTTAAGTCATTTTATTGTCTAAGGAGAAAATGTTATGTATGATAAGCAAATGATTTATGAATGCACATTTGTAAACAGATTAAATAGATTTGTTGCAACGGTAGTTTTGGATGGGGAAGAGATTGATGTACATGTGAAAAATACAGGGCGTTGTAAAGAGTTATTAATACCAGGGAGTAAAGGCTATTTAGTTAAGAGTGCAAATCTCAAACGTAAATACGCGTATGATCTAATTGCAATATATAAAGGTAAAGATTTAGTTAATTTCGATAGTCAAGTGCCTAATGAAGTTGTAGCAGATTATATTATGAGTGGTAAACTATTTTCAAATGTTACTAAAGTTAAGCGGGAAGTTACTTATAATAAATCAAGATTTGACGTTTATGTAGAAAGAACTGATGAGGCCGGCAATTTAGAAAAAATCTTTGTTGAAGTAAAGGGTGTAACCTTGTATGAAAATGGTAAAGCTAGTTTCCCTGATGCCCCAACTATTCGTGGAGCAAAACATGTTGAAGAGTTAGTTGAAGCACAAAAAGATGGTTACAAGTCTTACATTTTCTTTCTTGTTCAAACTGAGTCAGTAAATTCTTTTAGTCCTAATAGTGAAATTGATCCTAAGTTTAGTATGGTGCTTAAACAAGCAGTATCGAATGGAGTTGAAGTGCTTTGCTATAACACGGTTGTAACGTCAAGTACAATTACTGTTAAAGAAAGAGTTAAAGTTATTATTTAGTAAATTAAGTTAATCGCTTTCAATCAGTTATGATAAACGTTACCTTATATATAAGGTAAGTTAGAGGAATGGAGAACTTATGAAAATAAGGTAGGTACAAACTCATGAAGTGGAAACGTTACTTACAATTGCAAGGCAAACCTTTATTGAGGCTTACATTGATTCAACAAGCATTGAAGATTTGAATAAATATTTTGAGCAAGCAATGACCCATGATATCTTTGAACAAAATTTATTAACAACTGATTCGAGGTATTACTTTATAGAAGTGGAAAAACAAATAGCAGGTTATTTAAAGTTAGTTGATAAAGATACAAAGTTACTATTGCAACGAATTTATGTACTAAGTGATTTCCATAGTGTTGGTGATGGTCAAAAACTTATGGATTATGCATTGTCGGTAGCTAAGGAACTAAATTAACAAGAAGTATACTTAGGAGTTTGGAGTGGTAATAAGAAAGCAATAGAATTTTATTTGAAGAATAAGTTTGAACCGTACGCTACTAGGGAATTTCCGTTAGGGGAATGTGAACAAACAGATTTTTTAATGAGAAGAGATATTAGTAAATAGGTTTCGGGTTATTGATCTATGTTATAATCGATGTGATAAAAAGGTTATTTTAAATAAAGGGAGAGTTATGAAGCTATCAGAAATTATTAAAGACAATTCAATGGTTGCATTTTCAACTGTAAACAGCGCCGGAGAACCAAAGGTAAGACAATTCAGTCACCAATTCGTTATTGATGGAAAGATTTGTTTTGCAACAAGTAATCAAGGTTCAACTTATGCGGAGTTACAAGTAAACCCTAATGCAGAGTTAATGCAATTTGCTAGAGCTATCTATTCTAGAATTTCAGGGAAAATCCAATTTGCAACTGGCGAAGAAAAAGAACAGCTACTTGCAAAAGTGGCAGATGCTAATCCAAGATTAATTGAAATGTATACGCCAGAAGGATTTGCTCAGAAAATGGAAGTTGGATATTTTGTAGAACCAAACCTAAAAATCGTTGACTATAAAACGAGACAACCAATTGAAGTAGAGGTAGAATAATTAAGGACTCACAATAGTGAGTTTTTTTAATTTTAAAAAACATTTGACAGATGCGTGCCAGTATTGTATAATTAATGGGTAATAAAACGTGGCCTGTTGGTGAAGCGGTTAACACACATGCCTTTCACGCATGTATACACGGGTTCGATCCCCGTACAGGTCACCATTTTTAATTACGCCGACTTAGCTCAGCAGGTAGAGCAACTGACTTGTAATCAGTAGGTCGCGGGTTCAATTCCTGCAGTCGGCACCATTTACAAATTAATATGCGGAGGATTACCCAAGTCCGGTTGAAGGGACTGGTCTTGAAAACCAGCAGGTCGTTAACGCGGCGCGGGGGTTCGAATCCCTCATCCTCCGCCAGATTTGTCCCGTTAGCTCAGTTGGTAGAGCACTTGACTTTTAATCAAGGGGTCATAAGTTCGAATCTTATACGGGACACCATTTATAAAATACTTAGTTAAGCTAAAGTTTGACTAAGTATTTTTTTATATTAGATACAAATGTAAAGTTTTTGTATCTTGAAGTGTTTTTATTATTAGGAGTAACATGGAGTTTTTAACAAATATTATTAATTTTTTAAACGGTATAATTTGGAGTGTATATATATTAGTTCCTTTATTATTAGGAACAGGGTTATACTTTACAATCAAAACTAGAGGGTTACAAATAAGGATGATTCCTGAAATGTTTAGATCGATTGATGAACCTGGTATTGATAATCAAGATGGAGTTTCTTCATTTGAAGCTTTCACAGTTGGTTTAGCAACTAGAATTGGTACTGGAAACTTAGCAGGGGTTGCTATTGCAATCGTAACTGGTGGTCCTGGTGCAGTTTTCTGGATGTGGGTAGTTGCAATCTTAGGTAGTGTTAGTGCCTTTATTGAATCTACATTAGCTCAAGTATATAAAGTGCGTGATGAAGAAACTTCATTCCGTGGTGGACCAGCATACTATATGCGTGATGGACTTAAGAAACCAAAGATGGGTACATTCTTTGCAATCATGATTACAATTTGTTTTGGTCTAATTTTCAATGCAGTATCTACAAGTACAATTGCTAACGCAGCAGTTAACGGATTAGGTATTACTGAGAATGTAGATGTATTTAATGCTGCATTAGGTGTATTCTTAGCAACACTTGCAGGGTACATCATTTTAGGTGGAACTAAAAAAATTGCAGATTTCACAGCAAAGATGGTTCCGTTTATGGCTTTCCTATATATTGGGTTAGCAATTATTGTATTAATAGTACGTGCTGATCAGATTCCGGTTGTCTTCCACATGATTATGACTGATGCATTTACTGCAAACGCAGCATTCGGTGGTGCGATTGGTATTACCGTAGTTCAAGGTGTTAAACGTGGTTTATTCTCGAATGAAGCAGGAATGGGTTCAGCTCCCAATGCAGCGGCGAGTGCAACAACTAACCACCCAGTAAGACAAGGATTAATTCAATCTCTAGGTGTATATGTTGATACGTTAGTAATTTGTAGTGCAACTGCATTTATCATCTTAGTATCAGGTATTCCTTTAGACCCTACTGCAACTGATGGTATTTCTGTTACGATGAATGCATTAGGAGCAGTACTTGGTGAGTGGGCAATGTATTATTTATTAGCTGCAATTTTCTTCTTTGCATTTAGTACAGTAATCGGTTGTTATTACTACGCACAAGCAAACTTAGAATATTTAAATGCTAGTGATCGCTTTATTAAATTCTTTAAATTTGTAGTAATGGGTCTTATTATCTGGGGAGCATGTGTATCTTCAGAAGTTATTTGGGCATTATCAGATTTAGCATTAGGAAGTATGGCCTTAGTAAATATTATTGCAATCTTAATGTTACGTAAAGATGCCTTTCTTGTTCTTAAAGATTTTGAGGAGCAACGAGATGCAGGAGAATTACCTGTATTTGATAGTTCTAAATATGAAAGATTTAGTGATTTAGAAATTTGGGATCAAACAAAAAAGTAAAGTCTAGAAATAGGCTTTATTTTTTTTGAAAATGTACTTGCACAACTTTTGTGATTGTGATATAATAATTCTGTTGTAAAAGTGGCCTGTTGGTGAAGCGGTTAACACACATGCCTTTCACGCATGCATACACGGGTTCGATCCCCGTACAGGTCACCATTTTTAAAACGCCGACTTAGCTCAGCAGGTAGAGCAACTGACTTGTAATCAGTAGGTCGCGGGTTCAATTCCTGCAGTCGGCACCATTTACAATCTAATAAACGGAGGATTACCCAAGTCCGGTTGAAGGGACTGGTCTTGAAAACCAGCAGGTCGTTAACGCGGCGCGGGGGTTCGAATCCCTCATCCTCCGCCAGATTTGTCCCGTTAGCTCAGTTGGTAGAGCACTTGACTTTTAATCAAGGGGTCATAAGTTCGAATCTTATACGGGACACCATTTATAAAATACTTAGTTAAGCAGATGTTTGACTAAGTATTTTTTAAGAAATCTAAACATTAAGTTATTATGTGTTATAATAGTCATATAAAGATGAAAGGGAGCCAACAGACGAGTTGGTTCCACTTTTATATGTAAAGGAGTATTTGTGGGATTACCGATTAATAAAGTATTGCCAACAATCGAAAAGATTGTAGACGACCTAGGTTATGTATTATACGATGTTGAATCAGATAAATTAGGATCAAATGAAGTTTTACGTGTTCTTGTACAACGTGCAGATTTTGATAGTGTAGATTTAGATGATTGCGTTAAGATTACACATGGACTTACGCCAACTCTTGATAATGACTCGAACTTAGCAAACGAGTACATGTTGGAAGTAGCTTCACCTGGTGTTATTAGAAACTTATCAAAAGATTTCCATTTTGAACAAGTTATTGGACAAGTTATTGAAGTGAAAACTTTCAAGAAACTTGAAGGACAAGAGTCAAAGAAAATTATTGATAAATTAGTGTCTGTTTCAGAGGATGAAATTGAATTAGAAACAGTAAAAATTAATCGTAGTGATGTTGCTAAAGCGTCAACTACATTTGAATTTTAGAAAGGAAATAAAATGACAAAAAATCAAAAGATCTTCGCTGGTATTGATGCTGTTGTAAGACAAAAAGGATTAGACCGCGAATTAATTATTGAAGGACTTGAAGAGTCTATTGCATTAGCTTGTAAGAAAACTTATGGTTATGAGCACTTAGAAGTAAAAATCAATTACGATACTAAACGTATTACTATTTCAGGAATTAAAACTGTAGTAGAAGAAGTAATTGATGATATGACTGAAATTAGTTTAGAGAACGCACTTACTCACAGTAAGCGTGCAAAACTTGGAGATGAATTAAAAGTACGTTTAAAAATCGAAAAAGATATGTTAGAGCGTGCAGTTGTTCAAAGTTCTAAACAAGTATTCCGTCAAAAGTTAAAAGACGCTGAATACAAAAGAATTATTGCTGACTATGGAGAAAAAGTTGGTAAAATCGTTGAAGGTTATGTAGAAGAAATCAAAGACAACTACATCTACTTTACATTAGATAAAAATACATTAGCAGTATTAGGACCTAAAGGTCAAATTCCAAATGAAAGATTAGAACCAGATGTTCCTGTTAAATTAGTAATTGAATCAATTGGACCTCAATCTAAAAAAGGACCAAAAGTAATCGTATCACGTGTATCTGGAGTATTATTAGAATCATTAATGTCTAAAAACATTCCTGAAATCGAAAGTGGAGATATTGTTGTTAAATCAATCTCTCGTGACGCTGGGAAACGTAGTAAAGTTGCAGTGGAACTTGCTAGTTTAGAAAGCGATATCGACTTAATCGGTGCTTGTGTTGGACCTAGAGGAAGCCGTATTAATGCTATCAAGCAAGAATTAAACGGTGAAAACATCGACTTAATCGAATACTTTGATGATGCTCGTTTATTCATTTCAAACGCTTTAGCACCTTCATTAGTTATTGCAGTTCAAATTTTAAGTGAAGAAGAAAAACGTTCACGTGTAATCGTTCCTGACGATCACTTCTCATTAGCAATCGGTATCAATGGACAAAATGCTCGTTTAGCATCTATGTTAACAGGTTGGAAAATTGATATTAAGTCAGAATCAATGGCTGCTGAAGAAGAAATCGACTACGAAGCGGACATGATCTAATGAACAAAACTGTATTTAGAATGTGTGTACATACAAGAAAGATATTTCCGAGAAATGAACTTGTTAGAATCGTAGTGTCATTAGATGAAGTTGTTTTAGACAATACATATAATACGCAAGGTCGCAGTATTTACATTCAAAATAACAAAGAAGTAATTGATAGCTTTTTAAAACGTAAAAAGCTTCCGCTTAGACTTGAAATTGAAAAGCAAGAACAAGTTAGAAAAATATTAGGTGAGTACGCGAATGGACAATAAATATAAAATTTTAGGTTTAATGTATGCCTCAAAAAACTTAGCAATTGGCCAAGATGGTGTACTTGCTGCTGTACGTAGTAGTAAAGCTAAATATGTACTAATATCAAGTAGTGCAAGTGAACGTACAATTAAAACTATCACGGATAAATGTAAATTTTATAACGTGAAATATGCAATTGTAGATGAACAAGGTCAAATGGCAAAAGCAATCGGTAAAACTACTGTAATGGCAGTAAGTACAAATTCATCTGGATTTGCAAAAAAAATGGAAGAATTAAAAGGAGAATAGATGGCAAAAGTAAGAATTCATAGCTGGGCTAAAGAAAACGGTAAAAGCTCAATTGAAGTTGTTAAAAAGTTAAATGCTAGCGGTCATAATGTAAGAAATCAAACTATGCCAGTTGAAGAGAGTGTATTAAATGGTCTATATAAAGACGGAAATAGCTCAAAACCAGCTGCAAAAGAGAACAAACCAACTAGCGCGCAATCTACTGATAAAGCAGAGCGTCCAACTACTAACAACAACGGTGGATACCAAGGAAATAACAACAATGGTGAGCGTCGTCAATACAACAATAACAACAATGGTGAACGTCGTCAATACAACAATAACAATAATGGTGAACGTCGTCAGTACAACAATAACAACGGTGGATACCAAGGAAACAATAACAATGGTGAACGTCGTCAGTACAACAATAACAACGGTGGATACCGTGGAAACAACAATGGTGGACAAGGTGGATACCGTGGAAACAACAATGGTGGATACCAAGGAAACAACAACGGTGGACAAGGTGGATACCGTGGAAACCAAGGAGGTCAAGGTGGATACCGTGGTAATAACAACGGACCTGCTAAGACAGAAGGTGCTAGCGCTGTAGAACAAAAACCAACAAACAATAAACGTCGTACTAATACAAGAAAGCCAAATACTTTTGATAAATTCAAGCAATTTGATAGAAATAGAGAAAATAATAGAGCTTTCGATGGTAAGACAAAAACTCAAATTAAAAAAGAAGCACGTGAAGAGCGTAAAGAAGCATTAAAGAAAGAAACAAAAGTAGTTAAGTGGTCTGACGATATGACAGTATCTGCATTAGGTACTGAAATGGGAATTCCAGCAACTGATATTGTAATGAAATTATTTGAATTAGGTATCATGGCTACAATGAACCAGGCAATTGACTTAGAAACTGCTGAAATTATTGCAACTGACTACAACATTGAATTCGCTGAAGATGACTCAAATGCTGACTTAGAATTTGAAACTTTATTCCCAGAATTTAGTGAAGAGGAAACTGAATCAAGACCTCCAATTGTAACAATCATGGGACACGTAGATCACGGTAAAACAACTTTACTAGATACTTTACGTAACGCAAATGTAACTGCTAAAGAAGCTGGTGGAATCACTCAACACATTGGTGCATACCAAATTGATAAAGATGGATTCAAAGTTACGTTCTTAGATACTCCAGGTCACGCTGCATTCACGGCAATGCGTGCACGTGGTGCAAATGTTACAGATATTACAATCTTAGTAGTTGCTGCAGATGATGGTGTAATGCCTCAAACTAAAGAAGCAGTAGCTCACGCTAAAGAAGCAAAATCTCCATTGATCGTAGCTGTAAATAAAATGGATAAGCCAGATGCTAATCCAGATAGAGTTATGAGTGAACTTGCTGAACTTGGTGTTTTAAGTGAAGAGTGGGGTGGAGAAACTCCATTCGTTAAGATCTCAGCACTTAAAGGTGAAGGTTTAGATGAATTAATCGATTACATTAAAGTAATTACTGATATTCATGAATTTAAAGCTCCATATAACACTGCCGGATTCGGTACTGTAATTGAAGCAAACTTAGATAAAGGACGTGGACCAGTTGCAACAATCTTAATGCAAGGTGGACACATGAGCTTATCTGATAACATCGTTATTGGGGACACTTGGGGAAGTATCCGTGTTATGCAAGATGAATACGGAAAACGTCACAAGAAAATTGGACCTAGTATGCCAGTAGAAATTACAGGACTTAAAGATGTTCCTCAAGCAGGAGATCAGTTCGTAATTATGGAAGATGCTAAGCAAGCACAAGCTATCGGTGAAAAACGTGCAAGTATTAAAGCTCAAAAAGATAGAAACTCTGCTCATGCATTATCATTAGAAGAGTTAAATGCTAAAATTGCTGAAGGTGATATTGCTGAATTACCAGTTATCATTAAAGCCGATGTTCAAGGTAGTGTAGAAGCATTAGCTGCAAGTTTAGAGAAAATTGATGTAAATGGTGTTAAAGTTCGTGTTGTACAAAAAGGTGTAGGTGGAATTAACGAATCAGACGTATTATTAGCTACTGCAAGTAATGCAATTATGATTGGATTCAACGTGCGTCCAGATGCAAACACTCGTAAGATCATTGAAAAAGAGAAAATTGAACTTATGGTTGATAACGTTATTTATAACATTATCGAGAAAATTGAAGATGCAATGAACGGTATGCGTGCTACTAAAACAATTGAAACAATTGTTGGTTATGCAGCAGTTCAAGAAGTATTCAAGATTACTGGTGTTGGTAAAGTTGCCGGTGCAATTGTATCATCTGGAAAAATCTTACGTTCAGGTAAATTACGTTTAATCCGTGAAGGTGTAGTAATTTATGATGGTGAGATTGGTCAACTTAAACGTTTCAAAGACGATGCTAAAGAAGTTATCGAAGGTCAAGACTTTGGTATTAGTTTCAAAAACTTTGAAGACATTAAAAAAGGTGACGAACTTGAATGTTACGAAGAAGCAACTGAAATTATCTAATATAATTTAAAAAGCTAGACATTATGTCTAGCTTTTTTTATGTAAATCGTTTACTATATATAATTATTATGCTCCTCTTCAGTTGAAGCGGGTTATGAAGAGGAAAAATATGAAAAAGTTTATTATGATAGCTATATTTTGTGTAATTACAATATCAATGACAACATTATGTGCAGCTGAACTAGAAAAAACAGAAGAATAGTGTCGTATGAGCAATTGCTTGAAACTGAACTTGAGTTACGATTAGATGAACAAAGCTATAGGTTTGAAATATCAGGTATTACAGCGTCAAATAGCTATATTGTTATTAATAAAGATTTCCCTGTTTTTTCTACTATCGATAATGTAAATAAATCATATGTAGTCAAGTTTAGTAATAGAAAGGAAAAGGAACAATATTTAAAGGGAACAACAATTGATTATATAGATAGTAGTAATAATATACAAACAAATAACCTAGAAATTATTACGGTATCTAATTTGTTACTTATTATCATATTCTACTACTTCTTATTGTCTATGTTCAAAACACTATATAAGCATAATTATTTGCTTGGTTCATCAAAATTGTTTTATATTACACTCCTATTATCAATAGCTAATATTTCAATCTATCTACTATTATATAGTGTTATAATTATCTGGAAAATATAAGGTTAAAATTGATTTAGTAATTGCTTTCATTTAAAAACTCTATATGTGCTATAATAAAGTCAAATAAATATTAAATCGTTCGGGAGCACTTATGACAAGAGATGATAAAGTAAAAGACAAACTAATTATGTTAGTTAATGATGGTGAATTAGATAAAGTTAATATGAATAAAGCACTAGATGTGTATGAATGGTTAAAAGGGGAGTATCCTGAAGCACACATCTCATCAATGATGATTTCGCACATTGCGCTTACATTTGAACGTGTTGTTGCTGATGAACAAATTGCTGACTCAGAAGTAGAGTATAAAATGCCATTAAACGATGAGGAAATAGTTGCTAGAAATCTTATTATTAAAAGAATTAAACAAGCAGTAAGAAAAGAAATTTCTGATGCAGAAATTAATTATTTAGATATTCATATTAGAAACTTTATTTACGATAATTTATAAAAAAACTAGTAACCGCGGTTACTAGTTTTAATTTTATTTATTGATTATTTAACGTTATCAAATGCATTGTTTTTTGTAAGTGATGCCTGCTTTTCAGGTAACACTAAGTGGAAGAAGATACCAACAAGTGCTGCTAATGACATTGTAGTAAATTCAAAAGTAATACTTCCAATATTAAATGATAAGATAGCTCCACCTAATCCAATAATTAAGATAACTGCGATAATCATCATGTTACGCGGATGATTGAAATCAACATTTCCTGCAACCAGTAATTTAACTCCATTTTGAGCAATAAGTCCAAATAAAGCAATTGAAATTCCTCCCATAACTGGAGCTGGAATTGAATTAATAAAGACATTAACAGGTGCTAAAAATGCAATAATCATTGCGAATACAGCCGCTAAACGAATAACCGCAGTAGAAGCAACACGCGTCAAGATGATAACTCCAGTATTTTCAGCATAAGTAGTATTTACAGGCCCACCAACGAATCCGGCAAATAATGTAGCTAAACCATCACCTAATAAAGTTTTATCTAAACCAGGATCTTTTAAGAAATTCTTACCAGTAATTGTACTAGAAACTGTATGATCACCAATGTGTTCAGCAACTGTTACAAATACTAAAGGAATTACTGCTGCTACAACTGCTGGATTAAAATCAAATTCACCAGCAATAAATGGATTATAAAATTGAGGCATAGAAAATAATGTAACATCTTTGAAAACTGATAAATCTACTAATCCAAGAAGTAGTGATGCTACATATCCATATCCAATACCAATTAAAATAGGAATACTTTTAGAAAAGTTATTTCCACGCATCATTGCAACTGATGTTACAAGAAGTGTAGATAGTGAAATAAATGCATATGTAGGATTGAATGATTCCATTCCTAAACCACTATTATCAATAGCAGTTGATGCTAAACTAAGACCAATTACGATAATTACTGGTCCCATAATAACTGGGGGCAGAATATAATCTAACCACTTAGTACCAGCTGCACGAATTAAGAATGATAGTAGGATATAGATAACCCCAACACTCATTACTGCAAGTGATGCATAACTTTGCCCATACTCCGAAACTAAAAGTGATAGTATTCCAATGTAGGCAAATGAAGAACCAATGAATACAGGAACCTTCGCTTTAGTTGCAAGTGAGTAAAGTAATGTTCCCATCCCAGCTGTAAATAATGCAACTGAAACATCGATACCAATTAAGATTGGTACTAGTACAGTAGAACCGAACATTGCAAAAACGTGTTGTAATGATAAAACAATCATTTCTCCATTTTTTGCAGGACATTCGTCAATATGATATTTAAAATCCATTTATCTCCTTATAAATTAACGGTTTACGATCAAACTCGTTATATTGAAAGTTTGCTGTTAATAATGAAAATAATGAGGAACTTCTCTTTTCGATGGTTGCAACTTTATTATTACAATCAGCTAAATTAGTAAAGGCTTGTTTAGGAATAAACTTAGATGCTCGAGGGTTAAACCCTAAGATACGAATGTATTCATCTTGTAAATAATCATCAGCTGTAATCAACAAAATTACATTTATTACAATTCGCTGATATTTATACTGTGAATTATTTTTATCTTTGCATAACTCTAATAGTTCAAGTAGTGTATTCGGATTTTGGTCTAAGCCAATTTTCAACCTATTTAATAGTTGTCCATTTTCACTTAAAAAGATATTTACTTTATTGTCAATACAATTTAGTAAGTTTACTTTAAACATATCAAATAGTAGCTCGTGATTAGTTTCTACTATGTTTTGTAATGAATCTGCTGGTAATGCCTCTTTAATTGCTTGTACATTATCTAAGTTATTACGAATAGCTGTTGCAGAAGCAATTTTTGATTCTACTGCTGTATCATTATAATTATTACTAACTCTTTTAACTAACTCAAAGTTGATATTTAAGTTTAGTTTATTACAAGCTCTAATATAACTAATTCCAAGAATATCATTAGATTTCAAAATCCCTAAATTAGAGTGAACTCCATTTTTGAAATCTGTTGCTTCTAAATTGTTTGCACTAATCATTAATTTGTTTAAATCAGAACTCTCACTACCAAAAATTAAGGTATCAATATTAAAACTCGCTAAAATATTAAGTGCACTTAAAGCGAAGAACTCACCACCTTGGTTTGCTAATACTGTTGGTAGTTCACAAACAATATCAACACCATGGCTAAGAAGTAATCTTGTCTTAACATCTTTTGTAAGAACTGATAATTCTCCGCGTTGTACGAAGTTCGTTGAGATAATACATACTAAAATGTTATCTCCAGCTATTTCTCTAGCTTTTTTTAAAAAATACTCATGTCCGTTGTGAAACGGATTTATTTCCATTATTATTCCATATACTTTCATACCCCTATTATAGCACGTTAGCAAATGTAAACATAAAGTAATATATTATTTACAAGTAAATCCAATCTAAATGTTCTATATAGTTATGAGGAGGAATAATGAAACGAGAATATTACATTGCAGTGGGAGTATTAATACTTATAGTTATAACCAGTTTAACTTACACAAACCCAGAGTATAGCATTGAAAACGAAAGTGAAGAACTAGTATCAGAATCAATGGTTGAGAGTCAGGTAATTTATGTTCAAGTAAGTGGAGCAGTAGCAAAACCCGGATTATATAAAATGGAAAGCGACGACCGTGTGAATGATCTTTTACTTGAAGCAGATGCACTTGACTATAATTCGGAGTGTATAAATTTAGCTCAAAAGCTAGTTGATGAATTAAATTTTTATGTACCGAGTAAAGATGAACAGTGCCCTAATCTAGAAGCTATTAATAGTAATGGTGTTGTTAATATTAATAGTGCAAACAGTTATGAGTTACAAACCTTATCTGGAATTGGCGAAGCGAAAGCAGATTCAATAGTAGAATATCGGAATCAAAACGGTAGTTTTCAAGAAATTAATGATTTAACTAATGTCGAAGGAATAAGTGATAACTTATTGGCGTCTATATCACCACAAATAAGCTTGTCATAGTAATCTGTTACTTATTACTGATTATACTTCGGATTGGATTAATAGAAGTCACTTTAGATGTTCCTCAGGTAGGCTGTGTACGTAGTAATGTGAAGTATTCAGATTATGAAATCTCATTTTTTGATCGTATTACGCATGTTCAAGTTAGTTTACCTAAGGATACAGATATTAAATATGGACAGTGTTATCAGATAATTGATGGCCAGCAAATAGAAAATAAGTATTGGAATCCCAGTTCATTTGATTACCGTAAATATGCAAAGTCGAAACAAATCTTTTATCAAGGTGATGGTCGGGAAATAAGCGGTGTGACTAGAGTATTATTTAGACGTATAAAAAACATGCGACTTGAATTTATTCAGAATAACTGCGAAAACAACGGTCAAGTTTGTCAATATTCAAATGCATTGTTATTTGGGTACAATAAAATTGATAGTGATATTAAGGATAAATATGGTCAAATCGGGATTGCTCCGTTATTTGCAATAAGTGGGATGCACATCACTTTGATATATCAAGTGTTGTTTGGTTTATTTGCTAGACTTCGGGTAGTAGAAGAGAAGAATAGACGATTATGCTTAACGCTGGTCAGTATTTATTCAGTATTTGCCGGTAGTAGTGTTGCAGTTAATAGAGCAATAATGATGTTGTTTCTTAGGACTGAACTCAAATACTCAACTACAAAATCACTTATTATAGCAGTGTTGATTGCTTTATTATATAATCCATTTAATATTTTAAACAGTGGTTTCATACTAAGTTATGTAATAACTGGTTCTATAATTGGATTAAGTACAAACATTAATTACCGCAAGTCTCCAATTAAAATAAGTTGTTTATGTTATCTACTAAGTTTACCGATAAGTTATAGTTTTTCCTATTCATTTAATCCTTTAGCACCACTAGCTATAATAATTTTTTATCCAATTATTTGTTTTGTGTTAATTCCTCTTAGCTTACTTACAATTGCATTTAATATCAAAGTTTTAAGTTATGCATTTCTCATAATTATAAGTATAATTAATCTGTTAGTTGCTCTTATTAATTTATTCACAATTAATAGTGGTCACGTCGAGCTATGGTTATGGTTAATTTATTTAGTGCTCATTTCTAAACTAATTATTAAATTTAAACAACGTAATTGTTTGTATTTATGTTTGTGGTTTACAGTAATTAGCATTAATTTTGTATATTCACCAGAAGTTACATTTATAGATGTTGGTCAAGGCGATAGTGCACTAATTCAATATCATTTCAAAAGTTATTTAATCGATGTCGGTGACAGTAGTAGTGAACTCATAACTGCTTTAAATTATTTTGGTGTAAGCACTATTGATCGAATCTTTTTATCGCATGCGCATAAAGATCACTATGGAGCGCTTGAACAGCTTAGTAAAGTTAAGAGAATTAGGTCGGTATACGAACTTAAAAATAACCAGGTTTTCAAACAAAGCATTGGGATTGATAAAGATTACCACGGTGAATATATTGATGTATATCCATATTATGGAAGCAATGATAATGATCGAGAGTTAATCGTAAAGTTTAATTATAAAGGTTATAGCATCTTATTTCCAGGAGATGTAGAGTTAGAAAGTGAACAGTATTTAGTTGATAATTATTGTAATGAGATTAATAGTGATATATTAAAGGTTCCTCATCATGGCTCGAAAACGAGTAGTAGTCAACAACTTTTACAATGTGTGTCACCCGATATTGCAGTCATTAGTAGTGGTCGAAACAATATGTATAATCATCCTGATAGTGAGGTTGTAAGTCGTTATTTAGATAGTGGTCAAGTATATAATACTAAGTTAGATGGACAAGTTTCATTTAAAATAACAAGTCGAGGCATAAAGAAAATTAGCAGATAATCTGCTAATTTTTTATTGTTTATTAACGTAAAAACTCACGTACTAAGTCTCCAACAGTTGTTTCATCACTATCATCTTGTGCCTCACTACTGTCTTCAGAATTATCATCTGGTTTATCTTTACGACGAATCTCATAGTTATCTAAGAAAGAGTCATTGTCAGATGGTATTTCTCCAGCTTCAAGTGATTCGGCAATATCTAAAGCCATATTTATTGGTATTGCGAATCCCATATTATCAGATTCAGTATCAGCGATTTTCATTGAGTTGATTCCAATTACTTCACCATTTGAGTTTAATAATGGACCACCACTATTACCAGGATTAATTGCTGTATCTGTTTGTAAGTACTCATATGAATGTGAATATTGTTCAAATTTACGAACTGGAGCTGATAGAATTCCACTAGAAATTGAACCGGCAAAATCAGTACCATACGGTGAACCAATTGCATAGACAGACTCACCTGTTTGTATCTTATCTGAATCCCCCATGTTTAGGACAGTAAGATCTAAGTTAGATTTAAATCTAATTACGGCTACATCGTAGACATCATCACTACCGACAACTTCAGCTTCTGCTAAGTCATCTTCAATATCTTGCTCGTTTGCCAAAATTTTAATGTTTTCACTATTTGCAATAACGTGATTATTAGTCAAAGCATAATAGTAGCCATTTTCCTTTTTATAAATGAAACCACTACCAATTCCACTTTCAACTAAGTTTCCGCTTTCACCATTTAAAAACTGCTGTAAAGTTTGTTGTGATTGGTAATTTAGAACAGTAACAACCCCATTTACTGCTTGGTTGTACACTTCAGTTGCATTATTATTTTCAGAATTTGTTACGATTGTTTCGACGGTTGCATCATTTGAAGTAATTGCAACTGTGATTGAAAATACGATCAACGCTCCAATTAATCCACCGAGCACGCTAATAATAAAATTTTTCATTTTTGCTCCTTTATTGTTTGCTACTCTTCAATTATATGAAACATCAGTTAATTTAAGGTTAACTGTCAATTTTAGTCACAAAACAAGTCAAAATGTAGCTATTAATGTGCTATAATTTATAATGTAAATTGGAGTGTGATATGAACGAAAATGAATCAAAAATTGTTGAGTTATCAGAGGTAAAGCATAACTTTAACTTAAATGTTTTTGAAGGGCCGTTAGATGTCTTATTATATCTTGCTAGAACAAGTCGAATTGAGATAGCTGAGATATCATTAAATACATTAATTGATCAATATATATCATATATTGAATCTGTTCAAGGGCAAGGAATTAATGTAGCTAGTGAATACATCGAAATGGCTGCTGAACTGATTAGGTTAAAATCAAAAACATTATTACCAGGAAATGATCTTGAAGAATTAGAAGAACTACTTGATGGAACGTATACAAGAGAGCAATTAATTGCAAAATTAATTGAATACAAAAAGTATAAAGATGTAGCAATCGAAATGGGAATGCTACACGAAAAACGTCCACAAGTATTTTATAAACCGAGGTCAAAAATGACTGAGTTTAGAAATAAGAATTTTCAATCATCGATTGATATGGATAAATTAAAACTTGCGATGCAAAGTGTTATTATTGCTCAAGAGGCTAATGTAACAGAAACTAGAATGATTGAAGCAACAGAATTAGATGTTCAATCTAAAATAAACCATTTACGTGAAA
Organism: Mollicutes bacterium LVI A0078; assembly: GCA_033105485.1. Lineage (GTDB taxonomy): Bacteria > Bacillota_I > Bacilli_A > UBA3375 > UBA3375 > LVI-A0039. The sequence goes on from CP136956.1 coordinate 1,707,165, forward strand.
TAAACAAACCAATTACTTTTAAAAAACTTATTAATAATATGGAACGATTGGATAGAGTCGCATACTTTTTAGGACTCTTAGAATCGATTAAACTTGGATATATCCATGTTGGATTAGATGAAGACGAAATATTAATTAAACCAGGAGCATTAAATGACGAACAATAAACCAATTATCGAAGGACTACTGTTTTTAAGTGGTGATAAAGGATTAACACTTGGAGAACTAGTAACATATATTGGACTTGACCCATTATCAATTGAGAAAATAGTTGCTGAAATGAATCAAAAATATAAAGCCGATCAAGATTCAGCTTTTACAATTGTGTATACAGCTCAGAGTTATAAGATTGCGACCAAGCCACAATTTGCGGATAAATTTGAAGCTTATGCAAACAGTGAATATAATGATGTTATTCCAAAATCAAGTTTAGAGACATTAGCAATCATTTGTTATAACCAACCGATTACCAAATTCGATATTGAGCAGATTAAAGGTGTATCACCTTCACATACTGTATCAGTATTACTCGAGAGAAACTTAATTGAAGTAGTTGGACGAAGTGATGAGATTGGTCGTCCGAAGTTATATGCTATAACTGATACAACGTTAGATTACCTAGGTATTAATAGTATCGAAGAGATGCCAGCATTAAAAGATTATAAACTTGCATTTGATGATGAGAGTGATGAATTATTTAATAGCGAGATTGATTTCAAAGAAATCAGAAAACGTCTTTTAACAGATTTAGAATTTGAACAAAGTGTACTAGAAATTGAAGAAGAAGAAATTGATGTACCAGAAGTCAAATTGTTTGAACAAGAAATGGAAACAGAAGGAGAATAATGGAAAGATTACAAAAGATTATTGCACAGTCAACAGATTACTCAAGACGTGCAGCAGAGAAACTTATAACTGAAGGTAAGGTTTCATTAAATGGAAGAATCGTAACAGAATTAGGAACTAAAGCAGAACTTACAGATGAAATTTTAGTAGAAGGAAATGTTATTACACAACACGATCATGTTTACTACTTACTAAACAAACCTATCCGTGTTATTTCATCAAGAAGCGATGAAAAAGGAAGAACAGTTATTACTGATTTAATTGATGAGCGTCAAAAGGTATATCCAGTAGGACGTTTAGATTACTTTACAACAGGTCTTATTTTAGTAACAAATGATGGTAATTTAGCAAATGGATTAATGCATCCTCGTTACAACATTCCTAAGACATACCGTGCAAAAGTAGAAGGTCGAGTTACTGATTATACTTTAAAAGATTTAGCTAAAGGTGTTAAGATTGAAGGGTATAAAACTAAACCAGCAAAAGTGAGACGTGTACGTTACACTGAAAAAACAGATTCAACAGTAGTTGAAATTACAATTAGTGAAGGAAAAAACAATCAGGTACGTAAAATGTTTGAAACAGTTGGTCACCCAGTTGAAACTTTAAAAAGAACTAAATATGCATTCTTTGATTTAGAAACTGAAACATTACCAGCTGGTGCATCTAGACCACTTAGTGTAAAAGAAATTAGAAAATTATACAACTTAATAGGAGAAGCAGGTCGTGAATAAGTTAAAGATTCGTGAGATTGAACTTGACTCACCTGTAATTCTAGCACCAATGGCTGGAGTTACAAATCAAGCATTTAAGCAAATCGTTCGTGAACTTGGAGCAGGACTTATCGCTACTGAGATGGTAAATGATAAAGGACTTATTCATGGAAATGAACGTACAAGACGAATGATTGAACTATCACCAGAAGAACATCCAGTATCGCATCAACTGTTTGGTAGTGAAATAGAAACAATGGTAAAAGCTGCTAAAATATTGGATAAAGAGAGTGATTGTGATATCATTGATATAAATATGGGATGTCCAGCACCAAAGATTACCAAAAATGACTCGGGTTCAAAATTATTACAAACACCCGATCATGCTTACGAAATTGTTAAAGCAATAGTTGCAGCTGTTGATAAGCCTGTTACCGTAAAAATGCGTGTAGGTTGGGATGATAATTCAATTGTTGCAGTTGAATTCGCTAAGCTAATGGAATCGGCTGGAGCCTGTATGATTGCGGTACATGGACGTACAACAAAGCAACAGTATAGTGGAAAAGCAAACTGGGATTTAATTCGTGATGTGAAACAAGCAGTTAGTATCCCTGTAGTTGGAAATGGTGATGTCGATAGCGCCAAAAAAGCCAAAGAACTGATGGATTATTCAGGAGTCGATGGAGTTATGATTGGGAGAGCCGCATTAGGTAATCCTTGGATTATTAAACAAGTAAGTCACTACTTGTTAACAGGTGAGGAAATTCCGGAACCTACAACTAAAGAAAAGTTAGAGACGGCAATTAACCATTTAGATCGTTTACTTGAACTAAAAGGTGAAAGGTTAGCAATTTTAGAAATGAGATCGCATGCCTCATGGTACATTAAAGGTATCAAAGGTGCGAACCATGTAAAGAAAGAGCTACAGCTCGCAAATAGCAGAGAAGATTATATAAAAATATTTGATAGATTAATGGAGAGTGATTAATTATGTTAAAACTATTGTTAGTAGAAGATGATAAAATTTCAAGTGATGTAATGAAGAATTTACTTGAGAAAAAAATTAAATGTATTGTAGACCAAGCTGAAAATGGTGAGGAAGCAATCAAATTATTACAAGATAAGGAATACAACTTAATTATTTCTGATATTGTAATGCCAAACATGGATGGTTGGGAATTCTTAGCATATTTACAAGAAGAAAATGTTGCTACACCAATCGTTATGTTAACAGCATTAAATGGTGAAAGTGATCAATTAAGAGGTTACGACTACGAAATCGAGGAGTACGTTGTTAAACCAATTAATCCAGATATTTTCATTAAGAAAATTAAAAGTATCATTAACCGTATTTATAAAACAGATCAAAGAGTACAGGTTTATCCTGAGCGTTACTCAGTAATGATTGAGGATCATGAAATTGTTTTACCTAAAAAAGAATTTAAAGTATTCAACTACTTATACGAAAGAGCAGGTTCTATCTGTCCTAAAGTAGAAATTCACAACGAATTCTGGGGAGACGATGAAACTGTTAGTGACCGTGTAGTAGATTATACAATTAGACGTATCCGTAACCACTTTGGAGATGAACGTGATGTTATCAAAACTAAAGTTGGAGTAGGATACTACTATGACGTTAAATAGTCGTCTTTATCGACAATATGCACTATTTATTGTAAGTTTCTTCATTATTTCAATTTCGTTTGTATGGCTTGTAATGCAAATTTTTGAGACAAGATTATTCGAACAATTTGAACAAGTAATTATCGAAAATGAAAATGAGTTAAGCTTCGAAGAGACTATTTATTATACTTCTGTGCAAGTTTATGCACTGGGTTATGAAAATTATACAGATATAGATATGGAAGGTTTTGTGCCATTATTAAAAGGTGACTTAGTTGAACCTAAATATGTAGTTCCAAATCACATTACACCTGAAACTATTTCAAGGATACATGATTTGGATCGATATACAAATGCAAGTTCTATATATGTTAATCAGAATAAAAAAATTATATACTTACAATTCCCAAACTCGGGGATTGTATATACTGTTCAAGTAGATGATGATTTAATGGAAACATTGGCGTATTTTAACTCTGTTTCGATTATCTTTATTATGTTATTATTCTTTTTATTAATAACATACACATTTACGCAGTTGATTACGGATATAATCAAACCAACAAAGGATATTAGTAAAAATTTAGCAGCTATTCGTAAATTTGATTTCGATAATGTTAAGTCATTAGAATATCCACATGAGATTGAAGAGTTAGAAGAGTTAATAGAGAGCTCAAAAGCACTATCGAAATTCTTGAAAAACTATGTAGAGGAAAAAAATACATTAGCTTCTGCTATTACTCATGAAATTAGATCGCCTCTTAACACTATTAACAGTTTAATTATTGGTCATCAAGTTGGTTTAGAGCCATATGATGATAAAGACTATTTCATTAGTCAATTACAAGAAAAAATTGAAGAGTTAAGTGAAATTTCTAAGCACATTTTATATGTTTACGAAGTAACTGAAATCAACAAAGATTTAGTCGACTTTAATGAAAATTTAAAAGATATTTTAGAAAAACAAAAGCCATCATTTGAGATTGCTGATTTAGAAGTGGAATTAGTTGAGAATGGTAAATTTAAAGCTGAATGTTCTAAGCAAATTGTTAGTTTAATTATGGGTAACTTATTGAAGAATATTTCGATATATGCCAAGCCAAGTAGTAAGGTGTATATTAGAATTGAGGAAAATTCAATTTATCTAATTAATAAGAAAAATGACAAGAGTGGTCTAGGGACACAAAAAGGTTTAAAATTAACTACTCAACAGTTAAAGCAAGATGGAATGAATTTATATTTCAATGATGTAAACGATGAGTATATCGTATGTATTACAAAAGAAAGTGAGTAAGTATGAAGAAAGTATTTTTCTTTGATGTAGATGGTACATTACTTCCCCACGGAAACGAGAAAGGTGTAGATCAGAAGACGATCTACGCCTTAAATTCCCTAAAGGAAGCTGGACATGATGTTGTTATAGCAACAGGTAAATCACAATCGATGATTAAAGAGCAAATAGAAGCAATTGGAGCGGAAAATCATATCACTATGAATGGAGCACAAGTTGTTGTTGAGAACCAAGTCAAGCACGCTGAAAAGGTTACTTATGATGTATTAGAATCTTTAAAGCAAATTGCTAGAGATCATAATCTAATGTTAGGGTGTCAAACTCCACATGAGTATTACATTGTCGACATTAATTCAGATTTAGAACTTGCAGATGAAATCTTAAGTGTTGTTAGTTTAGATTTACCAGAAATTAAAGATGATTTTAATAGTGATGATGTTATTGGGCAACTGTGGTTCCTAGGTGAGAACGACAGCTTAGATTTTAATAAACCAATTATCCCTGGCTTCAAACTATTAAAATGGCATGAAAAAGGTTGTGACATTGTTATTGAATATGTCTCAAAGGCATATGCTATTGAAAAATACTTAGAACTTGTTTATCCAAACACACAAGTTGAAACATACGCATTTGGAGATGGTAACAACGATATTGAAATGTTACAGTTCGTAGATTATGGTGTAGCAATGGGGAATGCTGTCGATGCCCTAAAACAAATTGCCGACCATGTAACGGATAGTTGTGAAGACTTAGGTGTTTATAACTATTTATTAAAAAAAGGATTTATAGAGGATTAATATGAGAGCTTTAGTTTTTTTAGATATTGATGGTACTATTTTACCCGAAGGTAAAACCAAAGTCCCACAAGATATAGTAGAGACGATTAGTAAGATTCGTGAAAACGGAAATGTACCATTTATTTGTACTGGACGTAATGTTGGAAGTGCAATGGATATTATTGAGCAAGTTGATATCGATTCATATGTTACTTCTAACGGACAACAAGTCACAGTTGAAGGAGAAGTTATTTACTCATCATTCTTTCCACAGGACGAACTTGAGTACACTTGTAAAGTAATCCGTGAATTTACACCACATTTAGCAGTTGAAAATGTTAATGGACTTAATGTTGAAGATACTGAAGATGGTCGCGACTTATTAAAACTTATCATTGGACACGGATTCTTTGATAGTCAAGCTTTATCACAGTTACCTAAAAAGGAAATTTTCCAAGTTTGGGCATTTGGTAGTAAGGAGCAATTGGATGGTATAATGCATGAATTAAAAGGTAAAGGAGCCCTTTACCGATGGAGTGATGAAGCATTAGAAATTGCACCAGCAGGATCAGGTAAAGGTAGCGGAATTGAAATGGCTACTCGTCATTTTGGATCAGGAACTAGAACTTTTGGCTTCGGTGACGGTGTCAATGACTTCAGTATGATGGAAGTAGTTGATATTAGTGTAGCAATGGGTAATGCTGTTGAAGAATTAAAACAAAAATGTGATTACATAACAACAGATTGTGAAGAACGCGGTGTTGAAAACGCGTTACGTCACTTTGAAGTAATCTAGGAGAAACATGAATATAATAGATTTAATTGAAAAGAAGAAAAATAATATTGAATTAACTAAAGAAGAAATTTTCTATATTATTGAACAATACATGGATGATAAAATTGCAGATTACCAAATGTCTGCGTTACTTATGGCCATCTACTTTAACGGAATGACAGAACAAGAAACTATTGAATTGACTAATGCAATGATTGCAAGTGGTGATGTAGTAGATTTATCTGCCATCCAAAATCCAACGGTAGATAAACACTCGACAGGAGGTGTAGGAGATAAAGTATCACTGATCTTAACACCAATTCTTGCAACATTTGATTTAGCAGTTGCTAAAATGAGTGGTCGTGGACTTGGACATACTGGTGGAACTTTAGATAAATTAGAATCAATTGATGGTTTTAAAATTGAGATTGATGAAGAAAAATTTATTGAAATCGTTGAGAATGTAGGAATGAGTATCATCGGACAAACGAAAGAACTTGTACCTGCTGATAAACGTTTATACGGATTACGTGATGTTACTGCGACAGTTAACTCAATTCCCTTAATTGCTTCAAGTATTATGTCTAAAAAGATAGCTAGTGGAGCACATACAATTATATTAGATGTTAAATATGGTGATGGCGCATTCATGAAAACTGCTGAAGATGCAGAAAAACTAGCTAACGCATTAGTTATGATTGGTAACGGAGTTGGTCGTAAGACCATCGCAATGGTAACAAATATGACTCAACCACTTGGGCATATGGTTGGTAATAGTTTAGAAGTTATCGAAGCTATGGATACATTGCAAGGAAAAGGACCTAAAGATATTAGCGATTTATGTAAACTAATTGCTTGTGAATTTTTACTAGCAACTGATAAAGCGACTAATAGTGATAATGCGATGGTAATGGTTGAAGAATCAATTTCATCTGGTCGTGCATTAGATGTATTCAAACAATTCGTTCATGCTCAAGGTGGAACTGAAGACTGTTTAGAAACTTTAAAAGTAGCTGAAGTAGTAACTCCAGTATACGCAATCGAAGATGGATACATTAAGACGATTGTTGCGGATCAAGTAGGAATTGCTGCTATGCATTTAGGTGCTGGACGTGTACAATATACAGATTCAATTGATCACAGTGTTGGAATCGAAGTTCTAATTAAAGTTGGAGATGAGATTAAAAAAGGTGATGTAATGTATAATATTTACTCTCATCCACATCAAGAACTAGATAGTACATTCGACCGTCTATACAAATATACAGAAATTACAAATGAAGTAGTGGAAAGTACACCAATTATTGAAAAGGTGGTTAGATAATGAACGAAAAGCTAATCGAACTCGCAATTGCAGCAAAAGAAAATAGTTATAGCCCTTATTCAAAGTTTAGAGTAGGAGCTGCAATTGAACTAAGTGATGGCTCATATATTCAAGGAAGTAATATTGAAAATGCTTCATTTGGTGCAACTAACTGTGCTGAACGTAGTGCGTTATTTGCTGCATACAGCCAAGGTTATAAAAAGGAAGATATTATTGCTCTTGCAGTTACATCTGATATGGAGCATCCAGTCCCACCTTGTTGTATTTGTCGCCAAGTAATGCTAGAATTAATGAACGCAAATACACCAGTTTATATGGTTGGAGAAAACCAAACAATTACAACTGATGTTAATGGATTGGTACCGTTTCAATTTACTGAAACTGAACTTAAAGAAGGTCAAAAGTAAGCGAGATTTCGCTTACTTTTTTTTACTTTTAATATGTAATATTTTTTGGAGTTTATGACATTTTGTTAGTTAACTGGTTTAAATGTAAAAATAGTGAAAGTCTACTGTTTGTATGTGTTTTTTTAGTGTTTTTGTGTGATTAATGTGTTATAATTAAAAAGATAAATATTGCTAAACAAAGGGGAAGTATGAAAAAATCAAAAGTAATATCAATGTTAATGCTTTTAATTATTTTAGGACAATTATGGATGCCTGTAATAACCAGTGCATCGGAGATTGTTAGTAGTATAGAAAGTACAAGTGAGGTCACTAGTGACTTAGCTAGTGAAGTGACTTCGGAAGTAAATGAAGTAGATTCTGATACTTCGGAAGTAGAAAATGAAGAGGTAGAAAGTGAAACTTCTTCTGATATTGAAGTGGAAAGTGAGTCAAGTATCGACTCGCCATCTTCTGAGTTAGAAATTAATACTAATAAAACTAGTCGTACAAGTGATAGCAGTATTACTTTAGTTGAAACAAATACCGATGAAGTTTACTCGGGAGACAGTATTACGAACCGTGTTGAAGTTTCGATTAATCCAACGGATACAGGTTCACTTTTAAATAGTAATGAATATTGGTCTTCATTTACTATTACTTTAGATCCGGAATTTGAATTAAACGAAACATTTGGTATCGAAATTACACAAAGTACACCAGAAATTATTTCAGGATATACTGTAAATACATTAAGTGATGGTAGTACTGAAATTAATTTTGAACTTGATCAAGCTGCAATTTTAGCTGGTGGACAAACAATCGGAATTATTTTTGTTACAGAAATTAACAGTGGTTTTGACTTAAGTGAATATGGAATTAATGTTGAGATGTGTGGTAATCAAGGTACATGTTACAGTCAAGGAACTGAAGTTCTTTACCATGACCCGGCAGTAATGAATATTACAAAAGAAATGATTGATCCTAAGTATGCAGCTGCCGATGAAGAAGTAACATATCAAATAACTATGTCAGCAGATGGAACTGGAGATATTGTAACAACACCAATTCCTCAAATAGTTGATATTTTACCAGATAATAGTACATATGTTTCAAGTAGCCCAGAGGGAATCTATGATGGGACTAGTGTGACATGGGACTGGACAGAAGAGGAAATTGCTAGTCGAACAAAAACAGTGGAAATTACTATTATACCAGATGGTGATTTTTATGAGCTAGGTGATACTTTAACTAATACAGCAGATGCAATGTATGAAGGAGAGGAAGTTGCATCGGCTGAAGACAAGCAAGATATTTATCCTGGCTTTTTCCTTGAATTGCCAGATGGAGGGGTAAGTAAAAATGGGGCTCCTACTACAAATCCTGATGGTAGTAGTACAGCACCTGGAGATTCAATTTTCTGGCACTTTGATAATATTAACTATCAAGGTAACGGTACGCTTACAAATTATACAATAACAGATAAGTTTCCTGTTACAGATGATGGAAACGATATTTTATTAGTTGATAAAGTATGTTATGGAGCAGTTAAAGAATCACCAAATGCATTTGTTGATGCGACTATTAATTATACTGATGGTTCAAGCGAAATATTGACTGCAACTATGGATGTTGACGGGGACAACTGTATTAGCATTCCTGATGAAGCTGATATTGCACGTGATGGAGTTGACAATATTGTTTGGAATTATGGAACTGTTCATTTACCGTTCAAAATTACAGGAGCAGGAGTATCTACAACTTTAAGTGATTATGCAACTCCTGAAACAAAAATTGTAAATGACTTAAATGCTAACTTCACTATACCAGCTGGTGAAGGTGGAGAAGGTGAATGGGATATTTGTCCACCTCCTTATATTTCATATGAAAATGAAGATGGTTCAATTGAATGTAGAGATGAAGTGAGTGATCAGGTAAATGTATCTAATGATGAGGTATATGGTATATTTACAAAAAATATTATTGATACTACAAGTCCTCTAGATAGCCTTACATATGGTGACACAATTACCTATAGATTAAAAATAGGTAATGCCAAAGCATCTCCTGGTAATCTACTTGTTGATGGTGTCTATGACACGTTACCTGAGGGACTTGAATATGTTGAAGGTTCATCGATTGTTAGTAGCTCGTTACCTGATAGTGCAGCTGAATATTACGATACAAATACGAATATTTTATCGTTTATTTTCAATGAAGATGATCAACCACTAGAAATTGCGCCTGGTACAGAATATTATATTGATTTTCAAGCTAAAGTAACTAGTCAAAATATTGAGAAATTAGTTAATAATGCGTATTTAGTGTCAGCAACTCCAGAACTATTATTAAATGGTACAGGAACAACTAGTACAACAGAACCAATTGATTTTGATCAAGATGGTACTTTTGAAAAAGTTTATAATGGAAAAGCACAAATTGTAGTAAATAAAGCGAAAGTTACTGTGAAAAAATCAATTACTAACAAGAGTAAAATCTTTGTACCGAGTAATATTATTGGTGCTGAAGGTAAGTCAACAGTAAACTATTCATTTACAATTACGAATGAAAGTACTAAATTATTTGGCACAAACTATGCTCCAGTTATAGATCCAACACTTATCGATAGTATGGATAAAGAGGTAACTTTAGATGAAAGTTCAATTATTTTTGATTATAGCGATGCACCATCAATGAATGATGGTGGTGAAGTTGTAACAATTACTGGAGATGGAACAAGTAGTCCAATCAATGGAGAAGGTCAAACCCTAGAAGTTGACTTAAGTGGTACATTAAATCCCGGAGATTCTGTAACAGTAACTTATAGTGCGGAAGTAAAAGATTATGCAATAGCAGCACAAATAAAAAATAAAGTTGTTTTAGACGTACCTAAGGATGAGGAATACTTATATACTGATGACTCAAAATTTAGTGCTGAAGCAATTGGTGTAATTGATGAGGTTGCAGCACAAAAAATTACCAAAGCTGTAGACAAAACAGAAGCTGAACCAGGTGAGAGTATTGCTTATGAAATTGAGGTTTCAAATGCTGGTACTATGCCATTAAAGAATGTAACCTTTGATGACGCAATACCACATATGGGGGAAGATGGTACTACGACTAATGGAATACTATCACAACTACCACAAGTAATATACACCAAACGTGGTGGTACACCGGTCGAACGTTTAGTTGACTTTGAGGTAACATACCTGACTAGTGATGGTAGCAAAGTAAGTGAAGTAATTACTAAAGGTGATTTAGAAGAGCATATTGTTAATAATGATGTTGAAAATGTTATCGGTCTAAAAGCAATCCTGCCAGATACATTATATCCTGGAGATATTGCGGAACTTAAGTTCTCAGTTGAAACTAAATCGATTGGTTCAAACCAGGCAATTGCTGGTGATGAATTACATAATACTGCATACTTTACAAGTACGGCAATAAAAATGGATGGAACTAATGGTAAAAATTTAAAAAATGGTTCTAATAAAGTTATTACAACAATTACTGACCATAAAGAAGGAAAGTACTCAATTGGTGATTTTGTCTACTTTGATTTAAATAATGACGGAATGTATTGTCAAAGCCCAATTACACCTATTCTATCATGTGATTCAACATTAGATAAACCTGCTAAAGGTGCGATAATGAATTTGTATGACGCTGATACAAATGAATTAATAGCCTCAACGACTGTAGATAGTGAAGGTTACTACCAATTTACGGGATTAGATGAAGGAAATTATATTGTAGAAAAAGAATCAGGATATTTTAATAAGTGGTATCAAGTTTATCCACAAGGTAGTACTGAATTGTCTCTTACTCAAAATATAACAATAACTGATGATGACAATTTAGATGCTGACTTTAGAATTGTACCAGCAAGTATTATTGGTACTGTATATTATGATGGGTATGATGAGAATACAAGTGATGATGTTTACTATAACAGTATATATGACTATACTGATAATCATGAAAGTCCGCTAGTCACTTATGATAGCAATGTTGCAGAGAGCGAAATTAAGCTATACGATAGTTCAAATAATTTAATTTCAACAACAACAACAGAAAATGGTATGTATGGATTTTATGACTTAAAAGCAGGGACTTATACAGTAGAATCAACGCCTACAATAACTGCTGATGATGGTCAAGAGTATTTACTTACGAATGAAAAGAATACATATAGCTTTACACTTGATCGTGGTGAACTAAGAACTGATGTGGATTTTGGATACATTGAGCCTGTAGAATTAAATGGTACTGTATGGTATGATACAAATGTAAACAATATATTTGATAGTGGTGAAAATACAGATGATAAATATACCGAAAATAGAAATCTAAAAGTTGATTTATTAGATTCTAACTTAAAGGTGATTGATTCAACAACAACAAATAGCTTAAATGGGACATATAAATTTGAACATTTGTTACCGGCAAATTATAGTATCAAGGTTACATACAGCACTAAAACACCAAATGCAATTCATGGTCTCGAAAATATAACGAATTCAGAATTTACTGAAAGTAGTGATGGAAAATCTGCAACTTTGACTGAATTTGTTAAGGCAAATACTCCAGGTACAGTTTATAGTGATAATAATCTTGGAATTTATCAAAATGCCTATATTAGTGGTAAGATATATGAAGATATGAACTATAATGGGGTTTTAGATGATTCTAATCCAGCTGAAAACAGAACGGTTGAATTACTAGATGAGTTAGGAAATAGAGTAAGTGTTACAAAGACTAATGCTAGTGGTAACTATACCTTTAAAGAAGTAGATCCGCGTTTAACTTATCAAATTAAAATGTCTAGTGACAATATTAATGATATGTTTATCGATCATTCTCTAACTAGTGATACAGTAATTAATAGTGCTGGTTTCTATGATAATGATGGATCAAGTGAGTTTACCCTTGTACCAAATGAGCAACTAAAGAAAATTGATGGATCGCTTTATCGTTATGCTAATATAGACGGTCTAGCATTTATTGATATGGATGGTAATGGACAGCAAGATTTTGACAATTTAGATACTTATATAGAGGGTCTAGAAGTGAAACTGACTGGTTTAGATGGTCTAGGAAATAATGTCGATATTACTGAAACAACCAATGATGGGGAGCGAGTATACTTTGATGACTTAAATCCTGGAAACTATACTGTTTCGTATTCAATTCCAAATAATTATAATGTTACATGGAAAGATAAAGGAAATGATGCGACAGATAGTGATGTTGATCGAGAAACTGCAGATTTAAGTTTTAATATGCTTAGTGATGATCATAAACAAGTTGATGTAGGAATGTATGAACCAGTTAGTATTGGTGGATATGTATTTACTGATATGGACCGTGATGGATATTTAAATGTTGATGAAGATGTGCCATCCTCAAATAAGCAAGTAGAAATTTACTATGATGGAAAATTATCAACAACAGTTATTACTGATAGTAATGGATATTTTGAATTAACTGGTGTAGAGCCGGGGACGTATAATACGAAGGTTACTTTACCTAATAGTAGTTATGAATATACAATAAGTGCAGCTAATGAAACTGGGAAAATTGCAAGCGAAGTAAATACTGATGGTACTACTAATGGTCAACTGATATTATCAGGAGAAGACAATTATCAAGATTTTGATTCTGGTTATAATGAACGTACTAGTATCTCTGGTAAAATCTATTTAGATACTAATGCAGACTTAAAATGGGATAATAGTGAGTTGTTAATTGATGGTATTACAATTACTTTATTAGATGATACTGGAAGTGAAGTTGCAAATACAGTAACAGATAAAAATGGATATTATGAATTTACTAATATTCAAGCGGGTGATTATACGGTAGAGGCTGATACAGTAAATTACGCATACTATGAAAATGAAGATGAAGAACCATCAATTCAAAGTAATGCAAAGACACCTAAATTTACAGCTTACAGTAATACACCAGTTGAAAATGTAGATGGAGCATTAACAATTGCTGGTGATACTACTCACTTCTTAATTTCTGACTATGTATGGGAAGATTTAAATTATGATGGTATTCAATCAAGTGGTGAAACACCAATTAGTGGTGCTAAAGTAACGCTATTAGATAACTCAGGTAGCGAATTGACATATAGTGATAGTTATAGTGGACTAGGAATAAATAGTGGTGATCCGGTTACAACAACAACAGATAGTAATGGTAACTATTTATTAATTGTTGAAGGTGCTGGAGATTATCAAGTGAAAATTGAAGCAGCTGATAAGTATTACTTAACTAGTTTAAATGCAGGAAGTAACACAGCATTAGACAATGACTTTAGTCCAATTGATAATAATACACATATTGGTTATTTAGAGTATACAGTAGATCGCGATACTCGTGATATAGATGCTGGAGTGAGTGATAAAGGAAACATATCCGGTTATGTATATAATGACCAAGATGGAGATTTTACATTCACGAGTGATGTAGATAATCGAATTTCAAATTCTCAAGTGGCATTATATGATGCAACAGGAACAACTTTATTAGATGTATATACAACTGGTTCAGATGGATATTACGAATTTACCGATCTAGAAGCTGGAGAATATCGTGTAAAATTTGAAAATTTAAAGCCGAAAGATGCGTATTGGCTACATGAAGCTGACGGTACTTTATATTTGGATGATAGTGGAAACGAAGCTCATCGTCAAATTGAATTGGCCTATGGTGAAGACCTTACCATGCAAAATGCTGGTCAAAACGATCAGTCGGTATTAAGTGGTATAGTATATGAAGATGTAATTGCTGATGGAGTATATGATAATAGTGAAGATATATTACTTCCTAACGTTACTGTTAGATTAATGAATGCGGATGGAACACCAGCAAAGGATCAAACAAATAAACCATTAGTTACAACTACTAATAGCAATGGTTACTATTACTTTATTAATATGATTCCTGGTGATTATTATGTTGTCTTTGATGCTCCAGCTGGTTACACATCTTCTAATATAATTCCAATTGATGCAGAAACAACTGCAAACAACGATGCTCTCTTAGAAGCTGAAACAATTAAAACTTCAAATATTTCAATTGAAGAAAATAATGGTTATTTAACACTAAGTGATGCCGCGTTATATATTCCAGTAATAATTAGTGGATATTTCTATGATGATTATGATATCGACGGGAAATATACTACTGGTTTAGATAAGCCGATAGAAGCTGGGACAGTTAATTTATACGATTTAGATGGTAACATTGTAATGAGTAAAGAGACTGATAGCAGTGGTTATTACGAATTTAGCGATGTTATTCCAAATGATTACTATGTAGGATTTGATACTAGTAGTTACGATGTAATTTCGATCTTAGGTGATAGTGATACTAGCTATGACAATGATTTAAAACAAGATAGTACTACAGATAGTATTCGTTACGAATCTGGAAATGAATATACAGTTGAAAATGATGCTGCTGTTTATAATTTGGCAGATATCAGTGGGTATATTTATGAGGATATGAATAACGATGGTTATTATCAAAATGGTGATGAGATTGGTATTAGCACTACAGTTTCTCTTTATAATGATGAGGGATATGTAGATTCTAAAGAAACAAACACAGATGGTAGTTATTCATTTATAGATTTAACACCAGATAACTATTACGTAACAGTTGAGAACCCAGGAAACGAATATTACAACGCTAAACTTGGTGATAATAGCTCGGGTATTGCAAATGAATTAACTGATACATTAGTATTTGATACGCAAACAATATATTCAGGTTATGATGATACTATTAATTTCGATGGAGGATTCTATCAATTAACAGATATTGAAGGGCAAGTATTCTTTGATTCAGACACAAACTATACTTTAAATGATAGTGAATTTGGAATTCCTAATATTGGAATTACTTTATATAGCGAAGACGATTTAACAACTGCTGTTGCAATTACTCAAACAGATAGTTTAGGTAACTATCAATTCAATGACTTAGTTCCAGGTAATTATGTGGTGACAAGTAGTTCGACAATGTTTGGAGATTATGAAGATATGCCAGCTGATTATCAAATTAAGTCAGATATGAGTACACCAGTCTTTACTGCTTATTCAGATACATTACGTAATAATGTTGATGGGGCAGTAACTCAAGGTACAGACGTATACTTAATTGGTGATTATGTATGGGAAGATACAAATTATAATGGATTACAGGATGAGGAAGAACCAGCTTACAGTGGAATGAAAGTTGAATTACTGGATAGTACTGATAGTGTAGTTGATTCATATACTACTGATACAGATGGTCTATATTATTTCTTCGCACCAAAAGGTGACTATACATTATCATTTACAGCAGAAGACAATTATCACTTTACAAAAGAAGTGTTATTAAATAATGCTAATGATTCTAACGTTCCGGAGACAACTAGTAATCAATCAAAAACAGCAATTACTGTTGATAGTAATGATTTAAGTTATGATGCCGGTGTACGTAAAGATGCCAATATCAATGGACGTGTTTACTATGATACTGATGCAAGTGGTACTTGGGACCAAGCAGTTGATCAATCAACTGAAGAAAGAACTGTTAGTTTATTAGAAGGTGGCTCAATTGTTGATCAGAAAGTAATTAATTTAGCAGCAGATGGAACGCAAGGGACATACAATTTCACTGATTTAGAACCAGGTGATTATACGATCGAATTTAGTGATGAGTCAAATAAATTCTGGGTTCAAAATAGTGATGGCCTACTAGTATTTGATAATACAAGTGAAGGTAGTGCATCGAGAACAGTAACTCTTGAATATGGAGAAACTTTAAATGATCAAGATGCAGGATACTCAACTGGAGCATCTATTGCTGGATTTATTTACGAAGATAATGATTATGATGGTACGTTTAGTAAGTATTTACCAACGCCAACGACTGATGATATTGCAATTGAAGGGGCAACAGTAAACTTAGTAGATAGTACTAATACAGTTATTGATACAACAACGACTGATAGTAATGGTTTCTACTCATTTGGTAATTTAGAACCTTATAAATCATATGCAACAGAAATTGAGAATAAAGATGATAACAATGACGGTATTAAAGATTATACAGTTACCTCTTTAGGTTCTAAATCAACTAAATATGATAATGATATGACGACAGGTATAGAAATTGGAACTGAAAAGCATACATTAGGTGATAATGTTTACAATGATTATGACTATGATGGTGGGCTTCTTGAATATACGAACTTAAGTGGTTATGTATATGAAGATATGGAAGTTAATAGTACAATGGATGCAACAGATATTGGGTTGAATCATATTAGAGCACACTTATACGATAAGAATGATAACTTAATAGCATCGACTAGTACAGATAGTACTGGTTATTACGAATTTACAAACATATATCCAGGTTATTATTATGTTGAATTTGAGCTGGAAGGATATGAAGTAAGTCCAAAAGGTGTTGCTGGTGTTGCCTTAGAAAATGATATTGATGATACGTACAAAACAGATGTAATAGATGTTAGAAGTAGGAATGATGATGATATTAACTTTGATGCTGCAGTATATACACTAGTTAGTGTTGGAGGAAACGTCTTCATTGATGGTAATGCTGATGGTTTATTTGATACAACAGCAGAATCAGGTCTAGGTAATATTACAGTAAACTTATATAATGATGAAGATGAATTAATTGATACAACTACATCAAATGCTGATGGTAGTTTTGAGTTTACAGGTTTATTACCAGATGAGTATTACACAATGGTTGATAACAAGGATTATTTAATTTCTCCACTTAAAACTGGAACAGGTATCACAAATGACTTGAACCAAGATAGTACAACTGATACACAATATGTACCATCTTCAACAACAAACTATGATGACTATGATGCAGGACTATATGAACTTACAGAATTATCAGGTAAGATTTATTTAGATACAAATGCAGACTTAACTCGTCAAGATAGCGAGTGGTTAATTCCAGATTTAACAGTAACATTAAATGATAAATCTGGAACACAAGTAGCTACAACAATTACTGATGAAAATGGGTACTATGAGTTTACAGATTTAACTCCAGGTGACTACGAAGTAATAGCTGAAACAACAGCTTATGCGACGTATGAAAACGAAGATGAAGTACCTTCTATTCAAAGTGATGCAAGTACGGGTGTATTTACAGCACTTAGTGCAACGCCAGTTGTGAATGTAGATGGTGCATTAACAATTGCGGGAGATGATCACCACTTTATTATTAGTGATTATGTATGGGAAGATACAAATTATGATGGTATCCAAGATGACTCTGAACCGGCTATGGCTGGTGTTAAGGTTAGGTTACTAGACAGTAGTGGTAACCAATTAAAATACACTAGGGATTATCCAGGACTTGGAATCTCAAGTGGTGATAATATTGAAACAACGACAGACAGTAATGGTAACTATATGTTAATTGCTGAAAATGAAGGAAACTTTATTGTTGAAACTGAAGCAGGTAGCGACTACTTTATTACAGGTACTGATGCTACAACAGATGATTTAGACAATGATTTTACTGGTGTAACAAACTCAACAAACATTGGACAATATGAGTACTATGCAGATCGTGATACTACAGATGTTGATAGTGGATATAGCGAAGTTGGTACAATTGCTGGTAATGTTTATGATGATGAAGATTATAACTTCACATATGAAGCGGGAGTTGATATTGATGTTGAAGGTCTCGACGTTGAACTATATTTAGCAAGTGATGAGTCAACACCAATCATGACAACGACTACAAACAGTAGTGGATACTATGAATTTAAAGACTTGGAAGCTAACGACTACGTTGTAAAATTCCAAAGTTTAGCTGATCTAGAAGGATTCTATGTGCCAGAAGCAGATGGTAGTCTTATCCTTGATAATAATGGATACCAAGCTCACCGAAATGTTACATTAGCTTATGGAGAAGATAAACTTCATGAAAATGCTGGTAAAAGTGAAACGATTATTTTAACTGGTATTACATTTGAAGATATGATTGCAGATGGTATTTATAATCCAGAAGAAGATATCTTAATTCCTGGTGTTGAAGTAGAATTATTAGATGAGACTGGCAATATTGCAATCGATGGTATTGGAGAAGATTTAATTAGAACTACAAATGACGCAGGTCAATATATTATGTATCATTTCTTACCGAATGACTATCAAGTACGATTTACAACTCCAGTAGGCTATGTTGAAACAAATGTAGTACCTAGTGATGCAAAAGATACGAAAAACAATGATGCAAGTATTAACGGTGCTGAATACTTAACGGATCTATTTACCTTAGAAGAACATGCTTTATATAGCACTTATGGTGATGCAAGTTACTATAAACCAGTAACTATCGAGGGTGATTACTATGAAGACAAAAATACTAATGGTAAGTATGATGATGGATTAGACACATTATTAAGTGGTTACGCTGTTAATTTAATAGATGAAGCAGGTGATGTTGCTGCAACAACAACAACAGATGGTAATGGACATTATATCTTTACTGATGTAGTACCAGGATATTACCAAGTAGAATTTGATACAAGTGACTATGATGCAATTTCGATTTTAGGAACTGAAGACACTAGTTTAGATAATGATTTAAACAGTGATGGAATGACTAAACAAGGTCGTTATACATCTGGAAATACATATAGTATTGAAAATGATGGTGCTGTGTATAACTACGTAAAAATATCTGGTTACATTTATGAAGATGGTAATAATGATGGATACATGGCAGATACTGAAAACGGATTACGTGCAAAAGTTACATTACATGACATGGAAGGTAATTCACAATCATTATATAGCAACCACAATGGTTACTATGAATTTACAGAATTGATGCCAGGTAAGTACTATGTAACGGTTGAAGCCCCTGACTCAACTTACCACGCAGCAACTCAAGGTGATAACAGCCTAGGGTTAGCTAGTGAAATTAATACAAGTTATACAACGCCAAAACAAACGTTATATTCAAGTGATGAAAATAATATTGACTTCGATGGTGGTATGTATCGCCTTGGAGCAATTAGTGGTCAGTTATTCTGGGATGCTAACCAAGATCTAAGAGTTGATGGTTATGATTTTGGTATTTGGGATGTAGAGGTTAGCTTATACCGAGCTGCAGATGTAGTTGGTAGTAAAGCTGTAGCTGATCCAATTGCAACAACAATTACTGATAGTAATGGTAATTACGAATTTAATAACCTTATTCCTGGTGATTACGTTGTTCTAATGGACAATACTTACTTTGGATCATTCGAAAATATGCCGGCAGACTACCAAGTTAAAGATAGTGGACACACTGACGTGTTTACTGTTATGAGTGGAACAACAAGAACGGCAGTAGATGGAGCAGTAACTCGTGGTATTGGAATTAACTATATTGGTGATTATGTATGGGAAGATACAGATAATGATGGTAAACAAGATCCAACTGAAAATGGTTATAATGGGGCAACAGTTAACTTAATCGATGAAGATGGAACAATTGTTGATACTACTACAACTGATACTGATGGCTATTATGATTTCTTCGCACCAAGTGGAAATTACCAAATAGAAGTTGAAGTAACTGAGGATTATCACTTTACAAATAATGATAACACTAACCTAGAAACTAATAGTGATACTGTTGCAACAACAGAAAATATTGCTCAGACTGAGTTATTTGATGCTACTTATAACCGTCGTGATATTGATAGTGGTGTACGTCTTGATGGAAACATTAGTGGACGTGTATACTATGATACAGATGCAAGTGGTACTTATAACACTGGAGATAGCTCAACTGAAGCTAGAACTGTTAGTTTATATCAAACAGGTGGAATACTACGTAGTGATAAATTAATTGAGACACAAGAAATTGATTTAGATAATGATGGAGTATTTAGTTTTACTAACTTAACAGAAGGTGCTTACCGATTAGAATTTAGCGATGATGTAAATCGTTTCTGGATTGAAAATGCAGATGGAGAATTAGAATTTGATAATAGTAAAGAAGATAATGCTACTCGTGACGTTGTTCTAAACTATGGTCAAACTATAACAAATCAAGATGCAGGATACGCATATGGTGCAGCAATTTCAGGGTACATTTACAACGATGATAATTATAATGGAATTTACGATTTAGATTCTGAATTACCGGAAGCAAATGTTACAGTTCATTTAATTGGTAAAGATAATGATGAATTAGCGAAGACTACAACAGATAGCGAAGGTCATTACGGTTTTACAAACGTTGAACCAGGTTTAAGTTATAAAGTTGTGATTGATAATGATAGCGAGCAATACACTGTTACTAAAACAATGAAACTTAACAAAAAGTTAGGTAACGATATGTACGACAATAACAATGTTATTGAAACGACTGAAGTTACCTTAAGCGATAATGAGTTGAATGATGTTGACTTTGATGGTGGTATAGTTTATAAAACTAGTTTATCAGGATATGTTTATGAAGATAAAAATATAGACTCTACATATAATGACAATGACCAAATGTTAAACAATATTGAAGTAACATTATTAGATGAAGACGGATTAGAAGTTGATAGAACATTAACTGATAATGGGTATTTCGAGTTTACGGATATTGAAGCAGGATATTATCAAGTTAGTTATGACCTAGAGGATTATAACGTAAGTCCAAAAGGTGAAACTAATGTTCAATATGATAATGATATGAATGCTAAGTATCTTACTGGTACTAATAATGTAAGACCTAAAATAGAAAATAATGTTGATTTTGATGCAGCTGTATATACAGATGAAGATCAAGCAGCATTAGATGAATATAATCAAATGAATTTAGGAAAAACAGGACAAACAATAATTGCAGGAATAATTGCTGCCATTATTGCATTAGTCGCATTAGTTTTAGTAAAAAAGAAATATAATAATTAATAAAAAGAAGAGCGCGTAAGTGCTCTTTTTTTGTTATCATAAGTATATGTCAAAACGAAAAAATAAAAAGAAAAAAAGAAGTAAAAAATATAGTAAAGTTAAGTACAAAAAACACTTGCAAGAGTGTAAATTATTTTATTTTGCAATAGTTATTATATTTCTAATATTAACAATATTAATAATCCAAAATCAGCCGGTTACTGGTGTTAGTAATCGTGGCTTAAAATTACTAAATAGTTATGAATTTCCTAATTATTTAGTAGAATCAGGTTCATGTATGCGCCCATATGATGTCGGCGATGGAGTTGTCACGTTTGGTCCTGGTATCACATATCAAACAGCACAAGAGGGAATAACTGATATAAATAATCTACTTAATAAACAGTATACAACTGAAGATAATTGTATTAAAGAGCGTGATTTAAAAAAATTACAAACCATAAAGTTAACTAGGTATGAAAACAAAGTTTTCGATCTTGCTAATGTGTGTAACCTACTTTTAAATCAGGATCAATTTGATGGCTTGCTATTAATAGCATACAACTCGCCACTTGTTCTCGAAAATACTCAGTTCAAGCATGCGGTTTGTAATCAACAACCATATCAAGAGTATGTAGACTCAGCCCATAATTATTATAAGCAATTACGTGGTTATGAGCAGTTATATGGAGAAGGTTGGTATAATAGAATTGTAGATAGCGCAGAAATGTACTATTACGGGGATTACAAATATCAAAATAAATTAGGAGAATGATATGAAGAATATAAATTTGAATAAAGTTATTAAAAATACAATAATATGTTTATTAGCAGCCTTAGTAATAGTACTTATAACAAGTATCTTATGGAGTAAACATGTTGAAAATTATAGTATGACAATCGATGAGGATGGTCTTGAAATTTTAAATGCATATGAGTTTCCGTATTATTTAGTTGAAGAAGACAACTGTATGCGCCCATATGATGTTGGTGATGGTGTGATTACATTTGGTCCAGGTATTACTTACCCAACAGAACAAGCTGGAATTGATGATATTAATAGTCGTTTTAATACAAGTTATACATTGGAAGAAGATTGTATTGATGTTGATACACTGCATACATTACAACGAGATATTATTAGTAAATATGAAGATATTGTAAATCATGTTGCTATTTGGCACTTTAAACATTTTAGTCAGGATCAATTTAATGGCCTAGTACTATTAAGTTATAATTCACCAAACTTATTTCAAAATGAAGGGTTTAAAAAAGGTATATTAAATGATGAGCTAACACAAGAAGAATATATTTCACTTGCAGATAGTTATTATCAACAATTAACAAATTATTATGATAATGTTTATACTGATGAACCGGATGATGGTTTTGGTCGAGGATGGTATAACCGAATTGTAGATAGTAGCGAAGTGTACTTTGGAATTGATTATATTTATCAAAATAATGCAGTATAAAAAAAAGGATGTATTTACTTAGTGTAAATACATCCTTTTATTGTTTGATATTATTGCGATCTAGTTCACCATTAAAGACAGCTTGCGTATAAGTGTCAACTTCAATTGTGCTATGATTAATACCAAATTGCTCTAAATCATTTCGGATATGTTCCTTGATTTCCATGATTTGTGTGTCAGATAAATTATCTTTTATTACTAGGTGGACAGTTAAGATGTAATCTTCACTATCTAAATCCCAGATGTGAATGTCATGTGCATCAACAATAAATTCATGTTTAGTAATGTGTTTGATAATTTGGTCATAATCAATATTTTCAGGTACTGCCTGCATCACAATTTTAAAGATATGTTTAAATGCCTTTAAAGATATTGCGATTAAATAAATTGAGAACGCTATTGAAAATAGTGGATCAAGAATATATAAGTCAAAATTTATGATTAGTAAACTACTTATAAAAATTGCAATAAAGTTTGCAATATCAGCAAATAGATTTGCAGCTAAAGCCTTATTACTAATACTTTCACCAGTATTTACCAGTTTAAATCCAATTAAATTGATGATAATTCCAAGAACACTTGTATAAAGTAGAATGTAGGGATCGAATATTTCAAGGTTCATTAGTTTATGAATACTTTCAATAATTGCAAATCCAGAACCAACTCCAAGAATAGTGTAGTTAATAATCGATCCAATTAATGTAAAGCGTCGATACCCATACGAATATTTTTTATCTCGTCCATTATTTGCTTTTTGCTCGATAAGTAAAGTCGCAAATAATGTTGTACTATCACCAATATCGTGAATGCTGCTTGAATATAAAATCATACTACCAGAAAAGATAAAACCAATAAATTCAATAATTGCAAATACTAAGTTTAAAACAAATGTTATAAGTATTGGTTTTAAACTTTGATTGCTATGAACATGTGAGTGATCATAATTATGCGAGTTTTTCATATTACTCCTTAATAAGATAATTATATCTTGAAATAGTAGAATCTTCAACATATAAACTTATGGTAATACCATCTTCATCAATTACTTCTGATTCTAAGATAAAGTTTTGCTTGAAGAAGTTGTATTCTTTCATTTGAGAATAATCAAATTTAAAAGTAGTAAGTTTCTTTTTACCGTTTAACTCCGTGTTAATAGCAGAGAACAATTGATCATAACCAGTTTTATTTTTTGCACTAATCATAATTCCTTCAAGTATTTCTTCAGTTAAGTCAGCTTTGTTATAAACATCAATTACTGGAATTGAATCAGCATTTAATTTTTTCAAAGTGTCGTTTACAATATCATGGTGAATTTGTAAATAAGGATCACTTGCATCATGAAGGTGAATGATAATATCACTTTCTAAAATTTCTTCAAAAGTAGATGCGAATGCTTCAACTAGATGGTGCGGTAAGTTTGAAACAAAACCAACTGTATCAACAAATAAATACTTTCCGTATTTTTTATTTTCAACACGGCGTACACTTGTATCAAGAGTTGCAAACAATTGGTCTTTTGCTAAAATCTGACGGTCTTCATCTGTTAACGAGTTTAATAATGTTGATTTACCAACATTGGTATATCCTGCTAAACTAATTATTGGTTCAGTTGCATTACGTCTGTTTTGTCTTTTGCTTTCACGAACTTGTTTCTGGCTGTCTAAGCTTCGTTTCAAACGAATAATATGATCACGAATTCGTCTTTTATCAAGTTCAGCTTTACTTTCACCACTAGATCGTGAAACTGCAGAGCTACCTTGTTTCTCTAAATTACTATAACTACCAATTACTTTAGTTAAGTTGTATTCTAATCTAGCGATCTCGATTTGAGTTTTTGCCAACTTACTTTGAGCGTTCGTGTAGAAGATGTCCAAGATTAAATTAGTACGATCTATTACTTTAATTTTCCAAGCATCAGTTAAATTACGTTCAATTGCTGCAGAAATTTCTTCTTGAATAATTACAAGATCAACCTCGTTATGTTCTAAGTATTCAGAAATTTCCTCAACTTTTCCAGAGTAAATGTAAGTGGCATTATTTCTCTTATCTACCTTTTGTGTGAAAACTTCGATTACTTCAATATCAAGAGTAGAGGCAAGGTTAGTAGTTTCCTCCATATAGTAATAAATATTATTGTCTTTTTGATAAACTGCTGATACGATTATTGCTTTCATATTACCGCCTTTCAATATTAGGTATAAAAAAAAAGAGACCTTTCGGCCTCTTATATATTGTTTTAAATTCTAATTGGTTGCGGGAGAGGGATTTGAACCCCCGGCCTTCGGGTTATGAGCCCGACGAGCTACCTAGCTGCTCCATCCCGCGATATACAATATTAAGTATAACACATATAATAGTTTGTGTCAACTTTATTTTTAAATGGTGTCCCGTATAAGATTCGAACTTATGACCCCTTGATTAAAAGTCAAGTGCTCTACCGACTGAGCTAACGGGACGTTTACTACCTTTTAAGTATAACATTGTGGCACGACCTTTGCAAGTATTTATGATAAAAATTATATATTAAGGATTTTTAACTACCAATGTGCTAAAATGGTGTTATATGGAGTGGGATGAAAAAGACAATTATTATACTTGTTTGCTGTGTATTAATTATAACAGGGAGTATTTACCTAGTTTTTGAAGGTTTAACTAAGCAGGCACTAGCAGAAATATCAGATGAAGACATTGCTTTCTTAGAAAGTTTAGAATTTAAAACAATTAGATTTGGAACCGATGTTGCTTTTGTTAGTGATCAGTTTGAAGACTTAGAAGTTGGAATAACTAGCTATTCGATGTATGGATACGAACCCTATGGAACTAGGTATGGTGATTATATAGTTATTGGTAGTTTTTATAAAGATGGTAAAACTATTGATTATAACTTTGATGTTTTCCCGTATGAAAGTAGTGACGATCTCAAAGATGATACATATAGCCTAAATACAGATCACTTGTTATCTGCTGAAGATCAGTTATGGGTGACAGATCCAGAATTAATTAATATATTTAATCAATTTATTATAAGCGTAGAACAAGTAGTAAGTCATGATTATCAAACTGATTTTAGTAACTTAGAAGATTATGATTTTTTTTCAGAATATGATATTATCAGTTCATTCCCAGTAATTGATGAAAAAAGTGGTTATCAACAATACGATTGTGAGGATTGCTACAGTACATATATAAAAGGTACAACAATTTACGAAGTGGAAGAGGAAAATAACATGATAATTAGTGATTATGACTTCGATAAAAAACTAATTTCACAGTTGTATCTATTTGATGGTTACAAAAGTTATCAGTTAATCGAAGATAGTGATATAAGTCAGGTAATATATGTCGGAGATGGTCTAGTAAATATTGAACATCTTGAAGATGATGTAGTTAGTCGTGCAAATCAACTTATTGCTGAACTAAATACTAAATATACCGACGCTAAAACAAATCTATTATAATAAAAGAAAATAATAACTTTAATGAATTATGTGTTGAAATGGTATTATAAGGAGTGGAATGAAAAAATCGATTATTATTGTTATTTGTTGTGTGTTTTTAGCAACAATAAGTATTAATTTATTTGTTCAGAATTTAATGAATAAAGCATTAATTGGGGTCGCTGAAGAGGATGTTCTATTCTTAGAAAGTTTAGAATTTAAAACAGTTGGTTTTGGAACTGATGTAGCTTTCACAAGTCAGCAGTTTGATGATTTAGAAATAGGTATAAATCAGTATGCAATGTATGGATATGAATCGCATGGTACTAGATATGGTGACTATGTAGTTTCAGGTGGATTTTATAAAGATGGTAAAACTATTGATTACCGATTTGATGTATTTCCGTATGAAATTAGTGATGAGAGTAATGGGAATGACTATATTATAAGTACAGATCATTTATTATCTGAGGGAGATGAGTTATGGGTGTCAGATCCGGAGTTAATTGATCTATTTAATCAATTTATTTTAAGAGTTGAACCAGTAGTCACTCATGATTATCAAACTGATTTTGAAGTGCCCGATGATTATGACTTATTTACAGAATATAAGGTAATAACATCGTATCCAGTAGTTAGTGAGGTTCAAGGTTATAAACAATATGATTGTGACAATTGTGGAAACACCTATGTAAAAGATTCAGCGGTTTATGAAATTCGAGATAAAAATAACTTTTTCATTAATGATTATGATTTTGAAAATAGCATTGTTTCACAATACTATCTCGAAGATGGTTATTTACAGTATTCTTTAATCGAAGAAAGCGATATTGATCAGGAAATTTACATAGGTGAAACACCAGTACAAATTGAATATCTTGATGATGATGTAATTAATCATGCAAATCAACTTATTGATGAACTAAATAAAAAATATGATGAAGCTAAAGCTAAGCTATTAGAGTAAAACAAAATAATAAATTTAATAGAGAATTAATAAATCAGCTATCTACTATTTAACAACTAATTGTTTGTTTAATAGGGTTAGTTGATTTTTTACTAATTATCGCAGTTTTTTTGATATAATGTATTGGTGAATAATAGGAGAGTAAACAATGAAAAAAATTAAGAGCTTATTTGATATAGATAAACAATACTTGAAGAAATATGATTCAATTTCTGATCAAGTAATTAGTTTAGAAGAGGATTTTAAAAAATTAAGTGATGAACAGCTACAAGCAAAAACAGCTGAATTCAAAACTAGAATTGGAAATGGTGAAAGTAAAGAATCACTTAAAGTTGAGATTTTAGCAACTGTACGTGAAGCTGCTACTAGAGCATTAGGGATGACACCATTTAAAGTGCAAATTATGGGTGCTTTAACTTTAATTGATAATAATATTGCCGAAATGAAAACTGGTGAGGGTAAAACGTTAATGTCAACGTTAGCAGTTTATTATATGGCTTTAGACGAAAGAGGAGTTTACGTAGTAACAGTAAACGACTATTTAGCTCGTCGTGATGCAACAGAAATGGGTGTATTATATAACTACCTTGGATTAACTGTTGGTTATAGTGATCGTGAACTTTCTAAGGAAGAAAAACGTGAAGCTTACCATAAAGATGTTACATATGTAACTAATAACGAATTAGGATTCGATTATTTACGTGATAACATGGCTTTCAAATATGAAGAAAGAGTACTTGGTGAATTAGCTTACGCTGTAGTAGATGAGGTTGACTCAATCTTAATTGATGAGGCACGTACTCCATTAATTATCTCTGGTCAAGAAAAAAAAGTATT
The DNA here is from genome assembly GCA_033105485.1 of Mollicutes bacterium LVI A0078. Lineage (GTDB taxonomy): Bacteria > Bacillota_I > Bacilli_A > UBA3375 > UBA3375 > LVI-A0039. The sequence goes on from CP136956.1 coordinate 1,735,558, forward strand.
AGAAGTATACAGCCAAGTAGACGCGGTTGTAAAAAATCTTAAAGAAGATGAAGATTATATTATTGACTTAAAAGATAAACTTGCAAACTTAACAAATGCAGGTATCGACAAAATTGAAAAAAGTTTAGTTAGAGGAAACTTATTTGATTTACAAAACTCTCAAATGTTACATGCTATTAACCAATCTTTAAAAGCTAACTATTGTATGCATAACGAAATTGATTACGTAGTTAGAGACGGTAAAGTTGTTATTGTTGATTCATTTACTGGACGTTTAATGGAAGGACGTGTATTTAGTGATGGTCTTCACCAAGCATTAGAAGCAAAAGAGCATGTTGAAACTCAAAAGCAAACAAGAACGCTAGCTACAATTACATTCCAAAACTTCTTTAGATTATTTGACAATCTATCTGGAATGACAGGTACAGCTAAAACTGAGGAAGAAGAATTCCAAAAAACTTATGGTTTAGATGTTATTTGTATTCCTACTAACGTACCAGTAATCAGATTAGATCGTGAAGATACAATTTTCGTAAAAGAAAATGATAAATATGAATTCATGATTAAGTTAATCAAAGAACGTCACAATGTTGGACAACCGATTTTAATTGGGACTGTTGCGATTGAAACAAGTGAAAGAATTGCAGAAATTTTAAAGAAAGCAGGAATTAAAGCTACTGTATTAAATGCTAAGAATAATGCCGAAGAAGCATTAATCGTTGAAAATGCCGGTCAATTAGGTGCAATTACGATTGCAACAAACATGGCCGGTCGTGGTACGGATATTAAAATTGCTGCTGATGTAAAAGCGTTACCGAAATTCACATCTGAAATTTCTAAAGATGAAATTAATCCAGCTGGTTTATTAATCATCGGAACAGAACGTCACGAATCTCGCCGTATTGATGACCAATTACGTGGACGTAGTGGGCGTCAAGGAGATGCCGGAGAAAGTGCTTTCTTCGTATCATTTGAAGATGATTTAATGAGACGTTACATTTCCCCAATGATTAAATTAGTATTAGATAATGGTGGATTCGGTGATCAAGCAATTTCAGATAAGCGTTTAACGAAAGCAGTTGCTGCTACTCAAAAACGTGTTGAAAGTGTAAACTATGAATCTCGTAAAACAGTATTAAAATACGATGATGTTATGAGAGAACAACGTGAAGTTGTATATGGTCAAAGAGACTACATTTTAACTAATGAATCTATTTTGGAAGATGTAAAAGCAATTATTACTGATTATGTATCTAATATCTTAGATTACTACGAAACTACTAAAGACGAAGAAATCTTACGTTCAGAAATTGAAAGTACAATTACTAAATATATTGATTTTGATTTAGATGGGGACATCAAAGCTAAATTATTAGCAAAAGTTGATGAAGAATTAGAAAATAAATTAGCAATTATGGGGCAAGAAGACTTTGATGCATTCTTAAAAACAGTTTGTTTAAAAATCTTTGATGAAAACTGGATTTCACACATTGATGAAATGCAAGTGTTAAGACAATCAATTGGACTTCGTGGTTATGGTCAAGTAGATCCGTTACATGAATACCAACGTGAAGGACGTAGAATGTTCGAAGAAATGCTTGGAACAGTAGAACGTGATATGATTAAGTATATTTTATTAAGTAAAATCAATACTAACTCTGATCGTGAAGCGTCTATGAATAAGTTAGCTGCTAGTCATAGTCATACAGTTGGTGGAGAATACAAAACTATTGTAAATGATGAAAAAATTGGTAGAAATGACTTATGTCCATGTGGTAGTGGGAAAAAGTACAAAGATTGTCACGGGAAGTAATATGGAATTATTTGAGCTAAAGAAAGAATATGCCAAAGTAGTATCAAATTTAATTGATATATTTGAAAAAGACAATGTCAAAAGCATTGAAAATGAGCTCAGCACAATTGAAGAGGAAGTAAGCAAAAGCGGTTTTTGGGATAATCCCAAGACTGCTTCTTTGTGCTTAAAAAAGCAAAATAAATTAAAAGCCTTACAAAAAGAGAAACTGGAATTAACTACCTTAGTTGACGATTTCCAGGTAATGCTTGATTGGTTATCTGAAGAGTTAGTAACACTAGAGGAACTTAATCTTAGTTTTAATGTACTAATTGAAAAGTATAATAATTTTGAATTAGAAACACTTTTAAATGGGGAATTTGATGATAGTGATGTTTTAATTGAATTTAACCCTGGTGCTGGGGGAACTGAATCTCAAGATTGGGCGAATATGCTATTTAATATGTATGTTAGATATGCTGAGCACAACGGTTTTAAGTGCAATGTATTAAATTATCAAGCAGGTGAAGGCGCAGGGATTAAAAATGCGATGATTGAAATGCGTGGAGAAAACTTATATGGAAAATTACGTTTAGAAACTGGAATCCATAGGCTAGTTCGAATTTCCCCATTTGATTCACAAAATAGAAGACATACGTCATTTGCAGCAGTAAAAGTATCACCTTTAATTGATGATAAAATTGAAATTGACATTAAACAAAGTGACTTAAAAATAGATACATTTCGTTCATCAGGAGCAGGTGGTCAAAGTGTAAATACAACTGATTCAGCAGTTCGTATAACGCACATACCAACAGGAACAGTTGTTTCTTGTCAAAATGAACGTAGCCAAATCCAAAATCGTGAGATGGCAATGAAAATTTTAAAAATTAAATTATATACACTTGAAGAAGAAAAACGTAGTCAAAAACGTGATGAACTAAATAGTAATTCCTCTGAGATAAGCTTTGGTTCTCAAAAGCGTTCATATGTATTACACCCGTATAAATTGGTAAAAGACCATGAGAGTGGATGCGAAAGTTCGCAACCAGATAAAGTATTGAATGGTCAAATTGAGCAATTTTTATACAAAAACCTTGTAAATTAGGAGAATGATGGATAACAATGATAAAAAATTACAAACATCAAACGATGATTTAATCGAACAACTTCTTAGTAAAGCAACAAAAAATGAAGAAATTAAATTAACTCAAGAAAAATCAAATGATCTTGAGCAACGATTAGATTTAACGATTGATGAAGAATATAAAAAGAAAAAAACCGCTGAACTTTATAAAGCTGAAATGGATAAGACAATCGAGTATAGTGACTTTGATTATTTAAAAACTGAAGACACAACACTTGACCTTGAAGATGGAAGCAAGGAAGAAGAGCCTGTAAGAAAAATTACAGAACTTGAAGCTGAATTAGATGAGAGTCTTATGGCGTATCAAATGGATACAACTGGTAAAGATGTAGTTATCGAATTTAATGACGTGGCCTTAAAAATTGAACGTGAGCAAATCTTACGTGATATTAATATTAAAATTCATGAGGGTGAATTTGTATATTTCGTAGGTGCTTCAGGAGCAGGTAAATCATCAATGATTAAAATGATTTATCGTGAGAGTAAAAATACAAGAGGTACACTTAAAGTATTAGATAAAAATGTTACTAAATTACGTCAAGGACAATTACCAGCTTTACGTCGTAAAGTAGGAGTAGTATTCCAAGACTTCAAACTTTTACCAGATAAAACTATTTATGAAAATGTTAAATTCAGTTTAGATGTAACAGGATACCCACGTAAGAAAAAACACGAACAAGTATTAAAGGTGTTACGTCAAGTAGGTATCGCTTCTCAAAAAGATAAATACCCTAACGAACTAAGTGGTGGACAACAACAACGTGCTGCAATCGCACGCGCAATTGTTGATGAGCCAAGTATCTTAGTGTGTGATGAGCCAACAGGGAACTTAGATCCAGAAAATGCAATTCAAATTATGGAAATCATTACTGAAATCAATGAGAGTGGTACTACTGTACTAATGGCGACTCATGATGTAGGTATCGTAAACAAGTATAAACACCGTGTTGTACTTATGAAAAATGGTCGTATTTCAAATGAAGGAGAAGGAGAGTATATTTATGAATAGTTTAAAAACAGCATTAAAGAGTTTATATCGTAACTTTTCAATGTCGATAGCATCGATTATTTTAGTAACACTAACTCTTCTTGTACTTTCAAGTACAATTATCTTAGCTTTAAATATTGGTTTTGTAACTGATACAGTATTCCAAAGTTTACGTATTAATGTTTACTTAGAAGATGGATTATCTCAAGAACGAATTGAGGAAATTTCTACTGAGATTTCTGGTGTCGAAAATGTTAGTTCAGTTACTTTCTCGTCTAAAGATGATGAGTTAAAAAGTCTAACAGACGGATTTGCTGATGGTGATTTAATTTTAGAATATATGGAAGATGAAAATCCATTAAAGGATGTATACATTGTAAACTTAGAGCAATTATCTACAGAGCAAGATGACACAAATGTAATGAAGACAGCAGCTGATAGTATCTCAAAAATTAAAGGTGTTGAATCTGCAGATTACGGTGCAGAGCAAGGTACAGATTCTTTAATTAAGACGCTTGATTTTGTAAAATTAATCTCAAACCTTGCATCAATTACGCTATTAATTATTTCAGTATTTTTAATTACTAATACAGTAAAACTTACTATTAATGCACGTCGTCGTGAAATTGCAATTATGCGTTTAGTAGGTGCGAAATCGTGGTATATCAGATTACCATTTATTATTGAGGGTATGATCATCGGTATCTTAGGTGGGGTATTTGCTTACTTCTTATCAACGTATGGTTATGGTTACGCTTTAAACTTAGATGCTATTACATTCTTACGTTCATCATTAATTCCAGCAGATGAACTTGGAACTAGTATGTTAGTCTTTATCCCTGTAATTGGTATGTTAATTGGTTCTTTAGGAAGTATTATCGCAATTAGAGGATACTTAAAAGTATAATGAAAAAACATCACTTTATTATCCTACTGTGGTTTATAGTTAGTTTATTTGGTGCCGCAATGGCTTTTAGTGCTACATATGTTAATACCACAATTGCAGGTGGTAATGCATTTCTAGGACTAGCTAAACAATTAATTGTAATTTTTGTAGTGGGAATTGCTGGGATATATGTTTTCATGATCAATAAAAACTTAAATATGTATCAATTAATGAAACGACTTAGTAAGTTATCTATGTATGTTTCAATTGCTTCACTAATAATTGTTTTCTTAGCTGGTGACAGTGCTTATCGTGGTGGAGCTAGAATGGTAATTCCATTAGGACCAGTCGATTTTCAACCGTTAGAGCTATTTAAGATTTCGCTTGTATTATATTTTGCAAGTGAATTCTCTACAGTTAAACCTTCGGATAGTTTAATTGATAGTATTAAAAAACTATTGATACCATGTGGTGGTTTAATTTTGATTATCGCCCAACCAGATTTTGGTGGAGCAATGATTTGTCTTATTGTACTATTCTTTTTACTAATTGTAAATGGGCAAAATCTTAAACATTTAATTTCACTTGCTGGGCTAGGAGTATTAGCCGGAGGAATTGGAATTTCATTCTTAAGAGATTACCAAAAAGCAAGAATCTTCATGTGGATTAATCCATTTAATGATGTTCAAGGTTCTGGGTGGCAGTTAATCAACTCTTATGTTGCCATTTCAAATGGTGGTGTATTAGGTTCCGGTTATATGAGTTCTATTCAGAAAGCTGGTTACTTATCGCAATCAGGCTCAGATTTTATTTTTGCAATTATATGTGAAGAATTAGGATTCTTAGGAGCCTTATTTACAGTTGGAATTATTTTTGCAATTGCAATGATGGCAATTAGCATTGGTAATAGTGCCCATGAACGTTTTGGGATGCTATACTGCTATGGTTTTGCAATCTTATTACTTACTCAAACATTTATTAATATTGGGGGAGTATCTGGAGTAATTCCAATGACTGGTGTAACTTTACCATTTATTTCAACTGGGATTAACTCATACTTATTCTTAACACTAGGGGTGTTTTTAACAGTGCCTGTATCACGAATGAGTATCAAGGAGAAAAAACGTGAGCGAAAAGCTACAAATTTCAAAGGATAGTATTGACTTAATATTATCCTCAAATACATTCAATGAGTATACTAAAGAAAAGCAATGCTTAGAACTAGATGATACTTATCAAATGTATAAATATATATTAAATAACCAAGATAAGTTTAGCGTGAATGTTATAAATCACGCTAAACTTAAATATGTTAAAAAAGAAAGTGCATTAAATGAATATCGAAGTGAACTAGATAATGCATTTAATCAAGTATTAAAATTATATAGTAAATATTAGGAGTAATATGAGTAAAGGATTATACATTCACATTCCATTTTGCAAGTACATTTGTAGTTACTGTGACTTTGGAAAAAAGTATATTAAAAATCAACCAGTAGATGAATATATTGATAGTGTATGCTTAGAATTAGATATGTACAAGCCCTTTACTGATGTTAATTCAATTTATATTGGCGGTGGAACGCCAAGTAGTTTAAATCAGAATCAGTTAACAAAGCTACTTAGTAAAATAGCAGAAGTTACAACAGGAAATTCAATTGAAGAGTTCAGTTTCGAAATGAATCCTGATGATGTTAATGAGCAAATACTAAAGACTTTAAAACAATTTGGAGTTAATCGTATAAGCCTTGGGGCTCAAACTTTAAATGATAGTATTCTTGAAAAGTTAAACCGTAAGCATACTGCTAGTGAAGTACGCGAAGCAGTAAAACTTGCAACTGATATTATCGACAATGTAAGTGTAGATTTCATGTTTAATTTACCAGGACAAACTAAAGCGGATATTGATCAAACACTTGAATTTATTGATCAAAGTAATATACAACATGTTTCTTATTACGGTTTAATATTTGAAGATCATACAATTCTTGCAACTGAGGACCATAAGTACTGGTCTGTCGACTATGAAAGTGAAATGTACTCATATATTCAAAATTGTTTAAATGATTATGGATTCGAGCAATATGAGATTAGTAATTATGCAAAAAATGGTAAACAGTCAATTCATAATATCCATTATTGGATTAGAAATGAGTATTATGGAATTGGGTTAAGTAGTAGTGGTTTCATTGGTAATAAGCGCTACACTAACACCTATAGTTTAAAGTCTTATATAGATCAAATTGCTAACGAGAAGTTCCCAGTCAAAGATGAAGAGATTATTACAACAGAAGATGAACAATTTGAAAAAATAATGTTAGGCTTAAGGTATCATTCATTTGTAGAACTTGATCCAAAGGTAATAGAAGCTATTAGTAATGATAGTTTTCTAGCAGATAAGTTTGATTATAAGCGAGATGCAATTCGTCTAAAACCAAGCGAATATTATATTTCAAACCAAATAATACTAGATGTAATAGAAAGGATCGAATGTTAAGAGTATTTTATAATCAGCCATTTACAGATACAATGGTTATAACTGATAAAGAAAAATGTCATCACATTGGCATTGTATTACGTGCAAAACCAAATGATGAAGTGTACTTAGTTAATAGATATGAAGTTGCACGTTGTTTTATTACGGCAATATCTAAAACAGAAATCGAAGTTGAAATGCAGGAAGTTATAAGTGAAGACAATGAGCTTAGTTCAAAACTTACTTTAGGTTTCGGACCGTTGAAAGGTGATAACACTCAGCTAGTTATACAAAAAGCTGTTGAGCTAGGAGCGACACATATTGACTTAGTTAACTTTAAACGTAATGTTAGTAAGTTTGATAGCAAAAAAGCAGATAAGAAAATTGAAAAGTTTGAAAAAATTATTGAAGGTGCATGTTTACAATCAAGAAGAAATGTCGCTCCTGAAATAAATGCAAATATAAAACTTGATTCAAAGTACTTAGATCAATTTGATTTAGTACTTGTTTGTTATGAAAATGAACGCTCAAATCATATTCTGAGTTATTCACAAGAAATAAAAACAGCTGAGAATATTTTGGTATTAATTGGTCCAGAGGGTGGTATCGATGAATCTGAAATTGAATTAGTAGAGAAAAATGAAAATGTAAAAATTGCCACGTTAGGTAAACGTATATTACGAGCTGAAACTGCAAGTATTAGTAGTTTATCAATTATTGGTAGTATTTTAGAAGGATAGAAATGAAAATAGCAATTAAAACCTTAGGGTGTAAAGTAAATACTTATGAGAGTGAATCAATTTGGCAAATGTTCCAAGAAGAAGGGTATGAACGTGTAATGCCAGATGAATTTGCTGATGTATATGTTATTAATACATGTACAGTAACTAACAGTGGGGATCGTAAGTCGAGACAAGCAGTTCGTAAAATGATTCGTCAAAACCCAGATGCAATTACAGTAGTAATTGGGTGTTATGCGCAAATGGCTCCAGAAGAGATTGAAGCAATTGAAGGTGTTGATATCGTATTAGGGACACAAGGTCGTGAAAAATTACTAGATTATGTTAAAAATTATCAGAATGAGCGTGCTCCAATTACAAATGTTGGAAATATTATCGAGCAGAAAAAGTTCGAAGGTTTAGAAATTTCTGGATTTGAATCACAAACAAGAGCATTCTTAAAAATTCAAGAAGGTTGTAACAACTTCTGTAGTTTTTGTATTATTCCTTGGGCGCGTGGTTTAATGCGTTCTCAAGAACCGGAACAAGTAATCTCACAAATTAAGACATTAGTTAGCAAAGGGGTTAAAGAAGTTGTTTTAACAGGAATCCATACAGCCGGATATGGTGAAGATTTTGAAGATTATAACTTCGCAGATTTATTACGTGATATTGATCAAATTGAGGGACTAGAACGTATCCGTATTTCATCAATTGAAATTTCACAAATTACGGAAGAGGTTCTTGAAGTGATGCGTAATTCAACTAAACTTGCAGAACATTTACATGTTCCGATTCAAGCTGGACATGATGCGGTATTAAAAGATATGAGACGTCATTATACAATTGCTGAATTCTCAGCCAAAGTAAATGAACTAAGATCAATCTTCCCATCTATTTCTTTAACAACTGATATTATTGTTGGTTTCCCAGGTGAAACAGATGAGATGTTTGAAGCGACTAAACAAAATTTAGCTGCTATTGGATTTAATGAACTACATGTTTTCCCATATAGTAAACGTAATGGTACACCTGCTGCGAAAATGACTAATCAAGTAGCAGATGATGTTAAGAAGAGCCGTGTTCACGAATTAATTGAACTTAACAGTAAGTTAGCAAGTGACTATGCAAATCAATTTGAGGGTGATATTGTATCTGTTCTTGTTGAACGACAAAATAAAAATGGTTTATTAGAGGGGCATACTTCAAACTACTTAAAAGTTCAATTTGAGGGTGAAGAAAACTTAATAGGAAGTTTAGCAAATGTAACAATAAATTCAAGCGATTACCCATTAAATAATGGTGAAATGATTTAATGAAAATGTTATAATAATAATTAATGGAGGTAATATGACATACGATTTAAATATTAAGGTATTAGGTATTGGTGGAGGTGGTTCTAACACTGCTGATTTCATCATTAAAAATAATATGGAAGGTATTGAAACATATTCAATCAATACTGATGCCCAAGCTCTTGACCAATCAAGTGCTCAAATAAAAATCCACATTGGTAAAACATTAACTAAAGGACTAGGTGCAGGAGCAATTCCTGAAATCGGAAGATCTGCTGCTGAAGAGTCACGTGAAGAGTTAATTGATGCATTATGTGGTGCTGACATTGCATTTATCGCTTCAGGAATGGGTGGAGGTACTGGTACTGGTGCTGCACCATACATTGCATCTCTTGCAAAAGAATTAGGTATTCTTACAATTGCAATCGTTACAAAGCCATTTGCATTTGAAGGTCGTACACGTATGGAAAAAGCAATTGAAGGTATTTCCAAGTTAAATGATATTGCAGATGTAACAGTAGTAATTCCTAACCAAAAATTAATTGAGTCTCACGAAGACAAATTTATTGAAGATGCATTTGCAATTCCTGATGATGTATTAAGAATTGCAGTTGAATCATTAATCAGAATGTTAGAATCAAATGAAAAAGTTGGTCCAAGTATTGACTTAAACGCATTAATTGCAACGTTAACTGATCGTGGTTTAGCAGTTATGGGTATTGGTGAATCAAAAAATCCAGAATTAAGTGTAGAAGAAAACTTAATTAATGCCATTGATATTGCAACAACATCAAATATCTTAGATGTATCAATTCGTGGTGCAAAGCAATTTATCGTATTACTTGGTGGAAACATCAACACAATTACCGCTGGTGAAAAAACTTTCATTGAACAACGATTAATCGCCAAATTAGGATATGATGACATTCAAATGTTTGTATCATATCGTGATGAAGAAGTTGCAGAAGATTACGAAAGATCAATTACACTTATTGCAACAGGATACGTTGGAAACACATCTGACGGAATTTTAGAAACGGAGTATTAAAATGAACATTAATAAATATATCGATCACACTGCTTTAAAAGCAGATACAAAAGTAGCTGAAATTAACAGCTTAATCACAGAAGCTAAAGAATATGATTTTGCTTCAGTATGTGTTAACCCTACATGGGTTTCACACGCAGCGAAAGAATTAGCAGGTACTGATGTAAAAGTATGTACTGTTATTGGGTTCCCATTAGGTGCAAACACAACAGCTACAAAAGTATTCGAAACTAAAGATGCAATTCAAAACGGTGCTACTGAAATTGACATGGTATTAAACATTGCTGCTTTAATTGAAGGAAACGATCAATTAGTAGAAGAAGAAATTCGTCAAATTAAGCAAGCATGTGGAGATATTACTTTAAAAGTAATTATCGAAACTTGTTTATTAACAGATGAGCAAAAGAGAACAGCTTGTAAATTAATTATGAGTGCTGGAGCAGATTTTGTTAAAACATCAACTGGTTTTTCAACTGGTGGAGCAACTAAAGCAGATATTGAATTATTCAAAGCTGAAGTTGAAGACAATTGCTTAATTAAAGCATCTGGTGGAGTTCGTACTCTTGATGATGCAAAAGTTATGATAGAAGCAGGAGCTAACCGTATTGGTACTAGTGGTGGAGTTTCTATCGTTAATGGAAATGAAAATACAAGCGATTACTAAAAGTTGGAGATTCCAACTTTTTTCATTTTGTAAAGGGGCTAAATGCGAAAAATTTGTTATCAAATACTAAAAGATTTTGAACAAAATGGTACATACTTAAACTTAGCAATTAAAGGAATTGATAGTGAGAAATATCCAGTAAATCAAATTGCTGTTAGAGTTTATGGTATTGTTCAAAATAATGAATTACTAGACTACTTAGTAGATGAATTAGTAGGAAGAGTTAAGGTAGATAAAAATGTGCGTTTAATTTTAAAAATGCAGATTTTTGAATATCGATTTTTAAATAAAGACATTCATGTAATAAGTAGTGAAGGTGTTAATTTAGCTAAACGGTATGTTAAGAGTGCAAGTGGATTTGTTAATGTTAATCTTCGTAAGGTGGAAATGATTAAAGACTTAGAACCAACATTTGCGAATCAAGAGAAGAATATTTCAATCAAATATTCACATCCGAGATTTATTGTTAAGAAACTAATGAAGCAATATCCTAATGATTTTGAACAAATATTAGCTTCTAATACTGTCAAAAAAGACACGTTTGTTCGTAAAGTAAAAGAGTTATCGAAACCAGAAGATTTTACTGCAGTTAAAGAATTTGATGATTTATATGTTTATCAAGGAACAGCGATTGTAAATCATGATGATTTTAAACAAAAAAATATAATCATTCAAGACTTAGGATCTTATTTAGTTGGTAAATTAGTTTCTGCTAACGCAGAGGAAGAAGTCTTAGACTTGTGTGCAGCACCAGGCAATAAAACGATGCACATCGCTAAAACTGCTAAACTAGTTGTTGCAAATGAGTTACATGAACATAGAGCAAAGTTGATTGAAGATAATAAGAAAGTTCACAACATTACAAATATACAAGTAATTAATAGTGATGCCTCTAATAATCAACAATTAACAGAAGCGTTAAACACAGCTAAGCTTCCACAGAGTTATGATAAAATCTTAATTGATGCGCCATGTAGTGGTTGGGGAGTTATTAAAAGTAAACCAGAAATTAAGTATAATCATGACCAAAATGATGTTGAGGCGATTAAAAATATTTCTGTTGAGATAGTAAAAAATAGCATTAACTACTTAAAGCAAGGTGGTCAAATTATCTTCTCTACTTGTACATTAAACCGTGAAGAGAATGATTATCTAATTAATGAACTATTAACTGAGCTAAATTTACGTGAAGTTAAAGATGCTGGATTACTTGAGTTCACTAAGAGTGATATTGAATTAGGAATTATGTTAAAAAACTATACTTATAATAGCGATAGTTTTTATATGATCAAATTGGAGAAAAATGACTAATATATACAATTATAATAAACAACAACTTCAAGAAGTGCTAGTCGAAAATGGAATTCCCAAATTCCGTACTAAACAGGTTTGGAACTGGTTATATACAAATCTTGCAGAAGATTTTGACCAAATGACAAACTTAGATGGTAAAACGCTTAGTTTTTTAAAAAATGAAACTGAATTACCTAAAATGGAAGTTGTTAAACATCAGAAAGCTACTGATGGAACGCAAAAAGCCTTACTTAGGTTAAGTGATGGAAAATTAATTGAAACAGTGTTAATGAAATATAAACATGGTTATAGTGTGTGCGTTACTACTCAAATCGGTTGTGCTGTGGGTTGTAGTTTCTGTGCATCAGGACTACTTGGTTTTACAAGAAACTTACAGTCAGGTGAAATTATTGCTCAGGTTGTATATTGGCAAAGAGTACTTGGTGAATTAAACGAGCGTGTGAGTAATGTAGTAATCATGGGAATTGGTGAGCCTTTCAATAACTATAAAAATACATTAGCATTCATGGATTGTATTAATGATAGTGATGGTTTAAATATTGGTGCTCGTCACATAACAGTTTCAACTAGTGGGATTGTACCTAAAATTTATGAATTAGCAAACTATGGGAAGCAAGTTAATTTAGCAATTTCACTACATGCTGCGGACGATGAGACTCGTTCTAAAATCATGAAAATTAATGATGTATATCCAATTGCAGATTTAATGGATGCAGTTGATAGTTATATTGAAACAACTAATCGTCGTGTTAGTTTTGAATACATCATGCTAAGTGATATTAATGATACAGCATCTGATGCCAAAAAGTTAGCAAGCTTAGTTAAAGGGAAAAATTGCCATATCAATTTAATTCCTTATAACTCAGTTGATGAGAATGATTATAAAGCTACACCAGTAGCGACTATTGAGAGATTTGTCAAAGTATTAACTGATAACAAGATTCAAGTATCTGTTCGACGTGCAAATGGAGAAGATATTGACGGAGCTTGTGGTCAATTAAGACATAAAGAAAAGGAAAATAATGCTTAAACATAAAGGGATTACAGATGTAGGTACTGTTCGTGGTAATAACGAAGATACTTATTTAATTTGTGAAAATCGTTTAAAAGACAATTTATTCTTGATTGCAGATGGAATGGGTGGCCACAATGCTGGTGAAGTTGCTTCAGCAATGGCTGCACGTACTGTTCGTGAATTATTTCTAGATATAAAAGCGGAAGTAGACTATAATGATTTTCTACGTGATGCAATACAACTAGCAAATGATAAAGTTTATAAAGCATCTTTAATCGATAGCCAATATAACAACATGGGAACGACACTAAGTGTATTAATTATTTCACGTGATCGTATATTCATTGGACATGTTGGTGATTCACGAATTTACTATATGACTCAAAATACAATACAACAATTGACTACTGATCATACACTTGTTCAAGCCATGATTGATAGTGGTTCAATTACTAAAGAAGAAGCAAAGACTAATAATTATCGTAATGTATTAACACAAGCGATTGGAACTAGTCGTAAGGTAACAATAAGTTTAATTGAATCAAAGATTCCAATGCGTAAAGAAATTAAGTTTTTACTTTGTTCTGATGGTTTAACAGAAGGTGTTGAAGATGAAATTATACATAAAACAATGACATCTTCGAGTCCACTTGAAGATAAATTAGATAAACTAATGAATATTGCACTTAATAGTAGTAGTAAAGATAACATAACATTCATTGGTGTAGAAAAAGGAGGAGTTAGCAGATAATGGAAACTAAAAGAATAATTGATAATAGATTTGAAATTATCCGTAAACTTGGAGAAGGTGGGACTGCTCAAGTATTTTTAGCATTCGACCACAAACATGAACAGAACATTGCTTTAAAAGTTTTAAAAAGTGATTTAGTAACGGAACAAAAAATAAGATATTTTAATCGTGAAGCACAGGCTATCAGTATGCTTAATAATGAATATGTTATTAAAATTTACGATTGGGGACATGATTCTCTAAACAATGTCCACTTTATAGCTCAAGAATATGTTGAAGGGATGACGATTAAGGAGTACTTAAAATTAAGTAGTAACCTAGCTGTTACAGAAGTTGTTTCCATAATTGAAAAAATCCTAGATGGATTAGCTCATGCTCACTTGAACGGTGTAATCCATAAAGACATTAAGGGTCAAAATATTTTAATAGATGTTGATAAGAATATTAAAATAACTGACTTTGGGATTGCTGATATTCTAGAAGATGAAACAACTAAAACTCAAAGTTTAATGGGAACGCCTCAGTATGTAGCACCTGAAACTTTAAATCGTAATATTTCAAATGCACAAACTGACATTTATTCAGTTGGTATTCTAATGTATGAATTATTATGTGGACAAGCCCCTTTTACAGGAGATAAACCAGCGGTAATTATGATGAAGCAAATTAATCAACCATTACCTTCAATTAGAATGCAACGAAGCGATGTGCCTCAAGCTTTAGAAAATATTGTAATTAAAGCTACTGCTAAGCGTTTAGAAAATAGATATTTATCAAGTGAAGAGATGTTATTTGATTTAGCAACGGTATTTGAATCATACAATGATGATGTACCTAAGTTAGTATTGGAAAATGACTTAATGGATAACGAAGAGATTGAACAAACTATTCAAATTGATTCTACACTTCGTATTGATAATATGAAGAAAGAAATTGACAAGAGTAAAAAGCGCCAGTCACAACGTCGTAAGATTTTAATTGCTTTACTAGTACTTGTACCAGTAATTATCTTATTGGTATTATTACTAAAGCCAAGTACATATATAATGCCACCATTAATTGGTAAAAATTTAGATGATGCAAAAACTTCATTAATTATCTCTGGTATTGATGAAAAATACATTGTTGAAGAATATGCGTCAAGTGATGAAGTTCCTGTTGGTCAAGTAATGTTAACTGAGCCGGAAGAAGGAGCAGAAGTAGGACCGGAAGACAAAATTACTTTAACAGTAAGTCAAGGACCAGAAACCGAAGTCGTAGGGAACTATGTTGGCCAAGATGGAGATACAGTTAAAGCAGAACTTGAAAATTTAGGATTTACTGTTGAAGTTAGCACTGATTATAGTGATCAACCAGAAGGTACTATTTATCAACAAGAACCAGCAAGTGGTACTGAAATTGAGCATAATGGTACAATTAAACTATTTGTAAGTACAGGTAGTGCACCGGTTAAAATTGAAAACTTTATTGGATTAAGTGAAGAGAATGCTTTAGCATTTGTTACAGAAAATGGATTGATTTCAACTTCTAATTACGAATGTAGTGACGAGATTGATAAAGATAAAGTTATTACTCAAAATCCAAGTAGTGGTGCAATGCTTGAAGTTGGAGGATCAATTGAATTTACAGTTAGTTCCGGAGTTTGTGAAGAGTTAACATTAGAGCCAAGTGAAACTGGTTCGGAAGAAGAGTCATCGGATACAACTGCTGATACTGAGACAAAAACAAATGATACTAAAGCAGATGAAGAAAGTGCAAACTAGGAGTTAAATGAAAGACGGAATAATTATTCGAGCATTAGCCGGTTTTTTCTACGTATTAATTGATGGTGAAATATTGGAATGTAAAGCATCAAAGAAACTTAAGGGAAAGAACAAGAAATTAATTGTTGGTGACTACGTTGAAGTGGATGTTGATGCAGCTTATATAACAAAAATGCACCCACGTGAAAATGAACTTGTTCGTCCTTTAATTAGTAACGTTCAAAATAGCTTCTTAGTTTTCTCCGTAACTGAACCGGTTATGAACTTCGGGCTTTTAGATAGAATGATCAGTTTAATGGAAATAAATGGATTAAAAACAACTATTATTTTAACGAAATGTGATCTACTACCTATTGAAGAGTTGCAAGAATTAAAGCTTAAATTAAATTATTATGAGCAAATAGGGTATAACTTAATTTATCAAGGATTTGATGATAAACCGACAGAAGTTACTGACTTATTATCTAACGATAAATATGTAATTACTGGTCAAACAGGTGTTGGTAAATCAACATTAGTTAATAAAATTATTCCAGATTTAAACTTACAAACTCAAGAAATTTCCAAAGTTTTAGGACGTGGGAAACATACAACTCGTGAAGTAACATTCTATAAATATGAAAACTCATATTTAATCGATACTCCAGGGTTTTCTTCTCTTGACTTAAACTTTGATCCTGAAATAGTTCGTGATAGTTTTATTGAGTTTTTTGAATTATCAAGTGATTGTAAATTCAATGGATGTAATCATCTTTCTGAACCTAAATGTGCTGTAAAAGCTAAGGTTGAAAGTGGAGAAATATTAAAATCAAGATATGAAAATTATGTAAAATTAATGGAAATAGCAAAAGAGGGAAAATGGAAAAAATATTAATTGCACCAAGTTTATTAGCAGCAGATTTTATGAATTTAGAAACAGAAATTAAACGTATAAATGAAAGCCAAGCTGATTGGTTACACCTAGATGTTATGGATGGGGAATTCGTACCTAATATAACATTTGGTTATGACTTAGTTGATAGTATTACAAGTCAACTCGAAAAAGTTGCAGATGTACACCTTATGGTAAATAACCCAATCAAATTTGTTGAGCAATTTGCAAATGCTGGAAGTGACTACTTTGTTTTTCACTATGAAGCTACAGACAATGTTCAAGCAGTAATCGATGAAGTTAAGAAGTACGACCTGAAAGTTGGTATTTCGATTAAGCCTGATACAAGTGTTGATGCTATTATTGAGTATTTAGATCAATTACAATTAGTACTTATTATGAGTGTAGAACCAGGATTCGGTGGACAAAAGTTTAATCCTGAAGCTGTTGAAAAGATTAGTAAATTAAACGATTTAAGAGCTGAAAATGGATATAACTATTTAATCGAAGTAGATGGTGGAATTAATGCTGAAACTTGTGAACTTGTAAAAGCAGCAGGTGTTGATGTACTAGTTGCTGGTAGCTATGTATTTTGTGATGAAATGAATGAGCGAATTGAAACTCTTAAAAAATAAAGTTGCAATCATCTTAGCAGGAGAACTTGATTTAAACCTTAATGAATATATTACAAGCGATATGTTTGTAATTGCAGTTGATGGTGGATATAACCACCTAGTTGCTGCTGATATTAAACCTAATCTTGTAATTGGAGATATGGACTCTATTACGGAAGATGTATGTGTTGATACAATTAAGCTTGACACTGTAAAAGATGATACTGATTTTAAATGCGCAATCAATTATGTTAATGATAATATAACTGATTGCCATATTTTTATATTTGGGTTTGGTTCTTTAAATCGCTTAGATCATGTAATTTCTAATCTAAGTGTGATTGAAGAGAATATGACCTTTATCTCAGCTAATCAAAAAATAACTACTACTAATAATTCTATTGAACTAACTTCATCAGAATATAAATATATCTCATTTTTTGCATTATCATCAATTAACAAATTTAACCTAGTTGGCTTTAAGTACCCATTAGACAATTATAAACTAAATCCATTTGACCCATTATGTGTAAGTAATGAGTTAGAAGGAAATAGTGGTAAAATAGATATTAGTAATGGACAATTACTGATAATCGAAAGTAAAGAAAGTTAGGAGCTATATGAAATATCCAGTATTAATTTTTTATACACTTACAACATTATTATTAGTATTAGTAAATATTTTACAAGATAGTTTTTTACTTCCTTATATTGAAGTAATATTTGTAGTATTTAGTTTTGCTGAAAGTTACTATGTTTTACAAAACTATGACTTCGACCATGGGGTTCCGTTTACTGCAACAATTTTAAAACTTGCTAATACAATTACTATTTTAGTAGCGCCATTGTTAGCTTTAGTATTTCACTTAGTAGTACACATCTATTTATACACACATATTAGAAAGCGTACACGTCGTGAAACACGTTTAAAATATCACTATACAGTTAATAATGTTATTCCTGGTCCATTCTTATTAAAAGTATTTGCATCGTTCCTATCACCTTTATTATTTATAGGAATTACATTACTTGCAAATATGCGAATCTATCAGAAATTAGTATTAGTAAAAAGAACAGACTTGCTTAAATATATTATATTAGTTGACATTATTGTATTTATCATTATGCTAACTAATATAAGTGTAATTGCGTTTTTAGTATATATGATTATGTTAATCATATTTGAATTCGTACCAATTGAACAAAAATTATAAAGATAAATTATCATTAAGATAGTTTATCTTTTTTTAAATTTTCCGCACTTTTAGTAAAATGCTTGACTATTTTAAAAAAATGGCATATAATAAATTTGTGAAAAGTTCCACACTTGTTGGCACGATTTCACAAATAGGAGGAAGGATGGCAAAACCAGAATTCAATATTAGCTTAGGAAATTTCTTCAGAACTAAGGAATTAAATGAGCAAGGAATAACTAATTACAAAATTGGAAAATTAATTGATGAAGGTGTGTTAATTAAAGTATATCAAGGTGTGTATGCACTTGGTGATGTTGATACTATTGAAATTAGAGATATTAATGTAATAGTTGAAAATGGTGTTGTTTCACTTAAATCAGCAGCATATTATTATAAACTGCTAGATGGTGAAGAAGGTAAAATCGAGATTACTTTAAATCGAGATCAAAAGCCACCAAAGTTACCATATGATTTCTTCAGTTATTATTACACTACAAGTAAATTTTTTGAAATTGGATTAAATGTAATAGATCAAAATGGTCGAAAATTAAAAATCTATGATATTGAAAGAACAGTTTGTGATATAATTCGCCATCGTTCAAAGTACGACTCGTATATCGTGCGAGAAGTTATAGATAACTATCTAAAAAGTAATGATCGTGACATTGAGAAGTTACTTGATTATGCATCTCAACTTAGAGTTAGAAGTATAGTCGAGAATTACTTAGAGATACTCGGAGGAAAATATGAGTAATAAAGAAAAAGACTTAGAACAAGAAATTCGTGAAATGGAATCAGAAGTAGAGACAGTAGAACTTGAAACTGAGGAAGTAGAATTAGAAGAAAATATAGAACCAGAAGTACAAGAAGAGAACGTTTATGAGCAAAAGTATTTACGTTTATTAGCAGATTTTGATAACTTAAAAAGAAACAATGCTAAAGATGTAATGAATGCAAAAAACAACGGGAAAATCGAAGTATTTCGTGAATTGGTAGATGTACTTGACAATTTTGAAAGGTCAATGCAATATGATCCAAGTACTGAAGATTATGCCAAAGGAATTAACATGGTTCACAACCAGCTAATTGAAAAATTAGAAAATGCTGGACTAGAAAAAGTAACGACTGAAGGTGAGATGGATGCCAACATTCATCAAGCAGTAATGGTTGATACAGTTGATGATATGGAAGATGATCATATCATTGAAACTTTACAAAACGGCTATAAATTAGAAGACCGTTTAATTAGACCAGCGATGGTTAAAGTAAATAAAAAATAATAATATTATATAGGAGAAAATATGAGCAAAATTATCGGAATTGACTTAGGGACAACTAACTCATGTGTGTCTGTAATTGAAGGTGGAGAAGCAAAAGTTATTGCTAACGCTGAAGGGGTACGTACTACACCAAGTATCGTAGCTATGAAAAATGGAGAAAGAATTGTAGGGGACGCTGCAAAACGTCAAGCATTAACTAACCCAAATACAGTAATTTCTATTAAATCTCACATGGGAGAAGATTACAAAGTAAACTTAGAAGGTAAAGATTATTCACCACAAGAAATTAGTGCAATTATCTTACAACACTTAAAAGGTTACGCAGAAGAATATCTAGGTGAAACAGTAACTAAAGCAGTTATTACAGTACCAGCATACTTCAACGATGCTCAACGTCAAGCAACTAAAGATGCAGGTAAAATTGCTGGTTTAGAAGTAGAACGTATCATTAACGAACCAACAGCAGCAGCATTAGCTTACGGTGTTGATAAAGGTGAAGAAGACAAAACAATCATGGTATTCGACTTAGGTGGAGGTACATTTGATGTTTCAATCCTTGAATTAGGTGGTGGAGTATTCGAAGTTGTATCTACTGCTGGTGATAACAAATTAGGTGGGGATGATTTTGATAACAAAATTATCGAACACATTATCTCTGAAGTTAAGCGTGACCACGGTGTAGATTTATCACAAGATAAAATGGCAATGCAACGTATTAAACAAGATGCAGAGAAAGCTAAAAAAGACTTATCAAGCTTAGCAACTACTCACATTTCAATGCCATTCATTACTCAAAATGAAAATGGACCAGTACACGTTGAATTAGACTTATCAAGAGCAAAATTTGACCAATTAACTAGTGACTTAGTAGCTAGAACTTTAGCTCCAGTACGTCAAGCGTTAAAAGATGCTGATTTAGACAAATCTGAAATCGATGAAATCTTATTAGTAGGTGGATCTACTCGTATTCCGGCAGTAGTTGAAGCTGTTAAAAATGAGTTAAGTAAAGAGCCAAGTAAAGGTGTAAACCCTGATGAAGTAGTAGCAATGGGTGCAAGTATCCAAGGTGGGGTTTTAGCTGGAGATGTAAATGATGTAGTATTATTAGATGTTACGCCATTATCATTAGGTATCGAAACTTTAGGATCATTAAACACAGTATTAATCGAAAGAAACACAACTATTCCTACAAGTAAATCACAAGTATTCTCAACTGCAGTTGACAACCAACCGGGTGTAGATATTCACGTATTACAAGGTGAGCGTCAAATGGCAGCAGATAACAAAACATTAGGTAGATTCCACTTAGGTGATATTCCTGCAGCTCCAAAAGGGGTACCTCAAATCGAAGTTAAATTTGATATTGACGCAAATGGTATTGTAAATGTAAGTGCAAAAGATTTAGGGACTAACAAAGAAGCAAGTATTACAATCCAATCTTCAACTAACTTAAGTGAAGACGAAATTGATAAAATGGTTAAAGAAGCAGAAGCTAACGCTGAAGCTGATAAAGCTAAACGTGATGAAGTTGAAACAATCAATAATGCTGAGCAAGTAGTATACGCAATTGATAAAACAATTGAAGATACTAAAGAGTTCATCACTGAAGAAGAAAAAACAACTTTAGGAAACTTAAAAACTGAATTAGAAGCATTATTAGCAGCTGAATCTAAAGATATCGAAGCTATTAAAGCTAAAACTGAAGAAGTAAACAATACAATCCAACCAATCGTTGCAAGAATGTATGAGCAAGCAGCTCAAGCACAACAAGCAGCTGGTGGACAAACTGATCAAGCACAGCCAGAAGACGATGTAATTGATGCTGAGTTTGAAGAAAAGAACTAATTAATGAAATCATATTATGAAATTTTAGGTGTCAGCGAATCTGCTGACGCCATTGCTATTAAGAAAGCATATAGAGGCTTAGTAAAGAAATATCACCCTGATATTTATAAAGGTGAAGATCGTGATACAAAATTCCAAGAAATCCAAAAAGCGTATGATGTATTAAGTGACGAAGATAAACGTGCGGCATATGATCGTAACGGACATCAAAATTATGAACAATCACAGAAATATGGTAATGGTGCTGGAGGATTTAATTCTGGAGGATTTAATTCTGGAGGATTTAATTACCAAGATTTTGGTAATTTTACAAACTTTGATGGTTTCGGTGCATATACTGAAACAATCAATTTTGCAAACATTCCATTATGGAAGAAATTACTTATATTTGCCGGACTAGCATTACTAGCAGTAGTGATGATACTAGGTTTCTTACTTGTATCGATAGTTAGGTTAATAATATATATAATAAACGAAATATTTAAATAGGAGATTAGATGGCTAAAAGAGATTTCTATGATGTCTTAGGAGTAAGTAAAGGCGCAGATGAAAAAGAAATTAAAAAAGCATTTAAAGGTTTAGCTAGAAAATATCACCCTGATGTTTCAAAAGAAGAAAATGCTGAGGAAAAATTTAAAGAGATTCAAGAAGCCTACGCAGTTCTATCTGATTCAAACAAGCGAGCACAATATGATCAATTTGGTCATGCTGCATTTGAACAAGGTGGTCCAGGTGGAGGCTTTGGTGGAGCTCAAGGCTTTGACTTTGGTGACATTTTTTCTGAAATATTCGGTGGTGGATTTGGTGGTGGATTTGGTGGTCAAAGTCAAAATCCAAATGCACCTCGTCGTGGGCGTGATGTTGAAACTACAGTAGTTTTATCATTTAAAGAAGCAGCCTTTGGTACTAAAAAAGATATAAAAATTAAAGTTGAAAAAGAATGTGAAACATGTAATGGTTCAGGTAGTGAAAACCCAAGTGATATTACTACATGTACAACATGTAATGGAGCAGGTAAAGTTCGCCGTACTCAACGTACAATGCTAGGTAATATGGTTACAGAAGCTGTATGTCCAACATGTAATGGTAAAGGAAAAGAAATTAAAAATCCTTGTAATACATGTCATGGTAGCGGTCGAAAAGAATATGACAAAGAATTTACGGTTACATTTGATGCTGGTGTTGAGAATGGTGCTTACATGCGCATCCCTGGCCGTGGTGAAGGTGGATTTAATGGTGGACCAGCAGGAGATTTATTTTTAAATATCCGTGTAAGTCCTGACAGTTTCTTCAAGCAAAACGGAAATGATTTACATGTTGAAGTTCCAATAACTTATACTCAAGCAGCTTTAGGTAGTACAATTGCAATTCCAACAATCCATGGAGATGTTGACTTAAAAATTCCAGCTGGTACACAAACAGGAACTAGGCTACGTTTACGTGGAAAAGGAATTCATGGAAAACGTGGACACGGAGATCAATATGTTACAGTTAACGTTAAAATTCCAACTAGCTTAAGTGGTGAAGAGAAAAAGTTACTAAAAGAATTATCAAAAGTAGAAGGGGATCATTCTAAACAAAAAGGTTTATTTGATTCAATTAAAAATATCTTTAACTAAGAGACTTTCAAGTCTCTTTTTTTTATGGAAATATGTTTCCATTTTCTTATCTAATTATAGTGGGTCATATTGTTATAATTAAAGTAATAAACTGGTAGAAGTTGTAATTACTAATGAGGGGTATAATGACATTCTTATATGATGGTAAATTAAATGCATTAGATACAACGATGGCAAAGAAGATTGAAGCAAAGCCGTCAATAATTACAACAAACAATATATTTGATGCGGCCGAGAGCTTAGGAGTATCTGCATCTAAACTTACTAAATACTGCCAGAAAATTAACTTAAAAGGATTTAAAGAGATGAAGTATCGACTAACCCAAGAACTTCAGCATGAGAGATACTTTCAACATACAACATCAATCTTAAAAATTGAAGATTTAGTCAAGAAGGAATCGTACCAGAAACTATTTGAACTACCAGACATTATTAATAATAGTCGTAAACTTATTATTTTAGTAAACGAAGATGATTTATATTTTGGTCAACATGTAGTAAATATATTTCGAAGAAAATTAGCGGTTAATGCAGTTGTCTACAGTTTTTCGCAAACAGTTAGTCATGAATATTTAGATAACGAAGTTGTGACAATCTTAATAGATTGTAAGCAAACACTATCTAGTCTAAGTAAAGACATATATCGTATTGGTAATAAGTATGTTCATATTACAGAGAAAACATTACATATTAAGCCTGGGTATCATCCGATTATTACAATCGATACAGAAGATGCTGATACTAGTTTTGATGTTATTGTATTATTAATTTTCGACTGGTTATTTAAGCAAATAAAAAATAAGAACTTTTCCTAGCACGGTCAAGTTCTTATTTTTTTAATGTATATCAACTAAATTAATCTGTCCATCAGCGACATCTAATTCAACTATCGCACAGTTTTTAATTTTCGAGCTAAAGTTAAAGTTATCTGGCTCAATAAATGAAAGTGCAGCTTTTAACACGTGAGAGTGAGCAAAGATAGCGATCGTGTTGTTATCTGTTCGAGAATATTCGTTTAAACCCTGTTTTACACGTTCAACAATCATTTCATCTTGTTCAAAGTCATCATAAATTGATTTATCTGGTGTTTCATAAAAAAGACTAACATCTTTCCCTTCAAAGAATCCAAAGTTACGTTCTATAAAGCGATCATCAATGATATCCGGTGCAGTATTAGTTGCTATAGTTGCAGTTTCGATTGCGCGTGATAAACTTGATGAAATAATTAAGTCAAGTTCCTTATTTGCAAAGAATTCTTGTAATGTTTGTGCTTGCGTTATTCCATTTTGATTTAGAGGGTTATCGATTATTCCTTGGATTATTAATTGCTTGTTCCAATCGGTTTCTCCGTGTCTTGTTAAGTATAGTTTCATATCAATTCCTTTCTCATTTATTATAACAAAGATAAATACTCATATGATATAATAATATAGATAGGAGTATTGTGAATAATAGTCAAAAAACCGTGTATTTAATTGCAGTAATTGCAATTATTATTTTAATATTAAATGTAGTATATACAAATAGATTCTATAATGGAGTAAACTTGAGGAAAAATGCAATGATTTCTTTAAATACTGAAGATGGACATGGAGTCAGCATTACACAAGATTCAAGACTTGTTTCATTTGAAAGTGGATTTGTTTATGAATTATCTGTCACCGATTTTCCTGATCCAGAGCAGTCAGTAATTTCAGTAGCGTTACCAATAAAGAATTTAAAGCCTGATACAACATATTCAAGTGTTATGCGCTTTAGAATGCAAACTAATACTGAACAGCCGATCTCGATTAAAACTAATAGTAAAATTTCAATGGAACAAACTTCGTTTGAGACAGATGTTAATTTTAAACCAGTAACGATTAATGATGGTAGTGATGAATATGTAATTGACTTAGATTTTGAAACAAATGAAGATGGAGATGGATTTGTAATCTTTGACTTTAAAGTTGATGATTCTCTAGACACACTAAATGTAAGTTTAAGTAATTTAATAATTTCAGAATTCAAGGAGATAGAAGATGCTAGTATCAACACAGAACAAGAAAGTGAAACAGTTATCGAAATTGTCTAAGCGAAAATATCGCCAAGACAATGATCAATATATAGTATTTGGTCAAACAATTGTAAATGAAGCAGTTGCAGCTGGAGTAGTTAAAGAAATATTTTCAACTTCAAAACAAGAGCGATATGATGTTACAAGTGTATCAGAAGAAGTAATGCATAAAATAGTTGGGGAAGCTAATACAAAGATAGTAGCATTATGCGAAATGAAACAAACACAATTTGATGATGGAAGTACATTAGTTTTAGATAATATTCAAGATCCAGGTAACTTAGGAACGATGATAAGAAGTGCTAAAGCATTTGGAATCAACAATATCTTTTTAGGAACAGGTACAGTTGATTTATATAACGCTAAAGTACTTCGTAGCATGCAAGGTGTTAACTATCACGTTAACATTGACCAAGGAGACATTGAACAATATTTAGAAAATTCATCAAATAAATTAATAACAACATTTTTAGATGAGCCAAGTACATCTATTTCAGCACTAGATAAGTCTAGTGCTTTTGATATTATGTTTGGTAATGAAGGTCACGGACTTAATCCAAAGTTCAAGAAGTTCGAACGTCAAAACATTGTTTTAGATATCGAATTTGAATCACTTAATGTAGCAATTGCTGCAGGAATAATAATGTATAACTTAAGGGAGAAATAATGACAATTTTAGAAATTAAAAATCAATTTGAAGAACAGATTAAAACTGTAACTGATGCAAAAGCATTAGGTGAAATTAGAAATGAATATATTAGTAAAAAAGGAATCGTAAGTGGACTTATGAAACAAATGAAAGATGTCGAAGACAAAAAAGCATTTGGTCAAGAGGTAAATGAATTAAAAACTTATATAGCAAAAGAAATTCAAGTTTTACAAGATAAATTCGAAGCAGAAAAAATGGAAGCAATGCTAAAAGCAGGAGCAATTGATGTTTCGATTAGCCGTCCTAATAAGATGGTTGGTAAACAAAACATCTTAATTAAAACTGCTCGTGAAATTGAAGACATTTTCTTCGGATTAGGTTATGAAGTAGTAAGTGGTCCTGAAGTAGAAACTGATTACTATAACTTTGATGCTTTAAACTTAGGACCAAATCACCCTGCTCGTGATATGCAAGATACATTCTTTATCAATGAAAACTTATTACTAAGAACTCACACTTCAAATACACAAAGTAGATTCTTAAGTGCTAACCCAAACCAAGAAATTAAAATCTTATGTCCTGGGAAAGTATATAGACGTGATGACGATGATGCAACTCACTCACACCAATTCATGCAAACTGAAGGATTAGTTGTAGTTAAGAAAGAAAATAGTCAATACGCTTCACTTAAAGAATTAAAAACAACATTAACAATTTTTGTTCGTAAAATGATGGAAGATGAAAACATTGAAGTGCGCATGCGTTCTAGTTTCTTCCCATTCACTGAACCAAGTGTAGAAGTTGATGTAACTTGTAGTCAATGTCATGGTGATGGATGTAGCATGTGTAAGCAAACAGGATGGATTGAAATCCTAGGTGCTGGTATTGTTCACCGTAACGTTTTAGCAAACGCTGGATATGATGCAGATGAATTTACGGGATTTGCATTTGGTATCGGAGTTGACCGTATTGCTTTATTAAAGCATGGTATTGAAGATATTCGTAACATTTATACAAACGATCAAAGATTCTTAGATCAATTCTAAAATAACTATTAAGGAGAAATATGAATTACACAATTAATGAATTAAGAAAATATGGTGTTAAGCTTTCTGATAGTGATATCGAAAATGGTTTAATCCAACTTGGACATGAAGTTGAAGAAGTTCAAGATTTAAATGTTGAAGGATTAGTTGTCGGAGAAGTAGTTGAATGTGCAGCTCACCCAGACAGTGATAAATTATCTTTAACAAAAGTAAATACAGGTACTGAAACAGTTCAAATCGTATGTGGTGCACCAAATGTTAGAACAGGTTTAAAAGTAATCGTTGCAACTGAAGGGACATATATTCCAGCAATCGACCTAACTATTAAACCAGTTAAATTACGTGGTGAAGAGTCAAATGGAATGTTATGTTCATTA
Organism: Mollicutes bacterium LVI A0078; assembly: GCA_033105485.1. Classification (GTDB taxonomy): domain Bacteria; phylum Bacillota_I; class Bacilli_A; order UBA3375; family UBA3375; genus LVI-A0039. The sequence goes on from CP136956.1 coordinate 1,762,969, forward strand.
GCAGAACTTGGACTTCCTAAGTCTGTATTAAACAATAAAGACATTGACGGAATTTGTGAATTACCAGAGAATAGTCCAGTTGGAGAAAGTGCTTGTAGTTATTTAGGATTAGACGATAAAATCATGGATGTGTCATTAACAGCTGATCGTGGAGACTGTCAAAACTACGCAGGTGTTGTAAATGACTTAAAAGCTTTAAGTAATAATCAAGAACAATTTGCTGACTGTAAATTTGAAAATAATTTATGGACAAGTGATACTCCTGTCTACCAAGGAAGTAACCAAGTAGTTGCTAATGTTGAAGCAGATCAAACAATCTTCTATTCAACACAATTAATCGAAGGTGTAACTATTACTGATAGTACAATCTTCGAACAAATCTTCTTAATGAAAAACGGAATCAAGCCACAAAATAATATTGTAGATAACAGTAACTATGGTTTATTAACTTACGGAATTCCAACTCATACTTTTGATGCAGATAAAATTGAAGGTCAAATTACAGTTACTAAAACAACTGCTGAAGAAGCGTTCATCGGTTTAGATGGTAATGAATATAAATTAGCAGCTGACACATTAGTAATCCGTGATGCTGCTAAGATTGTTGCAGTTGCAGGAGTAATGGGAAGTGATGCAACTAAGATTACAACTGATACTACAAACGTATTATTTGAAGTTGCAATTTTTGACCCAAGTGAAGTGCGCCTTGCTGCCAAACAATTAGGATTTAAAACTGATGCTTCAATCCGTTACGAAAAAGGTGTTAACTATGGAGCAATTGATGTTACACGTAAAATGTTAGTAAAAAACTTTGGTGGAAACGCTAGTGCACCATTTATCGCTGTTGATAAAGGTCATAAGTCACATAGTATCAAATTAGATCAAGCTTCAATTAAACGTGTATTAGGAATCGACATTGATTTTGCTACAGTTAAGTCAATTTTAAATGATTTATTATTCGAAATCGAAAATGAAGATGAAACATCTATAACATATACAGTACCAACTCATCGCCATGATGTTGACTTTGAAAATGACTTAGTTGAAGAAGTAATCCGTGTGTATGGAATTGATAATATTGAAATTAGTGATCACTTACCAAGTTTCAATAAAATCAAAAACATCCACGATAACACAAACTTAATTGTTGAACGTAAATTAGAAAATGCAATGCTTGCTAGTGGAATGAACCAAGTAGTTACTTACTCATTAACAAGTAATGATAAATTAAACTTATTCAATACGGACTTAGGTCAAGTAGTAGAATTAAGTTACCCAATCTCAAACGAGCGTTGTGTATACCGTCAAAGTTTAGTAAACAGTTTAATTGAAACTGCAAAATATAACTTAGACCGTCAACAAACAAGTAGTTCAATCTTTGAAATTGCTGATACATACCGAACTGTTGGAACTGAAATTGAACAAAAACGTTTAGTATCAGGATTACTTACAGGAAGTAATGAAGATATGTACTTAGGTGCTAAAAGAAACTTTGATTTCTATGACTTAAAAGCAATGCTTGTAAATGGATTAGCAGCTTTAGATATTGACTTACGTTTTGAAGCAACAGACTTAGGTCTTGATGAACTTAACAAATACGCAACAGCTAATGTATATGCAGGTGAAGAACTATTAGGATTCATAGCAACTGTACACCCTGCTTTTGTTAAAAAAGCAAAATACCCAATCTTTGTATTTGAATTAAGCTTTGATAAGTTAGTAGAACTTGCAAATTTAACTACTGATTATAAACCAGTAACAAATGCACCTGCTGTTGACCGTGATTTTACAATTACTGTAAATGAAGAAGTAACATACGGTGAATTAGTTTCAATCTTAGATGACGTTAAATACATTAGTGATGTAAAACTAGTTGATATTTATGCTGGAGAGTACATTGAAGCTGGTATGAAAGCTTGTACAATTAAAATTAGATTTGCAATTAATGGTCAAACATTAACAAGTGAAATGGTTGATGAGCAAGCAAATAAAATTATCGAAAACATTAATAACAAAGGTTATAAATTTTAAGGAGAAGTAATGAACATTCAAATGCCTAGAGGAACATATGATTTATTTGGTAATGATATGCGACTTCATAATGAAGTTAAAAACTCAGTACTAGAAATCTTTGACAACTACGGTTATAGTCAAATTAAAACTCCAATCTTTGAACACACTAACTTATTTCTACGCTCAGTAGGAGAGAGTAGTGACATCGTAAATAAAGAAATGTATACATTCAAAGATAAGAGTGATCGTAGTTTAACGTTAAGACCTGAACTTACAGCTGCTACGGTAAGAAGTTATTTAGAAAATAAAATGTATGGTGAGCCAAAACCATTCCATAAGTTATGTTACTATGGAGAAGCTTTCCGTTATGAACGTGCACAAGCAGGTAGGTATCGTCAATTCCACCAATTAGGTGTTGAGTGCTTTGGTTTAGATGGAATCCACATTGAAGCTGAAACAATTGCTATGGCCTATTCAATCTTTACTAAATTAGGAATTGAAGACAAAGTTACTTTAAAAATTAATACATTAGGTTCAAGTGAGGACCGTGCAAGTTATGTTGAGTTATTAAAAGCTCACTTTGCACCTTCAATTGAAGGAATGTGTAGTGACTGTCAAATGCGATTAGAAAAGAATCCACTTAGAATCTTAGATTGTAAAGTAGATAAGGGGCACGCTGCTATTGCGAATGCTCCTAAATTATTCGATAGCTTGGCTGAAGAAAGTAAAGAGCGTTTTAATAATTTATTAAAATTACTTGAAGACTTAAATATAAATTACGAGATTGACGATAGTTTAGTTCGTGGTTTAGATTACTACAACGATACTGTATTTGAATTTGAATACGAAAATGGTAAAACAAACTTTGCTGTATTAGGTGGAGGGCGTTATGACACGTTAGTAGGTCAATTTAACAGTAAGCAACAAACACCAGCATTTGGGTTAGGGATTGGAGTAGAGCGTCTAATTATCGCTTTAACGGATAGTAAACCAGAAGTTGTTGAACAAATGAATGAAGTTCGTGAAATTTACTATATGCCACGTTGTGAGGAAGCGAAAGATGTTTGCTTAAAATCAATTAACGTTGTTCGCGATAGTGGATTAAAATGTGAGATGGATTATAAAATTAGTTCATTTAAGTCAGCATTCAAACAAGCAGAGAAACTAGGTTGTGTCTATGCAGTTATTATTGGTGAGCGTGAGCTTGAATCTGGTTTAGCAACTGTTAAACAACTATATACAAAAGAAAGTTTTGAAGTTAAATTATCAGACTTTGAACAGGATCTAATTAATGAAGGAGAAGAACATGAGCATTAATAAATATCGCAGCCACTATTTAGGTGACTTACGTAAAGAAAATAGCGAAGCAACTGTAACTGTTTCTGGTTGGGTAAAGAAAAAGCGTAACTTAGGAGAATTAATTTTCGTAGACGTTCGTGATGGAAGAGGGTACGCTCAAGTTATCTTTACTAAAGATGCAGGAGAAGCATACGAACTTGCTAACGGATTACGTAGTGAAGATGTAGTTACTATCTCAGGTGAAGTTAAAGTCAGAAAAGATATTAATACTGAGATTCCAACTGGGGAAATTGAAATTATCGCTAGTGACTTAACAGTAATTAATAAAGCCGCTGTAACCCCAATGATTATTGATGAGGAAACAGATGCTTTAGAAGATACTCGTCTTGAATACCGTTATTTAGATTTACGTCGTGGTCCAATTCAAGAAATGTTACGCTTACGTCATAAAATTACGATGTCTGTACGTAACTACTTAGATGGAGAAGGTTTCTTAGAAATTGAAACTCCAATGTTAACTAAAGCAACACCTGAAGGGGCTAGAGATTATTTAGTACCATCACGTGTTAATAAAAATCAATTTTATGCTTTACCACAATCACCACAAATTTATAAAAACTTATTAATGCTTGGTGGAATTGATCGTTATTTCCAAATCGTAAAATGTTTCCGTGATGAAGACTTACGTGCTGACCGTCAACCAGAATTTACGCAAATTGATATGGAGCTTGCATTTGTAGAAGAAGAGCAAATCATGGAAATTCAAGAAAGAATGTTCAAAAAGATTTTTGCTGATGTAAAGGGAATCGAAATCGAAGATAAATTCGAACGTATGACTTATGACCACGCTATGAACAACTACGGGTTAGATAAACCAGACTTACGTTTTGATCTTAAATTACAAGATGTAACTGAAATTTTTGCTAACAGTGAATTTAAAGTATTTAGTAGTGCGGAAGTTATTAAAACAATTGTAATGCCAAATATGGCTGATAAGTATTCTCGTAAAGACTTAGAGAAACTTGAGCAAGTATGTAAAAACCACCACGCTAAAGGTATGGCTTGGCTTAAAATGAGTGAAGAAGGGTTAACTGGACCAATTGCTAAATTCTTATCAGATGAAGAAAAAGCTGGACTTGTTTCTAACTTAAACTTAACTGCTAATGACTTATTAGTATTTGGTGCAGATACTTGGGATGTTGTTTGTTCTGCATTAGGTAACTTACGTAATCATATTGCACGCCTAGAAAACTTAATTAATGATGAAGAATATAGATTTGTATGGATTACAGACTGGCCTTTATTTGAATATGATGAAGAATTTGGTCGTTATATCGCAATGCACCACCCATTCACAATGCCTCAAAATAATAAGTTTGCTGACAATGTCTTAGAGACAAAAGCTCGTGCATATGACTTAGTATTAAACGGTTATGAAATCGGTGGAGGAAGCATTCGAATTAATGATCGTGCAATCCAAGATGAAATGTTCAAACACGTTGGTTTAAGTGAAGAAGAAGTAGAAGAAAAATTTGGATTCTACTTAAAAGCATACTCATTTGGAGCTCCTGCTCACGCTGGTATCGCTTTTGGTTTAGACCGTATGACAATGATTTTAGGAGGAACTGAAAACATCCGTGATGTAATCGCGTTCCCGAAAAATGCCAAAGCACGTGAACCAATGATGGACTCACCTGCATATGTAAGTGAAGCTCAATTAGAGGAGCTTAATATTTCACTTCGAGAGGAAGAAAAATAATGAAAACTTTAGATCCGAAATTTGATCATAAACAAGTTGAAGAAGGAAAGTATGAGCAGTGGCTTGCTGATGGTGTATTTACTGCTGATGTAAACAGTGATAAGAAACCATATTCAATCATCTTACCACCACCAAACGTAACTGGGAAATTACACTTAGGACACGCTTGGGATACTACTCTTCAAGATATGTTAATTAGATATAAAAAAATGCAAGGATATGAAGCGTTATGGTTACCTGGAATGGACCACGCTGGAATTGCAACTCAATCAAAAGTAGAAAACTTATTATACGAACAAGGGATTAGTAAACATGACATTGGTCGTGATGCTTTTATTGAAAAAACATGGGAATGGAAACATGAATATGCTGATTTCATTCGTAGCCAATGGGCTAAAATGGGACTTGCTTTAGATTACTCACGTGAAAAGTTCACACTTGATAGTGATGTAAATGAAACAGTAAACGAAGTATTCGTTAAGTTATATGAGCAAGGATTAATTTACCAAGGTTACAGAATTACAAACTGGGATCCAAAAGCGCAAACAGCCCTTAGTGATATTGAAGTAATTCACCAAGATGTTGAAGGTGGAGAACATTACTTTAAATATATGGCTGCTGATGGTAGTGGAGATTATTTAGAAATCATGACAACTCGTCCTGAAACTATGTTTGGTGATGGAGCTCTTGCAGTACACCCAGATGACGAACGTTACAGTAGTTTAGTTGGCCGAGAATACATTATTCCTAATACTGGTCGCGCCGTTCCTGTTATTCAAGATGAATACGTAAGTATGGATAAAGGGAGTGGAGTTGTAAAAATCACTATGGCCCATGATCCAAATGACTTTGCGGTTGCAAATCGTCACGGAATGAAACCAATTATCGTTATGGACGAAGATGGAAGTATGAGTGCAAATGAATATGTTCCAACTGAATTCCAAGGATTAGACCGTTTCGAAGCTAGAAAGCGTCAAATTGAACTAGCGGATGAAAATGGATTACTAGTTAAGGTTGAGAAAATTATTCACTCAGTTGGACACAGTGAGCGTAGTGGAGCAGTAGTTGAACCATTACTTTCTAAACAATGGTATGTTAAAATGGAAGATCTTGCTAGCAGAAGTTTAGAATTCCAACAAACTGATGATAAAGTAAACTTTGTACCAGATCGTTTTGAAACTACATTTAACCGTTGGATGGAAAACATTCAAGATTGGTGTATTTCTAGACAATTATGGTGGGGACATCAAATTCCGGCATGGTACCGTGATGGTGAAGTATACGTAGGCACTGAAGCGCCAGAAGGTGAAGGATGGACTCGTGATGAAGATGTTCTTGATACATGGTTTAGTTCAGCTTTATGGCCATTTGTAATGGTAAATCATGGTAAGGAAGATGATATTTCTAAATTCTTCCCACAAAGTACTTTAGTTACAGGTTATGATATTATCTTCTTCTGGGTAAGTCGTATGATATTCCAAACATTACACTTTACTGATCAAAAGCCATTTGAAGACGTTTTAATTCACGGTTTAATTCGTGATAGTGAAGGTCGTAAAATGTCTAAATCATTAGGTAATGGTGTAGATCCAATGGATGTAATCGAAGAATATGGAGTTGATAGTTTACGTTTCTTCTTAACGACAAACTCAGCACCAGGTCAAGATTTACGTTACCAAACTGAAAAACTAGATAGTTCATGGAACTTTATTAATAAAATTTGGAACGTATCTAGATATGTATTATCTAATACTGAAGAAGTTGATATGAGTACTGTAAATATTGCAGATTACAAAGATCAATTAAACAACTCAGATAAGTTCATTATTAACCGTTTAAACGAAACTATTAATAACATCAACTACAATATGGATAAATATGAATTTGGTGAAGCTGGTAGAAGTTTATACGAATTTATCTGGGATGACTTTGCATCTTGGTATATTGAAGTAAGTAAAGTATCTTTACACAATGATGATGTTGATGCCCAGTTTAAGACAAAAGTTGTTCTTAAAACGGTACTTACAGCGATTATTAAATTACTTCACCCATATATGCCATTTGTTACTGAAGAGATTTATACTCAAATTGAAGATGTTAAATCGATTGTATTAACTACTTGGCCAGAAGTTATTGAATTAGATGTAACTAACAACTTTGAATTAACTAAAGATGTGATTACAGCAGTTCGTAATATTAAAGCAGAAAATGATTTAAAACCAAGTGAAATGGTGTCAATCGAACTTGAAGGAGAACCTGTTTTATCAGACTTTGACTTATTAGCTATTAGTAAATTGGCTAAAACTAATGATGTTAATTTTGTGGCTAGTACACCTGAATATGATGCTTTCTCAAGAGTGTTAGATGGATTAGTACTTCACATGAACTCTGAAGGTTTAATTGATGTTGAAGCTAAAATTAATGATTTACAAGCGCAAGCTAAAAAGTTAGATGGTGAAATTATGCGTAGTTTAAAAATGTTATCAAATGAAAACTTTGTTAGTAAAGCACCGGAAGCTAAATTAGTTGCTGAAAAAGAAAAAGCCTCTAGCTACTTAGTTCAAAAAACAGAAACAATCGAATTATTAAAAGATTACGATGTTATTTTAGAAGCAAGTGAAGTAGAAGCAAACTTAGCAGAATTAATAAAATAATAATAAAGTAGCCCAATTAACGATAATGTCAGATTATATTAATTGGGTTATTTGTTTGCTATAGTGTGATAATAAATATGTCATTCAATAGTTTATGAATTTGGAATAGTAAAAGGTTAATAATTTTTCAACTATTTACCCTAAGAATGTTAATAATGATACAATATGAGAATTAAATGGACAATTAAAAATTTAATTAGTATGCTTATTATAAGTAGTTACTAAGTGTTAATAGTTGCATTTAAAATTTGAGAGAATTTGAAATTAATATATTAAATAGAAACTAAGTAAATAAAGGGTGTAAAATGAAAAAGAAAACAATGCTTTTAAGTTCAATTAGTCTTATTGCAATGCTAATTCAACCACTTAATGCAAGTGAAATAACGAGTTCGTCAGAAACTCAAAGCAAACAAGATATTATTTCAAGTGAAGTACAAACAAGTGAAATAGTAACTTCGGAAAATACAATAAGCGAAGTAAGTTCTGCTGCCACATCAGAAACAAGTGCTGTATCAGAAGTGCAATCAGCTGCTGTTACTAATAGCGAAGCCACTAGCGTTCCTAGTGAAACAACTCAGTCAGAGCAAAAATCAGAAAATGAAGTAGATGAAGACCTTACTATTAGTGCATCAATCAACATATCTAATATGAAGGCTGCAAAATCTGCATCAAATACTGATCAAGAATCGGTTGCAACAAATGAATTACGTACAAGTGCAAATAGTGGTTTAAGTGTAATTAATATTACACCATCAACTTCTAAACAACGTTCTGCAGTAAAAAATCAAGAGGTTTATTATACGATTAATAGTGATGGTGAATTAAGCGACGGTTCGTTAGTAGAGCCAAGAAGTTCAAAAAATAATTTAATTAAAGTATATAATAATCAAATTGTAGAAGCTGATACAGCTATTGCTTCCACAATCGGTGGTTACGACAGTGAATTTTACATTTATGAAAGTATAGAAAATTTAGAAAATGACGTTGATGGTACTTCATTAAATGGTGGTGGTTTCAATGCTAAATATATTGAAACTGTTGAAGATAATGGTCAATATTATTTCCATATTGAAATTAGTGGATATGATGGATATGTTTCATCGGATGATGTGCAATTAGTACCTGCTGAATTAACATCTTCGATCAGTTACTTTGAGAATGTAGATGGCGAATTAATCTATTATTCAGCTCTAGATTCAGTTTCTAGTGAAGAATATGATGTTATGGATTTAGGACCGGCATCTACAGAAATGGAAGTTGGAGTAAAGTATTACTCATCTGATGACATAAATTACTATACAAGTCCATATGAAGCAAGTCAAAGAGCTGCTGTAAGTTATGAGACATATTACATGAACTTACCATTTAGATCAGAAAGTAGTTATACAGCGACAGATTATAAAAATTATTTAAAATCAAAAGGTTATACAGGTTCAGAATACTATAACGAAACATCAGCTTTTACTAAAGCACAATCTCTAGAAAGTATTAACTCATTAATGATTTTCTCGATGGCAAATCATGAATCGGCATATGGTACAAGTACTTATGCAAGAGCTTGTTATAACTTCTTCGGTCGTGGTGCTTTTGATAGCGACCCGGATCAAGCATGTCAAAAATATAATTATAATACACCAACTGATGGTGTTCTTGCACAAACGCTATTCTTACAAAATGGATACTTTGATATTTTAGACTGGAGATATAGTGGTACTCATGCCGGAAACAAAGCAAGTGGTATGAATGTTAAGTATGCATCTGATACTGATTGGGGTAAAAAAATTGCTAGTCACGCTAATATGATTGACAGTTATTTAGGGGGTAAGGAATTAAACAAATATCCTATTTTACAAGTAACTGGCGTTAAACATGTTTATACAGATAGTAACTTAAGTACTAAAGTAAAAAGTGCAAGCGATTCTGAAAAACTTAGTTTTTATGACTTAAGCCAAATGACGGGGACAAGTAACACAATCAATGTTGTTGCTCCTGTCATGAGTAGTAATGCATATCAAATTTATGTACCAACAAGTGTAAAACAATCTAGTTCAAGCACTTGTAGTTATACGGCATCGATGCGTGGGTCTTACCCTAACTACAAAGGAAGAAGCTCACGAAGTGTTGACACAAATACAGCTAACTATTCTTGTGACTATGAAAGTTTTAATAAACAACTATATTGGATTAGTACAGCTAACACAAAATTAATAGCCGGACCAACACCAAGTCCTGAAACATATTGGACGACATCGCAAACAGGTAGTGGGTATGAGAAAATTGAGCATTCTGCTATCGATGGAAGTGTAATCCAACGTCAGTATTTTGATAAAAGTGATAATTTAATTCAAGTAAATTTCTATTATTCAAATGGTAAGTTACAACAAAAAAACTATTACTATACAAATGGTAAATGGAAACAAAAGAACTACTATAACACAGATGGGACTATCAAAAGAGCTGACTACTTTAACTCAACTGGTAAAATGACAAAACGTTCTTATCGAGATCATGGAACATTAATTCAGGCAAATTACTACGATTCTAACCAAAAGTTAAAGCGTGCTGATTATTTTGGTTCAAAAGGAAATATGACAAAGCGTTCATACTATGAAAGTGGTAGTTTAATTCAAACTAATAACTACTATTCAACAGGAACCTTAAAGCAAGCAAACTATTTTGATTCTAAAAAACGTCCAACAAAGCGAAATTATTATAGAGAAGATGGAAGTTTACAACAACGAAACTACTATTATACAAATGGTGAATGGAAACAAAAGAACTACTATAATACTAGTGCTAAGTTAACAAAATCACTATACTATGACACTAGCGGAAAACTTACGAATGAAAGACATTTCTAAACGTATATTTAATAAAAAAAAGTGAACTTTATTGTTCACTTTTTTCTTGTGTAAATGGATTTTGTTGTTCAGCAGAATCATCTGTATTTTTTGCTTGAGGTGTAGCCTCATCCGGCTTAACTTCGTCTTGAATATCTTTGATTAATAAACAAATATATCCGGCTAATCCAACAAAGTTACCAAAAGTAGATAATACAATTCCGAAGATTATCCAGTTGCGTGAGTGATTAGTCACCCCTTGATATCTAATTACCCATGTAAATGTTATTACTGCAGCAAACCAGAATATTGGAATAATCATCCAAAATGTTGATAATAGGAAAAATGAACTATAAATTGTAGTTAAAATCGCCCCAATTAATGTTAATATTTCCCCAACAATCTTTAAAGTGCTTTTCATAATGCCTCCTCTTTGTCTTTGTCTGATTATAACATGGATTTGAAATCTATATTTTATTTGGCAAAATAAAAGCACACACTAATCACAAATGGTATAATCGTAACAACATTAAAAATATAATCGAATACAAGTTGTTGATTTGTATTTATGTAAAGTTTTATAGTGTGAAAATGTTGAAATAAAGAGTAATAAAAGTTATAATAAAGTCTATAATAGCATTTCCTTGTTTATGCCAAATTCGAGGCATCACAAGTACAATTTAGGAGGAAAAATATGTCTAAAATTTTACCAGTAACTGATCATGAGTTTTTTGAAATTAGATTTCACTCAATTGGTGGTCAAGGTGCTTATACAACAGGACAAATGTTAGCGACGACAATGGCAGGAATTGAAAATATCAATGCTGCAGTATTCGCGAGCTACGGTTCAGAAAAGAAAGGTGCTCCAGTTAACGTGTTTATCCGTGTAGCTGAGAACCAAAAAATTACAAACTATTCTGCGGTTAATACCCCAAATATGGTTGTTGTGTTCCACGAAAGATTATTAACAGACCCAGCTGTAATGACAGGTCTTAAGGATGATGCAATTTTTGTAGTAAATACAGATTTATCAGCTCAAGAAGTAGTTGATATGTATGGACTTAATATAGAAAATATTGTAACTGTTAGCGGTACTGAAATTGCCGTTGAACAAAGTGCAAAAATTAATACGGTAATGTATGGTGCTTGTGTTAAAGCATTATCATTCATTAACCCAGATTTGGCAAGAGAAGAAATCGCTGCTAAATTATCTTATAAATACCCACACTTAGTAGAAGCAAATGTTAATGCATTTAACAGTGGTTATGATGCTACAAACTTCGCTAGTGTAACTCCAGCTAAAAAAGCTGAATCTACTGCAAGTAGTGTAACTTTAGGTTACGAAACTCAAATTGAAGGTGGAATTATTTTAGGAGCAAATGCTCAAAATGTTGACCGTTCAATTTCTCGTGAAGGTTATCTACCTCACTTTGATAAAGAAACTTGTATTAACTGTACAAAATGTGACATGACTTGTCCAGATGATTGTTTTGTATGGGAGGAAGTAGAAGGACGTCGTGGACGTATGGAAATGACTTTACAAGGTATTGACTACCAATTCTGTAAAGGTTGTTTACGTTGTGTAACTGCATGTCCTACTGGTTCACTTACATCACATGTAGAAGAGCGTGGATACGCGGAAGAACATTCTATTAAAAAAATATATCAAATGTTAGAACAGGAGTAATATGTCAAATCAAAAAAGTGTATTTAAATCAGGTAATGAGATGGCTGCAATTTCTGCTGCACATATCAACTACCACTTTATGGGTTACTACCCAATTTCACCATCAACAGAAGTTGCTCAAAACTTAGATATGATGCGTGTAAATGGAGAACACGATATTTCAATGCATGCAGCTGATGGGGAACACCCAGCAGCAGGTATGATGTATGGTGCTGCGGCATCAGGAGCTCGTGTTATTAATGCAACTAGTTCAAATGGACTTGCATTCATGATGGAACAATTACCAGTAATTTCTGGTTCACGTTATCCATTAGTATTAAATATTGTTAACCGTACAGTTTCTGCTCCACTTAACATTCACTGTGATCACTCAGATTTATATATGACATTAAATCTTGGTTGGGTAACATTATTAGCGTCAGATACACAAGCTGTATATGACCAAAATATCTTAGCTTTAAAAGTTGCTGAACGTGTTAACTTACCAGCAATCGTAAGTTACGATGGTTACATTACATCTCACCAAAAACATAACGTAGAAGTTTTTGCTGATAGTAGTGATGTAAGAAACTATATTGGTCCAAAGCAATTTGATCAAAATAAATATTTAAATGACTTAGACCACCCAATTACAGTTGGAGCTCACCAAACAACTGACTTCATTAACAACCGTTACCAAATGCAAGCTGCATTAAATGACGCTTTAGAGATTTATGAAGAAGAAGCAAAAGTATACGAAGAAATGACAGGACGTAATTACGCTCCAGTTGAAGTATATGGTGATGAAGATGCTGAAGTTGCATTATTCATTTTAAACAGTGCTGCTGAAATTGCGAAAAATGCAGTTGACCAAATTCGTGCTGAAGGGAAAAAAGTTAAAGTAATTAAACCAAACATTATTAGACCTTTCCCAACAAACCAAATTAAAGAAGCTTTAAACGGTGTTAAACGTTTAATTATCGCTGAGCGTAATGATACTCCAGGTAGTGAGAACGGTAACTTAGCTGGTGACATTAATGGTATCATTTTAAGAAATAAAATGGATATTGAATCAAAATCATTAATTTATGGTTTAGGTGGAAATGAACTTTACATCGAAGATGTTGTATCTATTTTTGATACTGCATTAGAAAGTGGATTTGAAACTACTAAAGATTACTATGGAGTAACTCCAGGTACAGGAACAGTTGAAGAACAAAAAATTTCTCGTCAAGTGACTATTGATCGTAGTCAATTTAAAATTGGTGGATTCAGTTATGATTTTGATGATGAGACTAACAAGTTAAACGTTAAGGTTCCGCCATTACGTAAGTTAATGCAAAAACCAAAACGTATTACTGGTGGACACTCTGCATGTCCTGGTTGTGGTATCTTCCCAGGTATCGAACAATTCATGCGTGGACTTGAAGGAGATGTAGTTATCGTTAACCAAACTGGTTGTGCTTACGTTGTAACTGCTAACTATCCAACTAGCGCTCATAAACAAAACTACATGCACAACTTATTCCAAAATGGTGCATCTACATTATCAGGTATGGTTGAAGCTGTACTTGAACTTAAGAAGCGTGGAGAGATCGAATTTGATGATGATGCTACATTCTTAATGATTACAGGTGATGGTGGCATGGATATCGGTATGGGTGCTGCAATTGGTGCTGCTTTACGTAACCACAATATGATTATTTTAGAGTACGATAATGAAGGGTACATGAATACTGGTGCACAGTTATCATATTCAACTCCAATCGGACACCGTACTAGTACTTCAAACTTAGGTACAAAATCTCAAGGTAAAGAATTTGATCACAAAGATAGTGTTCAAATTATGGCCGCAACAAACATTCCTTACGTATTTACAGGTGTAGATGCATTCTCACAAGATTTAGTGAAGAAAGCTGCAAAAGCACAATGGTACGCTAAGAATCGTGGTTTAGTATATGGAAAAATCTTAATTACTTGTCCATTAAACTGGAAAAGTGATGAAAAAGAAGGTTCAACTATTTTATCAGCTGCAGTTAACTGTAACTTCTTCCCATTATACGAAGTAGAAGGTGGAGAAACTAAGATTACATATAACCCAGAAGAAATCGGAGCATATGTAGAACCAGTTGAATGGTTAAAATACATGGGTAAATCAAAACACTTATTAAAGCCCGAAAATAAAGAAATTTATGATCACTTTGCAAAAGTAATTGATAGCCGTTGGCAAAGATTAAAAGCTAAAAACGATCACCCAATGTTATAATTCTAAGACAACCAAATGGTTGTCTTTTTTAATGCCATGAAATTTTTTTCATTGTTTTTTTAGTTCAAAAATACTTTTTTCTTGATATTGAAATTATATTTGTCACTTGCTATACTAACACTATAGGAAAAGGAGATATATGTGTGGAATAGTAGGAACGATTACAAGTAATCAAGCAAATGATATTGTATTAGAAGGTCTTAAAAGACTAGAATATAGAGGTTATGATTCATGTGGGATTACATATGAAGTAGATGGGAAATTAAAGGTTGTCAAAAGTATTGAGCGTATTAAGGATTTGCGTGAACAAGTAACAGTGGGAGCAAATGTCAGTTTTGGTCATACTAGATGGGCAACTCATGGTGGTGTTAATTTAGAAAATGCTCACCCGCATATTACAGTGGACGGAAAAATGGGAATTGTACATAATGGTGTTATTGAAAACTTCGAACAATTACGTGAAGAGTACTGTAATAGTGAAGAGTTAAAATCAGAAACTGATACCGAAGTTATTTTATATACTTTATATCACTTTTATAAATTAACTAATGATATGAAAAGTGCAATCAATGAATTTATGAATGTTGTTCATGGATCATATGCATTAATTGTATACTTGACAGATACACCTAATGTTGTATATACTTTAAAAAATAAATCACCATTATTAATTGGGAAAAATGATGGTATTATTACAATTTCGTCAGATCCAAGCGCAGTGATTGATAGAGTAACTGATTTCTATCAAATGGAAGATAAAAAGTATGCATTAATTAATACAGAAGATTATTCAATTGAATTATTTGAGCAAGATGGAACAAGTATTGATTTAGTGTTAGAAACTATTGACATGGAATATGAAGAGGTTTCAACACAAGAATATGACACATTCATGGAAAAAGAGATTGAAGAGCAACCAAAGGCAATGAGAAATATTGTTGAAAACTATAAAACTTTAGGATTTGACAATAAATTAGTTGATACTTTAAAATCTTCTAAACGTATTTATATTGTAGCTAGTGGTACATCATATAATGCAGGATTAATTTCTAAAGATATTATTGAAACTAAATTACAAATTCCGGTAGAAGTTGTATTAGGTAGTGAGTTTGGTTATGCAAATAATATTATTAGTGAAGGGAGCTTCTTTATCTTCTTATCTCAATCAGGAGAAACGGCTGATTCAATGTTAGTATTTAATCAAGTTAAAGAGAAATATCCAATTTTAGCAATTACAAATGTTCGTGGTAGCCAAATGGACCGTAACGCTGACTTTAGTTTAAATATCTTTGCTGGTCAAGAAGTGGCAGTTGCCTCAACGAAAGCATATACTGCTCAGATTGCAGTAGTTGCTATGCTTGCTTATACAATTGCAGATGATACAACAATTTATGAGCAATTATTAGAAATAGCAAATGACCAAGAGAGAGTTATTGCGGACAAGCTATTATTCGATGATGTTGCTTCACACCTAAAAGACTTCAGAGAAGTTTTCTATTTAGGGCGTCTACAAGACTATGCTCTTTGTGAAGAAGCAAGTTTAAAGATTAAAGAAATTAGTTACATTAACGTAAGTTCATTTGCAGCAGGAGAACTTAAACATGGAACAATTTCACTAATTGATGATAGTAAATTAACAGTCGCATTAGTAAATGATCCAAAAGTAGCAGAAAATACGCGTTCGAATGTTCAAGAAGTACGTGCACGTGATGGTGAAGTTTTAATTTTCTCAACAACAGATACTGCACGCGATGGTGACAAGTATGTCGTCCACGTAAGTTGTGATACTATTTTAAAACCATTAGTAACAATTTTACCACAACAATATCTAGCATTATATACTGCAACTCAATTAGGATTAGATGTTGATAAACCAAGAAACTTAGCTAAAGCAGTAACTGTAGAATAATATTTAAAACACCTATAAGTTGAATTCAACTGAGGTGTTTTTCTTTATTTTTACAATAGATTTATGACAGCTTGCATTCTCGTTATATACAAACTTTAAACGTTGGATTATGATATAATTAATATATTGGAGGGAATATGAAAAAAGATCAATTTTTAGAACTACACCCCAAAGATCAAGCCTTATATTTTCTTGAATCTAACCGTGAAACTCGTAAACAAATAATCAATGAATGTGAAGCAGAAGTACTAGCAAGTTTTTTCGAGCACTTTGATGAAGAGGATGCAGCCAAAATCTTTGCTCGTTATGATATTAATATTATTGTTGATATTATTAATGAAATGAATTCGGATGATGTTACACGTATTTTTCGTGAGGTTGATCCACTAACACGTAACCGTTATCTATCGTTACTCGATAAAATTCATGCCCAACAAATTCGAGAAATACTGCAGTATGAGGAAGATACAGCTGGTGGGATTATGGAGAAAAGTTTCTTCTATCTTAAGAATAAGCACACAGTTAAGCGTGCAAAAGAACTTTTACTAGAACTAGCTCCGACGATTGAAAATATTAACTATTTATATGTATTAACGCCAAAATTTGAATTAATCGGAGTTGTTTCATTAAAGGAGTTATTATTAGGAGATGACAGCTTATTGGTTACAGATGTAATGACTACAGATTTAAAAACAGTTGATGTTAACAGTGATGTTATTACCGCAGCTAGTGTAGTTCGTGATTATGACTTTTATGCGCTTCCAGTTATTAATGAATATAATCAAATGCAAGGTCTTATCACTGTAGATGATATCTTAGATGTAATTGCAGATGAAGCTCGTGAGAATATCGAGCAAATCTCTGGGGTAGATACTGAAGCAAGTGAAACACACTTTTGGGGGAACGTTGGTTTACGTCTTCCATGGCTTGTATTGCTTTTGTTGATGACAATGTTTAATGCTAACGTAATTGGACGCTTTAATGGCGTGATTGAAATTTTCCCGATACTAGCAAGTTATATGACATTAGTAGCAGCGATGAGTGGTAATGTAGGAACTCAAACACTCGGGCTTACAATTTATAGGTTAAGCCAGGATGAGGAGTTTGATGGAATTGGGAATATGCTTAGATACGCTTTTAGTGAAATCAAAGTTTACTTTGTAGTTAGTATCTGCCTAAGTATTTTGATTTCAGTAGTAGTGGGAATCTTAGGGCATAACATAAACTTAGCAGTAACATTAATGTTGACAATCATTATCACATTTATGATTTCTGCATGTCTTGGTACTTTAATACCAATAACACTAGATAAACTTAAAATTAACTCACAAGTTGCGTCTGGTCCGTTAATTACAACAGTTAATGATTTAATTGCTGTTGTAACTTTCTTAACGTTAGGATCATTTATTATGCAACTGTAAAGGATGGATATGGAATTAGAATTTTTTAAAGAAATAGATAGTCAGTTAACAGATACTCAAAGAAAACAATATTATCGTTATTTTGAATTAATTGCTGAATACAATAAAGTAATGAATCTAACAGGAATCGATGATTATGAAGGAGTATACTTAAAACACTTCTTTGATAGCTTGACTGTAAAAGATCAAATTATTGAAATTAACCCAGAAACAATTGCGGATGTAGGAAGTGGAGCAGGTTTTCCAGGAATTGTATTAGCAATTTACTTCCCGGAAATTAAGTTCACTTTAATTGAGCCTTTAACTAAAAGAATTAAGTTTTTACAAGTAGTTGTAGATGAACTTGAACTTACTAATGTTGAATTATTAAATGAACGTGTTGAAGACATCGATGCTGAATTTGATATTGTAACATCTCGTGCTGTTGCAAGATTAAATATCTTGTTAGAATTATGTGCTCCAGTTTGTAAAGTTGGTGGATATGTATTAACTTTAAAAGGGCCTAAAGTAACAGAAGAATTAGAAGAAGCAAAAAATGCTATTTCTAAACTAGGTCTAGAACAAACTATGAGTGAGAAACTTGTTTTACCGATTGAAGAATCAGTTCGTTACAACGTGTACTTAAAAAAGGTTGCTAAGACACCTGCTAAGTATCCACGTAACTTTGGACAAATTAAGAAGAAACCGTTATAGGGGGATTAATGAACAATGCTTATAAGTTATCAATATTAAGAATTTTTGACAATGGAGAAAAACTAGAAAAAGAAAGCGAAGAATCTAATTTTTGTCATGTTAAATATGTAGATGATAAATATATATTAATGTCTAATCGTGATTACTATACACGTATGATGAAAGATCGTCAAAAATATATTAATGTTATTATCGACAATGACTTAAACGAATTAGTAACAAATTTAGTAATTAAGGTATCAACACAAATATTAAATCCGATGGAAACTGCGTTCATCTATGAAGAAATTTTTGAGTTTGCAAATATTCCACAAAACGTATTAGCTACTAAGATTGGGAAAACTCAAGGGGCGATTTCAAACAAACTACGCTTATTAAAATTACCATTTTTCGTTCAACGAGAAATTATTAAAGGGAATTTAAAAGAGCGTCATGGTCGTGCAATTTTAACTTTAGCAAACACTGAAGGTTATGAAGAGCATGCCCGTGAGTTAACTATTAAGACTCTAGAGAAAAACTTAAGAGTAGTTGATTTAGAAAATGAAATCAATGTAATCCTAGGAAAACCTGTAACTAAGGATGTAAAGTTAAGTGTTAAAGAAATCAAAAGTAAAAGAGAATTAAAAAATAGAGAAGCGATTATTAGTTTAAATCAATTAAATGCAGATATTGAGAAGAGTTTTGACGTTATTAAACAGGCCCTGCCAAATATCGAAATTGAAATGAATGATGGAATAAATGGAAATGATTATATAATTAATATTGTTTTAAAAGATATAAATAAGGAGACGTAAAATGGCTAAAGTTATTGCAATAACTAACCAAAAAGGTGGAGTTGGTAAAACAACTACAACAATCAATTTAGGAGCTGCCCTTGGACAGTATAAGCAACGTGTTTTAATTATCGATATTGATTCACAAGGAAATGCAACGCAAGGTTTAGGAATCAATAAATTAGATTTACAGCGAGCTAATAAAACAACGCGTTCAATGTTATTAGAGATTAATAAAGGAATCGAAGATTACATTGTACCTACGGAATTTAAAAATTTATCGATTATTGGTGCTGATCAAGATTTAGCAAGTTTCGAATTTGACTATAAAGGTGATATGAAGAAGGATTTAATTTTAAAATCTAAATTAGAACCAATTTTAGACAAGTTTGATTATATATTAATTGATTGTCCTCCAACATTAAATACACTAACGTTAAATGGAATGGCGGCAGCAAATAGTGTATTAATTCCGGTTCAGAGTGAATTTTATGCTTTAGAAGGTATGACACAATTATTAAATTCTATTCAATTATGTAAAAAACATTTAAATCCCGCATTGAAAATTGAGGGAATTTTACTTACTATGTTTACAACTAACACTAACTTAAGTGAGAGTGTTAAAAATGAGGTCATTAAGTATTTTGATAAATTTGTATATGATACAGTAATAAGACGTAATATATCGCTTGCAGAAGCGCCAAGTTATGGACGTCCGATTTTCTATTATGACAAAAGGTCAAAGGGAGCAGTAGACTATAATAGTCTAGCGAAGGAGGTATTAGCAAATGAAAAATAAAAAAGGATTAGGTCGTGGATTAGAATCGTTATTCGACCAAAATTTAGATTCAATTAATGATGAAACTTCTATTGTTGATTTACAATTAAGTGATATTGAGCCAAACCCGTTTCAACCACGTAAAACTTTTGATGATAGCAGTTTAAATGAGTTATCACAATCGATCAAAACGCAAGGTGTGTTTCAGCCAATTCTTGTAAGGAAATCAATTATTGGGTATGAGATAATCTCAGGTGAAAGACGATACAGAGCATCAAAATTAGCAGGTTTAGATACAATTCCAGCAATAGTATATGAATACGATGATAAACAAATGATGGAAGTTGGGATTATTGAAAATATCCAACGCGAGGACTTAAGTGTAATCGAAGAAGCAAAGTCTTACCAAATGTTAATTTCAAATTTAAAATTAACGCAAAAAGATGTTAGTGAACGCGTTGGGAAATCACGTTCACATATTGCGAATATGCTACGTCTACTAAAGCTTGATGATCAAGTGTTATCGTTGGTTTCAGAAGGTCAGATAACTATGGGACACGCTAAAGTACTTGTTAATATTGAGGATAAAGATCGTATTTTAGAAATTGCCAATCAAACAGTAAAAAATGGACTTACTGTGCGTGAGGTAGAAGTATTAGCCCAAGAAGAAAAAGAGGTGCAACCTGCTCAAGCAAAAGCTAAAAAGGTTGATGAGAAAACGAATGAATTATTACGCTTAGAAACAATGATGAGAGAAAAACTAGATGCACGAGTTAAAATTACTGGTAAAAACAAAGGTAAATTAAGTATTGAGTTTGATTCTCGTGAAGATTTAGAGCGTATTTTAGAACAATTAAAACTTATTTAGGAGATGAGAATGTTTAAGATTTTATCTGAGGTACAAACCCCAGCTGAGTTTGCAAATGAAATGCAAAATAGTGCTGAAAGTGCTACAAAGTTCTTTTTGAATATTGATCCTGTGTTATTAGTTTTTAATATTATTACTTATGT
Organism: Mollicutes bacterium LVI A0078; assembly: GCA_033105485.1. Classification (GTDB taxonomy): domain Bacteria; phylum Bacillota_I; class Bacilli_A; order UBA3375; family UBA3375; genus LVI-A0039. The sequence continues at coordinate 1,784,051 of CP136956.1, forward strand.
TGGTACGATTATTATTACAGTCGTTGGTTTCTTTGTTTTAACTAAGGTTCTAATAAAAATAAACCACCACCTTTCTAAAGGATATTTAGTAAAAGTTTCAAGTAAAAGACGTGAAACAATTATTACAATGTTAGATAATTTAATTAAATATGTAATGGGAGCAATTGGTGCCTTTGCAATTTTAATTGCTTTAGGATTTGATGAAACAACTTTATTAGCAAGTGCAGGAGCTGCTTCAATTATTATTGGGTTAGCTGCTAAGGAGTTAATTACGGACTTTATTAATGGATTCTTTACAGTAGTAGAGGGATACTATGATGTTGGTGATTATATTGTTGTAAATTCTCATACTGGTATAGTTGAAAAGTTAGGAATTAAATCAACTGTTTTACGTACTGATCAAGGTGAACAAATTATAATTCCTAACTCACTTGTTGAAGAGATTATCAACTACAATAGAGGACAACATCATTTATTTTTAACTATTTCAACTGCTTATGAGGACAGTATTGAACGTGCAGAAGAAGTTATTAAAGGTAAATTATTAGATCGTATTGTTGAACGATCTTCTGCAACAGCTGCAGTTTATATGGGAGTTGCTGAACTTAACTCATCATCTGTTGATCACCGTTTAAAAGTAACTTGTGCTCCTGATGACAGGTTCCAAGTTGAACGTGATACATACACTGAGACAAAACGTTTATTTGATGAAGAAGGATTAGAAATACCATATACAAAACTAACTATTATGAACGAAGAATAATTGCCTTTTGGCAATTTTTTTCATGTAAAGGGGTGCAATGAAATCGTTGAAAAATGAACAAATCACTGAAGTTGAAGTTAAAAAATCAAGATTTATATGCTATATGAAAAATATTAGTAGTGAAGAAGAAGCAAAGCAATATATTGCTGATTTAAAAAAGCAGCACCCAACTGCCGCTCATCACTGTTCAGCATATCGTGTAGGTTCGATTGACCGCGCTAATGATGATGGGGAACCAAGTCAAACTGCTGGAATGCCAATGTTAAATGTATTAACTCATAATGATTTGATTAATACAATTGCTGTTGTTGTTCGTTACTTTGGTGGTGTTAAATTAGGTGCTGGTGGATTAGTTAGAGCATACACTGATAGCGTTGTTGCTGCTCTAGATGAAGCAGATGTAGCAGAATTAACACCGGGTTATTCAATAAGAATCAAAGCCGGATATAGTGATATTGATAAAATTAACTATATTTTACAACAAGAAGAAATAAGTCAATTTGATGTTGATTACGGTCAAGTTATCACTTATAACCTTGAAATTTCAACACAAAAATATGAACAAATATTTGAGAAAATTACAAGTTATAACCATATGATTAAAATTGAGATTTGTGATCAAATAATAGTAGTTAAAGAATAAATCAAGGAGATAAATCTTTTGATTTATTCTTTTGCTATGTAAAACTTTTTATACACCTTATATATAGGAAATTTGGTATAATATTATAGTTAAGACTACCTAAATTTGAAAGGGGAAAAATGTCAGGAATAAAGAAATTATATGAAACTAATGGTTTCAATGAAATAGAAAGAAAATACGGGTTTCACTTTGAAGATAAAAGCTTATTAATTAAGGCATTTATTCATTCATCATTTGATTTTGGAATCAACAATAACTATCAACGTTTAGAGTTTTTAGGTGATGCAATTTTACAAATGATTGTAAGTGATTATATGTATCGTTTTTTACCTAATGACCGTGAAGGGGTTATGAGTAAGAAACGATCATCACTAGTATCTGAAACATCACTAGCATATCTTATTCGTAAAGAAGGTTTAGATAAATATATTATCTTTGGTAAATCAATGATTAACGAAGGTAATACAGATAGTGATTCGTATGTAGCCGATGTTTATGAATCTTTCATCGCAGCTATTTACTTAGATCGTGGTTATGATCAAGCAGAGGAGTTTGTTAAGAGAACTCTAATTAAAGAATGGGACAAGATTCTTGATAGTGAAGATAATCAAGATTACAAAACTAAGTTTCAAGAAATTGTTCAAGTTAATGGAGCAGTTTCTATTCAATACAAGTCTGTAAAAACTGAAGAAGGATTTGATGCTGAAGTTACACTAGAAGGTATTTCAGTTGGTCGTGGATTTGGTAAGACTAAGAAAAAAGCAGAACAAAATGCAGCTAAAGATGCAATCGGAAAGAGAGCAATTTCGAAATGAGAATAAAACAACTTAAGTTATCAGGGTTTAAATCTTTTGCTAACAAAACAGTTATAAACTTTGATGAAAACTTCATTGGAGTTGTTGGACCTAATGGTAGTGGTAAAAGTAACGTAATCGATGCGATTAGATGGGTATTTGGTGAAAAGTCAAATAAAAGTTTACGTGGGAATAGTAGTAGCGATGTAATTTTCGGGGGAACTGAAAAGCGTAAAAAGCAAAACATTGCAGAAGTTACAATTGTATTAGACAATACAGATCGTCATTTGGAGTTAGAATTTGATGAAGTAGCTTTTACTCGTCGTTTATATCGAAGTGGGAAAAGTGAATATTTAATTAATGGAGTAGAAGCTCGTTATAAAGATATCCAAGAATTAATTTTAGATAAAGGGATTGGAAAAAATGCGTTTTCAATAATCTCACAAGGGAAAATTGAAGAAATCATTACAACTAGTCCTGAAAACAGAAGGTTGATTGTTGAAGAAGTAGCTGGAATCCTTAAGTATAAGAAGCGTAAAGAGAGCGCACTGAATAAACTTTCAAAAACGGAAGATAATTTAGAACAAGTATCATTGATATTAAATGAAATCGAAGAACGTCGTATTCCATTAGAACGTCAAGCACAAATTGCGGAAAAATTCTTAGTTTACAAAGAGCAGTTAGAAACAAAAGAAGTTGAATTACTTGCAACACGTATTAAGAAAAGTGAAGAAGAATACCATGGGTTAAAAGTAATTACTGATAACGCTAAGCTAGAGTTAATTAAGTTAGAAACGACTGAAACAAACTTAGAACTTGATGAGGAAGAATTGAAGGCTAAAATAAACGAGCAATCAGTTAAATTAAATCAATTAAATATTCAAGTCAATGACTGTCTACAGAAACTAAGTAGTAAGCGAACTGATTTAAAAGTATTAAAAGAACGTCAAGCGCTTTTAAGTGAACGTGATGGACGAGAATTTGAACTTGATAACAATATTACTCGTTTACGTGAAGAACTGCATGCGGTTAAACAAGAGTACACACAACTTGAATCATACATGAAACTAGCAGCAACTAAAGAACAAGAGTATCAAGATGGTCTTACTAAACTTCGTAGTGAACTTGGAACTGTTAGAATTCGAGAAAATGATATTAAAAGTGAACTAAACAAGGTTACCATTCCGTTTGCAACTAGAAAGTTATTAGAAGCAAACTTAAGTGGGGTTCATGGAACAGTTAGTGATAACTTTAAAGTCGATTTAAAATATACTGAAGCGATTAGTACTATCATTGGTGGTCGAATGTATGATGTAATCACAGATGATCGAAACTCGGCAACAAAAGCAATTAACTATTTAAAGAAAAATCGATTTGGACGTCAAACATTATTACCTCGTGATGCAATGCGTCCAATGAAAATAGATGACGCAACAAAAGCAAAGTTACAAAATGCTAAGGGTTTTGTTGGAATTGGTATTGATTTAGTTCGCTTTGAGCAAGTCAACCAAAATGTTTTCTCAAACTTATTAGGGAATGTGATAGTTTGTTCTACGCTAGAAGAAGCTAAGCAAATTGCTTCAAACGTTACTAACCGTTTTCGTATTGTTACACTAGAAGGAGACTTAATTCAAACAAGTGGGGCAATGAGTGGTGGACGCAGTAAACGTCAAAGTAAGCTTGTCTTAGAGTCAAACTTAGCAAAAGTTAAAAACGAACGAATTAAACTGGATGCAAAGTTTGAAACACTAAATGAGAAACATGAACAAGCTAGACAAGAATATGTTAGTCGAAAAACAGAATACCAATTATCTAAATCATTATTAGACCGTTTAGAGTCTGATATAAACTTAAATAAAATGGAATTACAAGAATTAGGTGTTGATCAAACAACAGATAGTGGAAGTAATGAACTTGAAGTTGCTATTCATGAATTGGAAGCAAAGGCGGATAGTTTAAATGTTACTCGAACTAAGCTTGAACTAGAAAAGAATAAGAATAGTGAGAGGGCAGAAGAAGTATTTAGCCAATTGCGTTCATTACGTGAAGAGATTAGAGAGATTAATAGTGGTCACAGTAACGATAATGTAAGATTAGAACGTTTGGCAATTAGTTTAAAGACTGATACTGCTGTATTACGTGAAGATTACAATATGTCAACTGCAATGGCAATTGAAAAAGCAAATGACGATATTAATATCGACGAATATGCAACAGAAGTAAAATCACTTAAATCAAAAATAAGAAACTTAGGTCCAGTAAATACATTAGCAATTGCTGAATATAAAGAGTTGACTGAAAGATTTGAATTTATTGATACACAACGTGAAGATTTAGTTGTTGCTAAAAATAAACTTGAAGATATAATTCGTAAATTAGATGAATTCTTTATCACTGCCTTTGATAAAACGTACAGTAAGTTGCGTGTTGAGTTCCAACATGTATATAAAGAATTATTTGGTGGAGGTCATGCAGACTTAATCTTAACTAATGAAGATGATTTATTACTATCAGGAGTTGAAATTGTAGCGCAACCACCTGGAAAAAAATTACAAACAATATCTTTACTAAGTGGTGGAGAAAAAGCTCTAACGGCGATTGCATTACTATTTGCAATTCTTCGTATTCGTTCTTTACCGTTTGCAATTTTAGATGAAGTAGAGGCAGCATTAGATGAAGCGAACGTTAAACGTTATGCTCAATATATTAAAGTATTCAGTGAAAGAACACAATTTATTGTGATTACTCACAGACAAGGTACAATGGAAATGGTAGATGCCTTATATGGGGTTACAATGCAAGAGAAGGGTGTTTCAACAACTGTAAAAGTATCATTAAAAGAGGGGGCATCATATGCTTAATAGATTTAAAGAAGCTTTCGATGCAGCTAAAATGCATTATGGAATTGGTGTAAGTCAAACTTTTACTAGTTTCTCAAATGAGATTAATAAATTATTAGTCGACCGTGAGTTCTTTGATGAAGAGTTCTTCGAGGATTTTGAAGAAACATTAATTGAATTAGATATTATGCCAAACTTAGCAATTACGATTGCAAGTGAAGTAGAAAAGAAAATTTATAACAAACATGTAAAGAAAGAGGACTTCAACAATGCAGTAGCTGATGTAATTGCCGACTTAGTGCACTTACAAACAGATACACTTGAAGTGGAAGAAGACATCCTAAACGTTTGGCTTGTTGTTGGAGTTAATGGAGTTGGTAAAACTACTACAATTAGTAAGATTACAAATAAGCATTTAGATGTTAATCCATTACTAGCTGCAGCAGATACATTTAGAGCTGGTGCGATTGAACAATTAAATCAGTGGGCTCAACGTTTAGATGTTGACATTGTTAAAACTCATCAAGGACATGCTCCTAGTGCAGTGGTATACGATGCAATGGATCGTGCAATAGAGGAAAAAAGAAATTTACTAATTTGTGATACCTCTGGACGTTTACATAACAAAGCTGACCTTATGGTTGAACTTGAAAAAATTCATAGAATCATCAATGAGAAAACATCTGATAAAGTAAAATTAAAAACTGTTCTAGTTCTTGATGGGACCGCGGGTAAAAATACTTTAGAACAAGCTAAAGCATTCAATGAGATTACTAAATTAGATGGGGTAATTATTACTAAGTTAGATTCTGGTGGAAAAGCTGGTATGATTATTAACATATCATATGAATTAAATGTACCTATTTACTACTTGACAACAGGTGAACAAATCGAAGATATTAAGTCATTTGACGTTGATAATTATTTAGAAGCGTTGTTTAATAGTGAATCTTAATAAACGATTAGAATTAACAGAACTGTATGAAATATATAGTTCTTTACTTACAAATAAACAGTGTCAAATCTTTGAAATGTATTATGATGATGATTATTCAATAAATGAAATTTGTGAAATCTTAGAGATCACAAAAAATGGTGTATATAATAGTTTAAAACAAACAGAAAAAAAATTAGCAGACTATGAAGCTAAATTACAAATAAACAAAAAATATGAAGAAAACTGTCAGCTGTTACGTGATCATAATATTGATCAACAAATAGTTGAAAAGATCAAATAGGAGAAAAGATGGACTTAATGGGTGTGTTTTCAGATAAACTACAAAATAGTTTAGATGATTTAACAAGAAAAAAGAACATTACAGAAGATGACGTTAAACAGACGGTTAAAGAAATTCGTTTAATTTTATTAGAAGCAGATGTTAACTATAGTGTTGCCAAGAATTTCTGTAATGTTATTCGTGAAAAAGCATTAAATGAAGATGTATTAAAAGGTTTAGATCCTCAAGAACAGATTATTAAAATCGTACGTGATGAAATGATTAACTTACTTGAAGGTGACAATGAACTTACTTTTGAAGAAAACAACATCATGATGATGGTTGGTCTTCAAGGGAGTGGTAAAACGACAACTACTGGTAAGTTAGCAAACTTCTTAAGAAAGAAAAAAAGATTTAAAAAGCCTTTACTAGTTGCTTGTGATATTTATCGTCCAGCGGCTATCGATCAATTAGTAACATTAGGTAAGCAACTAGCTGTGGATGTTTATCTAGAACGTGATAATACAGACGTTGTTGAGATTGCATCTAACGCAAGAAAGTTCGCTAGCGAAAACGGTCACGATTTAATTATTATTGATACGGCTGGGCGTATGCACGTTGATACTGAACTGATGGATGAATTAAAGCGTTTAGAAGAAGCGTTTAATCCTTCTGAAACATTATTAGTATTAGATGGTACTGTCGGTCAAATGGCGATTGAAGTTGCTGATAACTTTAGTCAGTATGTTAATATTACTGGTTTAGTTTTCACGAAAATGGATGGTGACACTCGTGGTGGTGGAGTATTATCTGTTAAACAAACAACTGGAAAAGACATTAAGTTCTTAGGGGTTAGTGAAAAATTAGACGGACTAGAAGAATTCAATCCTGAACGTGTAGTATCTCGTATTTTAGGTATGGGAGATGTTCTTGGGTTAATCGAAAAAGCTGAAGAATTAGATACTGAAGAAAACATGAAGATGGCTGAAAGAATGATGGAAGGGAATTTTGACTTAAATGACTTCTTAAAACAAATCAACATGTTAAACAAACTTGGTGGTCTTAAAGGGATTATGAAGATGATTCCAGGGATGAACAAGATTGACATTTCAGGTTTGGATGAAAAAGAAATTGATAAAGTAAAAGCAATTATCTTATCAATGACTCCAGAAGAACGTGAAAAGCCTTCAATTTTAAATGCTAAACGTAGAATTAGAATTGCTAAAGGTAGCGGAACTGAAGTATCGGACATTAATCGTATGATCAAAGGTTACGACCAAATGAAAAAAATGATGAAGTCAATGGGTAATATGGATATGAGTAATATGGATCTAAACAAAATGAAAAACTCGAATGGTTTTAATAACTTTTTAAGATAAGGAGAATGATGGAATATATTTTAGCAAGCAACAATCAAGGGAAAATTAGTGAATTAAAATCACTACTAAACATCGATATAAAATCACTTAATGATTTAGGATTAGATGATGATATTGAAGAATTTGGTTTAACGTTTGAGCAAAATGCATTAATTAAAGCCCAAGCGATTGCTGCTAAATTTCCAGAAGCAATAGTTATCAGTGATGACAGTGGTCTTGAAGTTAAAGCATTAGATAATGCCCCTGGTGTTTACTCAAAACGCTTTAGTGGTGCAACAACAAATGTTGATGCAACTAATAATATTTTTTTATTAGAAAAGATGACTGGAATCGAAGAGCGAAGTGCAAGATTTAGAACTGTACTTTGTGTATATTCTGAAAAGTACAATCTATGTCACTTTTTCAACGGTATTGTTGAAGGTCATATTTCAACAACAATCGAAGGTGAGAATGGTTTTGGATATGATCCATTATTTATTTATCAAGGAACAAGTTTTGCAAACATGTCGAAAGAACAAAAGAGTAGTGTCTCACATCGTGGGAACGCACTTAGAAAACTTGTAGAATCTGGAGTCTTAAATGTATAGTGCAGTAATAACAGCCGCCGGAAGTGGTACACGTGCTGGTCTTGGTTATAATAAAATGTTATATAAAATGGATGGTGTTACTTTAATCGAAAAGTCTGTTGCTATCTTTGCAAACAATAGCCTTTTTAATGATATTATTGTTACAGTAAGCAAAAATGATTTAGATACGTATAAACAATTGCTTGTAAATTATAATGTTAAATTTATCATTGGTGGTCAAGAGCGAATGAATAGTGTGGCTAATGGTGTTAGTCAAGCGCTTAATTCTACCGTTTTTGTTCATGATGGAGCACGTATCTTTTTAGACGATGAGCTAATAAATAGATTGGTTCAATTTCCAGAAGAGTATGACGGTTTAGCTTTAGCAACTCAAGCTATAGATACAACCTTATTAGTTAAGGGGAACCGTATCGAGAAAGTACTTGATCGATCATCATTATTTAATATGCAAACGCCACAAGTCGTGAACAAGCAAGTTTATGATAAGTGCTATGAGCAAGCGATAAGTGAACAATTACTGTTTACTGATGAAGTAAGTATGTTAACTCATTATAATTATGATTGTAAAATTGTAGTTAGTGAAAGTTATAATAAAAAAATGACAACACCACAAGATTTCGAGGTATAAGATGAAAAATATTCTTAAGACAACACCGATTCAAAATGAACTAATTTTGAACTATGCAAATTATCAACTAACAGAGCAAGAATTAATTTGTATTTGTCAAATGATAACAATTGACCCACTACTTGTTGATCTGATTACTTTTTTAAGAATCTCACACAATAGCAAACCTCTTATTTCTAGTTTAGTTAATAAGAAAGTGGTAAAATTAGTTGATGTTGATGGCAAAATGATGATAAATCTAAATGGATTATATGATCTTATTTCAGGAGAACGAACTGAATATAAACAAGTTGGACTAAGTAATGATCAGATTGATAAGCTAAACCATATTTTTAATAAAAAAATGAATCCGAATGAGGTTCTAAAAATTAATTCGTGGATAGCAGCTGGGGCTGACTTTACTAAAATAGAAGAAGCAATTTACATTGCTTTAGCTAAGGGAATAACAAACTTAAATTACATTGAGAAAATTATTGTCAATGCTAATTCAACAACCGAGGAAGTTGTAAAAAAAGAGAGTCCAGTTAAGCGTAATTGGACATATTAGGAGTAAAATGATAAGAAGTGTATACACAAATGCCGAATTAAAGAAAGTTGCAAAATATCAAAAGTTTGTAATGTTACGTACTTTTAATAGTTTGGTTATAACTATTCTTGCGATTTTCATAACATTTAATGCAATAACGCTTGTAAAGACAAATCCATTACAAGGATTAATTTACTTCTTAGCATTTTCATTTGTTATTTATATTGTAGTAGCAATGCATAATAAATCATTTTATGGATTATTCACACCGATGAAATTATATCAAGAACATATTATGATAGTAATTAAGAATAATAAGGGAAAATTAGGCTTATTAGCAATTGTCAATACGTTATTTTTAACAGTACTTGTGTACTTTGTTATTACGCATAATATTATTGTAATCGGGGTATTCGCAGTAATTACACTATTAATTCATTTGACATTTATCGACTTAAATGACGTATCTAAAATTGCTAAAAAAGCTAGTAAGTTTGATATTGATATTGATGATTACCGTTTATGTGATAATGATATTTTTGAAAATCTGACAACAGGTCAAGCATATTATGTACATAGTGTTCGAGAAGAACTTGTTGCTTTTATTGCACTTAATAAAGAATTAACTGCAACCGAATTTAAGCAAAAATTAGATCGAGAAGAATATTTACTTGTTACGATGATTTCGAAACAAATGGAAAGATTTGGAAAATAGTGGATGATATTTATATCATCCCTTTACTAATATAATGGAGGTAATTATGAAATTACTTATTGATACAACAACAAAGTATGTAACTATTGTTACTTTTGATGATACTAGAATCTTAAAGTCAATTCAGTATGAAGGTAATAATAATCATACGACAACAATTTATGAACATTTATCTAAACTTGATTTTGAAGCGATTCGAGAGATATATGTAACTGCTGGACCTGGTAGTTATACTGGAGTGCGAATCGGTGTTTTAGTTGCTAAAACTCTAGCGCAAGAAATTAATGCAAAATTATTTAAAATTAACACTCTTAACTTGTTCTATGCTGGTTTTAAAAATGATGTATTATTAGATGCTCGTGGAAAAAAATATTTCAAGTATGATGGAAATGAATATACATTTGTTGGATATGACGATGTTACTTCTGAAACGATTATTGATGGTTATATTAATCCAGATTGGTTACTTGACTCGACTGTTATTACTCAGTTCGAAGAATGTCATCCTTTAAACTTAGAAATCGAATACTTAAAGGAAGCAATATGATAGAATTTAATTTTGATTTAGCTGCTAATCATGCTAGTCAAATTGCTCGTCTAGAAGATGAAGTTTTTGGAAACAACTTACAAGTAATTTATGGAATTGACAAATTAATAAAAGTAATTTACGTTATGAATGAGCTACAACTAGTTGCCTTTCTAACGTTTAAACGCGATCTTAGAAATGTTGAAATTTATAATTTTGCAGTAAGAGAAGAATATCGTGGGTCGGGAATTGGTTCACGTATTTTAAACACTCTTACTACTTTTGATTGTAGTCTTGAAGTTAGAGAGTCAAATGTAACAGCAATTAGTTTTTATAAAAAGAACAGCTTTGAAGAAAGTTTTATTAGAAAAAACTACTACGGAAAAGAACATGCAATTGTCCTTGAAAGGAAGCGAACTATGACGGAAAATGCTTATGCTAAAATTAATTTAATACTAAATGTGGTTGATAAATTAGATAATGGCTATCATCAAATTGAATTCTTAATGAATTCAGTTGATCTACATGATGTTGTAACTGTAACACGTAGCGAAAAAGACGAAGTTATTGTTACGAATGATTCGAGCCTAAATGGACTTGATAACTTAGCTTATAAAGCATTATCTGTATTGAGAGACGAATTTGGATTTACAACAAATTATAAAATAGAAATTGAAAAGCATATCCCAGTTGCGGCCGGAATGGCTGGTGGAAGTAGTGATGCAGCAGCTGTTATGCGCATCATTAATGTTTTAGAAGATTTACAATTAGATGAAGCAGAACTTGCTAAACTTGGAGCACGAGTTGGTAGCGATGTTTCATACTGTATTTACTCTCGTTTAGCTATTGCACGAGGTACTGGTGAAGAGATAGAATTAGTAACCGCTGATTTTAAAGACAAGTATGTGTTAGTTATTAATCCTGGTGTTCCGCTGTCGACTATTGATGTTTATAAGAATCATGTCCTAAATAATGTTAGAGGTGACATTGGTAGTTTACTGAAAGCAGATGATCATATTAAGTTTGAAAATGGATTAGAAAATTCATTAGCACCAACAGCAAAAAAACTATGTCCACAAATTGAGCAGTTAGAAGCTAAATTAAAAGCAGTTACAGATCATCGCATCTTAGTATCTGGATCAGGGCCAACACTACTAGTGTTTAGTGAGTCACGAACTGAGATTGAAGACCTTTATAACAAATTCAAAGATGAGTATCAAAATATTCATATTGCGGAAATGAAATAATGCATGTTACTGTAAGTGTTAATATTAGTAATACGAAACATGGACAATATAGTTATGCAGTAAATAATGAACAATACGAAGTACTAAAAATTGGTTCACAACTCATAGTTAATGTTAATAATCAATTAAAATTAGGAACTGTACTTAGTAAATCGAAGCAATCTAATTTCGGTTTTGTTTTGAAACCAATATTAGCTATTTATAAGGCCTCTCCACTAAATTATTATCAAAGCCAATTAGCGAGAACTATTTATAATAATAGTATTACAAGTATGCTCGATATTCAGGGTTTATTTACAACTAAAGTTCCAGACTCTAAAATTAATATTAATTATTATGATGGGGATGACTTTATTGGTGACTTTAAATCAGCAAAACCTAAAAAGAAATTGGTTGAAAGTGATTATCGAGCAGAAGTAATAGTTGACTACAAACAGCAGGTGCAAACTTATCAATATGTAAGCCTAAATACAGGTAGTGAATACTCGCTTACGGAGAAGCAACAAGTTATAGTTGATTATTTAGCTGAGAAAGAAACTGATAGTATTTCTAATGTTATTTCAGAAACTGGTGTTAGTCGAGCAATTATTAATACTTTAGTAAAACATGATGTATTAATTAAGACTGAAAAAACTAAGCAGTTTGATACATTGTTTGGCTTAAATTGGCATAAAGAAACTGTTTTGAGTGCTGAGCAACAATATGCAGTTGATAGTTTTGCTCCGGGTTTAAACCTATTACACGGTGTTAGCAGCAGTGGTAAGACTGAAGTGTATATTGATTTAATTAAAAGTAGATTAAGAAGTAATGCGCAGTCATTGGTAATAGTTCCGTCAGTGATGCTAGCGGTCCAAGTGGTTGGGCGCTTACAAAGATTATTTGGCGAGAATGTTATCATTTACCACAATCAGTTATCTGACGGTGAAAAAGCTAGTTATCGTGACCAAATTGAAAATAATCAAAAGCGTATAGTTGTTTCAACATTTGAAGGTGTAACTTTGCCTTTTGATAATTTACAGCTTGTTATATTTGATGAAGCTCATAGCGATAGATACAAGTTTGGTAAGAAGATTAATGTTAGTAAACAAATTATTATTGATGGTTTAATTGATCAAGATATAGACGTACTACTAGGAACAGCAACTCCACAAATAAATGATTACGCATTAACTAAGTATGGTAAATGTAATTTTCTAACTTTAACTAACAGATATGGAGAGAGTGAATTTGCTGAAATTGAATTCACTAAACCCGAAGAGAATATAATTACTACTAAGTTAAACGATTTTATTAATGTAAATAAAGTTCGTAAAAAGCCTAGTATCATCTTCTTTAATAAAAGTGGATATTCTAAACAGGTTCTTTGTTTAGATTGTTATCACCTTCATACATGTCCAAATTGTACTAAGCCGCTTTCCTATGTAAAGCGAACAAACAGTTTGGAATGTAAATATGACGGTTACAAAAAACAATTTAGTAATCACTGTCAAAAGTGTAATTCTACCAATATAAAATATATTGGTACTGGAATTGAGCAGTTTTATGAACAATTAAAAAAACTGTACCCTGAGTTGACAATTGTTATAGTAGATAGTCGTCAAACCGCAGCTGAATTATACAGTGTTATGGAGAACTTTGGAAATGGTGAGATTGATATTTTAATCGGAACCCAAACAATAGCATTTGGTATCGATTTTATGAATGTAGATAATATATATGTTACTAATATTGATAATTTACTTACATTAAATGAAGTTACGAGCCATGAGAAGACATACAATATTCTTGAGCAAGTAGTTGGCCGTGTTGGTCGTAATAGTAAATTTAGTCGTGCTATAATCGAGACAAATTTTGAACAACACTTTGTTATGAAAGCAGTTGAAAATCATAGTTATATTGATTATTTTGAAACCGAGTTTAACCTACGAAAGAGTTCAAAGGCACAGCCATTTTACAGACAGGCTAAAATCGAAATTCTAGGTGATAATAAAATAAAACTAGAAAATGTAGGTAATCAATTAATTAAAACGCTAACTAAAAATAATTTAGATGTATCACAACTATTTGAGCCATACATTGATTATAGGTTTAATAAGCATCGTCGTTATTTTTTAATAAAATACCGTCATGAACATATTCGTGAGATAATATTAAAGAATTTAAATGTATTAACACAGAATAATATAGATTATAATATCGATTTAATAAATAATGAAATAGGAGTATAATGAATACAAAACAAGGATTAGGATTTAAGGGTCAAGTAAGATTTTTTATTACAGACTCAAAACAATTAGTTGAGGAATTAAATCAAATCAACAAAACATCACCAGTTGCAGCAGCAGCCTTAGGTCGTAGTGTTACAATTACGTCATTAATGGGATTAATGTTAAAAGGTGATGATAAATTATCAACAACAATTAATGGTGATGGACCTGCCGGAAAAATAATTGCAGTTGCAAACGGTAAAGGTGAAGTGAAGGCAACGATTGCTAACCCACATGTTGATATTCCATTAAAAGAAAATGGAAAATTAGACGTAAGCGGTGCTGTTGGTAATGGTTACCTACAAGTTGTTAAAGACCAAGGGTTAAAAGATCCATTTGTTGGTCAAACAGAACTTGTTAGTGGTGAAATCGCTGAAGATTATGCTTACTACTTTATGAAGTCAGAACAAGTGCCAACTGCAATTAGTGCCGGTGTACTTGTTGATGTTGACTACACAATTAAAGCAGCAGGTGCATTAGTGGTTCAATTATTACCAGATGCTAGCGAAGCTGTAATTTCACGTTTAGAGTATGTTTTTACTGAGTTAAAGCCAATGACTACATTATTACAAACATACACATTAGATGAAATCTTAGATGCAGTATTCGATGGCGATTTTGAAGTTTTACAAGAGACTGATGTAAAAATGGTATGTGATTGTAGTTACGAGAAATTTGAAACTGGAATTAGAATGTTATCACCAGCAGATATTATTGAAGTTAAACAAGAACCATTTGCAGAAGTTACTTGTAATTTCTGTCATAAAGAGTATCAAATTGATACAAAAAATTTATAGTGAGGAAAAATGAATATAAAATTAGAAAATTTATTTGAAACATCAATTGAAAAATTCAAGACAAATTGGAAGGCAATAACATTAAATTCAATCATCTTAGGATTGATTAAATTTGCACTTGCGTTTGCTCTTGGATTTTTAGGGGTATTTACTATCGGCCTATCGGCTATTATGGGAACTAATGGTAGTGCTGGTCTTGCGGTTTTCTTTGGGATTATTTTCTTATTGATTTTAATTTTCTTAGGATTACCAGTTGCCTTCTTGGAAGCAGTGACTGCATTTATAGTAGCAGACAGCACTGATGGTAAACGTTCAAGTGTTTTTACAAGTATTAAACGTGTTGTGACATGGTCGAACATTTTCTCATACATAGGTAGAGTTATATTACCGCTAATAGGACTAGGGCTTGTATGGATATTAATTACAGGTATTACATTAGTCATTAGTGAATTCTTAGGTTTATTTATCTTTATTCTATTAATGTTTGGATTTATTTTTGTCGCTATGCTATTATCAGCAATATTCCTATTCAGTTTATATACTGATACTAATATTAAACAAGGACGTAAATTATTACTTGCTAAATACACAGTAATGGAAGTTTTTAAAGCGTATTTATGGCAAGTGTTATTACTCTTCGTAATCGGAATTGTATTAGCTATCTTTTTGCTTATCCCATTCTTAGGTCCAATTGTGGTACCAATTGTTACGTTAATTTTCAGTACTGCAATTACTCAAGCGCAAATGGGTTTAGTAAGCAAAGCCCTAAATGGTGAATCTATAGCGACGGGTTCTCAACAAGAAGTTACCATTCAATCTGACAATACGCAAGTAATAATTAACAATTTTGGAGCCCAAATCACTTCAGTTGTTAAAGGTGGAAAAGAAATCATGTGGCAGGCTGATCCCGCATTTTGGGGCAGAACATCACCGGTTTTATTCCCGTTTGTTGGTAAGTTAAAAGATGATAAATACATGGCTGGTGGTGAACTTATTCAAATGAGTCAACATGGATTCTTACGTGATCGTTTCTTCACAGTTATTGAAAAAGATGATAACTCAGTAATTTATGAATATACATCAACATTAGCAGACTTTAATATTTATCCTTGTGATTTTACAGTGCGAATTAAGTATAGTGTAAAAGGAAGCAATGTAACTACAGAATATACAGTAATCAATAATAATAGTTTTGAAATGCCATATCAAATTGGAGCACACCCAGCATTCAATGTCGAAAGTGTAGATGGGTTAGAAGTGGAGTTTCCACGCCAATCTGTGATTAAACACTACTTCGAAGACGGGTTACAAACAACAACTGAAAATGTTGACTTAGACACAGTGAAGTTATCATATGATTTAATTAATGATAATATTCCTTGTTACAGTGACTTTGAGTCTAAAACTATGGTCTTAAGAGAAAATGGTAGAGAGTATTTAAAATTTGATTTTAGTTCAATGGAATACTTAGCTATTTGGTCACCTGAATTCAAAAATGCAAAATTTATTTGTATTGAACCATGGAATGGTATTTGTTCTAAAGCTGACCAAACTGATTACTTATTAACAAATAAGGATGGTATGCAAGTGTTAGCACCATATAGTAGTGCAACATGCGGATACAGTTTTGAAGTATGTTAGTTAATACAAGTAACGAAGAGCAGTTAATAGATGCTGGTTTTAATTTTGGTTTGGGCTTAAAACCAGGAAATGTAGTAGTTCTAAATGGAGAATTAGGTGCTGGTAAAACTACATTTGTAAAAGGTATTGCAAAGGCTTTAAAAATTGATGAACCAATCACCTCTCCGACATATACAATAAGTAAACTGTATGATGGTAAATTATGTCATGTTGATAGTTATAGAATTGCTGATGAAGATATTGGACTTGATGATTTAAAACAAGAAGGATATATCATTTGTGTCGAATGGGCTGAAAATATTGAAGACTATCTTCCAGAAATCAACTATCAAATTGACATTGAATATACGCTTGAAGGTAGAAAAATAGAAATTAAAAACAAATAAAATATGAGTGATATTACTGGAAAAGTAATATTGCTTTTTTTTATGTGAAAAATAACATGTAGCCGCTCAATTTTCATGTTAGTTTAATATATATATGTTATAATTTTATAGATTAGAATATAAAGTAGGTACAATGAGAAAAAAAAGCGAAATAAACAATAAAATTCTAAGTTATATTGAGGTCGGAAAAGGGCAAAATATCATCTTTTTACACGGTTGGGGAAGAACTGGTGACGATTTTATGCCACTTATCGAAAGTCTAGGGGATAATTATCATATGTTTGCTATTGATCTTCCAGGTCATGGGTTAAGTGAAGAACCATCTGGAGATTTAACACTTGATGGGATGGCAGATACGGTAAAACAATTTATTGAATTAAACAATATTGAAGATCCAATCCTAGTATGTCACTCATTTGGTGCACGTATAGCAATTAAATTAGCAATAACAGGCGTAGTTACAAATAAATTAATCTTTACAGGTGGAGCTGGAATTGAAAAGAAATCAATTGGATTTAAAATCAAAGTTCTTAACTATAAGTTTATGAAACTACTAGTTAAAACACCATTTTATAGTCAATATCGAGATGACTTATTTGCAAATAGCGGATCAGCAGATTATAAAAATGCAAGTCCAGTAATGAAAAAAGTTATGTCACTAGCAGTATCAGAAGATTTATCAAATGTACTTACAAAAATTAATAATCAAACTCTACTATATTGGGGAAGTGCAGATGATGCTACACCTTTATGGCATGGAGAGATGATGAATGAACGTATAGAAAATAGTACGCTTATTGTTAAAGAAGGGTTGACACACTATGCATTTTTAGAAAGTGTCGATCAATTTAATCAAACTGTTAACCAGTTTTTAGGAGGTGAACTTAATGAATAATTATTTTGGAGCATTAGCTTACAACGATGAAAAATTATATGCAGTTGTTTATAATTCATATGAAGGACAACAATATGTTATCGCAAGTCGAGAAGTCCACGTTGGAGATATTACAACATTATCTGGAATGGAAGAAATTGCAAAAATTGGGAAAAAATTAAATGATGTATTAGGTGAGGTCGAGGATGAAATCGGAACAAGAATTCACCGACTTGACTTAATAATAGAACCAATTCAATTTTATTACGAAGCAAAAACTTTTGAGGTTGAGTTCGAGGAAATTCATACAATTACACCAGAAGATATTAAAAAGATTGTAGATAAGGCAGTTCGCTATGATACAGCTAAATCAGGATATACAACAGCAAACTTTACACCAGTTAACTACGTAGTTGATGGGGTTGGGAAAACAAATCCAATTGGTGCGAAAGGTCGTAAAATAGTAATTACAGGAGATCTAGTATTTATTGATTCAAATTCATTATATCCTTTAGAGCGAATTATTGAAGATAGTCGATACAGAAAACAAGATACAATCATTAGTTCTCACCTGCTTAAATATGCACGTGGTTTTAATAACAATGAAGCAATTATTGAGTTCGGAAGAATGAAGATGAAGTTTATGACAAAGAGTGAAAATTTAGTTCAAAACTTTAATATGGATTTTGGTCTTGGACACATTTACCAAAAAACATATATGGAACTGGTTGAAACTCATTCACCAGAAGATAGTGAGAAGGTTGTTAGGTATATGCAAAATAATTTTAAACTATCAGACATTAAGTTCGATTTTGAAGTTGCACCTGGAATGACTTACAGTTACGTGACAGAAATTTTCAGAAAAATTGCAAGTGAGTACATCCAAGGAATCATTTTACAAGTTTTCAAACAAGGAATAGAGTTCAAGAAAATTTATAGTATAACTAACGATTATGCAAATGATGAATGGGTAAAATTCATGAAGTCAATACTAGAGATTGAAATTGAAGAGTTTAAAGTAAATTCAGTTTCTGGACACTTTAAGCAAGAATTAAAAATCTTTAATGCAATTGCAATAAACGATAAGAATAGACTGAGAGGATAAATATGAAAGAGACACAAACTACATTCGATATATTCGGTGATGACACAAATGTAATCACTTTAAACAATGATGTTCTTGATGGTATTGATGACATGGTTATTAATGATCCTGAAGAAGAATTAACAATTGAGCCTGCTTTTGATGTTCGAGTTGATACAAATGTTGATAGCGAACTTGAACATAGTTTAAGTGACATTGATAAACATCTTGAAAGAATTGATGACACTTTAGATTTAGCAAAACAAGACATTGAGTTAAATATCAGAGAAACAATTAAAGTTGATACTGCTGATTTAAATAATATGGCGGAAATTAATAAAAAATTAAACATTATTAGTGAAGAGAAACCAAGTGAAGCTATTTCACTTTCTGAGGGGAACGACGTTTTCTTAACTAGTGCTGCTGGATACGGTAAAGTAAATATTCTTACTTTAGGTATTGGTGGTTGTGGTGTAAATGCAATAGGACGTATGTACGATGAACGTGCAAGCGACATTAAGTTAGTTGCAATGGATACATCTAGGAAATCATTAGAAATTAACAATGCTGATCACAAAATTCTTTTAGGTGAAAACATGTTTAGAGGACATGGTTCAGGTGGAAACTATGATGCTGTTGCTCAATCAATTCAAGCAGAAAAGGAAAAAATTCAACAGTTATTAACTGATATTGACATGTTATTCATTACGGGTGGAATTGGTAAAGGTACAGGTTCTGTAGGGCTTGTTGAAATTGGTAAAATTGCTCGTCAAATGGGAATTTTAACAATTGGATTTGCAGTTCTTCCAACTAACAATGAAGCTGATCCAAATACAGTGAGAAAATATTATACTGATTTCATTGACAACGTAGATTCAAACATCATTGTTGAAAACCAACGTGTAAATGAAGTTTACAAAAACTTACCAATTTTAAAAGCTGCAAAGATGGCAGATAAGATGTTAGTTGACGGGATTAGAGGAATCTCAGACTTAATTACATCGCCTGGTAAAATCAACCTCGATTATGCTGACGTTAAAACGGCATTTTCTAACAAAGGTTCAGTAGTTATGGGAATTGGTTATGGTAAAGGTGAAAATGCAGTAATAGATGCAATTAACCAATCAATTAAGAGTGATATTGTAAACTTCAACAACGTTAAGAATGCAAGAGACATTATCTTTAACATTAGCTGTGCAAAGAATACAATTACTATTGGGCAAGCTAACCGTGGTACTGATTTAATTTATTCATACAATGAAGGAGATAACATTGATCACTTATTCTTCGGATATTCATACGATGAAACATTAGATGATCAAGTTAAAGTAACATTCGTAGCAACTGGTACGGGTGTTAGAAACTTAGATGAAATCATCTATATGGATAAAGGAACAAGTGCAAATGCAGTAGCTACTGATTTATTTGGTAATCCAATTCAAGCAAAGCCAAAAGCTACTCGTGAATCTCTAGCAACGCCAAGCAAGCCAATGCAAAAGCCAGCAGAAGATGCCTCATCAACAGAAACAAAAACATTAGAATTACCAGATTTTTTCAACAAAAGATAAAAAATTGATAAAATAAAAAAAAGACCTTAGGAGACAATATGTTAAAACAATTTAAAGAATTCATGACTGAAGGAGATACAGAAACATTACACACTGATAGCTTTGACTTCGAAAACGAAGTAGCTAATGATGAAGAATTAGAAATTTCTGCTGCAGGAAACATGCAAAGAAATGTAGTTCGTATGTTTGAACCAGTTTCAAAATCATCTGCAGACAAAATCATGACATCAATTAAACGTCAAGAATTATGTATCGTTAACTTCAAAAACGTAAGTGAAGAAGAAGGAAACCAAATTTTAAACCAACTTGCAGGAGCAATCTACGCTTTAGATGGACAATTAATTCAAATGACTGGTGAAATCGTAGTATGTGCACCAAAAACTTACATGCTAAACCAAGAAAACATTGGGTAAGAATTTCACTAAATAAAAGCCAATTAACTCTAGCGATACAGCTAGGGTTAATTTATTAAATTAAAAGGAGCGTTATGAATATAAAAGAAACATTATTTACACCTAAAACATCATTTGCGATGAAAGCAAACTTGTCAAATCGTGAACCACAAATGCAAAAAGCCTGGATTGAAAACGATATTTATAGTCGTCGTCGTAAGTTAAACGAAGGGAAACCATTATTTGTTTTATTAGATGGTCCTCCTTATGCTAACGGTGATATTCACGTTGGTCACGCAATGAATAAAATCTTAAAGGATTTTAATTGGAGATATAAATCAATGACTGGATTTGATGTTCCAGTTACTTTAGGTTGGGATACTCACGGTTTACCAATTGAAAATGCTTTATTGAAAAAAGGTAAAATTAAACGTCATGAATTAACTGATAACGAGTTCAGAGATTTATGTGAAGAATACGCTAAGAAGCAAGTTGCTAATCAAAAAGAACAATTTATGTCTTTAGGATTACTAGCTGATGGTACTGAAACTTACCAAACTTTTGAAAAAGATTATGAAGCTGAACAAATTAGAGTTTTTGCTAAAATGATTGAACGTGGAATGATTTACAAAGGATTAAAGCCAGTATATTGGTCACCAACATCTCAATCAGCATTAGCTGAAGCAGAAGTAGAATATCAAGACAAGCGTTCACCAGCTATTTATGTTGGATTCGATATCATTGTAAATGATGATTTTGCTGATACACAAGCTGTAATTTGGACAACAACACCTTGGACGATTCCAGCAAATATGGGTATTTCTGTTGGTGCAGATTTCGATTATTCTCAAATTGAAATGGATGGTAAAAAATATTTAATCGCTACTGATTTAGTATCTTCATTTGCCAAAGAATTCGAAATGGAAGCTACAATCTTAAAAACTGTTCGTGGAAGTGAACTTGAATATATTAAGGTAAAACACCCATTATTTGATCGTACAAGTTTTATAATGTTAGCTGATCACGTAACTGTTGATGCAGGTACTGGTTGTGTACATACAGCTCCTGGGCACGGTGAAGATGACTTTATTGTAGGTAAGAAATACGATTTAGAAGTAGTAAGTGTTGTAGATTACAAAGGAACAATGACGGAAGCAGCTGGTGAATATGCTGGTGAATTCTATGATAATGCTAATAAAGCAATTTGTGAAAAGTTAGATGAAAATGGAAACTTATTAAAGTTAACATTCATCACTCACTCTTACCCACATGACTGGAGAACTAAAAAACCAATCATTTTCCGTGCAACTGCACAATGGTTTGCTTCAATTGACAAAGTTAAAGCTGAACTTATGAATGAAATTAACAATGAAATTTCATGGGTTAATGAGTGGGGACAAGTACGTTTAGGAAACATGATTAAAGATCGTGTCGACTGGTGTATTTCTCGTCAAAGAAAATGGGGAGTTCCAATTCCAATAATTTATACAGAGGATGAAACTCCAATCTTTGATAAAGAAGTTTTAGAGCATATCGCTACTTTATTTGAAGAACACGGAAGCAATATTTGGTTTGAAAAAGAAGCTAAAGACTTATTACCTGCTGGATATACTCATGAATTAAGCCCTAATGGTGAGTTTACTAAAGAAACAGATATCATGGATGTATGGTTTGATTCTGGTGTAGGACACTCTGCAGTTGCTAAAAACCGTTTAGGAAAATACCAATCAGATTTATTCTTAGAGGGTTCAGATCAATATCGTGGTTGGTTTAACTCTTCATTAATTACAGGTGTAATTGCTGAAGGTAAAGCGCCATATAAGCGTGTTGTATCACATGGATTCGTTATGGATGCAAAAGGTAACAAGATGAGTAAATCATTAGGAAACACTGTTGCACCTAAGAAAATCGTAAACCAAAATGGTGCTGATATCCTAAGACTATGGGTAGCAAGTGTAGATTACCAAGCCGATGCACGTATTGGTGATGAAATTATTAAACAAGTAAGTGAAACTTATAGAAAGTATCGTAATGCAATCCGTTTCGGATTAGGAAACTTACACTACTACGAAGGTCAAACTTATGAATTAGCTGAATTACCAATCGTTGATCAATATATCTTAACTCGTTTAAATGAAATCGTAGTTAGCGCAAATCAGGCATTTGAAGACTTAGAATTCAAAACTGTAGTTGAGTTAGTAAATAACTTTATTACAAATGAATTAAGTGCTTTCTACTTTGATTTTATTAAAGATATCACGTACATTAGTTCAATCAAAGATGAACGTCGTCGTCAAATCGAGTTTGTTGTTAGTAAAATTATGGAAGCATTATTACTAGTTATGTCACCAATTTTACCTCACACTACAAATGAAGGATGGCAGGCATTAACTGGTGATGAAGAGCAATTTATCTTCTTACAAGAAATTCCAACTAACCTGGGATATGATGCAGACTTAACTGAAATTAATTGGTTCAGATCAATTCAGACTGAAATCAATAAAGCATTAGAGGAAGCAAGAAATGAAAAGACAATTGGTAAGAGTTTAGAAGCTAAAGTAACTTTAAATGTTACAGATGAAGATAAACAACGTCTTGATAACATTAGTGAAAAAGAATTAATGTTAATCGTTTCAAAATTAGTAATCACTGGGGGAAATGAAGGATTAAGTGTCGATATAGAGAAGTATACCGAACACCGTTGTGAACGTTGTTGGAAATACTTTGAACAAGAAGAGTTAAGCGATGACTCAATTTGTCCAACGTGTGCAGATGTTATTGCTGAACTTAACTAGGAGTAAAATGAGAAGCAAGATATTGCTTATTACAACAGTATTTTTATTTATGTTGCAGCTTGATATAAAAGCTGCAACTATTTATGCAAGTGATGGTAGTGAAATCTCAAATAATTCAAATATTTGTGCAAATGATACATACTACTATCAAGTTGATAGTGCAAGTATGTACGAAGCTGAGGTTATTGCAACATCAAATAATATGTTACTTGATACTTTTTATTCAAGTAATTCAGAACTTGAATTTGTATTCCCGGCTAATGTAGAAGATTTATCAGTATATATATATAAATATACTGATTCAGATCGTCAATTGGTTGAGAAAGTGGAGTTTTCTATATCTGATTGTGGATATGAAGTTGTTACAGACGATTATGAGTTCAGTGTACCTCAAACAAATATTAAAGTTGATAATAACTCAATTATTTTTTCTGAACCAACTGCAGAGGATTATAAATTATATATTAATCAATTAGAAGTAGATGATGATGGGAAATCAAGTCATGTTAAATTTAAAGATGGTGTTAGTACAATTCCATTAGATTCTGACGTAATTCAGCTTACAGAAGAGTTTAAAAATAATGATGGTGAAGATGTTACAAAATATTATGAAGTAGATTTATCTGATGGAATAATAATACGTAAACTATCAAATCTAGAGTTAACAATAATTGAACCTTTAGAGTATATTGATGTCCCATTATTAATTAGAACACTTTTAGGGCTAATTATCTTAATAGTATTATATTTAATTAACATATTACTTGTAAAGCAGCTAAGAGCGAAAAAAGAATACAAACGTAAGTTAAAGAAAATAAAAGAGCGTCGTCGTCAAAAAGTACAAGAAGCTAAAAAAGCTGAACTTGAACTTAAACGTCAAAAGCAAATAGCTCGAAATAAAGAAAGACAAGAGAGCGAAAGAAGAGCGAATCTTGAAATTAGAAAATAGAGGGATTATGAAAAAAGAATTAAGCATTATTACTTTATTTATTGTGATCGATCAAATTGTAAAATTGTTAGCTATAAACATTAAACAACCAATTGAATTAATTCCTAATTTTCTACAACTATCATATGTCAAGAATTTTGGTGTAGCATGGAGTATGTTTAATGATCAAAGAATGTTTATTATTCTATTTACAGCAGTGGCTATTGGATACTTATTTTATATTTTAAATGAATATCGTAATCACATCATTATTCACTTCGGTATATTAATGATGATTGGTGGAGCATTTGGTAATGCTATTGATCGAGTGTTCCGTGGTTTTGTAGTGGACTATGTAGACGTTGTAATTTTTGGATATGATTTTCCAGTATTTAATATTGCTGACATGCTTTTAGTATGTGGAGTTTTATTAATCTTCGTGGAAACAGTTAGAAAGGTAAAAAATGGAGAAACAATTTAAAGTAGATGAAACAAATGCAAAAACAAGACTAGATGTCTTTGTTGCAAGTAATGCCGAAGTATCAAGATCGCTTGCTAGTACATTAATTACGACTGAAAAAGTTAAAGTTAATGGTCAATTGGCTAAAGCTAACTATAAAGTTAAAATCGATGACGAGATTATTGTTCTTGAAACTGAGCGTCCAGAATTAGAAATAAAAGCAGAAGAAATGGATATCGATATTGTTTATGAAGATGAGGATGTTATCATTGTAAATAAGCCTAGTGGTATTGTAGTACACCCTGCTGCTGGTTCTCCTAGTGGAACATTAGTTAATGGGTTAATGCACTTAAGCAAGCAATTATCAAGTGTAAACGGTGAATTTAGACCTGGTGTAGTTCACAGAATTGATAAGAATACATCAGGATTAATTATGTTTGCAAAAAATGATAAAGCTCACGCATGTTTATCAGAACAATTACAGCAAAAAACAACAACTCGTAAATACTATGCATTAGTACATGGTGTTATTCAAGAGGATAAATTAATTATTGATGCTCCTATTGGTAGAGATCAAAATGATCGTAAGAAAATGACAGTAACTGCAAAAAATAGTAAAGAAGCTGTTACTAATGTTAAAGTTTTACGTCGTTTCGAAGAATACACATTAATTGAATGTCAGTTAACAACTGGTCGTACACACCAAATTCGTGTTCATATGAAATTTGTTGGATACCCAATTGTAGGTGACCCAGAGTACGGACGTAAGAAAAGTTTTGATTGTGATGGACAAGCATTACATGCCAAAACTCTTGGATTTATTCATCCAACAACTGATGAATATATTGAGTTTGACAGTAAACTTCCAGCTAGTATGTTAAATGTAATTACACAAATTGAGGAACAAGATGAAGACGCTAAAGCGAACAGGTAAAGTAGATAAAATAGTATGGAGCGGCGATAATGGTTATAAGATTATCGCCGTTACTTTTGTTGGTGGCTATGAATCAGAAAAAATCGTTGGATATATGAATGTTATTGAAGGACAAACGTACACATTTAGCGGTGAAGAAATAGACCACGCAAAATATGGAAAGCAGTTTAAAGTAACAAGTTATGAAATGAACGATGTTAAAACCGGTGATGAGATCATCGATTTTTTGTCTTCTAATCACTTTAAAGGTATTGGGATGCGTACAGCATCTAAAATTTATAATCACTTAGGTGATGATACAATGGACGTTTTAAAAAGTGAACCAGAACGACTTGAAGAAATTGATATTAGTCCAGAAATCATTAATGAAATAAAATCAAAAATGGTTGGTCTAGATGGAATTGATGAATTATTTAAAATGTTAAAACCACTAGATTTTAGTGAGTATTTAATCACAGATATATATCAATATTTAAATTTAAAAGGAATTAAAGATTTAGTAAAATACTTAAAGTACAATTCTTATTTATTAATAGATGACGTAAAACTTATGACTTTTGAAAAAGCCGATAAGATTTTTCTTATGTATAATGAAGATGGAATTAACAGTAATGAACGTTTACGTGCAGCCTTTATGTATTTTAGTAAGGATTTATGTTACCGCTCTGGAGATACTTTAGTTCGTAAAGCAGATTTATTTGACACGCTTAGACGGAGAATAAACCTTGATTACGAAACTTTTGAACAAATTGTAGAAGAATTATTCAGAAGTGGTGATATTGAGGACATTGATTCAGAATTTATTATGGCTGCAGATTTTTACAACAATGAAGATGGAATTGCTCGTAACATTCGTTTGCGTCAAAACTTTGTTAATAAAGGATTAGATGAGAAACGAGTTCGAGCTCATATTGTTAAACTTGAAGAGGAGTTTAAAATCAATTATAGTGATGTTCAAAAAGAAGCAATTGTAAATGCGTTATCAAATAACTTTTCAATTATTACCGGAGGACCTGGTACTGGTAAGACAACAATCATTAAAGCGATTGTTACTATTTTTGAACAACTAAAATATCCAAATGAAAAAGTAGAATTACTTTTAAATAAGATTATGTTATGTGCTCCAACTGGTCGTGCAGCACAAAGAATGAAAGAAGCAACGGGATATAATGCAAAAACAATTCACAGTTTACTTGAATGGGATCCACATTTAAATAAATTCAACCGTGGAATTGATGACCCATTAGCTCAAGAACTTGTAATTATTGATGAGTTCTCGATGGTAGATATCTTTTTAGCAAACTCATTATTCAAAGCAATTAGACCAGATGCAATCGTATTAGTTGTAGGAGATTCTGCACAACTTGAATCGGTAGCACCTGGAAATGTACTTGGTGATTTTGTTTTCAGTGACGCAATTTCAACTGTAAAACTAGACCTTATCTTCCGTCAAGGTGATGGTAGTAAGATTGCCGAATTAGCTAAGAGTATTGATACAAATGAAGATATTGAACTGGTTAACACTCACGATATGAGTATTATTAATCGTACTAATAATTTAAAAGACTTAGTTAAATTAGTTGTTGATAAAAGTTATGATGCTGGATACGATGAACTAGAAACCCAAGTTCTTTACCCTAAATATGCTGGTGCTGCTGGTATTGATGCTTTAAATGAAGTATTAAAACCAGAAATTACAAAAGATTGCTTTAAAACAGATGAACGCGTTTATCAAATTGGTGATAAAGTAATGCAATTAAAAAATAATTATGACAAGTCAATTTATAATGGTGATATTGGTTTTGTTACAAAAATTATTAATAAAGGGGCTAAAGCTAATCAAAATGCAATTATTGTAAAGTTTAAAAATACGGAAGTAGAGTTAACGAGAAATGATTTATATGATTTAACCCATGCATATGCTATCTCAATCCACAAATCACAAGGTAGTGAGTTCAAGGTTGTTGTAATGCCAATTGATAGTGGTAGTGATCACATGCTAACAAAAAAACTAATATATACAGCGATTACTAGAGCAAAAGATAAGCTAATAATAATTGGTGATATGAACTATTTCTACAAAGGAATTGAACAGGCAGATATTCCTCGTCACACGTATCTACAAAAACTATTAACTACTGGTACTGAAACACCTAAACAAGAAAAGAAACTAGAGCAATTTAGCCAAGAGGAAAATGCCGAAATTAGTCCTTTTGATTTCCTATAAGGATTATATTTTTGGTATAATATTATAGGTTATAAATTAAATTTACATACTTTATTAAGGAGAGAAATGAAAACGAACGATATAAGAAAAATGTGGTTAGAATTTTTTGAACAAAAAGGACACCATATCGAACCGAGTCAATCATTAATTCCGGTTGATGACGAGTCGTTATTATTTATAAATTCTGGTGTAGCAACACTTAAGAAATATTTTGATGGAAGTGAAAAACCAAAGTCAAATAGAATTACAAATGCACAAAAATCATTAAGAACTAATGATATTGAAAACGTAGGGGTTACTTCAAGACACCATACTTTATTTGAAATGTTAGGAAACTTTTCTATTGGAGATTACTTTAAAGAAGAAGCAATTGAGATGGGATTTGAATTATTAACAAGTGATAAATGGTTTAACTTCCCATTAGACAAACTATACTTTACTGTTCACCCTAATGATACAGTAGCTTTTGATACTTGGGTTAAGTTAGGTGTTGATCCGAAGAAAATCGTAAAGCTTGAAGAAAACTTCTGGGAAATTGGTGAAGGACCAGGTGGACCAAACACAGAAATTTTCTATGACCGTGGAGAAAGTTACGATTCAAGAAATGTCTTAGAACTTTTAGAAAAAGATTTAGAAAACGATCGTATCATTGAAATCTGGAATATTGTATTTTCTCAATACAACTGTATGCCAGGAAAAAGAGATAAATCTGATTATGATGAATTACCTCAAAAAAATATCGATACTGGTATGGGACTTGAACGTATGGCATGTATTATGCAAGACGTAGAGACAAACTTCGAAACTGATAACTTTATGGTTATTATTAAACAAATCGAACAGTTAACTAATGTTAAATACGATGACAACAAGAAACCATTTAGAATTATTGCAGACCACATTCGCGCATTAGTATTTGCTATTTCTGATGGTGTATTACCTGCTAACGAAGGTCGTGGATATGTTATTAGACGTATCTTAAGACGTGCAGTTAAATCAGCATACATCGAATTAGGAATTAAAAACCCATTCTTAGAATTATTAGTTGATATTGTTATTGATGTTAACCGTGAATTCTATCCTGAATTAAACCACAACTCAGAGATGATTAAGAAAGTTGTTAATAAAGAAGAATTAAAATTCTTAGAAACAATTGAAGACGGAATGGAAATGTGTGAGTCAATGATTGATGTTGATGGTAAAATCACAGGTGAAAATGCCTTTAAACTATATGATACATTTGGATTCCCAATTGAAATCACTGAAGAAATTGCACAAGACAAAAATGTAGAAATCGATATTGATGGTTTCCATAAGCACATGGAAGAGCAAAAACAACGTGCTCGTGCTAATGCAAAAGGTGCTGCTGGGATGCATATGCAAAGTGAAGTATTACAAAACATTGAAACTGCAAGTGAATTTGTTGGATATGATAAATTAGCTGTACTAGCTGAAGTTAAATTAATTGTTGAAAACGACATGATTGTAGAGAAAACAATGGACAAAGTAGCAAGTATTATTCTTGATCAAACTCCATTTTATGCTGAGAGTGGTGGACAAGTTAGTGATTTAGGATATATTGGGAATAACAAAGTTATTTCGGTATCTAAGTTACAAGGTGGACAACACTTACATACAATTGAATTAACTAGTCCAATTGCTGTTGGAGATAAACTAATGGCGCAAGTAGATACTGACTTTAGAAATAAAGTAACTAAGAATCACTCTGTAACACACTTATTACATTTAGCATTAAGAAATGAATTAGGAACTAGTGTAACTCAACAAGGTTCATTCCAAGATCAGTCTAAAACTAGATTTGACTATTCTACGTTAGATGCATTAACTGAAGAGCAATTGCTAATAATTCAAAATGAAGTTAACCAAAACATCCAAGCTGGTTATGATGTAATAAGTAAGGAAATGGATATTGAGTCTGCAAAAGCAAAAGGCGCAGTTGCATTATTCGGTGAAAAGTACGGTGATGTTGTACGTGTTGTTGAAATGGGACCTGCTGTTGAATTATGTGGTGGTACTCATGTTAAGAATACTAGTGAAATTGAAAGTTTCTATATCGTAAGTGAATCAGGTATTGGATCAGGAATTAGACGTATTGAAGCAGTTACTAGCAGTGAAGTAAAAGTTTTAGAGAGAAACCTAGTTGGTGATATTGAAGAGCAAATTAAAGGCTTATCTGCAAAAGTTAATAATGGTGAAACTATTAAAACTAAAAATGCACTTGAATTAATGGCTAAACTTCCAAGATTACAAGCAGTAACAAATAGTGATTATGAAGTCTTCGACTTAGCAATTGAAAAGTTAGAAGAAAAATCAGAAGCTAATAAAAAAGCCAAAGCAGCAAAGGCAGCGCAACAAGGTGCAAACCTGAAAAATGATATCCTTAATGCAATGGAAACAGTAGATGGAGTCAATAAGATTGAATTTACAGCAGAAGATATCAATGCAAATGAAATCAGAAATTTAAGTGATGAGATTATGAATGAAAATGAAAACTTATTACTTGTATTAAAAATCATCAATGGTGAAAAAATTCAAGTTATTGTTAGAAGTTCAAAATCAATTAGTTCTGAATTCCCGGCAAATAAAATCATCAATGATATTCTAGGTGAATACGGTGGCCGAGGTGGTGGAAACCCTGAAATGGCGCAAGGAGGTGCTAGTTTATAATGGATAACATAAGTTTACAAATAGTACTAATCGCAATTGTAATTGCAGCACTTGTTGCAATTGTATTACGTACTGTAATGAGAAAAAACAAAAGAGAAGAGTTATTTAAAGTAACGAAAGAAAAATATGAAGAAATTCAAAAATTATTTATTGACTCTGGAGAAGCACTAGATCGTGCAGATCAAATTTCTAAAGATAAAGAATCTATTACTTTATTCAATAGATGGTATAAAGAATATAAAGATTTAGAAATTGAACTTGGTGACTTACAAACTGATTACAATGAAGTTTACAAGTACTACCAAAAAGGTCAACACAAAGATTTCTTAGAATCAAACAAAAGTTTAGGTTTTAAAATTGAAGCTATTAGTGATAAAATTGCGCTTTTACACAAAACGCTATTCAACTACACAAGTTATGAACTTGAAAATACGCAAATCGCATTAGATTTAAAAACATCAATAAAAGAGATTCAAAATGCATTTGAATTAAACTTAGCTGTAAAGGAAATCTATACGCAATCATTTGAAAATGAATGTGAAAAAGTAGAGCGTGAGCTAACTAGATTTGAAGATTTACAAAAATTAGGAAAATATCCTAAAGCACGTAAACACTTAAAAAATGCTACTGAATTCATTAACAAACTTGAGTATAACTACAATATCATTACTAATATGTCGGGGTTATGTGGTCAGTTAAATGACAATATTGGTATTATCGATGAAGTAAGTAAACATATTAGTGATCGCAAATTCAGACTAGATCAAGATGAGTATTTGCAAAACTATGATTCATTAAAAGAACAAAAAACTCAAATTGAACAAGAAATTGATAACTTTACGTTTGCAGAAAAAATTACTGAAGAGTATGTAGCTGGAAAAGAACGCGAAATTGGAGAAATCCAAGATTCTATCTTTAATATTAAGGAATCAATTCAAGAACAATACGCCCAAATTAAAGTTATCGAAGGTCATATTAAGACTAATGAAGAATTATTTGAGCAAAGTGATCGCTTAGTTGCAGGTGCGCTTGAAGAACGTGATGAAATTAACCATCTTTATCAAATGCCTGAAAACAAAGCAATTCAAAAACTTGAAGTTGAAGTTAAGCGTTATAATCAATTCAAAAAAGATTATGAAGTATTATTAGATTTAGTTTATGATCTTAAAGAAAGTTATGATGTTTTAGCATCAAGAGTTTCAAAAAGTAATGAATACATTAAACACTTTATTACAAACATGAAATCAGCAATCGATGGTTTAAAAGAAATCAGAACAGATGAAATTAAAGCATTAGAAAGTATTGATAATTACAAACAACGTGTTACTGAAATTGAATTTTACTTATCAAATCAAGAGCACATCCATGAAATGTCAAACCCACTTTCGAATCTTTTAAATGAAGCATATTTAAAAATTGAAAAATTAGCAGAATTGTTAGATGAAACACCATTAAATATTAGTGATGTACGAAAACTTACTATTGCTTCTGAAACTTTACTTGCTGATTTAGAAGTACAAGCAGAAGAAGAAATTAAAACAAGAGCACAAGCTCAAGGGTTAATTATGTTTGCAAATAGATATGTTGAAGATACAAAATCACAAGATATTTTATCACACGCAATGACACTATACAACACACATAACTATAAGCATGTTGTACAAGAAATTAGACAAGTAGTACACAACGATTTTGAAAATCCTGAATTACTTTATAAACAAATTTTAGATAGTTGCGAGTTTCAAACGATTAACACTTACAGAGAAGGGAACTAATGTATTATTTTGATTATGCTTCAACAACGAAGCCAAGCCCAAAAATTTTAGATTTATATTTAAAATTATCAAATGATATATTTTTCCATCCTGATGACACAAACAAATCTGGTAAATTAATGAATGAAGCAAAGAATATAATCTTGTCATCATTACAATTAAATAATACTTATGATGTTGTTTTTACATCAGGGGGTACAGAAGCCAATAATTTAGCGATTATTGGCTATGCTCACAACTTTACGAGTAAGAAACACTTTATCACGTCTAGTTATGAGCATTCTTCTGTTTATAGTAGTTTTAAATATTTAGAAAAACAGGGACACGAAGTTACATATTTAAAAATAAACAAAGATGGTTTAGTTGACCTTGAGCAATTAGAAGCTAGCTTACAAGCAAATACTGTCCTTGTTTCAATAATGGCAGTTAATAACGAAATAGGCTCTATTAATAATAGTCAACAAATAAAAATGATAATTAATAACTATAATTCTAAGATTGTTTATATGTCTGATGTTGTTCAAGCGGTAAGTAAAGTTGAATATGACTATACGAACCTAGACATTATGACAATTTCAGGACATAAGTTATATGCTCCAAAAGGAATTGGGGCTGTCGTTTATAAAAAAGAGATTATACTTAAAAATACAATTTTTGGTGGAGCTCAACAAGATGGAATTAGACCGGGGACAATTTGTCCTATTGCAAGTGTGACCTTAGCTTATGCTTTAAAATTGGAAATGGCCAATTTAAAGCAAACTATTAGCCACACAACTAAACTTGTTAATACATTTGTTGACTTTATAGAAAATAGCTCTAAAGCGCATTTAAACGTCACACCAATGGGGCCAGTTGTTAGTGTTAACTTTACAACTAAAGCCCTAAGTGAAAGTTTAATTGCAGTCTTAAATAATATGGACATTTATGCATCAACACGTAGTGCTTGTAGTAAAAAACTGAATGTACGTTCACGTACATTACAATCAATAGGTCTTAGTAATGATCAAATTGATAAAAGTATGAGATTTAGTTTTTCTCACAATACAACAGTAGAAGAGTTAAACTATCTTATTCAAAAATTAGAACATGTTCTAGAAATATACTAAGGAGAATAGTGCATTATATACTAGTTAGATATGGTGAATTAACATTAAAAGGTAAAAACCGTAATGTTTTTGAACGCCAATTATTAAAAAATATTAAATCACAATTAAAACCATTTGATTTAAATATTCATAAAGATAGAAACAGAATTTACATTGATGAAGTTGCAACTGAGAAAGTTGAAGATGTAAGAGCACGTTTAAAACTAATTCCTGGAATTCACAGTTTTGCAGTTGCAAAAGTTTGTGATAATGATTTAGATACAATTAAAAAAGTAGCTCTTGAACAATATGATACTGAACATCCAGAATTCAAAGTTGTAGTAAAAAGAATCTGGAAGGGTTATGATTTACTTTCAAATGACGTTGAACGTCAAGTAGGTGCTCACATTCTTATTAACAATGATGGCTTACCAGGAATGAAAGTTAAAATTAAGAAACCTGAACAAGAAGTTAAAATTGAAATCCACGAAGATAAAGCATATGTATTTGCTAGACACGAGCAAGGAATGGGTGGATTACCAATTGGTACTGCTGGTCGTGCTGTTGTGTTACTAAGTGGAGGAATCGATTCTCCAGTTGCAGCTATTGAAGCAATGAAACGTGGATTAAGAGTTACTTGTTTCCACTTCTCATCTCCACCATATACAAATGAAAAAGCATTTGAAAAAGTTAAGGATTTAACTAAGGAATTACAAAAGTATGACCGTAGTATTAAGTTATACGATTTCCACGTTGCTGACTTACAAATTGCGTTAAACAGAAACTGTAAAGATAGTTTACAAGTTGTATTACTACGTCGTATGATGATGAGAATTTGTGATAGATTTATGGATGAATTAGGAGCAGGTGCAATTGTAACTGGTGAAAACTTAGCACAAGTAGCATCGCAAACATTAGGAAATATGACAATCGTAAACTCTACAGTTGATCGTTTAATCCTTCGTCCATTATTAACATATGATAAATATCAAATCATTGAATTAGCAAAAAAATACAATACTTATGATATTTCTATTCGCCCATTTGAAGACTGTTGTGTATTATTTTTACCAAAATCACCAGCTACAAATGCAAAATTATCAGTTGTTCTTGAAGAAGAGACGAAATTAGAGTATAATAATATGGTAGAAGAAGTTGAATATGATGTTTTTAACGCAACAGATTTAGAAGCAACAGATTCATTATTAGAAAATTATTTAGACTAGGAGAAAAATGAGAAAAACATTAGTAATTAATGCAGGTAGTTCATCTTTAAAATACAAGTTATTCGGAATGCCTGATTACATCGAAATCGCAGAAGGGATTATCGAACGTATCGGTTTAGAAATGGGAATCGTTTCTATCAAGGTTGACGGTAACAAAATTGAAAAAGAAATGCCAATTGAAAACCACGAGGTAGGAATCAAAGCAATGTTAGACTTATTAGAAGAAAACAATGTAATTGAAAACTACGAAGAAATTACAAAAGTTGGACACCGTGTTGTTCAAGGTGGAGAAGTATTCCAAGAATCAGTATTAGTTGGTGAAGATGAATTAGCTAAAATTATTGATTTAGCAAAATTAGCTCCATTACACAATATTCCAAATAGTGTAGGGATTGAAGTATTCTCAAAATTAATTCCAAACGCGCAAAATATTGCTGTATTTGATACAACTTTCCACACTACAATGGAAGAAGATGCTTATTTATACCCAGTACCATACGAGTGGTATGAAAAATTCGGTGTTCGTCGCTATGGTGCTCACGGAACTTCTCACAAATTCATCGCTGAAAGAGTAGAAGAATTAGAAGGTAAAGGTCAGAAGTTAATCAACTTACACTTAGGAAACGGTGCTTCAATTACTGCAATTAATGATGGTAAATGTGTTACTACTTCAATGGGGTTAACTCCATTAGGTGGAATCATGATGGGTACAAGATCTGGAGACTTAGATCCTTCAATCTTAAACTACGTATCTGAACAAACAGGTATGGACGTTGCTGCAATTAACAATGCATTAAACAAAGAAAGTGGTATGCTTGGTTTATCAGGAGGAATTTCTAGTGATTTCCGTGATATTAAAGCTGCTTACGATGCAGGAAACGAAGCTGCAATTCGTACTTTAGAAATATATGCAAACCGTATTGCTGAAACAGTTGCTTCATACATCATGCACTTAGGTGGATTAGATACTATGGTATTTACTGCTGGTGTTGGTGAAAATGCTGCATTGGTACGTGAAAAAGTATGTCAAAGATTAGCTCCATTTGGTATTGATTTAGACTTAGAAGCTAACGACTGCTTTAGTCAAGAAAAAGTAATTTCTACAGATACTTCTAACGTAAAAGTATACATTATTCCAACTGAAGAAGAATTAATGATCGCTAAAGAAGCGGAATTATTCTAAGATGGATAAAATACTGAATAAGATTTATAGTGAAATTAACAATCACAAAAAAATAATTATTCATCGTCATAAGAGACCCGATTTAGATTCAATCGGGTCTCAAATGGCATTATATGAATATATTAAACTAAACTTCCCAGGTAAAGAAGTATATGCAGGAACATATGATAACTATACAGGGTATGAGTTCATTGGTGAACATACAGTAATTACAGGAAACATGTATCATAATGCATTAGTATTAGTTGTAGATACAGCTAATGCTGAGCGTATTGATGCGCGTTTTGATATGAAGTCAACTAATGTAATTAAGATTGATCATCATCCAAATGAAACGCCATACGGTAATGTTATGTATGTTGAAGAAGAACGCTCTTCAACTTGTGAAGTATTATTCTATATGTTTAAACACTGGAATGAAGTCAACGATTTTAAATTTAGCCGTGAGATTTGTTACCCACTATTCTGTGGTATTTACGGAGACACTGGTGGATTTAAATTCCAAAACACAAAGGCAGATACATTTGCTGCTTTAAGTGAAATTATGCAATATGATATTCCATTTGAAGATACTGTATTACGTCTTCAAGCATATGAAGAAGATATTGTTCGTCTTGTTGGTTACGCTTATCAAAATATTGAGATTGAAGACAAAGTCGGATATATTATTTTTGATAAACAATTCCAAGAAGAACATAATACTACACCTGCAAAATTATCAAATGTTGTTAACTTCTTGGGAACATTTGAGAACCTTAGAGCATGGGTAGTATTTAATGAATATGACAACTTTATTCGTGTTAATTTAAGATCTAAAGGTGCTATTGATATCTCGAAGATAGCAATGCAATATAATGGTGGAGGACATAAGAATGCCTCTGGTGCAATGATCTATGAATGGCATGAAACTAAAGATGTTGTAGACAAGTTAAAGAAAATTACAAGTGAGGAGTAATATTGTACATTAACAATAAAACTATGTTCAGCCTTATGGAGGCGACTACAAAGCCAATTGAGTTAATTGAATTTGCAAAAAATAATAGTTTACCTGCAATCGGAATTTGTGACATCCAAAGTACACAAGGATTTCATAGTTTCTCTAAGCTTGCTAGTAATGAGGGTGTCAAAGCAATACTTGCTGTTGACACTTTTGTTATGTTTAAAAACCAAATAGAAAGTGTTTTATTAATTTGTAAAAATACAAAGAGTCTATTTGAAATTAATAAAGCATTGTCAACTGATAATCCGACCGATTATGAGTTCTTTGAAAATACAATAATAGTTCTTAAAGATCCGCAAATTACAGGAATCAAAGATAAAGATTACATTGGAATTACGAGAAACTATCTAGCAGTTAATGAAATTGATGTTAAACCAAATATGTTACTAATTGATAGTACTTTCTTTTATAAAAAACAAGACTTTGAGTTTTTCCAATTGTATACCGCAATTCGAGA
This sequence comes from Mollicutes bacterium LVI A0078, assembly GCA_033105485.1. GTDB lineage: Bacteria > Bacillota_I > Bacilli_A > UBA3375 > UBA3375 > LVI-A0039. Next base: position 1,821,683 of record CP136956.1, read on the forward strand.
AAATAAACGCATTAGCCAAGTACATGTTAGTGATAAGGCTAATATGTATCTAAAACTAAGTGATGATGAGATGTGGTATTATCAAGATTTCTATGATAACTACTTAAGCTTAGTAACTAAAATTGAACCTGTAACATTTACAGAAGGTTTTAAACTACCAAAGTTTGAATTAGAGACAAATATAAAAAATGATGAATATTTATACAAATTAATGATTCAAGGACTTAAAAAACGCTTAAATAATAATCTTACACAAGAGTATTTAGAACGTTTAGAGTATGAATATAAAATTATTCAAGAGTTAAACTTCATTGACTACTTTTTAATTGTTTGGGATATAATCAAGTATTGTCGAAAAAATAATATTTATGTTGGACCGGGTCGTGGTAGTGCTGCTGGATCGTTACTTGCTTATTGTTTAGGGATTACAAGTGTTGATCCAGTTAAGCATGGATTATTATTTGAGCGTTTCTTAAACCCAATGCGTAAAACAATGCCCGATATCGATTTAGATTTTGAAGATGATAAGCGTGAACAAATAGTTGACTATATTCTAGAAAAATATGGTCAAGATTATGTTTGTAAAATAGGAACGCTTTCAACATTCCAAGCAAAGAGTAGTTTCCGTGAAGTAGCAAAAGCGATTGATATTAGTAAAACAACAATCGATGCAATTTCTAAAAAGATTGATGGAAAGATGAGTTTTAAACAAAATATACTTAGTAACAAAAAACTAAGCCAAGAGTTTGCAACTGATGGAAAATTACAATACATTTTAGATTATGTTTATAAGATTGAAGATATGCCTAAAAATAAAAGTATTCATGCGGCAGGGGTTATCATCAGTGATATTCCAATCTATAACTATACAAGTGTATCGGCTAATGTTTCTGATGTTGATAGTAAAACCTTAGAACAAATCGGTCTAGTTAAGTTTGATATTCTTGCAATTTCAAATTTACGTCATATTCACAATTTAGAAGATAAAATAAATGCTACTAGTAATACAACTATTAACTTTAATAATTTAGATTTTGAAGACAAAGAAGTATTTCATGCAATAAGTGATGGTAATACAAACTTTGTATTCCAATTAGAATCACAAGGTATGATTGCGATGCTACGTAAGTTTAAACCAGTTTGCTTTGATGATCTGGCGGCGATACTTGCTTTATATAGACCAGGTCCAATGCAGTTCATCGATGAATATATTGAAAGAAAAAATGGTAAAAAACAAGTTGATTATCCGCATCCAAATTTAAAATCAGTACTAGAACCTACATATGGTATTATTGTATATCAAGAGCAAATAATGGAGATAACTAAAGTGTTTGCCAACTACAATCTTGGTGAAGCCGATAATTTCCGTCGTGCAATTTCTAAAAAAGATGGAGAAGTGTTAAGTAGCGAGTTAAATAAGTTTGTTATTAATTCGGTTAAGAATGGTTATCCAAAACAAATCGCAATTGAAGTCGGGAAACGAATTGAAGCATTTGCCAACTATGGTTTCAATAAATCACACGCTTATTCTTATGCTAAAATATCATACGCATTGATGTATTATAAAGTTAAGTATCCAAGTGTTTATTATAGTTACTATTTAAACTTTTTAAAGTCATCATCAGATATGGCAAAGTTTGAACAGGAAATTAAATACTTTGACTTACAGTTGCATGCCCCAAGTATAAATAATATATGTATGGATGCTCAGACAATAGAGGGTAAATTGCAACTAGGACTCGCAAACATAAAAGGAATAGATAATACGATTCGCATGGAACTATATAACTATGCTAGTGAAAACTTAGAAGATTTAGAGACATTAATTGATAAATGTATAGTACCAGCTGAGTTATCATCACAAGAAATTAATAATATTGTTTCTAGTGGCCTATTTAGAAACTACAAGTACAACGAAAAATCAATTGTTGAATACATTTTAAGTAAAGATAATTTCCAGGATATGGATGCATTATTATTCTTTGATAATCACACAAAAATAAAGAATATTGAAAATTATGATCTACTAACACTTGAGAAGATGGAACGCGAAAGTTTAAATCTAAATATTAGATATAATTCGTATGATACTTTTTATCAAAAGTTAAAAACAGTATATCCTCAAATCTCACGTCTTAGTGATGTAGATATAACCCAGTTACATAATAACTTCGATATATTAGTTGAAGTATTAAAAGTAAAAGAGATTAAAACTAAAACGAATAAACTAATGGCGTTTATAGATTGTAAAGTTGAGGGGAAAGAAGGAAGTATAACCGTATTCCCTGATACATATGAACAGTTCTACGACCAATTAGTTGATATTGATGGTTACGCATTAGTTAATGTAACGGTTATTAATAATGGATTTAGTCTAAAGAAGATAAAAAAGATATAGGAGTTAAATGAAAGTTATTGAATTGAAAAATATAAGTGTTAAATATGATAATGAGTATATTATCGAAAACTTTAACATTGAATTCGAACAAGGGAAGTTTTATACTTTACTTGGACCAAGTGGTTGTGGAAAGACGACAATTTTAAACACGATCGCCGGCTTTGTTACACCAGATAGCGGAGAGCTAATTCTACATAATGAAAATGTAATTGATTTACCCGCATCAGAGCGAAGAGTAAATACGGTTTTCCAAGACTACAGCTTATTCCCTCACCTAAATGTTGCGGAAAACATCGGTTTTGGATTAAAGTTAAAAAAACAAAGCACAAAAACTATTAATAAAAAAGTTAAAGAAATGTTAGAATTAGTAGAGCTATCAGGGTTCGAAAAGAAGCAAGTTGATGAGTTATCAGGTGGACAAAAGCAACGTGTTGCAATTGCAAGAGCCTTAGCAATGGATCCCGAAGTATTACTACTAGATGAGCCATTATCAGCATTAGATTATAAGTTGCGTCAGTCAATGCAATACATGCTTAAACAGATTCAACAAGAGCTTAACATTACGTTTATTTTTGTAACACATGATCAAGAGGAAGCATTAGTATTATCTGATTACATTTATGTGTTAAAAGATGGAATTGTAATGCAAGCCGGTATCGCTAAAGATATTTATGATGAGCCCGAAAATGAATTTGTTGCAAACTTTATTGGCCAATCAAATATCTTACCTGCACTTATGGTTGAAGACTATCAAGTTGAATTTTTAAATCACCGCTTTGAGTGCGTAGATAGTGGATTTGGATCTAATAATAAAGTTAAGGTTGTAATTCGACCAGAAGACTTTAAATTAAATGCTCCTAGCGCTGATGTCGAAGTAAAAGTAATTTCTTCACTATTCAAAGGACAACATTTTGAACTATTATGTGAAACAGTAAGTGAAGAGCAGCTACTTGTGCATACTACTTTAAAAATTGATGAAGGGTCGGAAATATCTTTAAGCTTAGATGCAGCTGATATTCACGTAATCAATGATCACGAATAAAAAAGTACATAATGTCTTTATGGCATGGATTATTGCATTTTCAATAGTTCCGTTTTTATTAATCTTAATCTTATCGTTCTTTGATGGACATGGGCATTTTACTTTTGCAAATTATGTAAAAGTTGCTGATCCATTATATTTACGTTTAATTTTAAGTTCAATATTAAACGCTGCAATAATCACAATTGCATGTAGTCTTTTAATAATCCCTTTAACATACTTAATTACATTACAGAAGAATCGTGGTTTATGGCTAACGCTATTCTTAATTCCTACATGGGTGAATTTATTATTAAAAGTATATGCTTTCATTGGTATCCTTGGTACTGATGGAATTGTTAACCAACTAATTATGAGTTTAGGTTTAAACCCAGTTGACTTCTTATTTGATATCAAAGGATTTATCATTGTTACCGTATATATTTATATGCCATTTATGATGTTACCATTATACAATTCAATTATTAAAATACCTACAAATGCAATTAAAGCAGCAAAAGACTTAGGAGCTAGTGAATTCCAAGTATTTTACAAGGTTGTTTTACCGTTATGTAAAAATGCGATTGCATCTGGAATTACATTAGTATTTATTCCTTCACTTAGTATCTTCATGATTTCAAGGCTTATTACCGGTAATAAAGTAATGACATTAGGAACAGCGATAGAACAACAGTTCTTAGTTACAGGTGACTGGAATTTAGGGAGCGCAATTGCAATTGTTTTAATTGTAATTATGATCCTGTTTAACTTATTAATGCAAAATGCAAGTAAATGGCAAGTAAGGAGGCGCAATGAAGAAGAGTAAAATTGTAATAGTTATAGCTGCGATCATCTTATATGCACCACTTGCGTATTTAATGTTTTATTCCTTCAATAGTGCAAACTCGATGTCTCACTTTGAGTCCTTCACGTTAGAACATTACGCTAACTTATTTTCAGGTACAGGTCTATTACAAATAGTCGCAAATAGTATTGTAGTTGGTATTTTATCTGCATTACTTGCAGTAGTTTTCGGAACTCTAGGAGCGATTGCAATTTATCAACTAAAGAATCCCAAAAAGAATTATCAGTTAAAACAACTAAATAATATTATGATCTTAGCACCCGACGTAGTAATAGGGGTTGCGTTTTTAAGTTTATTTACAATGTTTGGAATTAAACTAGGCCTTGTATCAGTTGTGCTAACACATGCAGTATTCTGTACTCCAATTGTTGTTATTACTTTACTACCAAGACTAGAGCAAATTGAAGTTTCACAAATCAAAGCAGCTTTAGATTTAGGAGCAAAAGCTAAAGATATTATTAAAATTATATTATTACCAAATATTGAAGATGCTATAATCCTTAGTTTCTTCACCTCGATATTCTATTCATTTGATGATTTTGGTGTAACATTCTTTGTTACTGGTAATGGGTTTGTTACATTACCAATCGAAATTTATTCACAAGCAAGACGGGGAATTAATTTAGAGCTAAATGCATTATCGACAATTATGATTATAATTATCTTTATGGCAGTAATTGGTTATCAGCTATACCTAAAGCGTGGTGGTCGCAATGCGTAAATCTATTAAATTATTTACAACAATGCTTGTATTAGCGGTTGCAATTATTGTGATCCAATCATTGTCAGATCAAAAAGTAGAAGCAAGTTCTCAAGAACTGTATGTTTATAACTGGGGAGACTACATCGAACCCGAACTTATTGATCGATTTGAACAAGAAAGTGGTTATAAAGTAATTTATGAAACGTTTGATTCAAATGAGTCAATGTATGTAAAAGTTAATAGTGGCTCAAGTCCCTATGATGTTATCTTCCCTTCAGAGTACATGGTTGATAAGATGGCAGAGGAACATATGTTAGTTGAATTGGATAAGAGTTTATTACCTAATTTAAAAAATGTAGATCCATACTTTCTAGATCAAGAGTTTGATGAGGGTAATACTTATTCTGTACCGTATTTCTGGGGAACAGTAGGAATTGCTTACAACACAGAAATATACGATCAGTTAGAACTTGATTATCCAACATCATATCAAGACTTATGGAATCCTGGTTTAGTAGATAATGTATTATTATTAGATGGTGCACGTGAGATTGTTGGAAGTAGTTTAAATAGTTTAGGTTACTCTTTAAACTCGACGAATGATAATGAACTTAATCAAGCTAAACAAAATTTATTAAACTTAGCTCCTAATGTTAAAGGAGTAGTTGGAGACGAAATCAAAATGCTAATGGCAAATAATGAGGCTGCGGCTGCAATTGTTTGGGCAGGTGATGCTCAGTTAATCCAAGAGGATAATGAGAACATTGAATTTATTACGCCACAAGCAGGAAGTAATATTTATTTAGATAATATTGCTATTCCTAAAACTTCATCAAATATTGAAGGTGCTCATGAATTCATTAATTTCTTAATGGATAATGAGGTTGCCAGCATCAACACCGATTACGTGGGATATGCAAGTCCAATTACGAGTGTGATGAATGAACCTGAACATATTGCAGATGAGACATATTATCCAAGTGCTAAAATTCGTGAAAATTTAGAGTACTATGCAAATTTAGATCCTGATAACTTAAAACGCTATAATAATATATTTTTAGAGTTTAAAATCAGTTTATAGTAATCAAAGAAAGAATGTTATTCATTCTTTTTTTTTTTAACCCAAGCATAAAAATTTTCCTACATTTTGTACTTTTTATCTACCTATATTGAGGGCAAAACAGTAGTCTAATATGGTATAATATATGATAGGAGGCTAGATGACCGATCATTTAATTTTATATGCAATTTTAGCATTAATAATAATTACTATAATATTTATAGTTATGCAAAGTAAAGCAAAAGGTGGATTGCTAGAGCAAATTGAATCTCTACGTGATCAAAATATAAAAGAAAAAGAAATATTAAATAACGATAGATTACAACTACAAGAGCGTGAAGCTAAGTTAAATGAACTTCAAGATCAAACTTTTAAAAAAGTAGATCGTGTTGAAAATGAAATCATAGAACTTGATTTAGCTAGAAAGCAACTTGATAATGAACGTGAATTTATGCGAAATGAATATCAAGAAAAGCTACTAACAATTATCGGAATGAGTAAAGAACAAGCGCGTGAGTACTATTTCCAATTAATGGATGAGCGTCATACTAATGAACGACGTAAATTAGTAGAAAAACATATTGATGAAATTGAACAAACTAAACGTCGTGAAGCTAATAAAATTCTTTTAAATGCAATGGAAAACTTATCAGCAGATATTACAACAGATAGTGTCGTTACGAGTATCGAAATAAAGAGTGATGAAATTAAAGGGCGTTTAATTGGACGTGAGGGTCGTAATATTAAAACGATTGAGAATACTTTAGGTGTAAACTTAATTATTGATGATACACCAGGAATTATTAGTGTTTCTTGTTTTGATCCAATCCGTCGTGAAATTGCAACAAGAACATTAGAAAAGTTATTAGAAACAGGAAGAATTAATCAAGTAACTATTGAACAAGAGGCAGCTCAAATTACAAAACAAGTTGATGAATTAATTTTGGAATATGGAAATCAAGCATTAGATGATTTTGCAATTACAGGTGTATCTAATGAAATTGTATACGCATTAGGTGCATTAAACTTTAGAACTAGTTTCGGTCAAAACGTTCTAGCCCATTCAATAGAGGCAGCAAAGATTGCTGTTAAAATTGCCAATGAATTACAAGTGGATCCAAAACTTGCGGCACGTGCAACATTATTGCATGATATCGGTAAATATGATAAATATGAAACCGGTAAACCACATACAGAAGTTGGAAAGATGTATGCTGAAGCAGGAGAAGAACCTGAAGAAGTTATCAATAGTATTGAGTCACATCATGGGGATGTTGAAGCAACTAATATTTATTCAATAATAACTACAATTGCCGATCGTATTTCTGCAAGTCGTCCGGGAAGTCGTAAATTTGCTGTTCAAAATTATATTGAGCGTATTACAAAGTTAGAAGAAATTGCAAATGGAGTAATTGGAGTTAGTAAAAGTTATGCATTACAAGGTGGTCGTGAACTCCGTTTAATCGTTGAATCAGGAGCAGTTAGTGATGAAGATTTACCAATTATTACGGATACTATCAAACGTCAAATTGAAGACCAATTAGCATTCCCAGGTATTATTAAAATTAATGCAATTAGAGAAACTAGATACACTGCTGATGCAGTAAAAAATAACAATTTATAAAGAGGTATTATGAAGAAAGTAAATGAAGCAACAATAAGAAAAAGGTTTGAAGGGACTGCACCAGACATGCGTGCTGCAAAAAAAAGAAGTAGAAACACTCCAGACGTGATTGATGGAGAAGCTTTAATTCCTAACCACTTAGTTAATATTGGAAAAGGGAAAACATATCGTATTGAAACTTACGGTTGTCAAATGAATGAGCACGATACAGAAATTATGAGTGGTTTATTAGAAATGATTGGATATACTGCCACTGAGGTAATAGAAGAAGCGGATATTGTAATTTTAAACACTTGTGCAATTAGAGAGAATGCTGAAAATAAAGTATTTGGTAAAATTGGAAGTTTAAAACATTTAAAAAAAGAAAATCCAGAAAAGATTTTTGCTGTTTGTGGTTGTATGAGTCAAGAAGAGGATGTAGTTACTAAGTTATTATCAAAGTATAACTATATTGACTTAATTTTTGGTACTCACAACATTCACCGTTTACCAACACTTATTGATGATGCAATGAAAGCTAAAGCGATGGTTGTTGAAGTATGGTCACAAGAAGGTGACATTGTTGAAAACTTACCAAGAGAAAGAGCTAGTAAGACAAAAGCATGGGTTAACATTATTTACGGTTGTGATAAATTCTGTACTTACTGTATCGTTCCTTATACTAGAGGTAAAGAACGTTCACGTATGCCAGAAGATATCTTAGATGAAATTAGAGAATTAAAAGAGCAAGATTACAAAGAAGTAACACTTCTAGGACAAAATGTTAATGCTTATGGTAAAGATTTAGAAGGTTATAGCATGGCTAACTTATTAGAAGATGTAGCTAAAATTGGAATTCCTCGTGTTCGTTTTACAACGTCACACCCTTGGGATTTTGATAGTGAAATGATTGATGTTATTGCGAAGTATGACAACATCATGCCACATATGCACTTACCAGTTCAGTCAGGTAATAATGATATCTTAAAGATTATGGGTCGTAACTATACTAGAGAAATGTACTTACAGTTATTTGATGAACTAAAATCAAAAATTAAAGGAATGTCAACAACAACAGATATTATTGTTGGTTATCCTAATGAAACGGAAGAACAATTCGAAGATACATTATCAATCTATGATTACTGCCAGTACGATACTGCATTCACATTTGTATACTCTCCACGTGAAGGTACTCCAGCTGCAAAAATGAAAGATAACGTTGATATGGACATCAAAAAAGACCGTCTATATCGTCTAAATGAAAAAGTAAAACATTATGCAAATGAAAAAAATCAGGCAATGGTAGGGACTGTTGTAAAAGTATTAATTGACGGACCAAGCCAAAAGGATGAAACTATCTTAGCTGGTTATTCAGAAGAATTAAAATTGGTTCATATTAAAGGTTCAGAGCAACTTATTGGTCAAATTGTAGATGTTAAAATTACAGAAGCCAAAACATTCAATCTATATGGTGAATTAGTTGAATAATGAACTAACACAAATAATAACTGATCTAGAATCTAAGTTAAATTGTTTAAGTTCAAATCAAGAGCAAACTGATGAAGTATTATATAATGTACAAAACTTGCAAAAGCAACTGCTTTCTGCAAGTTTACTAAATAAACCGAACTTAGAGAGCAGTTTAAAAGAGCAGTTAAAAGTGGCAGAGGCAGAAATGTATTCCCATTATAACCGAAATGAAAATCTTGAACTGGCATACTTATATCAATATATTAAGGAGCGATATGAATAATTTTGAAGATATGATAACTACGCATAAATCAATGATTAAAACTGATTATCAATTAATATGTGAGTATTTACAATCTCGTGCGGATGAACATGATATTGACAAAGTGAATCCTGGATATATACGCTCAGTTTATGATGAGCATTTTCCAACTTTAAAAAAAATCGAATTTGGTACTGAGCAATACAAACAGTATGAGAAAGAACATTTTGCAGAAGCTCATCGTCAACATGCTCAAAATCGCCACCATTATTATAACCCTTTAAATAAAGCAGACGATGTTGATCTATTTGACTTATTAGAAGCGATAATAGATATAAAGCAGAGTCAGAAACAATACTCTGATTACCAGATAGATTTGATTATGAAAACATTCAAGGATAAAGGAGTATTAGATCTTGATATTGAAAAGTTAGCATACAATACAATCTTAAGAATTGAGAAACTAGATGAAGAAAAAAATTAAAAAAAGTAAGCAATATGTTTTAAACATATTACAAGTTTTAAGAGATAAGCGACATGAGCAAAAATCTAAAGCATTAGCTTTTGCTCTAACTTATTCGATTTTACCAATTTTATTATTAATAAATCTAACAATCAGCTTGCTACCTGCAAAATTTTTTGACTTGATTGAAAGCTTATTAATTTTAGTTCCGTCTCAGTATCGAGACGCAGCTTTAAACTTTTTAGAAACTTACACATACACTGATACTAACCCGTTAATATATATACTTTTAATAATATTTATTTTATATACTGTAGCATCAAATGTTAGATTAGTTATTGAGATATCTAATGATTGCTATGAATATAGCCGTGAGCGATCAAAAAATAAAGAATTACTAATTAGTGCATTATTATTTATATTCATTGGATTTGGTGTACTATCGCTATTTGCAATTATTATTGCTGGGCAAGCGTTACGTACATTTTTAATTGTGAATGATGCAGCAAATATAGCGGCATTAATATCTCAGATATTACAAATGAAAAACTTGATTACGCTGCTAATTTTATTTATGGTATTTTATATAACATACTATTTTGCACCAAATGTTAAGTCAACTTTTAAAACAACAATCGTCGGAACTTTAGTTTCGACTATTGGATTATTCTTTGCATCTTATGGGTTTGAGATATATTTAGCAAAATCTAGCACGTATGAAGTGTTATATGGTGCTGTATACTCCCAATATTTGTTATTTTTGTTTGGTATGTATATTACCTGTCAGATCATTGTTGCTTCAATGATTATGAATAGTTTAATATTTGAGAAAGTAAAAATAAAAAATTATCATGTTGAACACAGTAAGTCACTCATAAACGTAGATTTTGATACTTTACACATGAGTTTAGATGATATAAAAGCAGAGCTAAAAGCAGAAATTTTACAAGAAAATTCAGAAACGACTATCGATGAGTAGTCGTTTTTTCTTGACATATGCGTATATTAATTTCCACACTTGTATTTACTTTTAAATATAATCATATAATAGACAAGTTTAAAAAGTATAATTGATGTATTAAATATAATAGTGTTATTCATATCATTATTAATGGGGGAGAGGAATATATGAAAATAAGAGAATTTACTTTAACATACAAGTTAGAAGGATTAGAGACATTAAAAAGAATGTGTCCAACAATAAGTTTTACCAATATTTCAGAGCTACATGAGATTAATTATTATAGACAATATGATATTGTTGCATTGATTATTGATTTAGACAATTCAAAAAGAGCTGAAATATTAAAGCTTGAACAATTTGCAACAGCTTATTCAATTACTGTTATATATATATCAGGTGTTCATAAGCGCTTGGCTAGATATAATAAAGGAGAAGTGGTGTTTAAAGATTCAAAGTTAATTGCAGATAGAATATTTGAAATATATAATGAAAAAGTATTTTTTAAGGATTCTACATATGTATTTGATTATATAACAAGATCGGTATATATAAATGGAGTTGAGTATCATCTTCAAAATGCACCATTTATGATATTGCGTTATTTAGTAATGAATAAAAATCGGCCGTGCTCGCGAGCGGAACTCTTAGAAGCAACTGGAGCAAATATCGATTATACTAAGGAACGAACTGTAGATGTTCACATGAATAGTATTCGTAATAAATTAAGAGATAAACGAATTAAAACTGTACTAGGAGAGGGTTATATTTTTGATGATAAAAAATAAAAAAAGGGACCTTTAGGGTCCTATTTTACATTATGGTATACTTCTTGAACATCGTCGCATTCATTAAGCATGTCCATTAATTTATCAAAATCTTTTTGTTCTTCATCACTAGTAATTTTAGTTTGAAATTGAGGAAGCATTGTAATTTCACTCATTTCGAAACTAATATCAGGATAGCTATCTTCTAAAGCTGTCATCAAGTTATTGAATTGATCTTTAGCTGCATAAACAGTTACCATACCATCTTCAAATTCAATATCTTCTGGCTCAACATCATGCTCTAATAAATTGTCTAATAATTCTTCTTCATCATACTCACCAGCAAAGGCAGCAACAGCTAACTCATCATACATGTGAGAAACAGAACCACTAACCCCCATTTTACTATTAGATTTTGTAAAACAGTTTTTCACTTCACTTACAGTACGGTTTGCATTATCTGAAAGACAGTCAACAATTACAGTTACTTGTCCAGGACCAAACCCCTCATAACGCATTGCTACGAAATCTTCTCCGGAGTTATTCTTAGCTTTATCAATTGCACGTTTAATAGTATCAGCAGGAACTTGGTTCTTCTTAGCTTTGTCTACTTCACGTCTTAATGTTGTATTATTATCTGGATCTGGAACTCCAGCTTTAGCTGCTAAATAAATAGCACGACTATGTTTAGTGTAAACTTTTGCCTTAGCAATAGATGTTTTCATCATTGAGGCTTTACGTACTTCAAAGGCTCTACCCATATTATCTCCTATTTGTAATTTTTATCAATAATATTATACCATATGATAGAATACTATTAAACAATATAAGAAAGAAAGTTAATTATATTCGTTATAAATAAGATGTGTTATAATAGATTTAAGGAAGGTGTTATTATGAATGGATTACAAGTGTTTATAACAGAACATATATATATAACTGGACTAGTGGCAGGTCTATTTACATGGGGATTAACGGCACTAGGGGCATCTCTAATTTTCTTTTTTAAGGAAGTTAAACAAGTTGTACTTGACGGAATGTTAGGATTCGCGGCTGGAGTGATGATAGCTGCTAGTTTCTTCTCGCTAATAATTCCAGCGTTAGATTACGCTGAAGATTTAAATAAACTAAATCCTGTATTAATTGTAGTAGCAGGTGTTATGGCTGGAGCATTATTTTTAAGAATGCTTGATCTAGTTACTCCACATTTTCATCCAAACCAAGATTTAGTTGAAGGTACTAAATCAAAGATGAAACGAACAACCTTATTAGTAATGGCAATCACAATGCATAATATCCCGGAAGGGCTAGCAGTAGGAGTTGCATTTGGTGCATTTGCTGCAACCGGTGATCCGTTATTACTAGGGCCAGCAATTGCTCTTACGCTTGGTATTGGTATTCAAAACTTTCCAGAAGGTGCTGCTGTTTCATTTCCATTATATCGTGAAGGAAAAACTAGAAAACAAAGTTTTATGATGGGACAAATATCAGGGCTTGTTGAGCCAATTGCGATTATTATTGGAATTGCTTTAGTATCACAAATGGAAAAGATTCTTGCATTTTCTTTAGCTTTTGCTGCAGGGGCTATGTTGTTTGTAGTAGTCGAAGAATTGATTCCCGAAAGTCAAGCAAAAGAAGAACATAGAGAATTGGTGACTATTTTTACAATCATTGGATTATGTGTAATGTTGTCATTAGATGTTTTATTAGGATAGGCTTAAATGCTTATTCTTTATTATTGACATAATCGAAAAAACGATGAAATATATCAAATAGACAAAAGGGAGCTTATATGATTAAAGTAGATGAAAGTAATATTAAAAGAACAAAACAATTTATTATAGAAAATTTAAAAAGAAGTGGATTCATTTATGGAAACTTAAGTGATGCTGCTAGTGAAAATTATATTTATGAACGTGATGGTGAAATATTAGCAATGACTAATGTAATTGGAAACCAATACTGCACATACTTATTTCCAGAAAATACAAGTATAGAAGTGGTTGAAGACGTAATCAAGTTTATGGTAAAAGTTGAACATCAAGGTGGAACCGTAACAGGTGATTATTATGATATTATTAGTAAATATTATAATGTACCTAGTAATGCAAGAAACGAAGTTGCGTCATTACAAGTAACAGAAGCTAACTATAAACTTAATAATGAAGTTAATTATCTAAGTACAAGTGATATTGATAATTACAAGCAATCCTTAGATACTATTAAAGAGTTTGCTCCTCATGATTATAAATCAGTTGTAGAGATGTTTGAACGAACACAAGTTACAGCAATAAAAAAAGATAATCAAATAATATCTTCTGCGTGTTTAAGTGCAATCAGTGATCGTACAGCAGTAATTACTGGAGTGTTTACGATTGAAGGACATGGAGCTAAGGGATATGCATCTGATTGTGTATCTAAGCTTTTAAACGATTATGCACCAGGTAGAATAATCTTAATTTTCTTTTCAAACCCAGTAGCAAAGCATGTATATCTTAATCTAGGATTTGAAGTTGATGACAAATTAATAATGTTTAATGAAATTAAGTAATATGATAAAACTATCATATTGCTTTTTCTTATGTCGTGTTATAATATACAAGTAAAAAATAAGACTTTTGGAGAGCAATGAACAAGAAAATTATTACAAATATCGATACTAATTTAATCACTTATGCATATGAGCAATTATCAGAGCAAGCAGTAGTAAAAAATGAATTATTTATTAAAGAGTTAGTTGAAACAATTAAGGGGAATGAATTATATTCTTCAAGTGAAAATACTTTAAAGTTAAATCAGCTAACTAAACTAGAAAAGCAGTTACAAGACCTATTTGATGAGTTAGAAGTATCTAACATTGATGATATTAAACGCCTAATTATTCAACTTGATAAACAAATAACGATTAAAGAAAATGAAAATATCCAAGTGCAACAAGAGGCAGAAAAATATCAACAAGAGCAGCAAGAGAAATACGCAGATCACACACAAGAATTGCAAGCTAAAATAGAAAAGTTAGAAAAAGAACGTGATCTATTTGAACGAAAATACTTAGGTCAAAAAAATCGAAAAGTTATTAGATTCATTGATAAGGTGGCAAGATAGTGAAAAATCCAATTTTACTTAAGATTAATCAGTCTAATATAAACCTTGATTACGAAGGACTATATTTATGTGTATTTATAAATTGTCAATTAACACCTAAACTTACGATTGAGCTGAATAAGTTATCAGTGAATAATAAACTTAAAATATTTAAAGCTGATGCTAATAAATATTCGAAACCTCATTTAAAAAAAGAACAAGAAACAATTTATAAGCAAATTCAAAATAATGAAGAACCAGAGTTATTATTCTACTCAAACTTTGATCCTAAATTAAGTGAATATGATAATTACTTAGGTTTAAAGTCAAAATTAGTAGTTGCAAAAGATATAGATCAGATTTGTCAAAATCTAAATGATGCTTATAAAACAAAATCAGAACACAAGTTTGTAATTGAGTTTAAGACTGAAGGTTCAGAACAAATGATAAATGATGTTACTAAATTGCATCAATATATCAATGCAATGTCTGTAGTTTATACTGATCAAAAATCTAAATTATTTACTTGTTCAAACCAATTATCTGATGGAGATCAAATAATTTCAAAATCTAGCAATGATGTTAAATATAGTTATTTCTTTATACCGCGTAGTAATAGTTATCAATTACCTCAAAAAGTTTTATTAATAAATAGTGATAATATTCTAAATTATACGAAGTACCATATGAGTAAAAATTATATTGTAGCACCGAGTCAAGAAATCCAAGAAAGTACATACTTGAATAAAATGACAAATACATATAACATAACAAAATTAGAACAACTTAATGTCGGTGACCATTTATTCTACAATCAAAATATTCAGCCAAAAGTAATTATATCTTTAGTAGAAGATTTTAATAACTTAGAAATTTGTACTTTGGAAAATAATAAAGAAGTAGTAGTAACTGAGTTAATCAAAAATACAGAAGCATATAATCAATTTATTTTATGCTATAAAACTGATTTATATAATAATCACTATAATCCAATTAGTGATATGATTAAGTAGGATAATGTTCCTACTTTTTTTAATCAATTTATTTTAAAATACACTTGACAAACGTATGATATCTTGTTATAATACTTTATGTAAATGCGGATGTGGCGGAATTGGCAGACGCGCTAGACTTAGGATCTAGTACCGTAAGGTGTGGGGGTTCGACTCCCTTCATCCGTACCATTTATATTTAAACTTCTTAATGAAGCATTCTCCACAGAGTGTTTCACTAAGAAGTTTTTTTTACATAATCTATGGTCAAAGATGTTATCGATTAATTGAAGATTATTACATTATTGTAACAAGTTTAATTTACCGATAATGATAAAATTGTTCCATGAATATTTAATATATTCAAAAAAAGGAGCAATATGAAAAAATTAATGTTTATATTTGGTACAAGACCAGAATTTATAAAAGTTTATCCAGTAATTGTCGAAGCAAAGAGCCAAGGAAATGAATGTATAATTGTCAATACTGGACAGCACTTGGAAATGCTTAATGAACTTTTAGAATATTTTCAAATAACGGTGGATTATGATCTTAAAATAATGAAAGAATGTAATGGTATTTCAGATATTACTAGTAATGCCTTACATGGTATAGATAAAATTATTAAAGTTGAATCTCCAGATGTTGTTTTTGTACATGGTGATACCTCAAGTACACTTGCTGGTGCATTGGGAGCGTTTAATAATAATGTGAAGCTTGCACATATTGAAGCTGGTTTAAGAACATATAATCTACAAGCACCATTTCCCGAGGAAGCTAATCGTCAAATGGTAAGTTTAATTGCAGACTATAATTTTGCACCAACAGAAACTAGTCGCTATAACCTTCTATCCGAAGGTAAAAAAATAGACTCTATTTACGTTGTTGGTAATACAGTTATTGATATGCTTAGATATACAATAAAACCATCATTTACACATTCTATACTTGAGTGGGAACCTGAAAAAAAATTAATACTAATGACAGTACATCGTCGTGAAAATTTGAATGAATTAGATGAACTATTTGAAACAATAAATGAAATTGCAATAAAATATCATAATAATTACAAAATTGTTTATCCAATTCATAGGAACCCCGAAATAAGAAAAAAGGCCAATGAAATTTTAACAAGTAGTAATGTAAAAATTGTTGAACCTTTAGATACAGTGAATTTTCATAATATAATGAAACATACACATCTAATATTGACAGATAGTGGTGGCATTCAAGAAGAGGCCCCAAGTTTGGGAATTCCTGTTCTTGTTCTACGTGATACAACAGAACGACCAGAAGGGGTAAAGGCGGGGACATTAAGACTTGTTGGTACAGATAAAAACAGTATTATAGATGCTGTAGAATTAATATTAGAAAATCAAATTGAATATAACAAAATGAGCGAAGCATCCAACCCATTTGGAAACGGTGCAAGTTCAAAGCAAATAATAGATATTATCAATGATGAAAAATAAAGTGTGAGTAAATTAGGACATTTTATACTTAGAAATTGATACATAATTAAAATGTATATCAATGTATTACATGGATATATCTACCATAACTATTACTGTTTTCTAAAAAGTATTATCCAAATGAATAACCCCCACGGTTAAAAATTAAATATTTTACTAATAAAAGTATTAGTTATAAAAGAAGCTTCTCAATTATGTTGAGAGGCTTTTTGTAATTTTCCAAAAATGTGGCAAATATTACCGTATTGTAACAAAGTTTGTCAAAAGGTTATGGTAGGATATAAAATGTATAGAATTGTATCTTGCTAAGTATGTGGTAATTTACAAAAATTTAATTTGTGGGGGATTAATAATGAATACTTTATTTACATCCAAGCGTGTTTTTTCAATGTTGATATTCGTTATATTATTTAATTTTACGGATATACTAACAATATTAAATACTAAAAATAACATAGATCTAGCTGTACTAATATTAATATTAGTTCCCAGTTGTTACGTATTATTTCAGTTAAATAAGTGTAGTGATAAGTTTCCGTTTTACATTAATTGGTTAGCAATAGTTTCAGCAATATTTTACATTAGTTATAAATTAGTTGATGTGCTTATTACGACTGTATCCTTGCTATTTGGAGAATACAATTTATATGGTATATATCAGAATAGGTTTTGGCTATTTATTCTTATTTGTCTAATAATTATACTATTTCGTTACTTTAGTAAGAGTGTTGTATTTAATAAAAATATTATATTATTATTATTTACTATGACAGTAATATTATTAACATACTCTGCATTAAATATATTACTTGGATCAAATGTTACTATTGATTTAGTTAGTTATGATTCTAGTTACACAAACCTGTTAAGTATGTTTTTTCCATTATTATATTTATGTTTGTATAAACACGAACAAACAACGTTAAAGCAAAGTTTATGTAACTCAGTAATAGGTTATATAGTAGTGGTATGTATTTTAATGTTAATAGGCAATGTTGTTACGGTTGATGATACTAATGTAATGTTACCCAATACAGCATTTATTCACTTTGTTAAAGATAACACCAATTTATTATTGGCTATATTAATATACGCAGTTAGTATCTCTATTGAAGTATTAAAGATTGGTATAGTTTGTGAGTTAGCATTTGGTAGTATAGAAAATAATGATAACACTAGTGGTATAAGCTTAATATTATTTATAGTATTAATGCTTAGTGCTCAGTATTTAGTAATTGAGCAATTTACAAATAATTTATGGATGATGAAAAATGTTTTACAAATGTTTTATATTGCTTCAAATATCATATTTCTTATTGTGTTATCAAGTTATGGGATGTATCTGTGTTTTAAACAGTATATGAGGCCGTTTCAAAAATCATTATTATTAATATTTGGAACTTTTCCAATAATTCTATGCATATTTTATTTGGCATATATCAAAAGTCCATTATACTTAGTTTTCAATACTACCATTCACGACTTAAATGTAATATTTTATCTATTTTCAATAATTGTCTTACTTTTCTATACAATAGAAACAATAGTGCTCTTATATGCTTATCGAAAGCGAAAGTATACTAATGATATAAGTGAGAATGGCGAAGCGGTTAATGACCTTGATATATTTGTCTTAATTCCATGCATGAACGAAGGACTTGTAATAAATAAAACACTTAGAAGTCTATGTAATAACCAATATAAAAATTTAAATATTTATGTAATTGATGATGCTAGTAGTGATAACACCCTATTTGAGGTTGCAAAATGTGCAGATATAAGAAAACATGTTTTAAAAAGATGTAAACCAAATGCACAAGATGGAAAAGGAGAAGCCTTAAATTGGGCATACTATCAATTACTAACTGTTATTAATGATCGAAAACTAAATTATGAGGAAGTTCTTATAACAATTATTGATGCAGATACCGAAGTTGAACCAGATTATTTTGAAAAAGTGAATAAGGTATTTAAATCAGACACTAAAATAACAGGACTCCAGTCGAAAGTTAGGGTAGTAGAGCTAGGCGCAGATAGTGCTCAAGATTTGGAGTTTGCTCAAATAATTAATTCTATGCAATCATTGCGAAACATAACGGATACAGTTGCATTTGGTGGTAATGGGCAATTTTGTAGATTATCAATTCTTGAAAAATTAGAGGAGAAGCCATGGAGTAAATCTTTAGTTGAAGATTTTGACTTATCAACAAGACTTTATTTAAAACTAGGAGATCAAATTCATAATGTTCAATATGATGATATTTATATAAAACAATCAGGTATTGTCAATGATGTACCTGCACTTGTTAAACAACGAGTACGCTGGGCTCAAGGAAATGTCCAATCATTTAAATATTTTAAACAAATTATAAAATCTAATAAATTAAAAAAAATCCAGAAAGTTGAGTTATGTGCAACTTTAATAAAACCATGGCTTATGGCTATTGAATATTCAATCTTAATCTATACCTTAATATTAATAGTTGATGTACTACTATTTGAAGGTTTTACCAGAATGCTTATATTAGTCCTAGTATTGTTTATAGCTATGTGTACATATATATTATTTATTAATTTCATCTGGTCTATTTTATACAATAAGGAAAAAAATGCAAAACTTAAATTTACTAAAACAGTATCCGACACATATTACTTAACTAAATTTTTATTTACTTTAACCCAAATTTATCCTCAATCAATATTGCGTCATTTTAAAAGAGATAATACATGGGATAAAACTTCTCGACAACAAAAGCCAGATACACATCAAACTGGAATTACATAGAGTAATTTATAGTTTATTTCGTTAAAATTCCAAAGAATATTGTGTTAGGATTTAAACATGCTAGGAGAAGGTTATGGAGAATAAATTTAAAATACTAATAATAGATCCCAATTTCGATTATTGGAATACATTAAAAGAGCAAGATGATTGGAATATAAAATTTGATATATGTTTTACGAAAAATAAATTAATAACATACTTAGCGGATAATGTTTATTCAATGATTGTTGCTAATTTAGATTATTACAATTGCGAGTTAATTAATAGCCGTTATAGTTCGTTACGTTCGATATTTGAAGGACCTATTATATTTTTAAGTGAGGAAACAACAGCATGTCAACGTATTAATTGGATGGGGATGGGGATATATGACATCTGGTCTAAACAAATTCATTATCAAGAATTACAACTTAAAATTATTAGGATTGGTGAATTAGAGATTAATAAATACACATATGAAATTGCAGGCTATATAATTAATGAACAAAAGCAAACAATTATATTTAAAGGTAAGAAACTAAAACTTGCTCCAAAGCCATATAAACTATTGATTTATTTAATATCAAATCCTAATGTAGATTTAAACCGCGAACAATTGCTAAAAGATGTATGGAATTATAATGTAACAGCAGGTGAAAGGGTAGTAGATAAAAATATAAATACTCTGAGGAAAATCACTAATGATTCACGTATAAAGTCAGTATATGGTTCTGGTTATAAATTTGAAAATGAAAATAAGGAATGAGGTTTTATGTTTATAAAAAAGTTTAATATTATAACGTTGATTGCTGTTATATTTCAGGCAGTCGTACCAGGTTTGGGCTTAGAAAGCCTTAATGCAAAAGAGAATAAAGATAGTAGTTGTTTTACATACAACCTATCCTCTAATATGGAGTCAATTACAGAAGGATATCAAATTCAGTTTAATTTTGAATATGAATCAGTTGAACCTGCTTGTTCAGCAGAAGAAGTTACAGGACAACAAATAATAATTGATTTTAGCCCATTAGTATCTAGTGATGGTGACATTTCATATTCAATTGATAGTAATATCTTTGATATAAATATTTCTACATCTGGAATAGTTACTCTTACATTTAAAGATTTAACGATGGCAGGCGAAACACTTGTTGATTTTGGAGGGAATGCAGTATTTACAATTACAGCTAAAGATGTAGATAGTAATGAAGATATTACGATTACCGATAGTGTCGGTGGTGAAGTACATATTACTATCACGGATGAAGTTGATACAGATGCGAATACAAATAAAGGATCGTTTGGTGACTTTGTTGAAGTTGGTGATACAATGACATATCAGGTATTAATTAATGGCCAAAGAAACCACGTTGATTCTTTTCATGGTGTTGATAGTCATAGTGCTGGTATGGAGTATGTGGAAGATTCTTTTTATGCTCAGCAAGATGAGGCATGGATAAATATGGATGACTATTTTACCTATTCGTATGATACAGAAGGTAACATGATTATTGATAGTACAATGGCGTTTGATGTACCAGTTTTACTTACCTATGATATGACAATCGTAAATCAAGAAGAAGTCTATCATAACCAGTTTGAAGCTACATACAATACAGAAGTTCCAGATATTGTAGGAGATGATGTATGGTTTGATATGGATGCTGGTAGTTGGGTTGACTATACTCATGGAAATATACAAATAACAAAAATTGATGAAGATGGCAATACTCTTTCAGGAGCAGAATTTGACATTTTAAATAGTGAAGGAAATATAGTAGATCATGTAGTAACTGACGATAGTGGTATGGCAACAAGCACTAACTTACCGCTTGGAGCATATAAAGTTGTTGAAACAGTAGCTCCAACGGGATACACATTAAATCCAGCACCATATGACGTAATAATCACAAGCGACGATGATGATATGATTTTCGAAGTTGAAATTGTAAATGTCTATTCAATGGGAAATATAGAGATAACAAAAGTAAATGAAGAGGGGAATACATTAAGTGGAGCAGAGTTTGATATATTAGATAGTGAAGGAAATATAGTGGATCATGTAGTAACAGGAGATGAGGGTATTGCGACAAGCATTAATTTACCATTAGGGAACTATCAAATAATTGAAACAGTGGCTCCAAGTGGTTACATACTAGATGCAACCCCACATGAAATAACGATTACTACAAATAACGAACTAGTAAAATTGGAAATTGAAAATATATTAATGCAAACACCTAGTATAACGGTTCCTGAAATCGGTGGAGGTAAAGATCAAGAATTAACAACAGATGATAAGGACAATCTATCTCAACTTGAAAATAGTGAAGTTTCAGAAAAAGAGGAAGAGCTTAATATGAATGATGAAGTTTTGGCATCAACTGGTTCTTCTTCAGTAGAATTTTATTTTACAATAATACTATTACTTTCATTAAGTGTTGTAAAACAGAAGTATCTATCTTAAAAATATACATACTATAAAACTTTGTAGTAGTAGTCTAATGCCGATATATGATTATAAAAATAAACTGAAATAAAAGTAGTTCATTTTACTCTATTATAGATAAAAACAGATTTTTAAAGATTTTCACTTGCATTAGAGCACACTCTAAATGATAAACTAAAGAAGTAATGGAGGAATATTGACAATTCAAGAAGTTAGTGAGAAGACAGGGTTAAGTAAACATACATTAAGATACTATGAGAAAATAGGTCTGATAGATACCGTAAAGAAATCTAAGAGCAATTATCGTATTTATAATCAAAATGATTTAAATCGACTTGAATTTATTTGTAATATGCGAGAAGCAGGAATGGGAATATCTAAACTAAAAGAATATATTCAGTTAACATCACAAGGTGAAAACACAGTAGAAGAGCGCCGTGGTATTTTACTGGAGAATAAAAAGAAAATTCAAGAAGAAATAAAACTCTTAGAAAAGTCCATGAATTACATTGAGTATAAAATTGAAAACTATGACTCCATTATAAAAAATAAAAAAATTTAGGAGATAAACATGGAAATGAATTATACACTTATAACTGGAGCCTCATCGGGTATTGGGCATTCATTAGCATTGAAATTTGCTGAGCGTGGTAAAAATTTAATTATTGTTGCAAGAACAGAAAAAAAACTTTTAAAATTAAAGGAAGAAGTTCATGTAATAAATCCAAAATTAGATGTCAGAGTAATAGCAATAGATTTATCACTAGTATCAAATGCATATAAGCTGTTTAATAAAGTAGAAAAGTATAATATCGAAACGTTAATAAACAATGCTGGTTTTGGTGACTTCAGTAAAATTTCGAATCAAAACCTTTCAAAAGTAGAACAAATGATCTCATTAAATGTTACATCGCTCGTAATTTTATCAACCCTATATGTAAATAAATATCAAAATATTAAAGGGACTCAATTAATTAATGTATCATCAACAGGTGGTTATTCAATTGTTAATCAAGCAGTAACATACTGTTCTACAAAATTTTTTGTTAGTGCCTTTACAGAAGGATTGAGTCAAGAACTTCTGATAGAAGAGAAACCCCTACAAGTAAAAGTATTAGCTCCAAATGCAACATCAACAGAGTTTGCTAGAGTAGCAAAGGGAGTCGAGGTGTTTGAATACAGTGGAAACTATCATACAGCTGAAGAAATGGCTACATTTGTTTTAAAATTATATGAAAGTTCAAAATGTGTTGGACGTGTTAATTTGGATACTTTTGAATTTGAGTTATTAAATCCAATATTTCCATTTCGATGTCAAGGATCAACTGAAGGTAATTCGTAGATGAACTGATCATTTGTTTCATTATTTCTAAGGAAGTGCTAATAACACGAAATGATGAACTGACATGATGTTGGTTCATTTTGTTATAATATAGTCAAGAAGGAACTTTGAGATAAAATATTTATCTAGTTTCTTGAATTCATTAGTAAAGTGTGTTATTATTATAGTATGATAACAACCGATATGTTGTAGGCTGACCTTTGTGTCGGCCTTTTTTCGTATTTAAGGAGTCAATATGGACCGGATAATTACTTTGCTAGAGAGTCAAGGCATGATTTTTGAGGGATTGGATACTAAAAAAGCTGCAAGTAAATATATAAAATATAATACGTCATGGAACATGCTAAAACAATCACGAAATATTTTACATTTAAACGTACCTGTTGAAGGAAAATATAATGGAATTTCATTTTTTGATATGAGAACAGCTGGATTGGTTCATTTTTATTTCAATTCGGCTATAGAGTCAGTTGTAAAAGAATTTGAACATTGCGTAAAAGTTTATATGAGTGATGTATATGAAAATGCATTAGATACTGAGAAAGATAGAGTTATTAACAGGTTACAGCATACAAATTTTAACTACAATAAACAAGGTATAATGTTAGATAAAGAAAATTTATTTGAGTTGTATTCATTTGCTACGTTAAGTGAACTTATACATGTGTACAAAATATTGAAAAGCAAGATAAAAAGTGTTAACATGCCCAAGATTGATGGTAATATTTCAAATGTTAGGAATACTATTTACCATCACAACAATGTGTTAATTGAAAATAAACAAAGTAATAATCCACATGTTGATTTAGAGCGAATAGAATCTTTATCAAACCAAGGATTTAGCTTAGAGATAACAAACTATCTTAGTATAAATTATAAATATAATACTTTACGACTAATCACTGATATGATAGATCATGTAAGTTTCTTTTTAAGTAGAGATGAATGTACTGCAAAGAGGAAGGAATATATGATTGAAAAATTAGAAAGTGATATTCGAAGTTCAGAGTATTACTATAATAAGTTAGAACAGAAGAGGTGGGTTCAAATTTATTATGAAACGATACAATTGCTAATCAAAAATATTAGCTAATAAGTATCTTAAAGGAAGTACTATATAATAAGGAATGGACTGACATTGTGTTGGTTCATTCCTTATTATATAGCAAGAATAAACTTAATAATGACTAATATAGTTTAATATAACAGTTAGAAGTTGAAGCAAAAATAAGTACAAATTGTTACTTATTTAACACAATCTTATTTTTGAGATGTGATAAACTAAATTTATATAGGGAATTAAGAAAGGGAGTTATGGCATTTAAAAATATAACTGAAAACACGTGGAGCCCAACAGGAGATTATGGAACAGAATTCAAAGTTGAATTAAATTCCTACAAATTAAAGATTAGTGAGCAAATTAGTCTTTTACAAACTACTAAATCTAAACTAGAGGCTCATGTCTCAAATAGTAAACTGAAGAGGATTCAGTTGATGAGATTGAAGTTTGTGTAAGAAAGCTACAATTAATATCTGATGAAATAGACGATGCAATTAGTTCATTAGAATATCTATAGGGGAGAATATGAAAAATATAAATATTAATGCAGAAGAAATAGAAGAAACGATATTAAAACTTGAAGAACTTCAGGAAAATATCCCATTTATTGTGTCAGCATTAGCTTCAATGATTGAGGTTACTACAGAGAATAAACTTTTTAAAGTGGAATCGGATGTAAACGAAAACTTGATAACATAGTTGAACACATTCAAAATGATTACGAAGATAGTGCCGAAACACTAGTAGAAAATTTAAGTAAAATATTAGAATTTTTGGAGAATCAAGATAAAGCTAACAAAAAGGGGATTGTATGAGCTTGAGGTATAGCCGTGATAGTTTTGATGATAATAAAACAGAGGCTAATAATTTACTTGAGTTGCTTGAAGATAATTTATTAGCTCTGAAGGAAGCAAGAGAAATAATAGAGGAGTTTGAGAGCAAAGCAATTGATAAAGTAGTTGAACAAATTGAGGAATTTGAAGAATCACATGGACAAATAATTGAAGAAGTTGAAGTGATAAAAGCAGAGTTACAAGATGTCGATGTTGTATCAATTGATAAACTTCGCCCAAAAGATTTATCAAAAGTTGTAGACATTAGTATTAGTGAAGTTGTTGCAACGCAAAAAGAGACAGAAGAGTTGCTTTCTAATATAAGGTTAGAAACAAGTGGTTCTTTACAAAATTGGATGTCAGCAAGAGAAAACGAACTAAATGATAGTTTTGGTGAGGCGTTATTAAATCCAATTGATGAGATGAAACAACGAAAAGCTGAGCGAATATATCGAAGCAACAAAAGGGTTTATGAAAAATTTATGGATGATGCATCAGATTATATGAAGTTCAGTACAGAGATCGAAGATATTGAAAGTGAAAGACTTAAAATAGAGGCTTTAGATAAGGGGATGTATAGTTCAATTGCTGCACCACTTATTATTCCAAGTAACCAATTTCGCCAAGTGGCGGGTACTATAAGTGAAACCTCTGGATTTGATTATGCACTCGGTGCTTCTGAAATGGTAGCGGGTTATGCTAGTAGAGCAGCAGGTTACATGTTGTTTGCTGGTACATGGATTGAAGATTTTGTTACTGAAGGTGCTGGTGTTTTAGATGACCCTTGGACACTCGCGCTTTCAGCCGAGTTGATTGAACAAGGAGCAATAGGATTAGAACAAGGAAAAATAGAATATCTAGTCGTGTAGAGTACAACCCATATATATATGATGCCATTGAATTAAAGGAGGGAAAAATGCCTCCTGATGAAATATATAAATTTATTGCAGATTCATATGAGATATATTCAAAATACGGGTCTATAACTGAATATGTACAGGATAAGGCTACTGGTGATGACTTGGAAGCTATGCAGGATTTGGCACTTATGATAGATGGGGAATTAGTAGATAAATTTGGAGTGATTCCTGAATATGGGGATAGTTGTCAAAATTTATTAAATCAGATCGCGTTAAGCGAGTATTTTGAAACATGGGATGGTATAAATGAATAAGAAATTAGTTTTTTTAAGCATTGTAATAATGTTAGCGTGTAGTGTTATATATATTATTTTTGTGCAAGATAAACATCGTACAGAGCCTAGTGAATATAAATTGAATGATATAGAGGAGTATGAACTACTTAGTGAAACTCGTGATATGTTAGGTATGCTTGCAATGAGGGATGGTAGCACAGTATCTGTACAAACTATAGCAGATGATTCATATGATGTCCTTTATACTTCAAATGAGGAGGCTATTGGAATATATAAAGCTATGATTTCTGATAAATTATTCGGAGTAAATTTTTTCCCAAATGATGATGTAATATATGCATTTGGTAAAGATAAACCAGTAAATATAATGTTTGGAGCCCCCGCAACTGAAAGTGGAGATACATATGATTCGCCTTTGTATATTGGCTATTACGATGGAACATGTGAATATCCAGCTGAATTTGATTATGTAAGAAGCAAAAAGAAATGTAGCCAATACCTACAAGATACACTTGACTTTGTTGGATATAGTACAGTGGATGAAATGCTAGAAGATGTTTTTGGGCAATATATAACTAAAGATGAAAATTAAGGTTTGAAATGGAGAAAGATGATTAGAAAATATATTAATATTAAAGATGTGATAAAGAATTAAATGATTTTGAAGCAGGGGACGCAGTATTAATACTTGAAGCAATAAACGTAAGTAAACCACTTGAAAATTACTTGCTTACAATGTTATTAAGTAAGAGCATTAAAGTCAAGAACGGTGAGAATTTAATATATTTATCTAAAGGGGAACTGGTAGATTATATTGTTATCGAAAATAAAAAACAAGACTTAAAGAGAGTGCATCAAGTGATGAAGAAAGGGTAGTCAATGAATAATATATATTTACCTATTGGTAGTGTGATTGTTACGAAAGAAAAGCCCAACTTAGAACTATTAATTATTAGAAACAATATGACAATTGGAGAAGTAAATAAAGATTACCTTTGTAACATTCTACAAGATGATGAAAACCTGAACTTTGTTCATATTAATGAAGCGGATATTAAAAAAGTGCTTTTTATTGGTTATCAAAATTAAAAACTTACTGATGAACACGAATATTAGAATATATCAAGGGAAGTACAAATAACAGGAAAATGAACTGACATGATATTAGATCATTTTGTTATATTTTAGTCAAAAAAATAAGAACATTAGAAAAACCTATATTGGTCTCTGTACTTAATTAATCGGTATAAACTTATTTATCTTCAATGAAGTACTAATAACAAAAAAGTTACTCAAGTATGAGTAATTTTTTTTGTTGCACCAATTAAACTAGAGAAGTTTTGTTAAAGAAAAATAAGATAAAGCAGTTTGACTATATGTTAATCTTTGAGTAAAGGAGATAACTATGGCCATCGGAATTAGTGGAGTTAAAACGGAGTGCCAAGAGGAAATTGAAAAAAAATTAATAACTTAAGAGCAGTTAAAGATAGCCTTCAAAAAGAGGGTTTTTGAATAAAAAAAATAGTAAAGTGTTGCTTAATATAATTGACATGATACTTTTAAGTGTTATTGAAGTGGCTCGTGCCTGGTGTTATAATTAATTTGTAGTTAAAAATGAGAAACAAAGATATGGGAAATATGTTAAGAAAGTATTGGGACAAACAAAATACAATTACAGAACATATGCGTATGTTCCTGGATTCAGCAAAAATGTTAAACGCTCATCTTTCTGTTGGAGTTCTACTAAAAAACCTGTAACGGCAAGTATTAACTTCGGTGCTTCTTATGGAGTGGCAAATGCAAGTGTTTCTTTATCTAGTGGAGGAGGAGCAGTAGGTTGCCAAAATGTAGCTTCTAGTTTGAGAAATGTAGGTACAGATATTAAAGACTACACTTACTATACTGCAAAATTATATGATTACAAATATTATGATTCATCAAGTAACCAGTATTTATACACAGTAAAACAAGCGACATTAACAAAATCAGGTGCATTAGACTATAGAGGGGTAAAACACTAAAATGAAAAAAATTATTATATTAATGCTTATTGTAGTAACACTAATCTCAACATATGTGATAATTACTTACAATAATACTAAGTGGGAAATGGATACTCAATATACAATGCGCTATACTTCTAATAGACTTATAGTTAATATGAAGTATATAGAATTGAAAAATAGTAATAAATTTTTATATGATGGCTACAGTTTAATAACACCGATTTTAGATACTAAAGTGTGTTATTTTGTAACTAAAGAGTCGGGATATTTAGAATTACAAATTCTAGATGACTGTATTTCATATAATGAACAGATAGAGATGGTTCATTATAATGACTTATTAAATAATGGAAACGAAAAAATTGAATTGAACATAAACCCAGAAGATATCAAAGTGATATGATTAATCAACTTGTAAAAGTAATAAAATAAATGCTTACTTGATGTAATATATATATTGATAATAAAGATTAAAAAGGAGAGTTCTTGCAAAGGACTCTTTTTTTATGGAAAGGAAATGATGACTAAAGCAGGTGTTATATTCAAAGTACAATTTAACCACCCTGGAACATGGAACTCAAAGTATTATGAATATGTAGATGATGATAAAAAGTCATTAAAAGAAGCAAAGAACATCGAAAACACACTAGATTATTTTGATTATTTAGATGGTAACTTTGAAAACATAAAGTACGAAACTATCAAACTAATGATAATAAAGAACTTGATAATAGTTCTCTATCTTTTTCAAGAAAGGCTGATGATGCTCTTTTTATTAATGACAAACTATTAAAAAAATACGCTAAACAATCAATTGAAGGTTTTATAAAAGAATCAGGATTAATTGGTGCAGACTATCATGCAGGTATTCTGGAATAGCAACTTAGAAGTGCGACACTTTTATAAGTGTTAGTTATACGTATTATATCAATAGACTAGTTTTTGCTAGTCTATTTTTTTATCAAATATTTTAAGTCTGATGGACTGTGGTAGTTAAGTACATGTAGTTCTTTATTATTGAGTATATTAGTACAATGTTTAAGACGCCTTGTACACTTGCTATTAAACGGAATATGTTTCTTAAAGAAACGTCTCAGTTGTTTGTTGAACCATTCTACTTGTCCTTTTTGTTGGGGTTTACCTGGATCACAGTAATAAATTTCAAGTTGCCTATTAAATTTCTTTAACTTGTAAAGTTGTAAAAATTGATTTCCGTTATCAGTGGTAATTGAATTGACAGTTTATATCTTCATGATTTTATAGATGAACGGGTTAACATTTGCAATAGTTTTACGGTCAATGTATTTAGTAACGGTAAACCTTGTTACTCGTTCAATGAAACTTATAATGTATCCGCCGTTTCCAGCAGAATCAATCAAATCTAATTCCAAATGACCATAACTCGATCGTCTAGTTATATCAATAGGTCGGTTGTGAATTGATTTTGTATTTGCATCACGTTCATGAGACTGAGATTTCCCTTTGTTATAGGTCTTTTAAGTTTAAAAGCCGACCTGTACGCTGTGGGGATTTTTATGATACCTGCTTTAATCCATTTATAAATAGTAGTGTTACTTGGAAAGTCTTTAATGTATAAGCGCCATTTGCCAGCTAAGGTGGTAATGGAGTTAAATTTCTTAATTTTGCCTTCAATTATTTCAGGAATTGCTTTTTTCACGATTCTTTGCTCGTCGCCCTATGTATTTCTTATTAGCGGTGTGAGCTTCGTATTTAACGATATATTAGTCACATAAAGGTTCCCTAAGAGTAACCGAATTACGTTTAACTTCTCTTGAAACAGTTGAGTGATGAACTCCAATAAGTTTGGAAATTTTGCGGTTTGATAGTTTTTTAATAAGTTTAGAATATTGAACGTTTAATCTTTGTTCTAGTGATAGTTGTTTATAATTCATAAATTTCTTCATATTTTTATAGCCATTTTTCTCTATTGGCACGAATTCCAATAATCTTGAGTTTTGTCGCACTTCATACTTAACAGTCCCAAATGATATATCATCACTTTATGTATTGACTCTTTTGATAAATGCAGAATTAAAACGTAAAATATATTTTTTAAAGAATGTTACAAGAAAAAGAAGCCTGCTAATGCGGGTTCTTTTTTTGTTCTTTAGCTGATTTAGAAGAGTAATATTCGTTTGAAATGGCTTTTGGGTCGATATCTAGCTAATTAAATCTTTGAGACAGCAAACTATATTTTTTAATATTTTAAAGTACTTTATCTACGTTTGTCATATATAAGGGTGTAGGGATATACCCTAACAATTAAGTGATAAAGGGGAATATGAGAAAGATAATATTAATTATAGGTATAATGCTGGGAGTCATAATATCGATCGGTTATGGGCATTATGATGCATCTGAAGTCAATAGTGAAATGGATAGCGAAGTTATCGATCTAACAGGACTGAGCCCAGATCAAATTAGTACTAAATTAGATGATGCTCCAGAAGAACAAAATTTTATAACTCTAGATGCTGATCAATTGACTAAAGCATCCGGTGCAAAGTTAACAGAAGTTCGTTCTTCTGTAGATTACTCTGAGATTAACTCTACAATGTGGGGATATTGGGGAGTATATAAAATAGATGGACATTATGTATTTTGTATTGAGCCAGGAAGTGATACATTATCGGTCGGACTAGAAGTGAGTGGTAACAAGAGTAAATACAATAAATTTAAAGATAGTACAAGGACATATTTAGATCGCGTTATTTCTAGCGGAACAAAACACTTTAATCAAACAAAGAACACTGATTACATTTTTTCAACGCAGCTACTAATATGGGACTATTTAAGCACAAACGAACGAAGTGTCATTGGAAACCCAATGGAAAGTTGGAACCCATACTTTCTAGATAGTTGGACAATTCATAAGCCAGATAAATATAAACAAGAAATTGCCGATATTGAAAATGATTTAGCTTCTTGGGAGACCATTCCATCATTTTTAAGTAAAGACAAGACTAATCCGAAAGTGCAAACTTTAAAGTATGATGAAGCTACAAGTGATTATTCTATCATCCTGAAAGATAGTAATAAAGTTTGGGATAGTAAATATGCAAGTTATGATGATTTCGGAAACTATAATGTTAGTAATCCAACTGGTAGCGATAATGTAAAAATATCAACAAAAACTGCCTCAACTAAGCCTTCTAGTTTAAGAACTTATAGTTGGGTTCCAGTATTATCAGGAACAGAACAGCTATATGATGCAGGACAAGATATTATCCATGTTGGTGCTGATAAAGAGAGTGGTTATATGAAAGTTAAAACAGAACCAGTACCAACTGGTGGATTTAAATTAACAAAAGTTGGTGAAGGTATAGATGGAACAACAGCTGCTTTATCCAATGTTGAGTTCACGGTTACATCAAGTACCTATCCTGGTTTTAACAAAGTTTATACAACTACAAAGAATGGTAATATAGTAACATCACCGAATGAATTAAAATTAGGAAAGTATCACATTAGTGAAACTAAAGTAAATGACAAATATGTTGGTGGATTTGAGCAGGATTTCGAAGTTAGTAAGCCGAACCAAATTGTAAAAATAAACCAAGATAAAGAAATAGTAAACAAGGTATATAAATCGAAAATTAGACTTGAAAAAATTGGTGAATCACTAGCAAATGATAATTCAGAGATATTAAATCTAGAAGGGGCTGAATTTGATTTATATAAGGATTTAAATACAAACCAACAGATTGACTCTGAGGATTTGGTAATTGATCATTTAATAACAAATGAAGAAGGTGTAGCTGAATCAAAATATATAAGTATAGGTAGTTATCTATTAATTGAAACAAAGGCTCCTGATGGATACCAATTAAATAATCAAGTGTACCCGTTTAATATAAAAAATGATGGTGATAATAATCAAATTATAAATATAGAGGCTTTTGAAAATAAACCAATTACATCGACTGCACACTTAAAAAAAATAGGAGTTAATTCTCTAGATTCTTCTCTAAATGGTGAAGGTAACAGTGAGATAATCGAAAGTGAACTTGAAGAACATACAATAGATGACGGAATACCACTTGCTGGCGTTGAATTCGAAGTTTATCAAGATCTAAATGGAAATCAAAACTTGGATGAAGATGAGCAAGTTGCAATTGATACAATAGAAACAAATGAAAACGGTGAGGCAACTACTAAGGACTTAAAATATGGGAATTATTTTATAGTTGAAACTAATAATCCGAATATAAATTATGCAATCAATAATGAGCCGTATTATTTTGAAATAAAAAGTACAGAGCCAATTGAAATAAATAATGGAAGTCCTATCGAAAATGAGGAAAAGTTTGGGCAAGTTGAGATTTTGAAGCATGGTCGAGAAATTAATGGAACAGATGAAATTGATTTGCAAAATGCAGAATATACCATTTCTGATAGTGATGATAATATTATTGAAGTACTGACTACAGATGAATTGGGAAAAGCAAAGAGCAATCCACTACCGTTTGGGGAATATACTATAGAAGAATCTAAAGCGCCAATTGGCTATCAGTTAGATAAAACAAGGTTAAATTTTGAAGTTAATAACCAAAACTATGATATGCCAATTAGTTTAAAATTTAATGACTTACCGATTACAAATCAAATTAGTATAACAAAGACTGATCTTGCTACGGGCGAGGAAATTGAAGGTGCAGAAATTGAAGTTGAAGATTTAGAATCAAAAGAAATCATAGAAGCCTGGACATCAACAACAAAGCCACATAGTTTTAATTTAGACTATGGTAACTACAAGTTTTGCGAGAAAGTAGCGCCTGCCGGATATAAACGTGAAACTAAATGTACAAAATTTAGTGTTGAAGAGAATGGAATAGAACAGCAGTTTGAATTAACCAATGAACAAATAAAAATGGCGATTACTGGTATCCAAAATAATAAAGGGATATTAATTGCAATTACAACACTTGGAATATTATTTGTTGTAAAAAATTTATACAAAAGACTAGTCTTAAATTGATTTATTAACCTAATATGTAAGAAAAAGTTTCTAATAATTGCTACAATAGTAATATCGTTGATTAGTTTGAAATCAATATGAGGTGAATATTATGAAATTTAAAATTAAGACGTTATCACTATTATTTTTAGTGTTAACCTTATCATACGGACCAGTTCTTTTTGCAGAACAAACACTTGATGAACTTGAAGCAGAGATTGAGTCTATTAAGGAGCAAAGTGCAGAACAACTCGCTGAGCAAGAAGAAATAAAAGCAGAAAAAGCTGATACAGAAATTGAACTATCGCAATTAAAAGAAGAGATTGATACAATTAATAGCAATATTGCGACTCAAGAAGCAGAAGTTGCATCTAAAAATGCAGAGATTGAAACTCAAAAAGCTAAAATTGCAGAAATCCAAGCACAAATTCCAGAAGCAAAAGATGAAACTGGAAAAATGTTACAAGTGATGCAAAAAGCAGAAAATGGTAATATTTTAGTTGAGCTAGTATTAGCTCCATCTGAAGATGGCAATAGTAATATACTACGTCGTATGGATTCTGTTAATGATCTATCTGAATATGCAGGTGGTGTCGTTGTGGAACTTATTGACATTGAAAATGAACTGAAATATGAGGAAACAGTTCTTGAGAAGCAAAAAGCGGAACTAGATCAAACTCAAATTGAACTAGAAACGGAAAAGAAATCTCTTGATGCTAAACAAGAAGAATTAAAAGAGGTTTTACAATCACAATCAGATTCAATTGGATCACTAGCTGATTCGGTAGAACAGTCAAATGAAGACCAAGCGATGCTTGAAGATACATTAGCATATTATGAATCTTTAGGATGTAGTGGTTCAGACTTTGTTGGTTCAAAATGTGGGGACTTAGCAGACGACGATGGAGATGGTATTGCTAATGGAGATGATTCATGTCCTAATGAATATGGTGAAGACACAGATGGGTGTCCATTACCTGAAGTAGAAGTTGATACTGGAGGTAATTCAGGAGGAAGCTCTGGAGGTAATTCAGGAGGCGGAAGTATTGGTACTGCTAGTACATTCGCTAGACCATTATCGCACGGTGTTGTAACAACTGAATTTGGTGGATATTCAGGTCATACTGGTACGGATATGGATAATGCAGATTACGATCCAATTCTAGCAACAGCAGATGGTATAGTTATTACAGCCAGAGGTGGTTGTGACCCATGGGGTGGATACTTAGGTAACTATTGTAATGGAGGATACGGTAACTATGTTATGCTAATGCACTCAACATCAAGTGGGGTAGTATTCTCATTATATGGTCATATGTCATCAATTACAGTTTCACAAGGTCAAACTGTATATCAAGGTCAACAGGTAGGGACTCTTGGACAAAGTGGAAACTCTACGGGTTCTCACTTACACTTCGAAGTATTTGCTGATGCAAATGGAAATGGACTTCCAGATGATTACAAAACAGATGCACGACTTTACGTTGATTTCCCGTCATATGGTGTATGGTGGTAAGAAGAAGCTAATTTAGCTTCTTTTTTTTTATGTGTTTATTATGTGTTGAACCACTTAAATAGTACAAAATTTGGTATCCTTAATATAAGGAGGTATTATGTCAAAAAATAGTATAGTTAAAGGTGTGGAAAGTTTAATTAATCCAATATCAGTTGGTACATTACATTTTTTTCAGCAATACAATGATATGTTACCAACTAGTGTTCAAAAGAAGATAGTTGCAAAATCTGCGACAAAGAATCTGTATATGGGATTTGTTGTAGAACCATATTGTACGTTCTTATTTCAAAAAATTATAGACGTTGAATATTTTGAGTCAATAATTCCAAATAATTTTAAGTTAAATAAGTGTTCTCCATTTGCTGATGAGCAGGAAGATTATTACATGATTTTGTCTTTATTTAATGCAAGAACAAGTGCATTTTTGGGAAGTCGTGTAGAAGCCTATGTAATTGCAAAAGATAAAAATACAGGCTTAATGAGTTGGATTATCATTGATTACATATCAAATACGATTAGCTATGATGATAAGGATGGTTTATCATCTCCAGCAGTTGCGAGTGGTTATGTAACAACTGATTTTGAAGGGAATGTTCATGCGCAAATGGATGATATAAATCATCAGACAGAACTTATAGTTAACCTTAATGGTGTTGTTGAAAAGAAATTAGACTACAAACTTTGGGTGGAAGGTAACTTATCAATTAGTTACGGTAATAAATACAGTACAAGTGGAAACGTGTTCTCTTTAAAATTTGATACACGTGAAATGGAATCTGCACTTGATGTTCCTTTAAGAAATATTAAAGCCTATGCTAATAACTGGTTCTACGGTAAAGTTGAAGAGGTTCCGGATAAAATAGTTGTCTTTAAATATGCTCAACATTTTATATCAGATTCACCAGGTCATTATAGTAAGATTGATTCATCTGAGAAATTAGCAAATGAAGTTGAAAAGATTGATTTTGAACAAGTTACACCATATTCAACAAAGCAATTAACGAGAAACTTAATGTTAGTTCCTTTAGTACTTTTAATAATAATTATAATATTAATAGTTGTGTAGGAGGGTAATATGAACAATACTAAAAGAGCTTTAATAATTAGTGTAGTTGTAAGTCTATTATTAGTGTTATTAATAGTTTTGGTTGATCCATTAGTTAGTGATAGGGTTTTAGCCCCAGATACAGGGGCAAGTCATTATTACTGGAAATTGCCTACTCGTAATAACTTTAATCAAGTAATTGTTTGGCTATTGTTTTTAATCCATTTAAGTGGAAACTATTATTTAATTAGAAAAAGATTAAAAGTTAAAGAACGTGATTTTACAATTGAAAACACCAATTTACTTGTATTTAACGTAATCATGATTCTAATCCACTTTGTTCAATCAATTATTGGATATGACGGATTGGCTCAAGATGTATCTGTATTTTCTTCCCAATATTCAGTTATCTTTATGCTAGTGACAATAATACTTATGGAAATTCCAAGACGTGGAATAATATTTGGGAAGAAGATTAAAATCGATAAGAATATAATGAAGTTCTTATATGCAATACATGGATTTGTATTTACATTTTCAATTGTATATACATTTTGGTATCATCCAGTGATTAATACTATTGGTCACTTATTTGGGTTCTTCTATATGTTCTTACTGTTTACGCAGCTTAGCTTTGTCAAAACAAAAATTCATACAAATCCAAAATGGATAGTAAGTTTAGAGGTATTAGTTGCCTTCCATGGAGCTAGTGTTGCTTACTATGTCCAAAATAGCAGTCTATGGTCAATGTTCTTATTCGGGTTTGGTTTTATATTTGTATTTACGCAAATATATGGATTAGCACTTAAGAAAATGCAAATATATGCAATCCAACTCATCTTTATAATTTGCGCAGTTGGTTACTACCTTATTACAGATATATCAAATGTGCATCAGATTTTATGGATTCCAATTGTTGAGTATGGACATGTTGTAGTTATGCTAATAATAGCATTTGGGATTAATAAAATAATAAAAAATCGAAAAACTAGGAGAGTTAATGAAAATGTATAGTCAAATATTAAGAACGAACGAAGTATTGAAAGAGTGTGATTCTGAAGTTTTAGGACATATATTAAATGAGCAGGAACGATTAAATTCCAACATTGAATTAATTGCTTCAGAAAATGTTGTATCAGAAGCGGTTCAAGTTGCAGCAGGAAGTGTTTTAACCAATAAGTACGCCGAAGGTTATCCCGGGAGACGATACTATGGCGGGTGTGTCCATGTAGATAAAGTTGAGCAAATTGCAATTGATCGTGTAAAGAAATTATTTAATGCTGAACACGCGAATGTTCAGCCCCACTGTGGTACAAGCGCTAACTTAGCAGTTTACGCAGCTTTTCTAAATCCAGGAGATACAGTACTTGCCATGGATTTAAATTGTGGTGGTCACTTATCACATGGTAGTAATGTAAGTGCAAGTGGTAAATTATATAACTTTGTTCATTATGGAATTACAAAAGATTTAGAGCAAATTGATTTTACGGAAGTAGAGAAAATGTTAGAAGAACACCGACCTAAAATCTTATTAGCAGGATATTCAAATTACTCAAGAACTGTTGACTTTGAAAAATTTGCTGAACTTGCAAAAAAGTACAATGCAATATTTATGGTTGATATGGCGCACATTGCAGGTCTAATTGCAGCTGGTGTACACCCAAGTCCATTTCCATATGCAGATGTAGTAACTTCAACTACGCATAAAACACTTAGAGGGCCACGTGGAGGATTAATCCTATGTAAATCCGAATATGCAGCAGCTATCGATAAAGCAATCTTCCCCGCAACACAAGGAGGTCCATTAATGCATATTATTGCTGCAAAAGCTGTTGCTTTTGGTGAAGCGCTCCAACCGGAATTTATTGAATATCAAAAACAAATAATTGTTAATGCAAAAACTTTAGCAGATGAATTAATGGCTAGAGGATATGAAATCGTTAGTAAAGGAACTGATAATCACTTACTTACAATTAAATTATTAGGAACAGGATATACTGGTAGTGAGATTGAAGCAGCATTAGATGAATGTAATATTACCGTGAATAAAAACTCAATTCCATTTGATCCATTACCACCAAAATCAACAAGTGGAATTAGAATTGGGACCCCAGCAGTAACTACTCGTGGATTTAAAGAAGCAGAAATGGTTGAGATTGCAAATTGTATTGATTTAATCATTAAAGACCCAATTGAAAATCAGAAACAAGTTAAAGCAATTGTTAAATCTATTTGCTCTAGATATCCGTTATATTAGTCCTGTTATTTGTGCTATAATCTAGTAATAAGGAGATGTATGGAAAAAAGCGAAAGTATTAAGCAAAGATTGGTTGAATTTAATGACCAAGTAGGTTGGGACAATTTGAAACCTGAAGATGCTAAACATTTATCTAGCCTACTAGTTGGTGAAGCGCATGAATTATGGGAAGAAATAGCAAAAGAAAATAAAAAAGGTCTTAATAAATATGACATTAGTCTAGAAGTGGCTGATGTTTATATTTACTTACAAAAAATTTGTCTTGCATTAGATATTGATATGTTAAGTGCAGTTGAAGATAAAATGATGATTAACAAAATTCGTTTTTTAAATGAAGATTATCAACAAAAAAGAAAGAATGTGGCTCCTAAACACGGGAGGTATTATAAAATATCAAACATGTATAAGGAGCAGGAAACAAAGCTTGAAGATAATTTGAAAATTGGACAAATCATTGGATTAAAAAATGAAGATACAAATCAAAAAGTACTGATCTTTAACTCTAAGGAAGTTAAGGCTGAATACATGTTACCAATTGTTGGTGTAGTTCATCCACGAAATGAACAAGCCCCACTTTGGATTGCAAGTGATGTTGAATTAAGCGTTGATCAAATTAATGAAGGATTAAAGTTAGTTGATTTTTTATATGATATTGAATTAGTTTAATAAGGAGAATAATGGGACATATGCCTGTAAACCCTAATCAAGGGATTAAATATAATGAAGCAGATATAAAAGAAATATATATAGCAGGAGGATGTTTTTGGGGATCAGAAGCTTTTCTTGAACGTATTTACGGTGTAGTTTATACTGAAGTTGGATATGCTAATGGAAACTGTGAAAAACCCAAGCTATGAACAAGTTTGTTCGAAAACAACAGATTTTGTAGAAACTGTATATCTTAAATATGATAGTTCTAAAATCACGCTTGAAAAACTTATTGATGAGTATTTTAAAATTATTGATCCAACAAGTTACAATAAGCAAGGTGGAGATGTTGGTAGTCAATACCGAACAGGAATATACTCAAAAGATAGCGTGGAACTAGAAATCGCTGCAGCAAAAATAGAAAGTTTAGCTGGTGATTATAAAAAGCCGATATTAGTTGAGGTTAAACCTTTAGAAAATTATTATCGTGCAGAAGACTATCACCAGAAATATTTAGAAAAAAATCCTAATGGTTACTGCCATGTTGATTTAGGATTATTAAGTAATTAAGGAGCAATAATGGAAAAAATTAAAATTGGTTTTATTTGTGTACATAATTCTTGTCGTAGTATTATGGCAGAAGGAATTTGTCGTGAGAAATATGGTGAGATGTTTGAAGTTTACTCAGGTGGTACAGAAGAAAACAATGTTGTTAAGCAAGATGCTTTAACAACTCTTAAAAGTGTTTATAATATTGAAGGTGATTTCAGTTCAAAGTTAATCGATACATTACCAGAACTTGATGTTGTAATTACAATGGGTTGTAATGTTGAATGTCCACATTTACCTTCAAAATATCGTGAAGACTTTGGAATAGATGATCCAAGTCATAAAAGTCTCGAAATCTTTGAACTTAGTGCTAAATTAATCGAAGCTAAAATTGATTTGTTAGCTTTAAAAATTAAAACAGGGGAGATAGAGCTATAATGAAAGAGTATAATCATGAAATTAAATTCACAGGAAATCAAATTCTTGTTTTTTCAACAAGCTGGTGTCCTGACTGCATTATGCTAAACATGTACATTGATCAAGTAATTGATGAGAACAAAGACTGGGAATTCATTTATATTGATAGTGATCAATATCCAGCACTTGCAAGTGAATATGGAATTTTAGGAATTCCATCATTTGTAGGTTTACGAGATGGTGAGCAAGTAGATAGTTTAATTTCAAAACAAGCAAAACCTAAAGAATTAATTAATGAATGGATTAGAGGTATTAAGTAATGAAGAAAGTATTAAAGGTATTAGCAGCAATAGCGTTAGTAATAGCAATTGTATTTATAGGTTATTTAGAAACTGGCCATTATAATGCGGATGAAAGAGCTGCTGAGTATGTTGCAACAAATGAAAATGACAACTACATAACTTATGATAAAGGTAGTAATGTAGGTTTCATTTTCTACCCTGGTGGAAAAGTCGAAAGTAGCGCGTACTCTTATTTATCAGAGATTGATGCTAATGTTTATATTGCAAAATTCCCATTTGAACTTGCAATGTTTGATTATGATATTGCTGATGAGGTAATTACTGATAACCCACAAGTTGACACGTGGTACATCGGTGGTCACTCATTAGGTGGAGTGTTCGCAAATCGTTTTGCAGTTAATAATCAAGAGCTATTCTCTGGAGTTGTATTCTTAGGTTCATATCCAGCAGAAGGAGATGACTCAACGCTTCCTGGTTTAGCATTCTTTGGTGATCAAGATTTAGTTGTTGGTGATTATAATGAACAACTAAGTAAGTTTGGACAAAGTACAGAAGTAGAAATTTTAACTAATGGAAACCACTCTGGATTTGGAAACTACGGTCAACAAAAAGGAGATAGTGAATTATCTACCGATTTATTAATTGCTCAACAAGAAAAGATAGTTGAAGACATTAATAATTTTATTAAACAATAACATAGAAGAAAGGATGACAAATTGTCATCCTTTCTTTGTTTTATAAATCATCTAAATATACGTGAGTATATGTATTGAAGAAGTTTAATAATGCAATCTTAGTGATGTGATCAAAATTACACGAAGTAGTTATTTTACACGTGGCGCAATTGATTTTAGAATTGTCTTCTTCAAACTCTTCAAATGTCATCAGTAAACTTCGAATACTAACTTGATTGTAATTAGCTTGTAGTGAAACACCACCATTTTGACCTAGTTTAGATTTTGTGAAACCTAAGTCATTAAGGGTACTAATTATTTTTCTTATATTATTGTATGAAACATCTAATTCAGTACTGATTAAATGTGCTGAATAGATATTGTCACCAATATACTTGTTATTTCTTAAATGTAATAATACGCGAATTGCGATATCTGTTTTTTTGTTTATTTTCATATCATAATTATAACATATTACCATTGCATGTACATATCGAATACACTTGGCGACTATTTAAGGGTTGTAAACATCGATTGTTATTAGGATAATGACCATTAATAAGTTCAGCTTGCTGTGAACAGATTGTTGAAACTTGCTTATTAATCAACCAAATTACTTCTTCATCAAAAGGACTAGTGGTAAACGATCCGTGATAATCCCAGCAATTTTCGGGGATTAAATTTGATAAGTTTATCTCAATGTTTGAATCTATGTTATTAAATGGCTTTGAAAAGTCAAATCCATCGCTTTCAATTTTAAGTAGAACGCTATAAACTAGTGTTTCGTGGTCTTCTTGATGTACAAGGTGTAATTCCATATCAAATTGCTTATCATCAACCTGATGCTCACTAGGGCGATGAAAGTGCATTTCACTTAAGTTAAAACGTTTGTCATTTTTCATTACATAGCTTGAGCCATTAGTTGGCATCAGAGATATGTTTAATCCATTATCGAAGACATGAAATTCTTCATTTGTATAAAAAAAACTTGCTGTTAAATTACTACGTTGACACTCAATTGTTTCAATATTAATTGGTGATTGCTTAAAATGTAACATATTATCTCCTCATCCTTATTATTATATAAAAAATAATTAAGTATATGTAAAAAAAAGCGTAAAGAAATGTGATAGAATGTTTGAGCAAGGAGTAAGATGAAAAAATATATTATTGAAAATAATAAAGTAACAAGAAAAAACCCTGATGGCTTTTATAACTTAGAAGCAGATAAGCAAGCAGTACAATTATATAAAGAACAAGTAAGCGAAAAAATACGAAATTTTAATAGTCGTCTTGAAAAGATAGATTATCTTATTGAAAATAACTATTACATTGATTTTTGGGCAATGTATGAGCGTGAGCAAGTGGAAACATTAATAGAGTTTGTATATTCATATGAATTTGAATTCCAGTCTTATATGGCAATATCAAAATACTACGATTCTTATGCTTTAAAGTCAGGTGATAAAAGTGAATTCCTAGAAACTTACGAAGATAGAATTGTATGTTTAAGTCTATATTTAGCACAAGGTGATATTTCACTAGCAACAAATTATGCTGAAGCATTAATAACACAACAATATCAACCAGCAACTCCAACTTTTTTAAATGCTGGTTTAAAGAAAAGTGGTGAACTAGTTTCATGTTTCTTATTAGAATTAGATGATAGTTTGAACTCGATTAATTATAATTTATCAACAGCTATGCAATTGTCTAAAATTGGTGGGGGAGTTGCTCTAAATTTATCGAAACTACGTGCTCGTGGAGAAAATGTTCGAAATGTGCAAGGAGTAGCAAAAGGTGTTTTACCAGTAATGAAGCTACTTGAAGATGCATTTTCATATGTAGATCAATTAGGAAAAAGACCAGGAGCAGGTGCTGCGTATTTAAGTATCTTCCATGCAGATGTAATTGAGTTTTTAGATACAAAGAAAATAAATGCTGATGAGAAATCAAGGATTCAAAATTTATCACTAGGACTTATTTGTCCTGATAAGTTTTTTGAGTTGGCAAAAGATAATCAAAAAATGGCATTATTCTATCCGCATAATGTTTTTAATGAATATGGACAGTACCTAGATGAAATGGATCTAAATGAAATGTATGAGGTGTTACTTGATAATCCAAACATAAGACGTAAATACATTGATAGTCGTGAAATGCTACAGTTAATTGCGTTAACTCAGTTTGAAAGTGGATATCCGTACTTAGTATTTGTTGATAATGTAAATCGTGAAAATCCTTTAAAAGAAATTGGA
Source organism: Mollicutes bacterium LVI A0078 (assembly GCA_033105485.1). Lineage (GTDB taxonomy): Bacteria > Bacillota_I > Bacilli_A > UBA3375 > UBA3375 > LVI-A0039. The sequence goes on from CP136956.1 coordinate 1,865,061, forward strand.
AAAATAAAGATGTCGAATTTATGTACAGAAATTTTCCAAATTCAAAAGGTTAGTAAAATTAACAATTATGGAACACCTGATCAAATCGGGTACGATATCAGCTGTAACTTAGGTTCTTTAAACATTGTTAGCCTAATGGCAAGTGCAAATTTTGGCAAAACAATAGAGAGTAGTATGCGTGCTTTAACTAGTGTTAGTGATTTATCAGAAATTGAAAATGCACCTGGAATTAGTAAAGCAAACAAAAAATTCCACTCAGTTGGATTAGGGGTCATGAACTTGCATGGATTCTTGGCAAAGAACAAAATAAGTTATGAGTCACCACAAGCTATTGAATTTGTAGATGCTTTATTTATGACAATTAATTACTATTCACTAGTAGCAAGTAATGCAATTGCAACAGAAAAAGGACAAGTGTTTGATGGTTTTGAACAAAGTGAATATAAAAATGGTAATTACTTTGATAAATACAGCCAACAGTTTGAATTTGAATATGAGCAAATTTCAAGCTTATTTATAAACATTAAAGTTCCGACATTAGAAATGTGGAATCAATTAAAGAAAGACGTTGCTGAAAAAGGACTATATCATAGTTACCGTTTAGCTGTTGCTCCAACACAATCTATTTCATATATTCAAAATGCAACAGCTTCTATACAACCAATAGTCAATCACATTGAAACGCGTGTATATGGTAACTCAACAACATACTACCCAATGCCCTATTTACAACCAGATAATGTTTTCTATTATAAATCGGCATATAACATGGATCAAATGAAAATAATCGATTTAGTAGCAACAGCTCAAAAACACGTTGATCAAGGTATTTCATTAGTGTTATTTGTTACTAATCAAAATACAACAGCTGATTTAGCTAAATATTATTATTACAGTTGGAAAAAAGGAATAAAATCGATATACTATATACGTACAAAGAATTTAAATATAGATGAATGTGAAAGTTGTAGTATTTAAGGAGACATATGAAGAAAGCAGTAAATTGGAATGACTTAGATGATCAGTTATACAAAGATTTTTGGGACCAAAATGTTCGCCAGTTTTGGGTAGATGAAGAAATCCCGGTTAGTGAAGATAAATTACTATGGGAAAGTGGTGAGATATCAGCAACAGAACGTGACACGTATGAAAAAATATTAGCAGGTTTAACGCTACTAGATACAGTTCAAGGTGGAGACGGAATGCCGAACATTGCAATGAAAACTGAAAATTTACATGCCAAAGCAGTGTTTACATTTCAAGCAATGATGGAGCAGATGCATGCTAAAAGTTATTCTACAATTTTTAGTACATTAAGTACAATGAGTAGAATTGATGAATTATTTGATTGGGTTCATGAAAATGACTTTATGCAGAAGAAAGCAGATATAGTAGATACGTATTATCAAAATATTGATTCGGAAGAAGACTATTATTTATCACTTGCTGCAAGTGTAATGTTAGAAACGTTCTTATTTTATTCTGGGTTCTTTTTCCCATTATACATGGCAGCTCAGGGAAAATTAATTAGATCAGGTGAAATTATAAATTTAATTATCCGTGATGAAGAAGTCCATGGGAAGTTCTCTGGAATTTTAGCGCAAAAGGAATTAGCGAAATTTGATGATCAAACGCAAAGGGAATTAAAGGCAAAAGTAGTTGGTCTATTAGAGAGCTTATACATGTTAGAAATTAGTTATACTAACGAATTGTATGATGAATTAGGTCTAGTAGAGGAAGTGTTAACATATGTAAAATACAACGCTGATCGTGCCCTAGAAAACTTAGGGATGGAAAAGTACTTCAATGTTGATAAAGATGAAGTTAATCCATTAGTTATTAATGGAATTGATACTAATACTAAAAATCACGATTTCTTCTCAACAAAAGGAAATGGATATATCAAAAGTACTAATATCGCAGCAATTGATGACGATGTATTTAATGTCTAAAGCGTAACACTAAATTTATAAAAAATAGAAATATGAGTAGTCACGAGCCTAAAGTTGTTCGTGACTTTTTCTAAGATTTTTAAAATGTATCCGATATACAAAATGACAAAGTAAAAGAAATGGTATCTTTAGCAATGTCGTATAACTTAAAGGGGAATGCAACCCCTCCCTCCATAGTTTTGTGCTCACGGAAATTATTTATTAATATGATAATTGTTATATAATATAGGTATAAAAATATAAAGGGGAAGTATATGTCAATTTTAATAGTTTTATTAGTAATTATTATTGTAGTAGTATTATGGGTGATTAGCGCTCAGAACAGATTAATGAGAGAGGAGCAAAATGTTTTTACAGAACGAAACAACGTTGAATTAGTTGTTGATCGTCGTTATAAAAATATAGAAGCTACAGTTAATTTAATGAAGGCGCATAATGCTGAAATTGCTAAGGCTTATGAGCGAATTACATCAATGCGTTCAGGAGTTAAACAAGAAAACGTTGAATCTTACGCAAATTTAGAAAAAGAGTTGCAAAATGTAGCTAGAAGTATTAATGTTCAAGTAGAAAGATATCCAGATCTAGGACAATTCTTTGATGTAAACAAATTCCAAACAACAATGGCTCAACATGACCGTGATGTGGAGATGGCTAAGAAATTGTATAACCATGAGGTTGAGGAATACAATACATTAATTTTAACAATTCCATATTCACTATTAGCTGGAGGTCGCACTAAACATAACTACTGGGAAGTTATTGATGCTCAAACTAAAGATGAATACATTCCAGAATTTAAGTAGGGTATATGAAAGCACATGCGAATATATCATTTTACAATCTAGTAAATATTTTGTCTTTAGCAATTTTAATACCGATTCAAGTCTTAAATTTTACACTGTGGTTTGATTCATATTATTGGCTAATTTCAGATGGTGATGATGCAATTGTTTTACTGTTTTGGCCACTTTTATTACTTTGGGGAATAATTGCTTTAAATCGAAAAATGATGAGAAGAGTTATTCATAAAGAAAATACAATGTTATATCAAGCCAACAATATCAATATTGATAATGAAAAAGATAATGGTCAGATACCACAAGATGGATTAGAGGCTTTACCTACAAGTAGTATTAGACAAGTGAGGCGAACAATGAAATTAGATACAACATTTTTTGGTGAACTTAATGATTTGGGAATCAAATATGCAGTAGATGATTTTAAGTACACCCTTTCATATAGACGAGGCGATGATACTCACTACGCTTATAATTTGTCTGGGAATGCATTAGTTGTTTCATCTGATCGAGTTGACTTTTGCGATAAATGGGTAGTTTTCATAAATCACAAAGTTCATATTAAAAGTTGTAAGTACCTACAGCCGAACTATGAAAATATTAACTTGAAGAATAAAAGTTGTGATCTGTTATATTATGATCAAACGACAGCTGAGCAACTAGATAGAATTAAAAAAATAATAAATGCTAATGGTGATTTATTTGGTCGAGATGATGATGTAATTGTTCTATTTAAAGAAAATATGTTTATTTATATTACGACTAAAAATCATAAGTTTAAAGTGAAGCTACCATTTATTATTCATAAAATGAAATATGATTCGATAGTGTCAGAGCAAAAAGCCCAAGTTTATAGGTTCAATCAATTTCTAACAAATATTTCACGAGTAATTGATGGTTCGGAAATCGACTAATTGAAAACAGGTTTAAGATAATTTTGAAAAAGAAAATAAGACCCTTTTTATAAGGTCTTATTTTTTTAAATATTTGCTAGCTTGTTTAAACATTAAATCAAAATCGTCCTCATACTGTAGCCAAAAGATTTGACCATCATGATCATAGAATTGAACTAATGAGTGAGCAATATAAAGATTACGTGGAAGCTTTAGATCGTGTTCCTCATAAAATTCAACGAAACTATCTTTAATACGTCGAGGGAAATAACCTGCTTTAACACGGTCTAATAACTGGTATAACTCGTCATTTTCTAAGTGTTCGTATTTCATATGGTTTACTAATGAATGAATATGAATGTGTTTTTTCTCACCATGCTTGTTATAGTATACAAAGTTCCCAGTTAAAATATTATATTTAACTTCTGAAACATTGTATCTTTTTTCAAGCCCAAGTAGAATGTTTTCGTCTCTTAAGTTGAATGTAGTCATTGTCATAATGGTACCTCCTATAAATTTTATACTTCTATTTTAACACTTCATTGTATAATAGAGGTTAAGGTAAGGGTAAAGAAAATGAAACAGGTGAGAAAATGAATTTACTTATATTAATGGAAGAGGAAAAATATTTGCCGATTGTTAAGTCGATTGAGAGCAATGAGTTAATCAATTGTCAAGTTAGTAATATCGATTTTAATTTAGATAACGCAATTAGGAAGTCAGAAGTCATTCTTTTTTTAGGTGAAGGTGATGGATACAATTTTTTAAAATCTGAGTATGAGAATTTACTTGCAACTAAGTTGATAATAACTACTACGAAAACAGGTAATACTCCATTTGAGATTGAAAGCTTAATTTATGATGGAGTTGTCGTTTGTCGTGTTATGTCTGGAAACGAAGAATTACGTTCAGTTATAATTGAAGTTATTGGAAAAGTATTTGATCGTACATTAGGACAACTAATTACTGATGAATCGACATATGAGCTAAATATTAAGAGTGTTAATGAGCTGTTATCAGATATCCAGCAGATCATCACAAATCAAGAATTACCAACCCACATCGTTCAACAGCTAATAGAATCATACAAAATATAGTTTAAAAAGATATAAACACATTTGTGATTTGTATCTTTTCTTTAACATTTGTCAAGAAAAAAGACAAGAGACCAACGGTTGGTGTTATAATACTAGCAAGGAGTTGTTATGAAAAAAATTTTAGAATTAAACTTAGTAGTACAAATTATTATTGGGATGGTAGCCGGTATTGTCCTTGCTGTTTTAAGAACAACAGTTTTAGAAACAATACAGATCGGTAGTGCACTTGATGTCTTGACAGTTTTTGGTTCACTATTCACAGGTGCTTTAAAAGCAGTGGCGCCAATCTTAGTATTCTTTTTAATTATTAATACGATTGCTGGACATGAAGGTGGAAACTATAAAAGTATGGCGGGAATTTTAAAATTATACGTAATTGGTACTTTTGTAGCGGCACTTATTGCAGTTGCTATAAGCTTTCTTCACCCAGTAACAATTATCTTTCCTGGTGAAGTTGCAGCAGATGCAGCTGCTTCAGCGCCAGAGTCTTTAACTGATGTATTTTCAACTATACTTGGGAATATTGTAGATAACCCAGTTAACGCCTTAGCTACAGCAAATTATTTAGGTATCTTATCTTGGGCAATATTATTTGGTATTATGTTAAAATCGGCTGGAACAGCAACAAAAACAGTGCTTAGTGATTTATCAGATGCAATGATGAAGGTCGTTAAATTAATTATTGCTTTTGCTCCAATCGGGATTATGGGATTAATTTACCAAAGTGTTGCAGAAGTTGGGATTGATGGAATTATTACATATACATCATTACTTATTAATTTACTTGGAGCTATGTTTATCCTTGCATTTATTGTAAATCCGCTAATTACATATTTCTATACTAAAGAGAATCCGTATCCATTAGTATTTACATGTCTAAAAGAAAGTGGACTTACAGCATTCTTTACAAGAAGTTCAGCTGCCAATATACCAGTTAACATCTCACTAGCAAAAAAATTAGATGTAGATAGTGAAATTTATAATTTATCAATTCCATTAGGATCAACGATTAACATGGGTGGGGCCGCAATTACAATCACAACTTTAACTTTAGCAACTGCTCATACAGTTGGAATTGATGTTACATTCCCAATGGCATTAATTCTATCAGTTCTAGCAACATTAAGTGCATGTGGAGCAAGTGGTGTAAGTGGTGGTTCTCTATTATTAATTCCATTAGCGTGCAGTTTATTTGGTATCAGTGCGGATGTCGCTGCTCAAGTTGTTAGTGTTGGATTTATTATTAGTGTAATTCAAGATTCTTGTGAAACAGGATTAAATTCTTCGTCTGATATTTTATATACAACAATTGTTGATAGAAGAGCAAAAAGAATTGAAAACCAAGAAACAGGCTTTTAGTCTGTTTTTCTTTTTTGAAAAAAGATAAGTATTTCATAACTATTTATGCTATAATATCATGGTAAAAAAATAGATAGTGTTTTCCTCTGGTTGGAATTGGTAATTAAGAGAGCACTTTAAAGGAGCAGATATGCAAAACAAATTAATTGAAAGTATTACTAGTAAGCAATTAAGAACTGACTTACCAGATTTCCGAGTTGGAGATACTGTAAACGTTGACGTACGTATCGTTGAAGGTGAAAAATCAAGAATTCAAAAATTCGAAGGTGTAGTAATCGGACGTCGTGGTTCAGGTGTAAGCGAAAGCTTCACAGTTAGAAAAATTTCTAACGGTGTAGGTGTGGAAAGAGTATTCCCATTAAACTCACCAAACGTTTCAAGTTTAACTGTAACTCGTAAAGGTAAAGTTAGAAGAGCAAAATTATACTACTTACGCGAAAGAAGTGGTAAAGCTGCGAGAATTAAAGAAAGACGATAATCGCAATCAAAAGAAGTCAATGAAAATTGACTTTCTTTTTTTTAATGACTAATATAAGTTATAATATACTAGGAAGTAGGTAATATGAGTAAACAAATACAATGGTATCCTGGACACATGTTCAAGGCAAAGAAAGAAATTATCGCGCAACTAAAGACAATCGACTTAGTTGTAGAAATAATTGATGCGCGTGTTCCTTTATCATCACACAATGAAATGTTAGAAGAAATAACACAATACAAACCTAAATTAATTGTTTTTTCTAAAGCGGATTTAGTTAATCCAGCGGAATTAAAAAAATATAAAGAGCACTATGAAAATCTTGGGTATACAACTATCGAAGCTAACTTAAAAAATGCACAAGGTAATACAAAAGTTAAAAAGAAAATTCAAGAAGTTTCTAAACATATAACTGATAAATATCAAGCAAAAGGTATTAACAAAGTAATTAGAGTCTTAGTTATGGGGATGCCTAATGTTGGTAAGTCAACATTCATAAACTTTATGTTAAACAGTAAGAAAACTAAAATTGGAAATAGACCTGGTGTTACAAGACAACAACAGTGGGTTAGATTAGATCGTGATATTGAGTTATTAGATACTCCTGGTATCTTAGTACCAAAGATTAGCAACGAAGCTAGTGGATTTAATTTAGTTTTATGTTCTTTAATCAAAGATGAGGTTGTACCTAAAGATGATGTGGCAGTATATATGCTAAATTACTTAGTGAAAAATCATCCAGCAGTTTTAAAGTCAAGATACGGTCTTGTTATTGAAGATGTTGAAGATATTGATTATGAACAAGTATATGAAACAATCGCTAGACGTATTGGTGCGCTTATGCGTGGAAATGAAGCAGACTATGAGCGTGTAACTAACGTAATTATTAATGACTTCAGAAATCAAAAATTTGGAAATTTAATTTTAGATGAACAACTTAAGACAACTGTATAAAGAAAAAAACAAATATGAAGCGGACTTACTAGCTTCAGGATTTAAATTTATTGCTGGTGTTGATGAAGTTGGTCGCGGTCCATTAGCGGGACCTGTTACAGTTGCAGCCGTTATATTAGATCCAAAGAAACCAATATATGGGCTAAAGGATTCTAAGAAACTCTCAAGCAAAAAGATTGAAGAATTATCAAATCAAATTAAACAAGATGCATTAGCATATGCGATTGTATCAGCTACACCATCAACAATTGATAAAATAGGAATTAGTGTAGCTATCCATAAATGTATGAGGACTGCAATTAGAAAACTAAGTATAACACCAGACTATGTCTTGATAGATCATGAATATTTGAAGTTCAATAAAATTGAATCAAAAGCGATTACTAAAGGTGATGACAATAGTAATAGTATTGCAGCAGCTTCAATTATAGCCAAATATGCACGCGATACAAAAATGGAAAAACTTGGTATAAAGTATCCTGAATATGGTTTTGAAAATCATGTAGGGTATGGTACCAAGCATCATCGAGAAACAATCGAAAAACTTGGACCAATACCAAATGTCCATAGGTATTCGTTTAAGCCTATAAGGAAGGATTAGCTATGAAATATTTATATAGTACTGTATTATTCATTATATTTTTATTTGTATTGACAACAGTCATTGACTTCAATTATGTCCAAGAAGTTGAAAATGTTGATATGGATGGAAATAACATTTCAAAGATAGTTGTTGACATTGACGATGCCAATGTATCGCTATCAAGTACAGTCGATAAGGATATTAAAATTGAGCACTTATATAGCCAGTCACAATATGAAACATCGAATTTATATACTTACCAAGAAGGAGATATTCTATACGTAAATGAATATCCTTATAATAAAACAAACCTTATTACAAAAAAAGAAACAATTAATATTTATATACCGGAAGAATATGAATTTGATGAGATTGATGTGACAACTGAGAGTGGAGAAATTAATGTTGATAGTTTGAAAACAGGTATTTTTAAAGTTATGTCAAATACTGGGAACATAGATATTGCCAACTTAAATGCTAATAAAATTGGTATTAGTGGTGACCAATTGGGTGTGAATGTATCAAATATAGTAGCGAAAGAATTTAATGCAAGTATAGCGAAATCACAATTTACAATCTCAAATTCAATTGTTAATTCTTTAAAAGTAGAAAATGCTCAAACATCAAAAGTCAACGTGTCGAAACTAGTTGCGGAGGATGTAACTGTTGTTGGTGAAAATACAGATGTTAATTTAAAATTAAATGAGGGAATTGGCTATAAAATTATTAGTAATTTACAAATTGGTAATCCTCGATTAACGGTTGAAGATGATGGGTATTCGTATTTAGAAAATAATTTAAAGAAAGCTACAACGTACAATTTAAAAGATGTACAAAGTGTATCTATTAATTTTGAAACATTAGCGGAGGATACAGATGAGTAATCTGATTTTTGGACTACTTTTAGTAATTCTGATTTTATTAATTATTATAATATTAAAGCGTCCCAAAGTAATGGATTCTGATATAGGTCGACAAAATGAAATTTTATTAAAGTTACTAGAATCAAAGTTAAGTGGTCAAAATCAACTTTTATCACAAGCAACTCAAAATCAAAGTAAAATAATTGATGACAAAATTGCAGGTATCGATGCTAATATGCAAAGAACGAATAAGCAAATAGAAAATGTAATACGTCATATGTTTACTGATTTAGAGAGCAAAACTGAAGTGCAGAACAAGCGAAATATTGATCAAAATGTTAAATTTGAGAAACAGCTTGTAAAAGTGGCAAGTCTTGATGAGTCGCTGAGTAGTCTAGAGGAACGAATTGTCGATTTATCGATGATCTTAAATAATTCAAAGGCTAGAGGTACGTTTGGTGAAATTCAGCTATATCATTTGATAGATAATCAATTTGGGGTACAAAGCGATGTTGTTTGTAAACAAGATAAGTTATCAACGGGAGTAATTGTTGATTTATCAATTGCGAGTAATAGTCTTGGTCAAAAAATATGTATTGACTCAAAGTTTCCTTTGGAAAATTATTTGGAATTTCGCGATACAGGTGAACAAGGATTTAAAACATTATTTGAACGTGACATTAAAAAGCATATTGATGATATAGCAAACAAATATATCATAGGTGGAGAAACTGTAAACTTTGCAATTATGTTTATTCCAAGTGAAGCGATTTACTTGGAGGTAATGGAAAATACAAAGCTAGTAGATTATAGCTACAAACACAAAGTGTGGCTCGCATCACCAACAACGCTTATTGCTCTAATAACAATGTTAGAAAATATAAATACGGATTACAAGCGTATGGAAAACTTGACGCTTATTGAGTCTGAATTAGATAAATTAAATGTTGAATTTGAGCGTTTTAATAAGCGTTATACTAATTTATCACGTCATATGATACAGGTGATAAATGACTTTGAAGAGATTACGATAACACAACGTAAACTAAGTAATCGCTTTGAAGCGATAAAAAAAATGGAAATGGAAGGAGTTGAAGATGAATAATAACACATCACAAGCAAAAATATCCGATAATAAAAAGAAGTTTGACAAATCAAAAAACTTTGATAAGAGCAAAAGACGTAAATTTAGCGATGAAGAGAAGAAATATCGTATTAGTATCATTGATGCAATGCAACCAGAGAAAAATCGAAAAATTTGGATTTGAAAGATCTTATATTGTATTTGAAAGAAGTGTTAATCGCCAAGAGAAGAGTGGAGATTTAGCAGAAGAACGCGGATTACAATATCTGAAGAATAAAAACTTATTATCTGAAAACTACGCAACAAATAGAGTTATTTGTTTAGGACGAATTAAAATTGAAGCCGACATTATTGATTATGACAATAAAATAGTATACGAAACAAAAAGTCGTAAAAATTATGATTTAGCCAAAAGTGCAATTCGTGATAAGTGGATGGTGTTTGAATATGATAAGAATCGCTCGCGATATCAAGATTATACATTTAAAGGTATAATTGTTGTAAATGAAGCTAGTGGGCCAGTAGTCAAACGTGTTTATGATTTCCCTAACTCAACAGTTAATACAGAAAGAATGAAGCGTAAATTTGATAATTATTTCAATCGTCTTGCAGAACTAAAAAAAATACAAAAAGTTAAAAAGAAAAAAACAGTCTAAACGAATAGTTTAGGCTTAATTTCATGTTATAATATAATAGATTAGAAAAAGGAGCAAAATGGATGTAATTTATTGTTTAAAGTGTCATAATAAAAAACGAGGACTAAGCTATGATAGTGCAAAATCACAAATAGCAGAAGTATTAGAAATTGACATTGAAGATGTATTTAACGGATGTCCTAGTTTCTGTGGCCCTGGTAGTACACATCACTTTGCTGAAGTAGATGGAGAATTAGTTTATGATCTGTCATTTGATGGATTAATAACTAAATTAAAAGAGTTTTAGGGAATAATGGTAATTCGTGACGTTTTGTATGGTGACATCAACATTGATGATGAAGTAATTGAAATGTTAATTAGAACTAAAGAAATGCAAAGGCTACGTGGAATTAAACAATTAGGTTTAACATATATGATTTTCCCCGGAGCTGAACACTCAAGGTATACACATAGTATTGGTGTCTATTATTTAGCGACACAAATAGTAGAGGTACTTGAAAAGAAAAGTGGAATGAAATTTGACGAGCAAGAGAAGAAAGGGTTATTGCAGCATGTTTATTACATGACTTGGGTCATGGGCCTTATTCTCATGCCTCAGAATATTTCTTTGCTTATGACCACGAGCAGATGACAGTTGAAATCATTATGAATAAGTACACGCAGATTCATAATATTTTAAGTGAGCAGCGCTACTATCAAGATGTAATTGACTTCAAAAAAAGAACATTCAAATAAACTATTAAATAGTATATTATCATCAAGTATTGATGCTGACAGAATGGATTATCTAGTTAGAGATAGTTATTATTGTGGTGTATCATACGGTAAGTTCGATTTACAAAGGTTGCTTAAAATAATTGATATTGCCGATGATAAAATTGTCTTTTTAGAAAAAGGAATTCATACGATAGAAGACTTTTTATTAAGTAGATATCACATGTTTAATCAAGTATATTTAAATGATAAATCATCTGGTTATGAATTATTAGTATCAGAAATCTTAAAACGTATCTCTGAACTTAATGATGAAAACTATAAATTTAAAACTGATTTAGCTGTTCTTCTAAATTTTTATGATACAGATGAAATTGATGTACGTGATTTCGTTGAGTTAGATGATATGCGTCTTTATCATATTATTGCTGAATTGCGAAATAATGAAAGTGATCCGAAGTTATTTGCATTATGTAGTGCATTATTAGATCATGAATTATTAGGAATCGATAACCCTGAAGAATGTAAATATACGTGGAAAATGAGTAAGTATACTAAGAAAGTGTATGATGGTCGTGAACCAGTTTATATAAAAATGAAAATGGTGAGTTGAAAAAACTAGAGGACGTATCACAATTAGTTGAAATGTTTAAGAAAACATTGAAAATAAGTGTCCCTGCAACAACTTATGGAATTAGGAAATAAATGAAAAAAGCTAAAATTGAAATTGAAACACACATTGAAGATGAAGTAGTAACAGAAAAGTATATCTGTAAATTTGATGACTCAAACATTGAGTATCAAGATCGACAAAAAACTGTCACTAAAATTAAATACAACGAAAATCAAATGATTTTAAATCGTAGTGGATTTGTAAACTATGAATTAACTCATGATGGTTCAAGCTCAGTAGAAAGTAATTTTAAAACTTTAGTTGAAGGTGAGCCGTTTGAAATGGTTTTGAAAATTGAAAATAAATCGTATATTATCAATAAATATGGTAAAATATTAAGTATTGAAATTCAATTTTTAAGAGAAGATAATAACCTTGTAAAACAAGTATTTAAGGTGGAGGCTAAATGATAATTACAGATATTGAAAATAAAATTATAAGTAATATATCGAAAATTGTTACTGATCAGTTTGAAGTAACTATTGATGTAGAACTTGAAAAACCGAAAGATATTAAAAATGGTTCTTTCTCAACAAACACAGCAATGAAACTTACGAAAGAGTTAAAGCGTAATCCACGTGAAATTGCAAAATCATAGTTGAAAACTATGAAACAGATGAATACATTGAGAAAATTGAAATTGCTGGTCCAGGTTTTATTAACTTTTACACAACAGCAAAATATACAAATGATATTTTAACTTCAATTGATCAAAACTATGGACAACACAAGCCATTAGAAAATGGAAAATATTTAGTTGAGTATGTATCAGCAAATCCGACAGGAGATTTACACTTGGGTCACGCTCGTGGTGGAGCTTACGGAGACGCTTTAATTCGTATTATGCGTAAAGCTGGTTATGATGTGACTAGTGAATATTATATTAATGACGCTGGTAACCAAATGAATAACTTAGGGATGTCAGTTCAATTCTTCTATTTAGAAAAATTAGGAATTGAAATAGAATTCCCTGCAGACGGATACCGTGGGCAAGATATTCAAACTATTGCAGAAAATATCTATAATGAGTTTGGAGATTCTAAGAAAGATGAAACTGTTGAGTTCTATACTGAATTTGGATACGCTCATAACTTAGAAGAGATTAAAAAAATCTTAGGTGCAATTAATATCGGTTTTGACAACTGGGTTAGTGAACGTAGGTTATATGCTGATAAAGAAGTTGAGAATGCTTTAACAACACTTGAAGAAAGTGGAGACTTATATGATGCGGACGGTGCTAAATGGTTAAGAACTAGTAAGTACTACGATGAGAAAGACCGTACAATTCAGAAGAGTGATGGAGCATTTACATACTTTGCTGCAGATATTGCATACCACATTAACAAGTATAATCGTGGATACGATCACTTAATTGATATATGGGGAGCTGACCACCATGGTTACGTTGCTCGTGTTAAGTCATCAATCGAATCTTTAGGTCACGATGCAAATGCATTCGAAGTACCTTTAATTCAAATGGTTAGTATCTTAAATGACGGTGCAGCTGTTAAGATGAGTAAGCGAGCTGGAACTAGTGTAACAATTAAAGATTTACTTAAAGAAATTGACAGTGAGCTCTACGTTATTTCTTTGTTATGCGTTCACCAGACACTCAATTAGACTTTGATATTAAAGTTGCTAAAGAACAATCTATGGATAATCCAATGTACTACATTCAATATGCAAATGCAAGAATTAGCTCAGTATTAAATGATTGTGAGAAAAAAGGAATAACTAAAGCTATAATTAAGTGAAATTAGTGAACTTGAAGCAGAAGTTATTAACCATTTATCAATTTATCCAAAAGTAATAAGTGAATCTGCAAATAAACGATTACCACATATGATTTGTAATTATTTATATGACTTAGCTGCCTTTCCACAAGTACTACAACCAAGAACGTGTATTTGTTGAAGATCCTAAGGTTGCAGAAAATAAAATGTTAATGTACACAAGTATTAAGCATGTATTAGTAAGCGGACTAGATGTTTTAGGTATCGTTGCTAAAGATGAAATGTAAGGGGAAATGATGAAAGTAAGTATTATCGAATATATTATTAATAAAATTAACGAAAGTGGAGAAGCTGTTGATTTACGTGCAATCGTAGATGAAATTGGTTTCGAAAACTACAACTTTGAATCAAAAGAAGAAATGATTGCTACTATTTATACTGATTTAATGGTTGATGGTCGTTTTGTAATGGTTGAAGATAAATGGGATCTTCAAGAAAAATATACTATGATTGAAATTAGAAAACACCGTTCTATGCAATTAGGAACTACAATCTCGGATTACTTAAACGATGATGGGGAAGTAATTGAAGATGACGAAGAAGAAAACACACCAGTTCATTCTACAGACGATGATGACAACGTAATTAACGTTGACGAATCACTATCTGATTTCTTATCTGATGATGAATTAGAGGACTAATATGAAAGTACATATTGTATTATATCAACCAGAAATTCCGCCTAACACAGCGAACATTATGCGTACTTGTGTAGCAACAAACACAGCTTTGCACTTAATTCACCCATTAGGGTTTGATTTGAACTACAAAGCTAATGAATTAAGAAGAAGTTCTACAAATTTTATTGATCAAGTTGAATTATATGAATATGATTCATTTGATGAATTTGTAGAAAAATGTAATCCCCAAAATATTGGATTACTAACTCGTTACGGTAAAAACATATGATAAATTAGATGCAACAGATGCTGAGGATTTCTATATTGTTTTCGGTAAGAGAGTAGCGGGATTCCTCAAGAGATTCTTAAAAAGTACGAAAATGATACTTTTAGAATTCCTATGAGTGAAAAAATGCGATCAATTAACCTGTCAAACTGTGCAGCAATGATCACATATGAATTATTAAGACAAACAAATTTTGAAGGTTTAGAAATGGCTGAACCACACAAAATTGATTATATTTAAGGAGTATATCAATGATCTCAATCGAACCTGGGTCCTGGTTTAATACGTTTACGAACGTGGCGACTCAAACAAATACTGACAGTTCAAGCTTAGTCACATTAATTTTTATTATTATTGCCTTATTAGCTTTAAGTGCAATGAATTCAGGGTTAGAAATGGCCTTAGCATCAATCAATCGTATTCGAATTAAGAGTAAGAGCGAAAATGGAGATAAGAAAGCTCAAAAAGTTTTAAACTTAATTGAAAACTATGAGCGTTCTTCAACGACAATTATTGTATTTAACAATATTGTAAATATCTTATTAGCGTCTGTTGCTTCATCTTTCTTTATTACTGTTTCACCAAAGTATGGTGTTTTAATGTCGACAATTATTATGACAATCTTAATTCTGATTTTTGGTGAAATTGTTCCTAAAATATATGGGGTAACTAATCCAGAAAAGATGTTATATGCTTTAGAACCATTTTTAAATGCATCTATTAAAATATTAAAACCGATCGTTTTAGTATTCTTAGCAATTAACCGTCGAATTCAGCGTTTATTTGAAAGTGAAGAAGAAGATGAAATTGAGTATGGTGAAGTAGAAGAAGAGATTTTAACAATCATTCAAGAGAGTGAAGATGAAGGTAAAATCGAAGCAGAAGATGGGGAATTAATTCGTAATGCAGTTGAATTTAATGAAACTCGTGTAAGTGAAATTTATTCGCCGAAACATAAATTTGTTTCTATTTCTGTTGATGATGATATCGAAGAAATCTTAACAGTATTAAAAAGAGAAAAATTCTCTCGTGTCCCTGTTTACGAAGGTGACAGTGATAATATAGTTGGTATCTTGTATGAACGTGATTTCTACATGTATTATACAGCTGATAAAAATGTTAATATTCGCGAAATTATGCGTGAACCAATTCATGTACCAGATACAATGAAAATTCAAAAGTTACTAGTGTCATTACAACAAAAACATAGCCATATGTCGATTGTTGTTGATGAACGTGGAACTGTTGTTGGTTTATGTACAATGGAAGATATTATAGAAGAATTAGTTGGAGAAATTTGGGATGAACATGAAAGTGTTGAATACGAATATGTAAAACTATCTGATAATAAATTTGAAGTTAGTGGTAACTTCTCAATTAATGAATTCAATGATTTGTTTGAAAAAGAAGATATCGCACCAGAGACGGACGAAGATACAATTGCGGGTTATATATTAGAACTTGCTGAACGTATCCCTGATAATGGAGAAATAATTGAAGACAACGACTTTTTATTCACTGTGCAAACAGAAAGTGGAAAGAAAATTGATACTATAATCGTAGAACTAAAATAGCTGAAGTAATTCGGCTATTTAGTTTTTGTATATAAAGGAGAAAAATGCAAAGCATTTATAAATTAGAAATCGGTGGACGTGACCTAGAAGTTACGTTAGGAAAGTTCGCTAAACAAGCTACTGGAAGTGCAATGGTAGCTTATGGAGATACACAAATTTTAGCAACTAGTGTATTAAGTAAAAGAGAAGAAGATAGAGGTTTTTTCCCATTAGTTGTAAACTATGAAGAAAAATTATATGCAACTGGTAAAGTACCTGGAAGTTTCTCTAGGCGTGAAGGACGTCCGAGTGATAATGCAACATTAGCTGCAAGGTTAATTGACCGTCCAATTAGACCTTTATTCCCAGATGGGTACCAACGTGAAATTCAAATTGTTACAACTGTTATGTTTAGATAAAGATAATGAGCCAGAAGTAACAGCGATTAACGCTGCAAGTATTGCATTAAGCTTAAGTGCATCAATTCCATTTGAAGGGCCAATTGGTGCAGTTCACACATTAACTTCATTGTTAACCCAACAGTAGAAGAACGTGAGACAAGTGATTTAGAACTTAGAGTTGCTGGTACAGCTGATGCAATCAACATGGTTGAAGCTAAAGCAAACGAATTAAGTGAAGCTGAAATTGCAGATGCTATCTTACTAGCTCATGAAGAAATTAAGAAAATCGTTGCATTCCAAAATCAAATTAAAGCTGAACTTGGTATTGAAACTGCTACATGGACACGTGAAGTTCATCAGTTAGAAGCCGGAATTGAAAGTAAGATCGAAACTACATTCAATGATCAAATTTTAGAAGCAATGAAAATTGAAACTAAGCAAGAAAAAGCTGAAAAATTATCAGAAGTTGAAGAACTTATTGTTGCTGACTTTGGTTATGAAGATGAAGAAGAGGAAAAACTTGTTCGTAAATTAATCGACAAACGTGTAAAACAAATCTTCCGCGATTTAATTATCCATGACAACCACCGCCCTGATGGTCGTGTAACAACAGAAGTTAGAGCTTTAAGTAGTGAGACTGAATTACTAAAACGTGCTCATGGTTCAGCTCTGTTTACTCGCGGAGAAACACAAGCATTAGCAGCAGTTACTTTAGGTATGAAAATGGATGGACAGTTGTTAGATGGATTCGAATTAGAATCTGAAAAATTATTTATGTTACATTACAATTTCCCTCCTTACTCAGTAGGTGAAACAGGTCGTATTGGTAGTCCTGGTCGTCGTGAAATCGGTCACGGGAACTTAGCGGAAAAAGCATTAAGTATTGTAATTCCTAAATATGACGAATTCCCTTATACTGTACGTGTTGTATCTGAAATTTTAGAAAGTAATGGATCATCTTCACAAGCTACTGTATGTGCAGGATCAATGGCATTAATGCAGGCTGGTGTCCCAATTAAGAAACAAGTTGCTGGGATTGCAATGGGTCTTATTGGTGATGATGAAGGAAGCTATACTATCTTAACAGATATTCAAGGTTTAGAAGACCACTTAGGTGACATGGACTTTAAAGTTGCGGGTACTAATGATGGTATTTGTGCAATTCAAATGGATATTAAAATTAAAGGTATTACTAAAGAAATCTTAACAGAGGCACTGGAACAAGCAAGAATCGGTCGTTTACACATTTTAGATCACATGAACGAAACTATCGCTGCACCTAATACAGAGTTAAGTGAACATGCTCCAAAAATTGATACACTTCAAATTAAGCCAGCAAAAATCAAAGATGTAATTGGTAAGGGCGGAGACACTATTAACAAGATTATCGATGAAACTGGTGTTAAAATTGATATTGAAGATGATGGTTTAGTTGCTATCTACGGTATTGATAATGATATGATGAAACGTGCTCGTCAAATTATTGAAGAAATTGTAAAAGAATATGAAGTAGGACAAGTATTTACTGGTAAAGTTACAAGAATTGAAAAATTCGGAGCTTTCGTTAAGTTTGATACTAAAGGTGATGCATTAGTTCATATTTCTGACTTAGCTAAAGGTCGAGTTGAGAAAACAGAAGATGTAGTTCAAGTTGATCAAGAAGTAGAAATTACAATTAAAGAAATTGACAACAAAGGTCGTATTAAAGCAAAATTAAACTACGAGGAATAAAATGTCAAAAATCAAAATAATGAAAGAGGTTTTAGCCAATAAAATTGCAGCTGGGGAAGTAATTGAACGTCCATTATCAGTTGTAAAAGAATTAGTTGAAAACTCGCTTGATGCAAATAGTACTGAAATCAAAATTGAATTAAAAGATTCAGGTATTAAAAAAATTGAAATAAAAGATAACGGAAGTGGTATGTCAGAAACTGACTTACCACTTTCTATCAAAAGACATGCTACGAGTAAACTTTATGACGATAAAGATTTATTTAAAATCTCAACTTTAGGGTTTAGAGGTGAGGCACTACCATCTATTTATGCAGTCAGTCAGGTGACAATTGCATCAAGTACTGATGGTATTGGTGGACGTAAGTTAGTAAAAGTTGATGATGAAAATTATAATATCGAACCGATTGCGATGAATAAAGGGACAATAATTACAATTAATAATTTATTCTATAACACGCCGGTACGATACAAACATTTATCTAATCCGTTTTACGAGTTATCACTAGTTGTTCAATACATAAATAAACTTGCATTAATTCACCCTAATGTTAGTTTTGTATTAGTTAATAATGATAATGAATTAATCAGAACATCAGGTAATGGTGATATTAGAGCGATTATTGCTAATCAATATTCAGCGTCGATTGCTAAGAGCATGATTAGTTTCAAGTGTAGTAATGAACACTTTGAAGTTGTAATGTATAGTTCTCACCCTCATGATACAAGAAGTCGGAAGTCACATATAACGATTGGTTTAAATGAGCGTTTAATTCGTAATTATGATATTGAAAATAAAATCATTGAAAGTTATGGTACATTTTTACATACTGGACAATATCCAATTGCATTTATTAATGTTAAAGTAAATTATTCTTTAATTGATGTTAATATTCACCCAACTAAGCAACAAGTGAAAATATCTTTAATTGATAGTTTGCTTGACCTAATTAGCCAGAATATTAAACAAGAGCTTGGACAATTGACGTACATGGCTGAACCAGTTAATATCAAAGCAAACGATTATCAGCAATACACTGAGAACCAAACTAGAGAAGTGGGAGAGCAGTTAGACGAACTGTTTAGTGACGTTAAGCCAGAACCTAGTCGTGTGTTTACAGATGTATCACGTGTTAATTATATGTCTGATACTTCTGAGCCAACTTCTAAAAAAGAAGATGATGTCTTTAAAATGAACAGTGATAATGTAAACCATAGTGAAGATTTATTTAGTTTAGAAGCTGATGATAAAAAAGTAACAATTGAACAAAAGTTACCATTATTCAACTATATTGGAACACTTCATAATACATACATAATATGCGAAAATGGAGAAGGATTATACTTGATTGACCAGCATGCAGCTCAAGAGCGAATCAATTATGAATTAATTATTGATAGTTTTAAACGCCGTGAATTTAATTATCAGCAATCACTGTTACCTGTTGTTATTCAACTTAGTGAGACGGAAGATGCAATCTTTAAGCCACGAATTCAAGAAACTGAAAACTTTGGATTTAAAGTTGAAGAGTTTGGTGTTAATAGTTATAAAGTAACTGAAGTTGATAGTTGGATTAATAATCGAAAGAATTCTGAAGAAGATATTATTGATATGATTAATACGATTATTGATAAAAAGAGTACATCATTTGAACACTATTATGATGAGGTTGCGATCTCAATGGCCTGTAAGAAATCGATTAAAGCACACCAACGTATAAATCAAAGTGAAGCTGAGGACTTACTGGCAACACTTAACAAAACTAATCAACCATATACATGTCCGCACGGACGTCCAGTTATTGTTAAAATTACAACAGCTGAAATAGAAAAAATGTTTAAGAGGGTATTTTAATGAACTTCAAAAAGTATGATATAATAGCAATTGTCGGGCCAACAGCAGTCGGTAAAACAAAGTTTTCGATTGAACTAGCCGGACAGATTGATGGAGAAGTAATTAATGGAGATGCAACCCAAATTTATCGTAAGTTAGATATTGGTAGTGCAAAAGTAACAACAGCTGAAATGAACGGTATAGAACATCATCTAATCGATATTAAAAATCCAGATGAACAATATACAGTTGCTGATTTCCAACGTGATGCTCGCGCAAAGATTGCCGAGATACAAGCTAAAGGAAAAACACCAATTATTTGTGGTGGTAGTGGTTTATACATTCAGTCTGTTCTATTTGATTATAACTTTGATAAACAATTTGATAAGTCAAGTTCAAAATACAATGAATTTGATGATAATAAAATACTAGAAGAATACCAAAATCTATATCCAACAAACCCAGACAATATTGATATTCATAATCCGAGTCGAGTTCGTAACTATCTTGTAAGAAAAGAACTTGGAATTGAAGAAGAAGCTAATGGAAAAACTCCGTACTATGATAATTTCAAAATTATTGGAATTACTTGTGAACGTAGTTTACTTCATGAGCGTATTGGTTTACGTGTTGACCAAATGATTGAACAAGGCTTAGTTGATGAAGTTAAGCAATTCAAACAAGAAGATCCAAGTCAAACTGCAATTGGTTATAAAGAAATTCACCAATACCTAAATGGTGAGATTAGTTTAGACCGTGCAGTAGAACTGGTTAAACGTAACACGAGACGCTTCGCAAAACGTCAATATACATGGTTTAATAATAAGATGGAAGTAACTTGGTATGATAGCGTGGAGGACAAATGGCTATAAGCAAGGAATTATTAGAAAAAGTAAATTACTACGGTAAGTTATCTAAAGAACGTGAATTAACAAAAGATGAAAAAGAAGAACAATTAAAAGTCAGAGCTGAATACTTAAAAGAATTTAGATTAGGTATGAAACAAGTTCTAGATAATGTAGATGTTTTAAAGCAAGTAACAGTTGCAAAATCACTTTCTGAAGTTAAATCAACATTAAAAGCAGAAGATGGAATCATGGAAATTAAACAAATTGGTTTTAATTTAACAGAGGTAACATACAATGTTAAGCATCATGACGCAAATTCAATTATTAGTAAATTTGCTATTAAATAATATAAAAGGGCATTATTTGCCCTTTTTTTAATGAATTAATAGATAAAAATGCATATATTGTTATAAAAATGATATAATAAGTTTAAATTTGCAAAATTAAGTAGAGGTAATTTATGAAAGACGAATATTTAAAAGCATACCAGCAAAAGATAGAAGAAATTAAGACGCTGGATGTTAGTCCTGAAGAAAAGCGTAAGCTAGCTGCTGATGCAAAAAATGAAATCTTAGAACAATATAAAACATCTTATATTAAAGAAAAAGAAGATACAGCTAAAAAACAACAAGAAGAGGCACCTAAAGAAGTTAAGCAAACTGAAGGTGATGAAATTGGGAACATATTAACAAAACTAGAAGAGCGTGAAGAACGTGGAGAAGTTGGTATTGATTTAGAAACACCTACTGAATTCATGGATCCAGATGCTTTATTTTCAACTATGAACTTAGATGAATTATTCAGTTCATTGGGTATTGAAGATGATGGGGTTGAACCTGAAGAAACTGAAGGTGACGACGAAATCCATTCATTTGATGAATTGTTTATGGACAGTGAAGCATTATTTGCTGGTCTTTTAGATGAAGTTGAAGAAGAAGTTGAAACTGAAGATATCTTAAATGAGTTTGATTTAGACGCAGATACTCAACCATTAGAGCCTAATGCAATCCTAGGTGCAGAAGTTGCTGATCTAGTATCTGAAATTAATGATGAAGTAGACGCAACTAAAGAGGTTGAAGAAGATGCAACTGAAGAAGTTGAAGAAGATGCAACTGAAGAAGCTGAAGAAGATGCAACTGAAGAAGCTGAAGAAGATGCAACTGAAGAAGCTGAAGATACTAATGATATTGACGACTCTAAAATTAAATCAAGTTTAGAGACTGAAGTAGATGAAGTTGAAGAATTAACTGAAGGTGTTATCATTGATGACTCAGAAGATGACTTAGAGAGTGAAGAACTAGACGAAGAAAGTATTAGTGAACTTGAAGAACTAGAAAAAGAAAGACAACGCGCGCAAAAACTAGGTGCTATTGAACTAGCATTATTGGTAGTATTAATTATTTTAGTTGTTATTGTCGTGTATTTAATTATTGGAGTGTAAAATGAATAAATTTAATTTAACAATGTCAGTATTAATTGCTGCAACAGTAGTATTTTTTGGAATTGGAATTGTAAACAAAGCTAACTATAAAGCTGCAGAAGGTGACACAGTATATGTAACTTATTCAATTATTGATGGGGAAAACACATATGATTCACAGGCTGCAACTGTAGTACCAGGATCAAATGATGATGCTATCATTACTGATGATGTAGTATTAGGACTAAAAGCAGGTGCTGATATTAATTTTGATACTAAATTATCGGAAAATGTTGATATTGATGATGAAACTAAAATCAAAAAAGGTACTGAAGTAACAATTGAAGGTAAAGTATCTTCAATTACTCCTGCAACACCTGTAGAAGAAGTTGCAAGCGAAACTGTACGTGAATAATAAAAAAGAGTAAGCGCTGTTTCAGTGCTTACTTGCATTTAAATGAGGGATAATGGAGAAAATCGGACACTATGCATATAAGTATGATGGATCATTTCATAGATACTGGCAAGATGCTTTAAAGTTAGCGGAGACGCGTGACTATATAATTACTGCAACACCTAAGAGGACTAATGTTATAGAAGGGGATGGCTACTTTTGGCGAAGTAGAGAACTTGCTATAAATTATTTTTCAAAGGACAAATGGTTTAATGTAATTATTATGTACAAGGATGACGAGATTGTGTATTATTGTAATTTGGCATCGCCTTGTCTTATTGAAGCGCAAAGTATTAAATATATAGATTACGATTTAGATGTTAAATACTTCCCGAAATCTAAGCAAATAAAAGTATTAGATCGTAATGAGTTTAATAATAATATTGAAACATATGGATATCCACAACAAATAATAGATATAATCGAAAAGCAAATGACTGAAATACAGTTTTTAATGGAAAATGAAATTGGTCCCTTTGACCCTGAATTTGCCTTGAAGTGGAAGCGATACTATATCGATAATAAATAGGAGTATAATGGAATTAATAATTAATAACTTAGCTACAGAACTTAGCTTACAACCAAAACAAATCAATACAGTACTAACAATGTTAGGTGATGGTGCAACAGTTCCATTCATTGCTAGATATAGAAAAGATCAAACAGGTAATCTTGATGAAGAACAAATTAGAGCAATTGAAAAGCAATTTGCCTATGCTCAAAACTTGCAAAATAGAAAAGAAGAAGTAATTCGTTTAATTGAAGAAAAAGGTCTTTTAACACCAGAATTAACTGCTGAAATTAATGCTGCAACAAAACTTTCGACAATTGAAGATTTATACATGCCATATAAAGAAAAGAAAAAAACTAAGGCAACAACTGCTATTGCCGCTGGTTTAGAGCCATTAGCAAAAATGATTTTATCTCGTAATTTTTCTAATCTAGAAAAGGCAGCTCAAAAATTTGTAAATGAAAATGTAGAATCTGTTGATAAAGCCTTAGAGGGTGCGGGATACATTATTAGTGAATGGATTAGTGAAAATGCCAAAACACGTGAGATGGTTAGAGACACTACAATCAAATATGCATCAGTGGAAGTAAAAGCAAAACGTAAGATTGAAGAGTTAGATCCTGAACGTAAATATGAAATGTATTATGACTTTGCTCAAAAAGTAAATAAAGTACCAGGATATAGAATCTTAGCTTTTAATCGTGGTGAGCGTGAAAAGAAATTAAATGTAAAGATTGCATTTGATATTGATTGGTTAACAACTAACATTATGAAATATTATGCACGTACAAATGATGATCAAGTATTATTCTTTATTGATGATGCAGTGCGAGATAGTTTAAAGCGTTTAATCTGTCCTTCGATTGAGCGTGAAACAAGAAATTATTTAACAGAAAAAGCAGAGTCTTCGGCGATTGGATTATTCTCAGAAAACTTAGATAAATTAATTATGCAACCACCATGTAAAGATAGTTGGATTCTTGGTGTTGATCCAGCTTATAGAACTGGGTGTAAATTAGCGGTAATTAATCCTCAAGGAAAACTTGAAAAAATTGATGTTATTTACCCACATCCAATGAAGGGACAAGAAAAGCGTAAAGAAGAGCTTTGGAAAAAAAGTATTGGTAAGCTGAATAAAATCGCTAAAGAGTTTAAAATTGACCAAATAGTTATTGGAAATGGTACAGCTTCAAGAGAAACAGAAACGTTCTTTAAACAAAAGTTTGCAATTGCTCCAATTCATATTATTTCTGAAGCCGGAGCATCAGTTTACTCTGCGAGTAAATTAGCTCAAGAAGAATTCCCTGATTTAGCTGTTGAAGAGCGTAGTGCTGCCTCGATTGCTAGACGTTACCAAGATCCAATGAGTGAACTTGTTAAGATTGACCCTCAATCAATTGGGGTAGGACAATATCAACATGATGTAAACCAAAAAGTATTAACTGAAAACTTAAACTTCGTCATGCTGAAAAATATTAACCAGGTTGGTGTTGATTTAAATACAGCATCAGTAGAATTGCTTAAGTATGTATCAGGTCTAGATCGTTCTGTTGCCAAAAATATTGTTGAATACCGTAATGAAAATGGAAAGTTTGAAAGTCGTAAACAACTACTTGAAGTTAAACGTTTAGGAAAGAAAGCATTTGAACAATGTGCAGGTTTCCTGAAAATTGCTGATGGTATTAATAAATTGGACGCTACATTTATTCACCCAGAAAACTACAAGTTAGCAACAGCTATTTTAAAGGAAATAGGTCATACACTAGAAGAGGTTGGTACAGAAGCCATAAATGATACAATTAAAACTGTAAACAGTAGTGAGTTAGCAACAGCTATGGACGCTAATTTAATTGTTGTATCTGATATTTTAAAGGCCTTAACTGAGCCGATGTTAGATATTCGTGAAAATGTAAATAACGTTGAATTCGATACAACTGTAAGTAAAATTGAAGATTTAGAAAAAGGAATGATTGTAACAGGTCAGGTTCGTAATATTGTTGAGTTCGGTGCATTTGTTGATATCGGAGTTAAGAATGATGGACTAATTCATATTTCGCAATTATCTAATAACTATATAAAGAGTGTTCGTGATGTTGTAAATATTGGTGACGTTATTAAAGTCGCAATTAAAGATATTGATTTACAAAAAAATAAGGTTCAATTAAGCCTGAAGGATGTTAAATAATGTATTTGCAAACAAAAAAAGTTGTAATAATTTACATTGTTACAATAATAACATTTGTGTCAATAGTCAGTTCCTTATATAGTCAAACACAAGATAAATTGACTCAAGTTTCTGTTATTAGTTCTGAGGAATTCTCATATAAAGTGTCATTTGCACAAAACATATATAGTGAGTTCGCAATTGATGCTGAAGCTTCATCAATTAACTCAACATACACTTCAAGTTTATATCAGCTATCTAGTAATTCAACAGCACAATTAAATAATATCGTTGCATCTAGTGAACTTTTAATTATTGTTGGAGACGATTTTAATGAAAGCTTAGAAAGCCTGATTAGTGAGAATCCAGAGAAGCAGTTTGTTATGGTTGAAAACTCGATGGAGTTCTACCAAGATAATAGTTATCAGATCAATATTAATTATGATCAAGTATTTTCGGCAATCAATCGTGTCAGTAATGAAGAAGAACAATCCCTAGTTATACTTAGTGATGAATTCACAAAACTGAGTGAAAATGAATATTATTCCAATGAAATTGCAAATAACCCCAATGTGAAATTAGAGGTAATTAGTAATACAACTGATAATGTTGCATTTAAACAGCAGATAAACAAGGACTTAAATAATGGGTTTGTAAATGTGTATAATTTTTCTCCATATAACAATAGTTCATTATTAGATATTATAAATGCCTACAATCAGAAAACTGAAGAAACTAGTACTGAGGAAACAAATTCAGAGCAGAACCAAGAGGAAAGTTCAGAGCAAACTCAAGATGAAAGTGCGGAACAGAAAAATGAATCAACATCTGCTGTAAAACTGAAATATTTAAGTTTAAATGACAATGCCTATATTAATAACGACAGTAATGTAGAAGCAATTACATATGATATTAGTCAGCAAATTAATGATGCAATTGATGCCACATTAAATCAAAAAATGAAACATGGAAATACCGAAGTAAGTATAAGTAATAAATCTAAAAAATAAATGTGTTATACTATTTTCAAAGGAGAGAATATGGAAAAAGATGTAGTAATTATAGGAGCAGGACCTGCTGGTTTATTTGCAGGATTCTACTGTGGAATGAGAAAGTTAAGTGCAGTAATTGTTGACCCGTTAGAAGTTGCGGGTGGACGTTTAGCAGCACTTTATCCAGAAAAATATATTTATGATGTTGCAGGTCATGATAAGATTCGTGCAATTGACTTGATTCATAATTTAGAAACACAATTAAAAAGATTTGAAGAAACTACAGAATTAGCTTTAGGTGAAGAAGTTCTTGGTTTAGATAAAGAAGATGAAATCTTTACAGTTACAACTAGTAAACAAACAATTAAAGCTAAAGCAGTTATTATTGCTGCTGGAAGTGGAGCATTTGCACCACGTAAGCTAGGTTTAGAAGGTGAAGAAACAGCTTCTAACTTACATTACTTTGTTGATGATTTAAATAAGTTTAAAGATCGTAAAGTTGCAATTTTTGGTGGTGGAGATAGTGCAGTTGACTGGGCTATGATGCTTGAACCAATTGCAAAAGAAGTTAATGTTATCCATAGACGTGATGAGTTTAGAGCTCATGGTGCATCTGTTGATAAGTTAATGGAAAGTACAGTAAATGTACACACGCCATATACACCAAAAGAATTAGTGTTAAATGGTGATAAAATAGAGAAGATTTTAATTGAAAGTAAAAAAGTTGATGACAAGGAATTAGAAGTTGATGATGTTATTGTTAACTTTGGGTTTGTTGCAAAACTTGGAGCTATTGCAGACTTTGGTTTAGAAATTGAAAAGAATAAAATCAATGTAAACACAGATCAATCAACAGCGATTGAAGGTGTTTACGCAATTGGTGATATCGCAGCATATCCAGGAAAAGCAGAACTTATCATTACTGGTTTTGGTGAAGGACCAATTGCGGTAAATAGTATTTACGGTTATATTAATCCAGATGCGAAAGTCGGAGCGTTACATTCATCTTCTGTAATTAAGGGGTAAAATGGAAAACAAAGAAGAAAGAGTTAAATTAATCTTAGAAGTTTTAGATTTAATACGACCATATTTAATGAATGATGGTGGAGATGTTGAATTTGTAGAACTTCATGATGATGGTGTTGTAGACATAAGATTACTTGGAGCGTGTGTCGGTTGTGGTATGGCTGATATTACTGTTTACCAAGGGATTGAAGAATCTTTAGTTGAAGAAGTACCAGGAGTAATTGGAGTTAATTTAATTTCTGATAACTGGCTATAAGAGTGGGCAATTGCCTACTCTTTTTTTAATATTAAGGAGAGGTTATGAGGACAATTAGAATTGGAATAGATGAGTCAGGAACTTTTGGAAGTGGAAATTACTTTGTTTTAGCGGGATACCTAATTGAGGGAAATAAATATAAATCTAAAATGTATAAGTATAAAAGAGTTGAACAGTCAATATCTCATGAAGGTGAATTAAAAGCAAGTTTAATATCAACTAATCAAAAATTACAATTACTTGATGTGATGAAAAATCAAAAAGGTTATGTTACTTATATTAATAACAGTGATTTACAGTTGCCTTCTTCCACATTGGATAAACAAATCTTAAAAGATGATTTATTGATTAGATTGCTAATATCAATAATTAGAGACATACCGGACTTTGCTAATACAAAAATAGTTATATATATTGATGAACAGAATCTAAGAAATGGTTTAAAAGACAATGTCTACATAAATTTGTATAAAGTGCTTAATAGCGGGTATTTCAGAAATCATAAATATGTCAGACCACTTGCCATACAGCAAGTTGAGCTTGAAGTTATTTATGTTGACTCTAGAAAAAGTACGCTTGTTAGAGCTGCAGATAATTTAGCAAATTATGGCCATAATCAATTGCGTAAAAATGAACCGCTAGCTTCAAATTTGAAAATATTTAAAATTTTGTAAATTTTTCATTATCTTTGCAAATTGTGGTATAATAAATATGATAAAAATGGAGGCAAAATGATTACATTTCTAAAAGGATTTATTTTTGTTATTTCGATTGTATTAATTTTGGTTGTATTAATTCAACCATCACAGAGAACTGGTTTAATCGGGGATGCAACAGACTCTGAAAAACATGAAAAACGCGGTTTTGAGTTATATCTTTACCGTACTACAATCGTCTTAATTTTCCTGTTAATCTCATCAAGTATTTTATTTGGTGCGATTAGTTCAGGCTTTTTCGCATACTAAACTAAGCAGAAGGCTACGATATATGTAGTCTTTTTGTGCTTTTTAAACGAGGTTAAAATGAACATTGAAAGATTAAACCAAGTTCTAAAGGATTATAACAATAACAATTTCCAGGTCTTAGATGGCGATATGGAAACACGATTTGTTTATGGTGCTTTACTTGAAGAAGATATCGTTGCTATGAAGCAAAACGGGCATCTTAAGAAGTTAAATAGTAGTAAAGTTCACATTGGTCGCTTACAAGTTAAGGGACGCTTTGGATTTGTTGTAAATGATAATGGTTTAGATCATTACGTTCATGATGTCGGTAATTACATGCCAGACGATATTGTGTTAGTTATTGAAACTAAAAGTCCAAAAGGTAAATCACGAGAGGCTCGTGTTTTAGATGTTGTAGAACGTAAGGTTACTCAAGTCTTAGCATTCGTTAATGGTGATAAGAAAATAGAAGTAGCTAATAATCATGCAATGCGTATGTATAGCATTCGTGTTGGAAAAAAAGTAGACTTAAACCCATTTGTAAATACATACGTACTTGTAAATGTAACTAATGTTCGAAACTTTGCAATATATGGAAACATTGATCATGTTGTAACGGATAAGAATGACCCTGATTTACAAATGAAATTAGTTTTACATGAATTCGATATTGAAACTGAGTTTTCAAAAGAAGCGTTAGCTGATGCTGATCGTTTAGCTGAAACAGAAATTGTTCAGCAAGAAGGAAGAAAAGATTTAACTAATCACCTGTTCTTTACAATTGATGGTGCAGATGCAAAAGATTTAGATGATGCAGTATGCTTAATCAAAGAAGGCAATAACTATCGACTATTTGTTTCGATTGCTGATGTATCCTACTATGTAACAGAAGGTAGTGAACTTGACAAAACAGCCTTTGATCGAAGTACAAGTGTTTATTTTGTAGACCGAGTTGTACCGATGTTACCAAAGCCTATTTCAAACGGTATTTGCTCATTGCATCCAAATGTACTAAGATATACACAAACATGTGAGATGCTTATTAATCCAGAAGGACATGTAATTGATTATTCTATTTACCCTTCGATAATTGAATCAAAATATCGTATGACATATGAAGACGTAAATCAGATGTTATTAGAAAATAACAAAGAACTTATCGTTAAATATAATGAAATATATGGTATTCTTCGAGAAATGAATAAGCTTGCTAAGCGTATTAATACTAATCGTGTAGAACGTGGTTCGTTCAACTTAGAAGATAAAGAAGCTAAGTTCACAGTTAATGAAAATGGAGACATTACAGATATTAATGTTAGGACTAGATATGATGCAGAACGTCTAATTGAAGAGTTTATGATTATTGCAAACGAAACGGTTGCACAAACTATCTTTAATATGGACTTACCATTTATTTATCGTGTCCATGGGCAACCTGCTCCTGTTAAGTTACAAGAACTAGAAAAGTTATTTAAACTATTTGGAGTGGATTTAAAAGGAGACTATACAGAATTCCATTCAAGTAGTTTTAAACATGTACTTGATAACCTGGAGGATCCATTAGACAAACGTATTATTTCTGATTTAATTGTTCGAAGTTTACAAAAGGCAGTGTATAGTCCTAAGAATACTGGACACTTTGGACTAGCTTCTAATGGATATACACACTTTACTTCACCAATACGAAGATATCCAGATTTAATTGTTCACCGAATGTTACGTAAGTATTTATATGAGCATAACTTTGACAAGGTAAATCACTTAGATGGAAAGATGACTTTAATTAGTGATGTTACATCTGAAAAAGAACGAAAAGCAATTAAAGCAGAGCAAAAAATTGAAGATCAAAAGAAAGCTGAATACATGCGCCAGTTCATTGGTGACAACTTTGTTGGTAAAGTGGCAAGTATTACTGACTTTGGATTCTTTGTAGAACTAGAAAATACCCAACGTGGTTTAGTAAGGTTTAAAGAACTTGTTGATTTTTCAAAAGTTCATAATTTTACAATTAAGTTAAAAAATAATACAATGATAAAAATCGGTGATGAGATTAATGTCCAACTTATCGCTGTCGATAGCGTACGTGGTATTGTCGACTTCAAACCACTTGACTATCGAGTGAGGGAGGTGAAGACAGATGAAAGTGATCGCAAACAACAAAAAGGTAAGACACGATTATACAATTCTAAAAACGCTGGAAGTAGGAATCGTACTCGCGGGAAACGAAATAAAATCGATACGCGCAGGAAAAGTAAATCTAAAAGATAGTTATGTTAAAATAACTGATGATTTACAACCAATTATCATTAATATGCATATCTCTACATATCAGGCGGATAAATTTAATCCACTTGATGAGACCAGATCGAGAAAGCTATTAATGCATAAGAAAGAGATTATTAAATTCAATAATGAGGTAATCCAAGACGGGCTTTCAATTGTCGCAACCAAACTTTACTTAGATAAAAATGGTCGTGCTAAATTAGAAATTGCAACTGCGCGTGGAAAGAAACTTCACGATAAACGTCAAACTATTAAAGAGAGAGATATCAAAAGAGCTATTGACAAGCAATTAAAATTTAGATAGGGAGAATATAAATGGAAAATAGAGCAGAAAAAATTGTATTTGTAACTGGTGGAGTTTTATCTTCACTTGGTAAAGGAATTATTGCATCAAGTATTGCAAGATTATTTAAAGATCAAGGATTAAAAGTAAATATGATGAAATGTGATCCATATTTAAATGTCGATCCAGGAACAATGTCACCAATTGAACACGGAGAAGTATTTGTAACATACGATGGTGGAGAAACAGATTTAGATGTAGGTCACTATGAAAGATTCTTAGGGCAGAACTTATCAAAAAAATCATCATTAACAACAGGACGTGTGTACAGTAATGTATTAAACAGAGAACGTTCAGGTGGATATTTAGGGAAAACTGTACAAGTAATTCCACATATCACAGATGAGATTAAATCAAAAATTATTGAAAATACTCGTGGATATGATGTTTTATTTGTTGAGGTAGGTGGAACAGTTGGAGATATTGAATCATTACCATACCTTGAAACTATTCGTCAATTATTAACTGAATACCCAGAAAACACATATTTAATTCATGGAGCTTATGTACCATACTTAAAAGCTTCAAAAGAATTAAAAACAAAGCCGGCTCAACACTCAGTAAAAGAATTATTAGGTTTAGGAATTAGACCAGATATGATCGTTACTCGTAATGAGATTGCATTAACTGATAAAGAACGTAATAAAATTGCAATGTTCTGTAACGTTCAAAAAGAAAATGTAATTGAATCAGTAGATGTACCTAGTGTATACCAAATTCCATTATTAATGAAAGAACAAGATGTTGACAAGATTATTGCTCGTCATTTCAAATTAGTGCTTCAAGAAAATGAACATGAAAAATTACGTGAAACTGTAGATAAATTATTCCACTCTGAAGGTGAAGTTAATATTGCTATTGTTGGAAAATATACATCACTTGATGATGCATACATTAGTGTTACGGAAGCAGTTAAACATGGTGCAATTGCAAATGGTGTTAAAGCTAAAGTTGATTTAGTATCAGCTCAAGAATTAACAGATGAAGCGCAACTTAAAGAATACGATGGTATTATTGTTGCTGGTGGATTCGGAGAAAGTGGTATTGCTGGTAAGTTATTAGCAATTAAATATGCACGTGAAAATAATGTACCATTCTTAGGAATCTGTTTAGGTATGCAATTATCAACAATCGATTTCGCGAGAAATGTTTGTGGGATTGCAGCTGATCACCAAGAACTTGTGCCAAATACAAAAGAGCCTATTATTCATTTAATCGAGGGTCAAGATTTATCTAACTTAGGTGGAACGCAACGTTTAGGTGCTTATGAGTGTCAAATTACTGAAGGAACATTAGCTCACGAAGTTTATGGAAGTACTTTAGTAGAAGAACGTCACCGTCACCGTTATGAATTTAATGATGCATATATTGAAGCATTAGAAGCAAAAGGATTAGTATTCAGTGGTCGTAACCCGCAAACAGGATTAGTTGAAATTATTGAAAACCCAGCTAATGACTTCTTTATTGCAGGTCAATTCCACCCAGAACTTACTTCAAAATTAACTGAGCCAAACCCATTATTTGTAAGCTTAGTTAAATATGCTAAGGCAGGAAAATAATGCTAAAGATTGGATCGCACGTCGGAATGAAAGCGCCTAAATATATGCTTGGTAGTGTTGAAGAGGCATTAAGCTATAACTCAAATGCTCTAATGC
This sequence comes from Mollicutes bacterium LVI A0078, assembly GCA_033105485.1. Taxonomy (GTDB): domain Bacteria; phylum Bacillota_I; class Bacilli_A; order UBA3375; family UBA3375; genus LVI-A0039. Next base: position 1,898,278 of record CP136956.1, read on the forward strand.
TTTATACAGGTGCTCCACAAAACACGCGTCGTAAGGAAACATCAGAGTTACGAATCGAAGAAGCACATAAATTACTTGCGGATAATAATATTCCGGTAGAGAATGTAGTTGTTCATGCACCGTATATTATTAACTTAGCCAACACAATTAAACCTGAAACTTATGAGATTGCTGTTCAGTTTTTAAGAACAGAAATTGATCGTACAATGGCAATGGGCGCAAAATATATTGTTTTGCACCCAGGAAGCCATGTAAATGCGGGTAGTGAAGCAGGAATTGAATCAATTATTAAAGGGTTAAACTCAGTTCTTAAGGAAAGTGATGATGTAATTATTTGTTTAGAAACTATGGCAGGTAAAGGTAGTGAATGTGGACGTACATTTGACGAACTAAAACAAATTATCGATGGTGTAAACCTTAAAGATAAGATGGGTGTTTGTTTAGATACTTGTCACATTCATGATGCTGGATATGATTTAAATGACTTTGAATCAGTATTAGATCAATTTGATAACATTATCGGATTAGATAGATTACATGTCTTACATATTAATGACAGTAAAAATCCAATAAGTGCTAGTAAAGATCGTCATGAAAATTTAGGGTATGGATATATTGGTTTTGATATATTAAATAGCATTGTTAATCATCCGCGTTTAGATGATAAAATTAAAGTTTTAGAAACACCTTATGTTGATAAAAAGCCACCTTATGCAATCGAGATTGAAATGCTTAAATCTCAAGTATTTGAAGAATGGTTAGATGAAGGAGAAGAAGATGCGTAGAGAACTTGCAATTGAATTTTCACGTGTAACTGAAGCGGCAGCATTAGCTTCTTATCGTTACATTGGTAGAGGTAAAAAGGAATTAGCAGATGATGCTGCTGTAAAAGCAATGCGTCACATGTTGAACACAATTGAAATTGATGGAGAAGTAGTAATCGGTGAAGGTGAAATCGATAATGCACCAATGCTTTATATTGGTGAAAAAGTTGGATTAGGTGGAGATCAAGTTGAAATCGCCGTAGATCCAATTGATGGAACTAGAATGGTTGCTTTAGGACAAGAAAATGCTGTAGCAGTTATGGTTGTTAGTGATAAAGATAACTTACTAAAAGCTCCAGACATGTATATGGAAAAAATTATGGTTCCATATACTGCTAAAGGTGCAGTCGATATTGACTTACCTGTTTTAGAAAACGTTCAAAATGTAGCAACAGCTATGGGGAAAGAACTTTGTGAAATGACAGTAATGACATTAGCTAAGCCTCGTCATGAACAAGTAATAAAAGAATTACAAGACGCAGATGTAAAAGTAATTGCAATTCCAGATGGAGATGTAGCAGGTAGCATTATGGTGGCAATGCCAGATGCTGACATTGACATGTTCTATGGAATTGGTGGTGCACCAGAAGGTGTAATCTCAGCAGCAATTATGAAAAGTTTAGCAGGTGATATGCAAGCTAAATTAGTCCTTCGTACAGATTGTAAAGGGATGACAGCAGAAAACTTAGAGTTGGCTAAGTTGGAAGCTGAAAGATGTGAGAAAATGGGTGTTCAAGTAAACACTAAACTTACATTAGATGATTTATGTAAATCAGATAACATTGTTATGTCTGTAACGGGTATTACAGATGGTACATTAATAGCAGGTGTTGTATTAAATGGAAATTTAGCAACTACAGAAACACTTATGATTCGTGGAAAATCACGTACAATTAGAACTATTAAATCTACGCATTTCTTAGAGCGTAAAGATGAAGAAATAAAGAATATTATTAAGGAGTAACATGTATAAAACATTAAGTATCGTAGGAAGTCAATGGGGAGATGAAGGTAAAGGAAAAATTACTGATTTAGTTGGTAGTAAAGCTGACTATGTAGTACGTTACCAAGGTGGAAACAATGCTGGACACACTATTGAATTTGATGGAAAGAAATTTGCATTAAGATTAATGCCAAGTGGTGTATTTAATCCTAATACAACAGTAGTAATTGCGAATGGTGTTGTAATCAACCCTCGTATTTTAAAACAAGAGATTGATATGATTACGGAAGCTGGATTTGACTTTAAATTACACATTTCAGATCGTGCAAATGTAATTATGCCTTACCACGAAGAATTAGATGCATTCTACGAAGATTTAAAAGGTGACTTAAAAATCGGAACTACTAAGAAAGGTATTGGACCAGCATATAGTGACAAAATTAACCGTATTGGTATTAGAACTAGTGAACTTTGTGATACTGACTTATTCTTAAAAAAATTAGAATATGCATTAGATTACGCAAACAAACAATTATCTGGTGATGAATATAAAAAATTCACTTTTGAAGAAATTAAAGCTGAATACTTAGAGTACGCAGAATTAATTCGCCCATATTTAACAGATACGTCATTATTATTAGACGAAGCTGTTAAAGAAGGTAAACACGTTGTATTTGAAGGAGCGCAAGGAGTTATGCTTGATATTGAGCACGGAACTTATCCTTACGTAACATCTTCTTCACCAACATCAGCATCAATTCCTGTAAATGCTGGTCTTGCACCACGTTACATCAATAACTGTTTAGCAATTACTAAAGCATATACAACACGTGTAGGTGCTGGTCCATTCCCAACAGAATTAACTGGTGAAATTGCTGATCGTATCCGTGAAGAAGGTCGTGAATACGGTACTGTAACAGGACGTCCACGTAAAGTAGGATGGTTAGATTTAGTACAAATGAAATATTCAGTACGTGTTAGTGGATTTACACAAATTTCAATTATGTTATTAGATGTATTAAGTGTAGTTGAAGAAATTAAAATTGCAGTTGGCTACGAATTAGATGGGAAAGAAATTAAATCAATTCCAGCTTTAGAAAGTGATTATGCACGTGTTACACCTATTTATAAAACATTTAAAGGGTGGAACTGTGATATTTCTAACGTAAGAACTTATGACGAATTCCCAGCAGAAGCTAAAGAATACTTAGACTTTATTTCAAGTGAACTTGGTCTTCCAATTTCAGTTGTTTCAGTTGGACCAGATCGTGAGCAAACAATCGTTTTAAAAGATTTATTTGAAGCGTAAACAAAAGGAGCAAAAAATGTACGCAATTGAAGTATGTAATGTTACTAAAGATTATAAGTTGTATTCAAAAAATAGTGATGTTTTAAAAGAAATGTTTACTAAAAAGCAATTACATAAGACATATAGAGCTTTAGATAATGTTAGTTTTAAAGTTACAAAAGGTATTTCTTATGGTGTAGTTGGGAACAATGGTAGTGGTAAGTCAACGGTTCTGAACTTAATTAATGGAACTACTTATCCAACAACAGGAAAAATCAAGACTAAAGGTGTTGTATCATTACTGAACGTTGGAGCTGGAATTATCAATACTAATACAGGTAGAGAAAATATTTACTATAAATGTGCTCTATCTGGTTTAACACAAGACCAAATTAATGAACGTATTGATTCAATCATTGAGTTTTCAGAATTAGGAGAATTTATTGAGCAACCAGTTGAGAAATACTCATCTGGTATGCGATCTAAACTAGGTTTTGCAATAGCAATTCATATTGAGCCTGAAATTTTAATCGTCGATGAAGCACTAGCTGTTGGTGATAAAGTATTCAGAACCAAATGTATGGATAAAATGAATTCACTTAAAGAAAATGGAATTACTGTTTTATTCGTTTCTCATAGTGAAGGACAAATAAAATCTTTTTGTGACAGAGCTTGTTGGATTCATCAAGGAGAGCTAATTGCCAAAGGTAAGAGTAATGATGTTGTAAAACTATATGGTGATTTCATGAATAAAAAGCTTACAGTACAAGCAGCAAAGGAGAAAGTAGAGGCAGATAAAGCTATCTACTTTGTAGATTAATATGAAATATTTAAAAGTATTATATGAAAATAGACAATCTATGCACAATATTACGATTCATAAACTTAAGGCATCTTTTGCAAATCAAATATTCGGACTTGGATGGGCAATTATTAATCCACTGGTTTATATTTTAAGTTTTTGGTTCTTCTTTGCATTTGGTCTAAAAGAAAGTGACCCAATACTAGGGATTCCATTCATTATGTGGTTATTCCCAGGAATCCTAGCATACCGTCAAGTTTCTGGTTATATGACAAAAGCCCCAAACTTTATTGTAAAAAATAAAGTTTTAGTAAAAACAATAAAGTTCCCAGTTATGACTTTACCAGTAATTGAAATTTTACAAGAACTATATATTCACGTATTAGTAATGGTTGTGATGTTCGGTTTATATGCTCTTATTGGTTTAAATCAAAGTGGAACTTGGGCATATTTACCAGATATTTATTATCTTAATTTTATTTATTATTGGTTTGCGATGCTTGTTTTTGGTGTAGGTGTATCATTAGTTTTAAGTCCGTTAGGTGTTTTAATTAAAGATACTAGACCTTTAATGAGCGCAATTATGCAACCAATGTTTTGGATTACCCCAGTATTATATACTGTAGAAGGTGGACTTTCACCAACTATGGAAAAAGTTCAAATGCTAGGAAACCCTTTGTATTTCTTTGTAGCTGGTTATCGTGATACAATGGCATACAACCGTTTCTTTTTCGAACAGCCGTTATATGACCTTTATTTTTGGTTCTTAATGGTAGTGTTGTATTTAGTAGGGTTTAAAATTTGGACAAAAACAAGGGAATTAATGCCCGACTTAATATAGAAAGGAGCAGTATGGAAACATATTTATCAGTATTACAAGTACTATTAGTAGTAGAATTAGTAATTTTTGCATACGCAATTATTAGAGCAATTATCGTTATTACGAACGCAATTAAAAACGTTAATGGTGTTTTAAACCGTAAACAAACTGAAATCGACAGCATTGTTGAATCAGTAGATGCAACATTAGTTACAGTTAATAGTTTAACTAAACATGTAGATGAAATGATGCCAGATGTTCAGGGAACAGTTAAAAGTATTAATATAATTACAGAAGACGTAGAAACAGTAACAGGGTTTGGTAAAGAAATTGCTGAAGATGCAAAGGAAATTAGCAAGCGTGCAAATGTTGAAAGCGAAAAAATTTCAGAAGTATTCACTAAAGTTTCAGATCTACTAGGAGGCGACGATGAGTAAAATGTCAAAAGCATCATTAGGAGCAGGAATTGTAGCAGGTATGGTTACAATTTATGCAGTTAGAAATGGAATTGATAATGAAACTATTAATTCTAAAGTAGAAAAAGTAGAAGCAGAATTAAACTTAATTGTTGAAGATTTAATCAAATTAGGACGTGATGCACTAGAAAGAATTTACAACGCAATTGTAATTTTAGTGAAAAAAATCGTTTATAAAATTCAGGTAGTTATGCAAGACTACCAGTTACGTGGTCTTTAATCTATGATTGATCAACAAGCAGCTATATATTCATCAGTTGTATTTCAATGGATTGTATTCGCAACAATTTTAGTTATCATTGCATTCATTATTAACAAAAAACTTCAAGCAATGGCTGACAAAATTAACAAATTAGCTATTGACTTAGAAAAGCAAATTACAGACGCTGAAGCGAATCTGAAAAATGTTAGAAATGAAGTAGTGAGTCTAGAATCTGAAATTGAAAATATTAATCAAACTATTACTGACGGAAATCACAGCTTAGAAGAAGTAAGTTCGAAAATTTCTGAAGTGGTAAACAAGTTAAATTCAACAGTTGAATCATTAACTAAAGCAAAAAATGATCTTCTATCAAAAATTAAGTTTTAAATGAAAGGAACTTTATGCGTAAAAAAAGAGAAACTAAATATGTTACAATTAAAGATGTAGCAGAAAAGGCTGATGTATCGATTGCCACAGTATCACGTGTTTTAAATAACGGGCGTGTTCGTCCAGAACGTAAACGTCGTGTATTAGATGCAATGAATGAATTAAACTATATGCCAAATAACTCTGCACGTAATTTAGCATCTGTTAATGCTACTAAACGTGTATCGCTTGTAACTCCAAGCTTAGAATCATTCTATATTCCATTTGTAGAAGGGTTCAAATTTGGTTTATCAATTTATAAGTATGAAGGTGTAATCGAAACATTTAATAATGATGTATCAACGTTTGAAGATATTTGTTCACGTCAAGAAGCAAATGCTGAAGTACGTGGTATTATTCAATTTGCACCAAAGAAAGAATTAGTTAACAAAAATGTAATTTCAATGTTAGAAACAAACGCTGGTTTTAACTACGATGTTTCAGAGGAATTAAACTCATCTAAAGTAGGTTTATACTTTACTAACGATAGATATGTACACGATTTCTTTGATCAAGTGGTTTTTGCTGAAATTGATTCTAAAGATGTAGAATTAGACGCAGTAAATGAATTCGATGTAATTATTACTAATCACATTGATACTGCGTTTGCACTTATTAATGCAGGATACAAAGGAATTATTCGTACAGTTGAAACAGCTACAAATGTTACGGTTGCATATCCAAATATTCAATCATTAAACTTTGATTTATATGGTTTAGGTGTATTCGTTTCAAGAGCTATTATTAAAGAAGTAAATGAAACTGAAATCGAAAACCAAGTAATGAACATAACTATTAAATAAGGGGCTATTATGGAAAATATTTATAATATATTAGATGAACGTGGCCTAATTAAAGATGTTACTGATGAAGCAATTAAGGAAAGAGTTAATGAACCAATTACACTTTACTGTGGATTTGATCCAACGGGACCAACATTACATATTGGTCACTTATTCCCAATTATTTTATTAAAACACTTTGAAAATGCTGGTCATAATCCAATAGCAGTAATTGGTGGTGCTACTGGTTGTATCGGTGACCCATCATTCAAAAAGGATGAGCGTTCATTAAATACTTACGAAGTCGTAGAGCAATACGCAGAAAGCTTAACAGGTCAAATCAAGCGTTTCTTTGATCATGACAAAACCCAGTTTGTTAATAACATGGACTGGACTAGTAAAATTAGTGCAATTGAATTCTTAAGAGATTACGGTAAAGCGTTCTCAGTAAACAATATGATTGCAAAAGAAAGTGTTTCATCAAGAATGGAAACGGGTATTTCATTTACTGAATTCTCGTATCCAATCTTACAAGCACTTGATTTCAAATACTTAAACGATCACTACAACTGTGAATTACAAATTGGTGGTTCTGACCAATGGGGGAACATTACTGCTGGAACTGAATTAATTCGTAAAACAAGTGACAACAAAAAAGTTTATGGAATTACAGTACCTTTAGTAACAAAATCTGACGGAACAAAATTTGGTAAAAGTGAAGGCCAAGCAGTATGGTTAGATCCAAACTTAACAAGTCCATACGAATTCTACCAATTCTTCATGCAAAGTCAAGATACTGATGTTATTAAATATCTAAAAAGTTTTACATTCTTACCAATGGAAGAAATTAGTGAATTAGAAAAACAAGTTGAGTCTGAACCATTTAAACGTACAGCTCAAAAAGTTTTAGCATATGAAGTTACTAAATTCGTACACGGGCAAGATATGGCAGACACTGCTGTTAAGGTTAGTGAAATTTTATTCTCAGGGGACTTAACTAGATTAAGTGTAGAAGAAATTGAATTAAACTTTAAAAATGTAAAAATGACAGATATTGCTAGTGGAACTACGCTAGTAGATGGACTAATTGAATGTGGTTTAGCGTCATCTCGTAGAGAATCACGTGAATTTATTACAAATAATTCAATCTCAATCAATGGGGAAAAACAATCAGATTTAGAGTATGTTTTATCTGAAAGCGATGGAATCGGAAGCAAATATGTGATGATTAAACGTGGAAAGAAAAAATATGAATTTGTTATTATCAAATAAGGAGCTGTATGCCAGATAATAAACGAAAAACGAGGCGTGAAGTTCAAGCTGAGTTAAAAGCAAATAAGCAAAAAAGTTCAACTCAGGAGAATGTATCTCAGAGTGAACAACAACCAAAGCAAGGGAAATCTAAAAAAAGTATCCTTGCTTTTATTTTATTAATTGAAGCTGTGCTTACAATTATTTTATTTAATTTCTTAGGGCTTGCTATTGTTGCAGCAATGGCCTTAATTCCGTTCATTTACTTTATTTTAAATTCAAGTAATGCAAAGAAAGGGAAGAAAAGACCAAAAGGAACATTAGTAGTAACAGTTATCTACTTATTAATTGTTGCATTAGGAATTAGAACTTATGGAGTGTTAGGGTCACTTGTATCTACATCACAGACAAATGAATTTTACGTTATGGCTTTAAAAGAAGATAGTGCTGATAAAGTAAAAGATATTGAAGCTGGTAGTACAATTGCTATTGGTCCTGATGATTCGTATAATACTAATACATTTGTAAAATCTAAATTTACAGAAGAAGGATTTGATTTTAATTACACAACTTATGATCAAGAAGTAGATGCTGCAAATAATTTATTAGCAGGTAACGAACGTTACATTGTTGTTTCAAATCCTAAAGCTAAAGAACTTAAAGAAATTGATGGATTTAAATCAAAGACAAAAGTTCTTGGTAAATATTCTGAGAAAGTAGAAATTCAAACTGGTAATAAAAAAGTAACAAAAGAAGTATTTACTGTTTTATTAACAGGTACTGATGCTCGTTCAGACTCAATCGACAGTAACAGTCGTAGTGATTCAATTATGGTAGCAAAAGTAAATCCTAAAACAGCAAGTGCAACTATTATTTCAATTCCTCGTGATGCATATGTCCTATCATCATGTACAGGTGGATATGATAAGATCACCCACTCATCTTTAAATGGTATGAACTGTTTGATTGATGATGTTGAAAACTTATTAGATGTAGAAATTGATTATTACTTAACTGTTAACTTCTTTGCAGTAATTGATGCCATTGACGCTGTTGGTGGTATTGATGTAGAAGTTGAGCAAGCTTTCTGTGGTCAAGATGAATATGATAATTTAAACGCATACTGTTTTGAAGCCGGTGAACAACATTTAGATGGGGCGGAAGCCTTATCATATGCTCGTGAGAGACACTCATTTAGTGATGGGGATTATGCACGTGCAAGGCATCAACAACAAGTTATCAATGGGTTCTTAAGATCACTTATGACTAGTGGACCATTTGCAATTAATAACTTACTTGATGTTGCAAGTCAAAGTGCACGAACTAACTTATCAGCTAGTGAATTAACAGACTTAGCAAAACTACTTCAAAAAAGTGATGACTTCTCAATCGATTCATATACACTTGAAGGTTATGGAATGTCAGCTGATCTTCCTTACTGGGGACTATATGGAACAAGTGTTCAAAATATTGAAGAGAGTTCAATCTCAGAAGCTAAAACTAAATTAGCAGCAGTAGAAAATTAATAGCTTATCCTTCGGGATAAGTTTTTTTTGATATTTATTATTATCAAGCTGCTTATGTTATAATATAATGTATAAAAAACTAGGAGATGATATATGTATAAATCAGGGTTTGTTTCAATCGTAGGAAGTCCAAATGCCGGAAAAAGTACAATGCTTAACGCATTATTAGGAAAGAAAGTATCAATCGTATCAGATAAGGTACAAACGACAAGAGACATGATCAAAGGGGTGTACCACGAAGAGGAATTACAAATTGTATTTCTTGATACACCAGGTTTCCATAAACCACAAAATAAATTACAAAACTATATGAACTTTCAAATAGATGAGGCTTTATATGATATTGAGGCTATCGTTTATGTAATCGATGGAGAGTTCGGTTTAGGTAAAAAAGAACAAGCAAATATCGAACGTTTAAAGAACATTAAAAATGTTCCAAAAATTGCTGTAGTAAACAAAATCGATATTATTGAGCAAGAAAAAGCAATGAGAATCGTAAATGAGTTACTAGAGCTTGAAATCTTTGAAGAAGTTATTGCAACTTCAATGAAAGAGAAATTTAATACTCAAGCAGTTATTGAGGCATTACGTCCTCATATTCCTGAAGGAGTACAATATTATGAAAAGGGACAAGTATCTGATAGTCCAGAAGCTTTTATTATTTCTGAGATTGTAAGAGAAAAAGTCTTAAGAAGAACTTTTGAAGAAGTACCTCACTCAATCGGGATTAAAGTCGATGAGCTTGAGCACACTAAACATGAAGTATATATTGAAGTTACAATTTACGTAGAACGTGATTCTCAAAAAGGAATCATTATCGGTAAAAAAGCAGAAAAACTTAAACGTATTGGAATTGAAGCACGACGTGACTTACAAGAACAATATGGTAAGAATGTTTACTTAAAAACTCATGTAAAAGTACTTAAAAACTGGAGACGTAAATTAGACTTATTAAAAGAAGTTGGTTACGAGATAGACTAGGAGAATTATGTTAGATAAAGTTAATAATCCAAGCGATTTAAAGCAACTAAATGTTGCAGAACGCGAAATATTAGCTAACGACATTAGAGATTTTTTAATACAAAGTATTTCTAAAACTGGAGGGCACTTAGGTTCAAATTTAGGTATTGTTGAATTAACAATCGCCTTACATTATAACTTTGACTCACCTACAGATAAATTAATTTTTGATGTAGGTCATCAAGGGTATGTACATAAGATATTAACAGGTCGTAAAGAGAACTTTGATACACTTCGTCAATATCAAGGTTTAAGTGGATTCTTAAAAATGAATGAAAGTGAACATGATGTTTGGGAAGCGGGGCACTCATCAACAAGTATTTCAGCAGCAGCAGGGTTCGCAATGAGTCGTGATATTTCAAACAATGAAAATCATGTTGTTGCAGTTATTGGTGACGGCTCAATGACAAATGGAATGAGTTTAGAAGCTCTTAACCATTTAGTTGAATTACAATCTAAAACAATTATTATTTTAAATGATAATGAAATGTCAATTTCATCAAATGTTGGGTTCATTAATGCGATTTTATGCAACTTGGAAACAAGTGAACATTATAAAGAAACTAAATTTAAAGTTAGAAAGAAAATGAGTAAAACTAGTTTTGGAGCAAAGCTTGCAGAGCTTATCTCTGTTACTAAGCGCCGCTTTAAGCAAGAGATTCAAAGTGATGCTAAAACATTTTTCTCAGTACTTGGATTTGACTATCTTGGTCCAGTAGACGGGCATGACTTAGAAGAACTAGATAGAGCCTTAACTACAGCTAAAGAATGTGAAAATTCAGTTATTGTTCATGTTAAAACTCAAAAAGGAAAAGGTTATAAACCAGCTGTTGACAATAAATGGCATGGAGTTGGAGCCTTTGATATTGAAACAGGTAAACCACTTGCAACTTCTGATAAATTAAATCATAGTAAATATATTAGTGAACTTGTTATTGGTAAAATGGAAACAGATGAAGATATTGTAGTTATTACACCAGCAATGCTTGATGGTAGTGAGTTACATAAAATTAATGAACGCTTTCCGACGCGAGTTACTGATGTTGGAATTGCCGAAGAGCATGGTGTAACATTAGCAGCGGCACTTGCATTAGATGGTCGTAAACCATTTATGTCAATCTACTCAACATTTTTACAAAGAGGGTATGATCAAGTATTCCATGATGTTGTTAGACAAAACGCTAACGTAGTTATCGGAATTGATCGTGCAGGATTAGTTGGTGCAGATGGTGAAACCCACCAAGGTATTTATGATATTTCATTCTTATCTCATATGCATAATATGATTATTTGTCAAGGGCGCACTAATAGTGAAATTGCAGGTTTATTAAACTTTGCTTTTGACTATGATGGCCCTGTAGCAATCCGTTACCCTCGTGGTGGAAGCTTTACAGAAGAAGATATTAAAATTAATCCAGAACCAATAGAGATAGGTAAATGGAAATCTTTATCAAATATAGATATTCCAGAATTAGTAATCTATGGGTATGGACCAATCTTAGATAATATTGAGGCAGCTGTAAGCGGTATTGATGCCAAAGTCGAAGTTGTTAATAGTTTATTTATAAAACCAATTGACAACAATATGTTAGATAAACATCAAGATAGTAAGATTTTAGTTGTGGAGGAACATACACACAATGGAAGTATGTTGTCAGCAATTACGGATTACTATAATATTAAAGGAACTCCTAAACAAATTGATTTTGTTAATTTAGGTGATCGTTTTGTTGAACAAGGATCTATCGATAGCTTATACAAAGAAGCTGGTCTAGATGTTGATTCAATTAAAAAGAAAATAGAAACAATCTTAGAAAAGTAATAGCTAACGCTATTACTTTTATTATGAATATAGGAGTTTTATGAAAAAAGATAATAGATTAGAGTCCGGTAATATTTATTCAAGTATATTAATACTTGCGATACCGGCGATGATCACAGTTATATTAGCACAGAGTTCGTTTCTAATTGATGCAATCTTCGTTGCTTTATATAACACTGCTAACTTACCAGTAATGGCATTATCACAGCCGGTAACAATGTTTGGAGCAATAATCCCGTTTGCGATAGTTGCTGGAGTATCCCCACTAATATCAAGAAAACTTGGAGAAGGTAAATTGAAAGAAACCAATGAGTACTTTATGAGTGCATTAGTTCTTACAATCATAATAACAATTGTATATGTAAGTGTGATGTTTGTATTTAATAACTTTATCTTCTCAAATGTCTTATCGATTCCAACTCAAATTTTGAGTGAATCAAAACATTATTTATATCCAATAATAATTTCACAACTATTTTATACAAATGTTATTATCATGGAGCAAGCAAGTATTGCCCAAGGGGATACATTCAAGATTATGGTTGTAAACATAATTTCAGTTGTAATTAATATAGTATTTAACTTTATCTTTTTAACACAAACTGAACTTGGATTATTTGGGATTGGATTATCTACATTAATTTCTGCATTATTTAAATTTGGTGTATATACTTATGTGTACTCAAAAGGAAAACAAGCAATTAAGTTCACTAAACGAACAAGGTTTGACTATGAGTTTATTCACAGTTTATTATCATCGTCAATTGCTGCTTTAGGTATGAGTTTATTAACACTGGTTGCAATGCTAATTAATAATAAGTTTATTACAATTGCAGAGGCAAGTACAATTTTACTAACAACTAAAACAATGATTAGTATCCTATTTAGTTTCTGTACAAGTTTCATGATTGGGATTATGCAAACTACTCAATCGTTTATCGCGTACAACTTTGGAGCGAAGGAATATAGTCGAATGAAAAGAAGTGCTGCTACCGGTTTAGGTTATTCGCTTATCTTTGCAACGGTCTTAAGTATTATTTTAATCATTAATAAACATGCAATTGCAGATTTATTTACATTAGATAATAATAGTAATTCATTTAACATTGCAATGTATGCAACTTCATTATCACTATATGCAATGCCAATTACTTTCTTAGTAACATCATTTGCAAGAAGTACACGTAATAATAAAGTATTATTTTATCACCAATGGATTACAAATGGTTTAGTTATTATTTTAGTTAATATCTTTTTCCCGTTTATTTTCTCTGAAGATGTACTTCCAGCATTACGTTCTGTTAGTCAAATATTAATGCTATTATTCGTAATCCCATCGTACCTTATCTTATTTAGAAATATCAATATATTACAAAGAGTAGACAATTAAGTCTACTTTTTCTTATATTTCACTATAAATTAGCATATAATAGAGTTATATAACATAAATGTAGCTTTAGGAGGAGATGATGAATAGTATAAAATATGATATTAAGATTTATCGACCAATTGGATATGTTGATAAATTTGGGAACACATATCCAATTAATTACGGATATATACCAGGAATTATTGCTGGTGATGGCGAAGAACAAGATGTGTATGTATTAGATATTGATTACTCTGTTGATCGTACATCAAAACCGATAATTGCGATTATTAAACGGAAAAATGATATTGAAAACAAATGGGTTGCCGCTGACAAACGTTATACTAAAGAGGAAATATGGGATCACGTAAAGTTTCTAGAGCAACACTTTGATATTGAAATAGAAGTCTTATAATTAAAACCACTATTATTTAGTGGTTTTTTACATTCAATTAGATATAAGGTGTAAAATATTTGTAAACACAGTTGAGGAGTTGTTATGAGAAATTTAAATAAAGCATATTTTATAAGTGATATTCATGGTTTCATTGAAGGATTAGAACAAGCAGAAAAAGTATGTACACCAAGTGAACCATTATATATACTGGGTGATTTATTTGATCATAAGTATGGTGATGAGAAGCAAATGATTGATTTAATTATAATGATGATAGATGAACAACGATGTAATTTAATAATGGGAAATCATGATGAAGTTTTATTTCTTATTTTCTTTCGTTTTCTTGATGATCAAACTTTAAACGCTGAACTATCTCACCATTCTTTAAATAAGGTGGCAACAATTTTTAAGACTTTATTTGATGAAAGTTTTTATACGTCTTTTATCAGTCTAATAGAACAGTTTACTCTTGATTTAGATTTGGATAATTACTATAAAAAAGTAACAGAGCTAGCACTCCAAGAGAATTATAAACAAACATATGATAAAGTAAAAAGACTATATGAATCAAGCAGTAGGTTTGAAACAATTTCAATTGGATCAACTAAATTGTTATTAAATCATTGTGGTAGTAATAAGCGTCCAGATTGTATTGATATTGTTACAACCAATTATCAAGCAGCAGTAGATGTCGACTATGTAGTTATGGGCCATTTGACAATCCCATATGTAGAAGAATTTATACAGAACATAGATAATAGCGTCGTGTATAATAAGTTTATAGTTAACCCTAAATTTGATGGCTTACAAGTTTCTGAGTCAATTTTATACAATTCATATAATAAAGCAATTATGATTGATGATGGTAGTCATACTAATTTAGTTACAATCGAAGCTACTTAATATATTTACATATCTTTATTCTACTCGTTATATAATATAGGTAGAGAATAGTAAGAGGTAAAATGGATACAAATATTATTAGAAAATACAATACAAGCAATACGATTATATTAGGGATTATTATCATTGTTACAATTGGACTATATCTAGTAACAAACCAACTTCATATAATAATTTTAATTATTATGAGTTGTATAGGGTTAGTAGTTGCAAGTAACAATAAGCAAAAATTAAAAGATCATTTAATTAAAGAAAAACGTAAGTTTTTATTAAACCATAAATTAGAAGTAAAAGAAGATGAAACTCCATTTGTAAGTAGTGAATATTTACAATCAGTTTTACCTAAGCCAGTCCGAATGACTAATATAAAATTTAATCATTCTGCAATAGCAACTGGATATACAGAAAATGGAAAGCACTATCAAATCGACTATTTAGAATATAACGGCTATGTTGAAGGAAGTAAGTCAAAAGAAAAAAAATTTGATTTAACTGGATATATAATAACATTAGATTTTGATCAATATCAGTTTTGCAATCGAGAATTACTTTATCTAAACTTACATAGTGATATATCTAAATATAAGTTTCAGCAAAAACATAAACTAGTTATGCGTGCTCCTAAAGATGCAAAGGTAATGAAGTCTAGTATGTATATTCATAATAGACTAATGGCATATAATGGATTTCACGATAAATATATGAAAAATGTTATTCAAGTAATAGATTTCAACCCAAATCTATTTAAAAAGCCATTTTGTAGAGCTGCAATTTTTGATAAGTCAAAACTATACTTTTTTGTTGACGATGATTTAGCCGTAGACTTAAAGCTGGAGTTTCATTATACACAAGCAGATATTGATAAAATGGTAACATCAACTCAAAACCAATTAAATACGTTTAAATCTTATATAGAGCATTTAGCAACAGTTGATCAAGGAGAAATAAGAACCACAAAAATTCAAGAATAAATTGTTAGGGCTACTATGAGTAATTTTATAGATTTACATTTACATAGTCAGTTTTCATCAGATTCAAGCAAATCAATAGAAAGTTATTTAATTAATAATCCAAATCATAGTTTTATAACTACAGAGCATTTAGATTTCTGGTAAGAGTCTACTCATCAAGATGTAGTGCTAGATTATAAACAATTAAAACAGCAATTAGAGATATATTCGAAGCAGTTCATTATAACTTGTTACAGTGGTATCGAAGTTGGGTATCACAAGACAGTCGAAGCGTAAACACTAAAGTATCTACAAAATAGGCAATTTGATATTATAATTCTTAGCTTACATCAGGATGGATATCAAGATTATTTATATTCAAATGAAGAGTATGTTGTTGATATAGAAGGTTATTTCGATAATATTATTCGAGGATTGAATGTAGTTTCGAATACCATCGATACACTTTAAGGATGCAATTTAGTTTATAAATGATTTAGGAAGTTTTCAGTTAATTAATGAAAATTATTAGAATGTTTAAGGAGTTATTATGATTTTAAAAGTAAAAAAGTATGCGAAAGTAAGTATAGAAATAGATGGTCAAATGGTAGATATAGATAAACAAATAGAGATTGATTATAACCAATTGGGTGATATTTTAACTTTTGGTAAAAGTACAGAGCGAAGAACTGGTGGTTATACATTTTCAGCCACTACACGTACAGTAGCAAAACCAGAACAAGATGGCACATACATAATAGAATGGAATTGTGGTCTAAATGATCGTATCTCAGAGTTATCCACACCAATATTTATATTGTTTTTTGCAAGTAGTATAATATTATTAGTGATTGGATTATTAGGCGCTCAATTTATTGACTACAATCGTACACTTGAAGATGTGTATACCGTAATTTTTGCAACAAGCGTAGGAATCATGGTTATAAATAGTATAATATATACTATATTCGTGAAGGGTTATAGTTTCTTTTACCCTGAGAGATATGATGAGAAGATAGAGAATTCGCCAATATATTTTACTAAATTATAATGATAGATTGAATTTGTTAAGAGTTAAAATATTATCGATTATAAAAAAGAAATTTGATTTCCAGTTACGGATTTCAAATTTCTTTTTCTATATATTTAGTTTGAAACATTTGTTACAATACCACCTGTTGTACTAGAAGCAGATGTAATGTAGTAAAATGCTTGATCATCAGTTTTATTAATTAATTTCTTAATACGCATTACATCAGAGTATCTAACAACACATAATAAAACTTGTTTCTGATCATAATTATATCCACCTTTGGCATCAATAATTGTTACACCACGACCGATTTCCTCTACAATACGCTTTTCCATAAGTGACTGGTTAGTAGTAATAATATGGAATACTGAAGCTTGTCTTGCACCTCGTCCTAAGAAGTTAGACATTAATGTACATACAGCAATGAAAACTAGAGCGTATAGTGTACTTTCTAATCCAAAGAAGAAGAAACCTAATCCAACAACGAAGATATCACACATTGAAACACAAGTTCCATATGGAATGTCTGTATACTTATGGATGATTTGTCCCAGTACAGTTGTACCACCAGTTGAACTACCAGATAGTGAAAGTAAGTGAATACCAACACCTGTAATTGCTCCACCAAATACTGTACTTAAAAAGATATCATCACTAACTGGAGCAACAGGCACTAATGCAACGATTAGTGGAAATAGTATATTTGCACCAAGAACAGAACTTAGTGCATACTTAGGGGAAACAAAGAAGTAGGCAAGAACAAGAATAAATAAGTTGGCTACAAAAATAAAGATGGCAGCTGATGAATTGAATGCATATTCATAAATTGCTCCTAGACCACTGATTCCACCTGAAATAATATTGTATGGAATCATAACATTATTTAGTGCAACTGAAAATAGGTATACGGCTACAACTAAGTAAAATAATTTTAAAATACGTTTAAACATAAATCCTCCGAAAATTAATGAGTTTTAAAAAAACTAGACGCAAGTCTAGTTTAGAATGAGGTAACCGCTAATGCAGCTAATAAGATTGCTCCAATTAATAACGAGTAGTGCTCAATAATATTTACTTTTTTCAAGTTACGTGCAACTTCAATACCAATAAAAGCAGCAATTGATGTAGCGATGAAAATAGATATAAATAAAGTGATGTTTGTAGTATCAGCATTTAAAGGTGTAACTCCAACGATTAAAGCATCGATGCTTGTTAAAATCGCAATTTTCCAAATGTCATTTAAATTGATATTTTCTTCCATTTCCCCTTCACCGAAAAATTCCAATAACATTTTAACGGCTAAGAAAGCAAAAACTATACTACTGATATGTAAGTTCATATTCATAAGTGAACTATTTATAATTAAAGTGGAAAATATACGTCCAATTGAAAATAAACCGGCTTGTACTATTCCAAAAATTGCACAGTACTTAAATGGATTAAAATCTATTTTCCCCTTAACACTTAACCCAATACTGATTGCCAATACAAATGTATCAACGCTTAAAGCTAAAGCTAATAAAATTGCATATGTCATGATTATTCCTTAAAAAAAGGCAGATATTATCTGCCTACTTGTTTTCTTGTGATAGCTCTTCAATGATTCGAACTAAGTCTTCTTTTGGTAACTCTGAAAGTTTTTCGAACTCAATGTGATTATCGTACACATTATTTTTTCTGTTCCATGCAAAGACATAGTAATTAATAGTTGCAGAAATTACTGCACCACATGTTGCTAGGAATTGATCAAATAAAGTATCCTGAAGTGCTTTATCCATAAATCGACCAGAAGGTAAAATATGAGATTGGACTTCAGACATTGTTAAGTTAGAACCCCACATGAATCCGTCTTGCATATTTCCTCCAAAGAAGAAGTCAAAACTATATTCAAAGAATTCCCAAAAAACAGCGATTGAAATACTAGCTGCACTTGCAAGTACAATCGTAAAGACAGCATCTTGCCAAATATTTTTTCTTACATAAAACTTAGTTTGATAGTAATCTACGATGATGATTACAACAAAACCAATTAAGACCCCAGAAGAGAAGTGTAAGACATTATCCCACCATGGGAACAATTCATAAAAATTGTACACTTCACCTAATACGTATGCTAAGAATCCAAACATCATAGCTCCGTAATAATAAATTGTTGGAATATAACTAAATCGAGCTGAATAAATATGTTTAGTTATTACATATATTGAAAGTAATACTAAAGTTAGTATGAAGTTCAATAAATTTTTAGTAAATAATTCATCAGATAATACAATAGAAAAAATTGAAGCAGCAATTGTGATCATAAATCCAACTTCAATTATTCTCTTTAATAACTTACTGTATTTTGTATCTTGATTTAGACGGTGTCCAAAAATCATTTCGGGGATTTTTTTATTATTTTTATCCATAAATCTCCTAATGCATTACAATAGTTAGATTGAAAAAATGATATTATGGACTGCATATTAATAAATTTCAAGAATAAAAAGAATGAAATTTATTAATATAAAAGTAGTCCATCATTTTGGCAATCGTATGTGTTAATTTTCTTCTGAAAAATCACACAAATAAAACTTACGTTCTACCTCGGATAAGTTCGACAAGGATTTACTAATGCATATTTTTATAGATTTATTATAGCACAATTATTGCTCATTGTACTTGATATATGAGTCCATAGCGTGCTTTCTTGTAGGGTCAAATTCAAATTGTGCATGACGTTTAAATTTACGACCAACTGTAATATAGTTTATATCTTGTCCATAAACTATATTTAGACCTAAAATTTTAATGTGCTGTCCTTTGTTTAGTAACTGCGTACTCTTAGTTTTAGAACTATTAAGCTCTAAGTTAACAGCTGTTAGTAATGCACTAATAATATAAGTTATTGCTTGGATATCAAGTTCGACCTTACTTGAAATTGTTAAATCATCACTGTACCTTGTATAAACGATAGAGTCATCAATTTTCTTTAATCTTAATACTAACTGACTATCAAATTCAGTTAAATAAATATTAGATAAATAAGGTGATGGAATTAATCCAAGTGCAAGACCCACTTGTTTATTGTTTGCACATTCTGCAATCAATTGCTTGTTAAATTCTAAATCTGTTGATTTCAATTTACTTAATAAAATCTGATGATCAATAGACCCGAAGAAGTTTGATAAATCAAATTGATAAAAGTAGCTATTGTAGATATGCTTATTAACTAATTTTTTAATTGATTGCTCTTTTAAATATGCAAAAGAATATTCAGTATCAATTTTGTAATGTTGTTCTAATTCGTGTAACGCAGTAATATGCTTAGAGCGTAAGTGCTCACCATTTGAATTAGAGCGGTATGTCGTAATTAATCTTTTTTTATTCCCAGTTACGATCGGGAATGTTGTTAAATATTTTTTCATAGTTCATCTCCAACGTTTATTATAACTCAAATTTTTTAAATGAGTAGTGCAAAATGTTGCAATTTAAATTTGTTAAAAATCAAGTGCCACTTGGTATAATAGAAATAATGGAAATTGGAGTCGAGATGGAACTTAATTGTGAACTTACAAAGCAAGTAGTTGATGCACTACAAGCAAATAATATTGACTGTTATATCGTTGGTGGATATGTTCGTGACCACCTTTTGGGAATAAAATCAAAAGACATCGATATTGAATTACATAATACAACAATTGAAGAGGCATATGATGTTATTGCTCAAGTGACAGATGCAAAAGTATTCGGAAGTTTTGGTGTAATATCTTTAACCGAGGCTAATACTGAATTTGCAATTGCTAGAACAGAACAAAAAACGGGAAGTACTCATACAGATTTTGAAGTTGAGTTTATTACTGATGGTAATTTAAAATTAGCAGCAAGTCGCCGCGACTTTACAATTAATAGTATTATGTATGACTTACAAGCAAATAAATTAATTGATAATTATAACGGAATCATTGACTTAGAAAATAAAGTTTTACGACATGTTAGCCCGGCTTTTACAGAAGATCCATTACGTATCTTACGAGGTATTAAATTTATGGCTCGCTATAATTTGAAGATGGATGTTGAAACTTATGAACTTTGCACATCAATAATAAATGAACTCCGATTTTTACCAACAATTAGGGTCCAAAATGAAATTGAAGCAATATTTAGTAGTCAATATTTCAAACAAGTTAGTTGGCTATTAAGTGAATATTTCAGTTCATTATTTAAAGACACACTAAATCAAGAGAATGATTTTAATTCTAATAGTGACTACAATCGTTTAATGTTCTTCAAACAATTTAATAATTATGAACAAGTTATCAACTTTTGTTATGAACAAAAAACATTTAAAAAAGACTTAAAATTAGCACTAGATAATTATGACAGATATAAAAATTACGAAAAACTTAGTGGAAACGAAAAATATGAACTATTAGCAAGTAGTAAGCATTGTCTGAAATACATAAGTCATATTAATCCAAGTGTTCTAAATTATTATGATAAATATTTATTATTAACAGCGAAATACAATGGACAATATTTCATGGATCTTGGAATCCAAGGAAAAGCAATTAAAGAAGCAATGAAAACAAAGATTGGAGATGAGTTACATGAGTTATAAAATAGTTATTGAAAAACATAGTTTTATTCGTGAAATTAATTCTCTACAACCGAAACTAATTATTGCTGATGAGAACGTGACTGTACCAACTGTCGATTATCCTATTGAATATCTTGCAGTTAGTGAAGCAAATAAAAACTTTGATTTCTATTTCCAAATTTTAAATCTTTTTGATAAATACAATCTAAACCGTAATGATAATGTCGTAATCGTAGGTGGAGGAGTACTAATTGATGTTGCTAGTTTTGCAGCTAGTACTTATAAACGTGGTATTAACTATATCAATGTCCCAACTACAACTATATCAATGATTGACAGTTCGGTTGGTTCTAAAAATGGTCTTAATTATTTAGGTACTAAAAATTTAATTGGGAATATAACAGATCCAAGTAAAGTAATTATTGACGTAGACTTTTTAAAAACTTTAGATGAGCGCAATTTCAATAATGGTCTTGCTGAAGCAATTAAAATTGGATACTTATCAAATGAGCAAATTCTAAATCAGTTAAACAGTGATATTCTTGATATCGAACAAGTTATTAAATTAAGCGTATATGAAAAGTTAGAATATGTTAAACGTGATAAGCAAGATATGGGCTATCGTAATTACTTAAATTTTGGTCATACGTTTGGTCATGCTCTTGAAAGTATTACAAACTTTAATCGTTATTATCACGGGGAAGCAGTTGCAATTGGAATGGTAATTGCTAGTGGATATGATTCATCACTAATTAATCTACTTGTAAAATATAGTTTACCGACTAGTTTACCACATGATATTAATGTTGATCGATTGATTGAACTTATGCATGGAGATAAGAAGAACACTTCTGATAATATCAAGCTAGTACTCAAAAATCCAGCAAAGCAAATTACAGAAATGACTAATAGTGAAGTAAAAAAGTTGTTTAAACTAAACTTGGTTGTGCCTAATCAAAATAATTCTAAACCGATCACTGTTAATAAGTCTAAAAGCCATATACATCGTTTATTAGCTGTAGCACTAGCAACTAAGTCTAGTTTTTGTTTTGACTTTAATCCTAAGAATGATCTTAGTGATGATGTAATGCAAAGTATAAATGTACTTACAACAAGTGGTGGAGTAGTTAATATTAATGATAATAAACTAGAAGTTGATTGCACTAATATTAAAAAGCCAAATACAAATTATTATGTTTATAAATCAGCTACAACATACCGTATGTTTGCACCTGTCTTATGTAGTTTATTTGGAAGTGTTGAGATTAAATTGGATACGCAATTAGCAAGTCGTCCTCATTCATTATTTGAGCAATATAAAGACGGAGATATTCATAGAATTAAATTTGATAGAGATTGTTATCAATTAGATGGTTCGATAAGTAGTCAGTTTATTTCAGGTTACATTATTGCAATGATTGCAAGTGATAAACAAGCTAAGATTGAAATTACAAATCAGATTACATCAGCCCCATATATTGATATGACAATTGAAGTAGTAAATGGTTTTGGTTTTGATGTTAAGCGAAATGACAACATAATAACAATTAATAGTAACTGTATTACAAAAAATTCAGCTATTAGTGCAGAACCAGATTATTCATCAATGGCTTACTTTGTAATGTTTAATAAATTAGCACAAATTAATAATCTTGATATTAAATATCAGTTACCAAAATTTAAGGATCATTCTCTTCAAGCGGATAGTTGCATTTATAATGTGCTCGACTTAGATATAGTTGACATGAGCGATTGTCCTGACTTACTACCAACATTAGTCGTTTATGGACTTTTAAATAAACGTGGAATCAAACTAATTAATGTTGATCGTATTAAATTCAAAGAGTGTAACCGTATAGCGGCAATGATTGCTAACTTTAAAGACCTAGATGCAATTAAATTGGACAATGGTACGTTAACAGTTTCACCAGTAGCTAAGATTAGTTCAAGAACTATTAAAACATATGGGGATCATCGAATTGCGATGGCTAGTGCTATTATTGCCCCATTATGTGATGGTCCAATTGAAATTGATGATTATACAGTTGTGAACAAGTCATTCCCAACGTTTTTCGAGCAATTACTAGGAGGTAATAATGAATGTATTAAATAATATTAATATTGAGCCATATGGTTATTCACATGGCGCTGTTATTGGTTTTAAAATGACTGGTATTCCAGCTGGTTATGAAATTGATTTTGATACAATTCAAAAGTTATTGTTAAAGCGTAAAGGTAATGCAAAATATAATACAACAAGAAGTGAAAGTGAAAAATTAGAATTACGCTCAGGATTCACTAATAATGTTACAAATGGAGAACAAATTTGGATTGAGATAAATCAAGATAATTTTAGGTCAAGTGATTATCAATTCGGAATTGTAAGACCAGGCCATGCAGATCTTAGTGCATATCAAAAATATGGACAGGATTGGAACTATAGCGGTGGTGGTCAATTTAGTGGACGTCTTACAGTATTATATGTTATTGCCGGTGAAATCGCAAGGCAGGTTATGGCAACGATGACGACTACTCGAATCTTTGGACATGTAAGCCAGGTAGGGACTATTACTGATAAAGTTGAAAATATAGAACAAATTGCAAGTTTAGATGATTCGTTTCCTATGGTAAATGCACAAGTTAAACAAACAGCACTTGACTATCTTGCAACGCTAAAAGTGGATGGCGACAGTGTTGGGGGTAAATTGGATGTATATATTGATAGTCTTACAACTAACTATGGAGATGACTTTTTTGGAAGTTTAGAATCAAAAATATCATTTTTACTTTTTTCTGTACCTGCAGTTAAAGCAGTTGAATTTGGAATTGGAACTGAGTTTTCAACTAAATTAGGTTCTCAAGTAGTTGAAAAGTTTGAAGTGGATAATGGAAATGTTAAATCAACAACAAATTATAATGGTGGAATTAACGGTGGTATAGCAAATTTAGCCGCTCCAATAAAACTATCAGTGACGATTAAGCCAACAAGTTCTATTTTCCAAACAATTGAAACAGTTAAGTATAATGGAACAAACTTTGAAAAAGATAGTCTAGAAATGACAGGACGACATGATTCGTTTATAGCTAATCGCGCTTTATGGCCTGTTATAGGACTATTAAATATTTTATTTTTAGATTTAGAAATGGGGAAAAATGCTAGATAAATATCGTAGTCAAATCAATCAAATAGATGATCAAATCTTACAACTATTAGATCAACGATTTTCTGTTACCAAAAAAGTCGGGGAGTACAAGCGTGAAAATAATATAGAAGTATTAAATCAAAATCGAGAGCAACAAATAATTGATAAAATCATTGGGATGAATTTAACTAATGAAAAGGAAGTTTTAGAAATGTACAAGTTTTTAATGGATGTTTCTAAACGTCAGCAAGATGAATAAGTGGGCACTAATTGGTCAAGATATTGACTATTCCTTATCACCATTAATCCATAATTATTTAAATCAGAAGTATCAAGAAGAAGCTGATTATCAAATTTGTAATACTGAGACATTTAGTGAACAATTACTAAGTGATTATCAATGCGGAAATATAACTATTCCTCATAAGCATGCAGCCTATCAGTTTGCGGGAGCATCAAACTTTAATGATCAGTCTATTAATACATTTAAGAAAGTTGGCGATGATTACCAATTCATGTCGACCGATCAATTTGGGCTTATTGATACAATTCAAAAGATGCACGTTAAATATATTGAAACTAGGTTACACATTATATTTGGTGATGGTGCTACGAGTCAAATGCTTGCATCAGTATTACAAACCAATTTTAGTGTTCCTGCTGATAAAATATACATTATTTCACGCAAGAACTTTGATATAAAACAAAAACCAAGTACTATCGATTATAAGTATTTCAAGAAATTTTTAAAGGCAAATTATGTATTGTATAATACAACTCCATTAGGAAGCGCTGATAAAGCTGATATTAGCCCATTCACAGATAATGAAGTAGCTAGAGCACTTGCGATATTTGATGTAACGTATAACCCGACATACAATCGTTTAGGTAAACAAGCATATGCTAATCGTGTTAAATATATAAATGGATTAAACATGTTGATAGTGCAAGCTTTTCACTCATATAAGTTTTGGACTGGACGAAATGTTATGAATAATTATGGGGAAGTCAAGCGTTATCTTCATTTTGAAAATTGTTCTAAATTAGTTATTTGTGCGATGCCATTTGCGGGAAAATCGACATTGTTTAAACGTAATCGAGATCATAGTTGTGATCTTGATTCAGATATTGAAGCTTACACAAAGCAGAAGAACAGTGAATATATTAATAATAATGGTATCGACGCATTTAGAAAAGTAGAAGCTGAAGTATTAGCGAGTAAGCTCAATGATGATGACGTTAAGGTTATATATTTAGGTGGAGGAACCTTAACAAATACTGAAGCTATCAATCACTTGTCAAATGAATTGGTAATATATATGGTTGTAAGTTTGAAGACGTTGCGTGCAAGGTTTGATAAGTCTCGTGCGAATATTCAATCCGTTGAGCAATTGGAACAACTATATTATGAACGAGACCGTCATTACCGTAACATTTCCAAGTTTCAAATAGGGGCTAGAAATATCGAAAGGATTATAAATGAATATATGGATTATTAATGGACCTAACTTAAATATGTTAGGTTATCGTAATTTTGATCAGTATGGGAAAATGACACTAGCTGATCTAAATAATTTAATTAACCTGCGTAATCAAGATGTTAATTTTACATTTAAACAAACTAATTATGAAGGTCAAATTATTGATTGGTTGCAATATATAAAACTACATGAAAGTAGTATTGATGGTGTAATCTTAAATGCGGGAGGTTATTCTCATACCTCGATTGCAATTGCCGATACACTTGAAATGTTAACTATTCCGAAGGTTGAAGTTCATTTGAGTAATATTAAACAACGAGAAGAATTCAGGCATTATACTTTCACAGAATCAATTGTAGATGCTCAATTTTACGGAGAGCAAGAAAAATCATACTTAAAAGCAGTAGAATTTATAAAAAAAGTTAAATATTATCTAGAATAGTTAAAAATATTATACACAGGTATGGAATTGTGCTATAATTTGTTAGAAAATTACGGAGGTATAAAATCATGACAAAAAATGAAATGATCGAAAAAGTAGTAGAGTCTACTGAATTAACTAAAAAAGATGTAGCAGCTGTAATTGATGCTACTTTAAGCGAAATTAAAGACGCTGTTAAAGAAGGGGACAAAATCAACTTCGTTGGATTCGGAAGCTTCGAACCAAAAACAAACAAAGCTAGAACTGGAATTAACCCAGCAACTAAAGAAAAAATTCAAATTGCTGAAAGTCAAAGTGTTAAATTCAAAGTTTCTAAAACTTTCAAAGATTACTTAAACTAATTGGAATGGTATGACATTATGTCATACTTTTTTTTAAAGACTTACATAATATAGTCATAGTTTGATATAATTTATAAATGTAAAGGAGTACTATGTTGAAATCTATATTTAGAGGTATTTTAGCAGCATTAATCATCTTTGGATTATACGCATTAGTTGTTTACATTATTATTGAACACGGAGGGTTTGTTGCATGATAATTGATTGTAAAGAGATAAAAGCAAAACAGATTGAAGAGTTAAAAGCAGAGTTTTCAAAACTAGAGATTACACCTAAATTACAAATCATTGTAGTTGGGGAATTACACGCTTCACAAATATATGTAAGGAATAAAAAACAGTTAGGTGCAGAAGTCGGTGTTGATGTCGATGTTATTGCAGTAAGTGAAGAAATAAGTGAAAATGAATTATTATCATTAATCGATAAAGCGAACAGCGATGATTCGATTCATGGTTTATTTGTTCAATTACCAGTACCTAAGCATATTCGTGAAGAATTAATCATCAACCGTATTGCAGTAGAGAAAGATGTTGATGGATTTAGCTTTATGTCAAGTGGAAAAGTTATGGCTGGAGTCGAAACGATGAATCCATGTACAGCAGATGCAGTGATTACAATTCTTAATGAGATTGATCAGCCAATTGAAGGAAGTAATATTCTAATTGCAGGACGAAGTAATATTGTTGGGAAACCACTTGCGAATTTACTTATTAACTTAGGTGCAACAGTAACGGTTGCAAACAGTAAAACAAAAGATATTAAAAAATTAATTGATAATGCAGATGTTTTTGTAAGTGCAATAGGACGTGCAAAGCATTATGATGTTAGTTATTTTGAGAATCGCTCAGATTTAACTGTGATCGATGTTGGAATTAATAGAGATGAAAATGGTAAACTATGTGGAGACGTAGATACCGAAAATGTACTACCTCATGTCAAAGCAATTACTCCAGTGCCTGGTGGTGTTGGTGTACTTACAGTTGTACATGTAATGAAAAATATGTTAAAAGCAGTAACGAAGGAGAATTAATATGGCATTAACAGCAGGAATCGTAGGATTACCAAACGTTGGAAAATCAACGTTATTTAACGCAATTACAAAAAGTGAAATCGAAGCGGCAAACTATCCATTTGCAACTATTGAACCAAACGTAGGGATTGTAGAAGTACCAGATCCAAGATTAGAAGCAATTACAGCTTTAATTACACCTCAAAAAGAAATTCCAACAACTATCGAGTTTACGGATATTGCTGGTTTAGTAAAAGGTGCTAGTAAAGGTGAAGGATTAGGAAACCAATTCTTATCAAACATTCGTGAAACAGATGCAATTTGTCAAGTTGTACGTTGTTTTGAAGATGACAACATTATCCACGTAGATGGTGTTGTAGACCCTGTAAGTGATGCGGGTGTTATTAACTTAGAGTTAATTATGGCAGACTTAGAGCAAACTTCTAAGCGTGCGGATCGTATTCGTAAAAAAGCAGCAGCTGGAGATGCAGATAGTAAAGCGGAAGTTGCAATTTTAGATAAATTAATCGCAGCATTCGAAGCTGAAATGCCAGCTCGTAGCGTTGAACTAAGCGATGACGAAAAAGAAGCAGTTAAGTTTTTAAGTTTATTAACAATTAAACCAATGTTATACGTAGCAAATGTTAGTGACGAAGACTTAATGGATGTTACAGCAAACGAACACTACAACAACTTAGTTAAATTTGCTGAGTCTGAAGGAAGTAAAGTAACTTATATTTCAGCTCGTATTGAAGAAGAATTAGTTGATTTAGATGGCGCTGAAAAAGCAGAATTCTTAGCTGATTTAGGTGTAGAAGAAGCAGGTCTTGACCGTTTAATCCGTATGGCATATGAATTATTAGACTTACAAACATACTTTACTGCTGGAGAAAAAGAAGTTAGAGCTTGGACTTTCCAAAAAGGAATGAGTGCTCCTCAATGTGCAGGAATTATTCACACTGACTTCGAACGTGGGTTTATCCGTGCAGAAGTAATGAGCTATGAAGATTTAATGGAATATAAATCTGAAAAAGCAGTTAAAGAAGCTGGAAAATTTAAGAGTGAAGGTAAAGATTACATTATGCAAGATGGAGATATTGTTCACTTCTTATTCAATGTATAATAATTTTAAGATTTAGCATTTGCTAAGTCTTTTTTTATGTTATTTAGTAAAAAACACAACTGTCATTTATGATATAATATTACAAAAGAAAAAATCTTAAAAATAGGAGCCAAAATGCAAAATAATTTTAAAGTAATTGCATTAGGTGGATTAGGTGAAAATGGGAAAAACACATATATCATTGAAACTGAAAATGACATTGTAATCATTGACGCTGGTCTGTCTAATTATTCAAACAAACAATTAGGGATTGATTTTATCTTACCTGATTATTCATACCTTGAGCAAAACAAGGATAAAGTACGTGCGATTCTAATCTCACACGGACACTTAGATCAAATGGGAGCTATTTCACACATCTTAAATGTTGTTGAAGCACCGATTTACGGAAGTAACTATACTGTATCATTCTTAAAAGGATACATTCCTAAAGGAAAACATAAGTTATTAACAGAATTAAAATATGATAAGCCATTAGCTGTTGGATCATTAAAAATTGAATGTTTCAAATTATCACACGCAATCTTCGGAAACTTAGGATTCTTAATTGCAAATGGTGAAGATGCAATTGTATATACAACTGATTATAACTTTGATCAAATGGCAACAGAACACGCAAGAACAGATATTAAAAAAATTGTAATGTTAGCAAGTAAATATAACATCAAAGCTCTAATGACTGAAACTGTTGCAGTTGAAGAACGTGGTAGTGCAGGTAGTTCTCAGGACCACATGTTACACTTAAGAAGATTTATGAAGTCATCTACTGGTCGTATGATTATTAGTATGTATTCATCAAACTTAGCAGGAATGCGTAATATTATTGATATTGCTGCTCAAAATGAGAAAAAGATTGTTATCATCGGACGTGACTTATTAACATATGTAAATGTTGCTAAAGAATTCGGATACATTGAACATATTAAAGACTTATTCATTCGTATTCAAGATATTAATAAATACGATGATAATGATTTAATGATCGTAATTGCCGGTATTTATGAAGATCCATTCGTAGAACTAGAAAAAATGGCAAAAGGTGTTCATAACATCATTAAATTAAAAGAAACTGATAACGTGTTAATTGCTTCTAAGCCGTATGATGAAACAGAAGCATATGCGCAAAAAGTATTAGACTTAGTAAGTTTAGCTGGTGCAACAATTACTGAACAAAAAATTAATACTGCTTCACATGCCCATGAAGAAGATGTAAAAATGATGATTAACTTATTTGAACCTGAATACATTATTCCAATCAAAGGTGAATACAGGAAGTTTGTTTATTTAAAAGCAATCGCTAATAAGTTAGGTTACGAAGATGAATACATAAAAATCATAAAAAATGGTGATGTACTTGAGTTAGTAGAGAATGGTGCTTATATTTCAAAGACAATTAAAGTTCCAGATCAATTAATCAACATCAAAGGTAAAGAAAAAACAAATCCAATCATCTTAAAAGATCGTGAGATTTTATCAGAAAATGGATATGTTCTAGTAATTATGACATTTTATAAAGGAACTAATGAACGAGTTCAATCTCCTGAACTTGTAAGTGGTGGATTACTTAACATTGATGACAACCAAATGATTAAAGATGGTTGTATGAAAATTGTTGAACGAGAAATTGATGCAGCTTCTGATAGCCGTGAATTAGTTAACAAGATTAAAAATAAAATGGGTAGATACTTAAATACAAAGTTAGGTAAAGTACCAATGGTATTACCAATTCGTATTGAAGTAGATAGAAAAAAAGTAAAATAGCAATAATGGAGTATTATGAAAAATCATAATGAAAAAGTTAGTGCGCAAAGGATGACAGTAGCAGTTGTAATTATGCTATTGTCTCTTTTTACGTTACTAAAAACTGGTAATGCTGTTAGTGCTGTATATGATGGATTCTATTACTTATTTGGTTCTATAACCAGTATATTATTAGGAATTATCATTTACGCCGCTATTCAATATATGATTGATAGTGAATACAAGTTTTATAAATCAAAAACATTTTGGTCGTTATTTGCAATCACAATTGGTGTCTTTATTTTCTCAACAAAAGCATTTGGAATTAACTCAAACTTAGATGCTTATACTAATCGATTAGATAATGCGTATAGTTTTAATGGTGGGTTCTTAGGATATGTAGTTATTAAACCATTCTACACGTTAGTAGGTAATATCGGATTAGATGTAATTGGTATTATTGCCTTCTTAATTGGTGGATATGGATTATATA
The DNA here is from genome assembly GCA_033105485.1 of Mollicutes bacterium LVI A0078. Taxonomy (GTDB): domain Bacteria; phylum Bacillota_I; class Bacilli_A; order UBA3375; family UBA3375; genus LVI-A0039. The sequence goes on from CP136956.1 coordinate 1,929,466, forward strand.
CGCAGTTTTATGAAGTCGATGAAGACTTTTCACAAATTGCTAAGAAAAAATTAACTCCAACGAAGGTGACAAAAGAACAACGAATGGCAGCAAAAAATGAACGTGAATTTATTCGTCAAGAACGTTTAGCACGTAAGGAACTTGAGAATGCCAAACCAACATTTGAAGTTGGAGTTAAAAAAGAAGATCCTAAAAGCCATATGTTGAACTTAAGGATTGAAAAAGAAAAGGACTTTGAAATCAAAGAAGTAAAACCAAAGTCTAAATCTAGACCAAAACCTAGACCAAAGCCAGTTGAAGAAGATAATTTTGAAATTAAAGAGGTT
>CP136957.1:0-36158 GCA_033105485.1 Mollicutes bacterium LVI A0078
GTGGAATCCAGTTCCGAATTAACTAAATAAGTTGGTTGGATAAGCCACGTAGCATCTAATTCTAATCTTATAAGTAACTTTTCTAACATCCTAATATCTTCTACATAGTCTAAGTCCATAATCAGAGCATACATTTCACGTTCATTTTGACTAGTTCGATTCTTTCCAGCATAAGACAAACCATTCGTTATTATAAAAATTGTTATCCCACTCTTCATTTTCAAGTACATAATCTAAATCAAGTCGATTATCCTTATGGCCAATTATTCGTTTAGTAATTGGTTTAACTCCTAAATTGTGAATCAGCATATTATATTTTTGATTCTCATAAGTATCCTTACCTGGTTCTTGTAATTTACCTATTGAAAAAATATCATTATAGACATCTTCTGCTAATACTTCTTCAAACTCATTTCGTAGATATTCATTCTTTTTTAAAAACAAATCAACATCACTTGAAAAAACATTATCAGATTCGATATCTTTTAGTTCAAAATTTAACTGTTCTAACTTACTCAAAATTACCTCCAAAAAGTGCTACTAGGGGACGTATATATCAATATGTTTTTTACACCACCTGAATTAATAAAAATATGACCTCTGATTAAGTCTTAATTATCTTATACCAATTATACTCCAAAAAGTGCTACTAGGGGACGTATTATATCAATATGTTTTTTACACCACCTGAATTAATAAAAAAATGACTTCTGATTTGCTCTCTTTATTCTTAAAGTAATTATACTCCAAAAAGTAGCATTAGGGGACGTATTATATCAATACATTTTTTTTACCACCTAAAACCCAAAAAAATGACCTAATTTATCGGCCAGTTTAATATTAAATATAACTTTAGTTCTCATTTGTCGTTTAAGGCTCATACTTCGCCATATTTTAGTCTTTTTAGCAATTATGACTAATTATGTATATTTTTAGAGAAATTGCTTAAACGGCATTTAAATGCGTTATAATTGATTAGTCCGAAAGGACACGGAGGATAACATGAAAGATTATCTCATGATAACTTAATGGAGGATAGCTAGTGCTTGCAGTTGTATTGCTGTTAGAACTAATTGTGTTATCATAGTACTACTTAAGTACTAACCCAACATTTGTTATCCTCCAGAACAAAATAAAAGCCCCCTGCTCGAACAGGGGGCTTTTTCCAACATTTGTTATCAAATGTATTATATCACGTTTATAAAAAATAGTCTTTTGTATTGTTCCACACATCTATTTCTTCAACCATTGCTTCCTCTAACATTTTTGTTTCTACTAGCTCACAACTTTCTGTATCAGTAATTCATCAGATGTATAGTCATCGTTCTCATAGTATCCATGGCTATATTCTTTCAGTTCTAAGCCCTGCTCTTCATTTGCTCTATATAGAATATCGTAACCCTCTTCAGGTGCCATACTTGCAACAAATATTGTATCTACATACTTATCATTTTCATCACTCTGTAATAACACTCTAATATTGTCACCATCAGATCTGTATGACTTTGAATCGCTATCTTCATCTGCAGACATCAAATTATAATTATTCTGTTCTAAAAAATCACTTGCTTCTGTAAATGCTCCACTCCCAGTCCCACAACCAGATAATGTTAAAATAGCCAAACTTCCAATAATTTTTTATTCATAAATTCCTCTCCCTTTACTTTAGTTTATCACATCTTATTTCGCCTTAAAACTAAAGGTCTAAATAGGGGTGTAATCCGAAGGTAACTCCGAGGTATTGAATTACCACTCGGATTACACCCCAAGATTCACTTAACAATTGATAAATTGAAGGTGCTAAATTTTAGGATACTACCAAAATCACCATTTTTCAACACCTTCATCTTCAACCTATAATTTTATCTCTTATATTCCCCTCTTTAGATATTGAAAATACATCTCAAATTCAATTGACCTAATACCGTTTCAGAGTTTATTATATTTGTATAAAAATATTTGAGGAGGTGAAATATACCAACAACAGGAGAACACCCTAGAAACGGAGTTTACACTTGTACATCTTGTGGCCAAACAGTTACAATCAGTAATGGAGATACTATGCCACCATGTCCGAGATGTTCTGGAACAAACTCAGATAAATTATTACGACTTACTAAATGTAAGTCTTGTATAATTGAGCTTCTATAAACTAGTTGAATTATGCAAAACTTATGTTTGTGCAAGCTTGCACAGAACACTCTATTTTAGACTCAAAAAGTTGACAACAGGATAAGGGCTTGCACACGAAACGTGTGAAAAGGGGATTTTTGCGGTGCAAACATCAGTCTTTATGGGCAAAAATCGACTTTTTACATTGACACACGAAATGGTAAATTTTTCACCTTGATTTTAGATGACTTTTCCAACTTTGATTAGTCAATTAATCACATTTGATTAGTTCGCTAATCAACAAACCACTGGTTGGTCACTCGGTGACTAAATTTAGTTTTTCAATTTAGCCACCGAGTGACCAAAATATAATCATGCAGTTTAAAGACCACTTTTGACCACTTCTTCTCTCGTTAAAAAACGAAAAAATAGGCCGAAATTTTACATGCAGGATAAAGGACTGGTTCCAGTTTTGGCCACAACAAGGCGCAAAGCCCCTTGTTTACAAAGAAAATTAGTGGCCATTATGCTGGCCATTTTTACTTTCTCCATTTTTTATAATGGCCTCCATTCACGTTATCCTTTTATTCATATAGAAAATTAGTGGCCATTACACTGTTTTTACAATAAAACTGTTTTTTTCAATAATTTGTCTTATTTACTGCCCCCCCCCGATTTTTGCTATAATTTAAGGGAATTTATTATTTTATGAAAGGATTTATATGAATTTACAAAAATTATTTTTAATACCTTCAATGGCTCTTTTGATTTCTTCTTCCGTTGCCATTGATTTTAACGCTAGTGAAGTTCATACTACTAGCGAAATTATTTTTGAGCAAACTACTGATATTGTTTATGCTCCTGTTCATCCTACAAGTGAGGAAGTTGAAGCTGCTGCTGCTACCGATATAGTTACTTTTAACGACGCTAACTTGGAGCAAGCTTTAGCTCACGATTTAGGGGTAGCCGTTGGAGATATTACTGTTGGCGATATGGAAACTTTAACTCACCTGTACTTGGATTATAACTCTATCAGTGATATCACGGGATTAGAGTACGCTACTAATTTAACTTACCTGGACTTGGGTAATAACTCTATCAGTGATATTACTCCCCTTAGCGGACTTACTAATTTAACTTACCTGAACTTGAGTTCTAACTCTATCAGTGATATTACTCCCCTTAGCGGACTTACTAATTTAACTGCCCTGTACTTGGGTCTCAATTCTATTAGTGATATTACTCCCCTTAGCGGACTTACTAATTTAACTTACCTGAACTTGAGTTATAACTCTATCAGTGATATTACTCCCCTTAGCGGACTTACTAATTTAGCTCACCTGTACTTGTATACTAACTCTATCAGTGATATTACTCCCCTTAGCGGACTTACTAATTTAACTTACCTGGACTTGGGTAATAACTCTATCAGTGATATTACTCCCCTTAGCGGACTTACTAATTTAACTTACCTGTACTTGTATACTAACTCTATCAGTGATATTACTCCCCTTAGCGGACTTACTAATTTAACTGACCTGTACTTGGGTAATAACTCTATCAGTGATATTACTCCCCTTAGCGGACTTACTAATTTAACTGACCTGGACTTGGGTACTCAAACAATTAATTTAGAAGATATTACTGTTAATAACAATGATGAATTATTTCACCCTATTATTGATATCGATGGAATAGCTCATCAAGTGTCGCTTGGCATTCCACAAGACGGTATTTTTTATATGATTGGAGATTGGAATATCTCCACTTCTATAGGTTCGGTAACTGACGAAGAGTTTCAGGGCCATATATATCAAAAAGTAACATATGAAGAATTAAGCTTACTTACTGGAACTGATAACGCTAGTACATATGAAGAAGTATCACTGACAGATGAAGATTTAATTACTTTATTTGAAGTGACTAACAGTGAAGAGTTAACTATTACCGTAAATCAATCAGCTATTGATTATTCTACTCCTGGCGACTACACTGTTATCTTTACGGATACAGATGATAACGAGTTTACCGGATCATTAACTATTACTGATGTTTTACCTACACTTACAATTAATAACGATACAGTTACACTAGCAACTGGTAGTAGTTTAAATAACATCTTAGAGCAGTTAACTTACTCTGCTACTGAAATTACTGAGGGTGATTTAACAAGTTCAATTTCAATTGATGATTCTGCAGTTGATTACTCAACAGCTGGAAGTTATGATGTGATCTTTTCTGTACAAGATGAAGAAGGTAATGAAGTTTCTAAAACTGTAACTGTAATTATCGAAGATGATAGTACTGAAGTTGTTAACCCTGAAACTCCAGATGTTTCTGACCCTGATGAAGTGACTAGCGAAGACTCTACTGACGAAGTTTCTACTGAAGACTCTACTGATGATTTTAAAGAAATGTCTTTAGCTACTACTGGTGGAAAAATTATAGGAACACTTGCAGTTTTATTAGCAATTGTTATTGTTGCTTTAGGTTTAAAACGATTTATTAAAGAATAATACTTCACACTCATTGTAAATATAATGTATGATATTTATACTCAATTAGTTTGAGGAGTTACACAAGACATGTTTCCCATTCTTAGTGTATAACTAAATTTTAATAATGTAAAAAGACTGTCAATAGACAGTCTTTCTTTATGTTTATATCAATTCCTCATCGATTACTTTTTTCCATTTTATAATCGTTGGCCTACTTATTCCTGATATCTTTTCTAACTCTCTTAAACTACTATTTGGATATTGCTTAAGCAATTCCTTCACCTGTTCTTTTTTAGGTTTACGGCCGTTATTGTCTCTCCAATTTGTACTCATAAGTTTATCCATATCTCTTTGTCTATTTCTAGCCAATGTTAAATGTACTTCTTGTTTTAAACCATTTCGCTTATTCGCTGGCATTTGATACCCTGTTATCTTTTCTATCTCACTTCTAGGATATGCTTTCACATCATCTCCATAGAACGTTAAAGCAGCTAGTACATCTTCTTTAGTAAATGCTTCTTTATGTTTTGCCTTGTTAAAGTACTCTAAAGCCTCAAACGAATCTTTTTCAAGCTCAGCATACGGTATATTACACTTGCTTGCGAAAATTGCTAAAGCCAGTATTCTAAAGTAACGTTTACCCTCTACTACACTAAAGTCTAGTAACCTTTGGTCTTTATACCAATCATACAATGCCCTATTAACTGGCCTATTCCAATGATTATACTTTCTTGCTGGTATTCCCTCAACAATTCTTGTTTGATACCATTCTGGGTACTTCTCTTTAGCCTCGGCCATAGATAGTGTTTGACTCTTTTCAGATATCGATTCTAGATCAATTTTATGTACACTTTTGGCTATCGGCTGTTGATTACTATTTATCCATCTATTAATTGTCTCTAAATCAAGTCTTTCACCAATTTTGAATGCAGTTGCTCTAAATTCTTTACCTAGTTTTGTCGGAGTTCCTATCATTCTAAAACCTTGATTGATATTTTGGAATTGTACTTCTTCATACTTAAAGGCCGTAGTACAACCCTCAACCCATGTATGCCATGTAAGGTGTCGTTTAAAGTTATTAAGTCTTCTTCTCGTTTCTGGAAAGAGCTTTATTGGTTTGTCTAAAAGATAGTATAAGTGAAACCCTGTTCCTGAATTAACAATGTATGTGGGTTGTATAAGCCAAGTAACTTCAGTTTCTAATCTAATTAATAATGTTTCTAGCATGTATAAATCTTCTACATAGTCCAAGTCCATAATAAGAGCATACATTTCACGCTCGTTTTTACTTGTTCTATTCTTCCCAGCATAAGACAGTCCATTAGTAATAATCAAATCATTATCCCACTCTTCATTATCAAGAATATAATCTAAGTCTAACTTACCATCTTTTTGGCCAATAATTCTTTTCTTGATAGGTTTATTACCTAAATTGTGAATAAGCATATTAAACTTATGGTTCTCATAAGAAACTTTACCTACTTCTTGTAAACTTCCTATCGAAAATATATCATTATAGACCTCTTCAGCTGATACTTCTTCAAAGGAATTTCTTAAATATTCATTCTTCTTAAGAAACATATCTATATCTTTAAAGTAAACCCCATCTACATCAATCTCTGATAACCCTAAATTAAGTTGTTCTAATCTATCCATTTTAAACCTCCAAAAAGTAGCATTAGGGGACGTATTATATCAATACATTTTTTTTACCACCTAAAGTAATAAAAAAATGACTTCTGATTTGCTCTCTTTATTCTTAAAGTAATTATACTCCAAAAAGTAGCATTAGGGGACGTATTATATCAATACATTTTTTTTACCACCTAAAACCCCAAAAAATGACCTAATTTATCGGCCAGTTTAATATTAATATTAACTTTAGTTCTCATTTGTCGTTTTAAGGCTCATACTTCGCCATATTTTAGTCTTTTTAGCAATTATGACTAATTATGTATATTTTTAGAGAAATTGCTTAAACGGCATTTAAATGCGTTATAATTGATTAGTCCGTAACGACTTTAAACTAGGAGGATAATATGAAAGATTATCTTATGATAACTTAATGGAGGGTAATCGGTGATAGCAGTATTATTATTGCTTGAACTAATTATTATCATAGTACTACTTAAGTACTAAACCTAAATTTATTATCCTCCAGAACAAAATAAAAGCCCCCTGTATCGAGCAGGGGGCTTTTCCTAAATTTATTATCAAATGTATTATATCATGCAAGATTTTATCTTGTATGATTTTCTTATTTTTATTACCTGTTATTCTTCAAATAAGTATAAAGTACCGCTACAAAAAGGAGCCACGTTACAATCTTACACAGCATTACAATTACTGCAATTATCTGAAATATCATATTCCTCCTTTAATGTACAAATGTTTTAAGTTTGGTTCCATTGATTTCCGAATATAGGGTTTGTGTTGAAGAACCTAACCCTCCCCAAGTGTATGAAATTTTATACTTAACTTGTTTACTACCACCAGTAAGTGTATCCTTTACATTTGAACAACCCACACAAGTATATGATTCATAATTCCAATTTGTTATATTACATACATTTCCAGAACGTTTGACCGTTACATAGTATGATTGGAAAACAATTGGACCATACCAATATACTTTCCACGCTTGTGTTCCATAGTTTATATTGTATGAACCTCTTACATTTGATGTTACTGGCTCCAATGTTAATGTTCCTAAATCTCCATTTTTATCCTCAACTATATATGTTTGTGTTTCTATTTTATTAAGATCAAAATCTATTTCTTCATCTGCCTCAATTATATCATTTGGATTCTCAATATCAGATTCTTCTACAAATTTGGGGACATTGACATCAACTCCATTAAATTCCATGCTTGTAACAGCAGCTTTATTTTGTGCATCTTCCACACCATCAGATGCACTTAATGGAACAACACTTATGAAAGTTATCATCATAACCATTAGGCCACTTATCATTTTCTTCATAAAACCTCCTATAATAAATTAACTACAAATAAATTATAACCTTTGGCACGAGCCACTTCAACAACACATAAATATATCATGTCAAATGAATTAAGCAACATACTATCATTTTATCAATCTCTAGACTATAACTTCAGCCCGCCAAAATTCCCTAATTTTGACATCAAAAGTGACTACATCACCTAAAACTTATGTTGTGGGGGTGTAGTCACTTTTTTTAGAGGGCTAAATTCTCGATGTTTTGGCGGGCTGAACAAAATAAAATAGCGCCACTACACGCCACAGTATGCGCCATAGTTCGCGCTAGGGTTCGCGCCATTCGACGCGCTACCCCAAAATTAAAAATGGCCGTACTAGTGGCTAGGGTAACGGCTAGGGTTGTGGCCAGGGTAACGGCCATATAAACGGCTATTTTCAACTATACAAAAACACTCGCACTACTCCGGTATCAACGAGTACATTAACGAGTAGTCTAACGAGTGTATCAGTGAGTTCTTTTCTTTTGTTCTTCTTCGATAACTTTCTTCCATTTTATTATTGTCTTTTTACTAATTCCTGATTGTTTTTCTAATTCTCTTAAACTTGCGTTTGGGTTCGAATCCAGTAATTCCCTAACTTGTTCTTCTTTAGATTTTCTACCATTGTTATCATCCCACTTGGTACCATTTTGAGATTGATTAAAGTCTCTCATCAATCTCATCACTTCCATATGTGTCTCTTGTTTTCTACCATTTCGCTTATTCGCTGGCATTGGATATCCTGTTATCTTTTCTATCTCACTTCGAGGGTATGCTTTTACATCTTCTCCATAAAATGTTAAAGCTGCTAATACATCTTCTTGAGTAAAGGCTTCTTTATGTTCTGATTGATTAAAATACTCTAATGCATTAAAAGCATCTTTTTCAAGTTCTGAATATGAGATATTACACTTACTTGCAAATATTGCAAGGGCTAATATTCTAAAGTACCTTTTCCCCTCAACTACACTAAAATCAAATAATCTTTCTCGCTTATACCAATCATATAATGCTCGATTCACTGGTTTATTCCAATGGTTGTATTTTCTTGCTGGTATCCCTTCAACTATTCTTGTTTGATACCATTCTGGATACTTTATTTTTGCCTCTCCCATTGTCAAGGTTTGACTTTCTTCATCAATCGGTAATAGATCAATTCCATGTACATCACGTGCTATATTCTTTTGACTACTATTTATCCAGTTATTTATAGTTTCTAAAGTTAATCTTTCACCTATCTTAAATGCTGTCGCTCGGTAATTTTGACCTAGTTTTGTTGGTGTTCCTATCATTCTAAACCCTTGATTGATATTTTGATACTGAACTTCATCGCTTTTAAATGCAGTTGTACACCCCTCAACCCATGTATGCCATGTCAAATGCCTTTTAAAGTTATTTAATCTTCTTCTCGTTTCTGGAAAGAGCTTAATTGGTTTATCTAAAAGATAGTATAAGTGGAATCCAGTTCCCGAATTAACTAAATAAGTTGGTTGGATAAGCCACGTAGCATCTAATTCTAATCTTATAAGTAACTTTTCTAACATCCTAATATCTTCTACATAGTCTAAGTCCATAATCAGAGCATACATTTCACGTTCATTTTGACTAGTTCGATTCTTTCCAGCATAAGACAAACCATTCGTTATTATTAAATTGTTATCCCACTCTTCATTTTCAAGTACATAATCTAAATCAAGTCGATTATCCTTATGGCCAATTATTCGTTTAGTAATTGGTTTAACTCCTAAATTGTGAATCAGCATATTATATTTTTGATTCTCATAAGTATCCTTACCTGGTTCTTGTAATTTACCTATTGAAAAAATATCATTATAGACATCTTCTGCTAATACTTCTTCAAACTCATTTCGTAGATATTCATTCTTTTTTAAAAACAAATCAACATCACTTGAAAAAACATTATCAGATTCGATATCTTTTAGTTCAAAATTTAACTGTTCTAACTTACTCAAAATTACCTCCAAAAAGTGCTACTAGGGGACGTATTATATCAATATGTTTTTTACACCACCTGAATTAATAAAAATATGACCTCTGATTAAGTCTTAATTATCTTATACCAATTATACTCCAAAAAGTGCTACTAGGGGACGTATTATATCAATATGTTTTTTACACCACCTGAATTAATAAAAAAATGACTTCTGATTTGCTCTCTTTATTCTTAAAGTAATTATACTCCAAAAAGTAGCATTAGGGGACGTATTATATCAATACATTTTTTTTACCACCTAAAACCCCAAAAAATGACCTAATTTATCGGCCAGTTTAATATTAATATTAACTTTAGTTCTCATTTGTCGTTTTAAGGCTCATACTTCGCCATATTTTAGTCTTTTTAGCAATTATGACTAATTATGTATATTTTTAGAGAAATTGCTTAAACGGCATTTAAATGCGTTATAATTGATTAGTCCGAAAGGACACGGAGGATAACATGAAAGATTATCTCATGATAACTTAATGGAGGATAGCTAGTGCTTGCAGTTGTATTGCTGTTAGAACTAATTGTTATCATAGTACTACTTAAGTACTAACCCAACATTTGTTATCCTCCAGAACAAAATAAAAGCCCCCTGCTCGAACAGGGGGCTTTTTCCAACATTTGTTATCAAATGTATTATATCACGTTTATAAAAAATAGTCTTTTGTATTGTTCCACACATCTATTTCTTCAACCATTGCTTCCTCTAACATTTTTGTTTCTACTAGCTCACAACTTTCTGTATCAGTATATTCATCAGATGTATAGTCATCGTTCTCATAGTATCCATGGCTATATTCTTTCAGTTCTAAGCCCTGCTCTTCATTTGCTCTATATAGAATATCGTAACCCTCTTCAGGTGCCATACTTGCAACAAATATTGTATCTACATACTTATCATTTTCATCACTCTGTAATAACACTCTAATATTGTCACCATCAGATCTGTATGACTTTGAATCGCTATCTTCATCTGCAGACATCAAATTATAATTATTCTGTTCTAAAAAATCACTTGCTTCTGTAAATGCTCCACTCCCAGTCCCACAACCAGATAATGTTAAAATAGCCAAACTTCCAATAATTTTTTATTCATAAATTCCTCTCCCTTTACTTTAGTTTATCACATCTTATTTCGCCTTAAAACTAAAGGTCTAAATAGGGGTGTAATCCGAAGGTAACTCCGAGGTATTGAATTACCACTCGGATTACACCCCAAGATTCACTTAACAATTGATAAATTGAAGGTGCTAAATTTTAGGATACTACCAAAATCACCATTTTTCAACACCTTCATCTTCAACCTATAATTTTATCTCTTATATTCCCCTCTTTAGATATTGAAAATACATCTCAAATTCAATTGACCTAATACCGTTTCAGAGTTATTATATTTGTATAAAATATTTGAGGAGGTGAAATATACCAACAACAGGAGAACACCCTAGAAACGGAGTTTACACTTGTACATCTTGTGGCCAAACAGTTACAATCAGTAATGGAGATACTATGCCACCATGTCCGAGATGTTCTGGAACAAACTTCAGATAAATTATTACGACTTACTAAATGTAAGTCTTGTATAATTGAGCTTCTATAAACTAGTTGAATTATGCAAAACTTATGTTTGTGCAAGCTTGCACAGAACACTCTATTTTAGACTCAAAAAGTTGACAACAGGATAAGGGCTTGCACACGAAACGTGTGAAAAGGGGGATTTTTGCGGTGCAAACATCAGTCTTTATGGGCAAAAATCGACTTTTTACATTGACACACGAAATGGTAAATTTTTCACCTTGATTTTAGATGACTTTTCCAACTTTGATTAGTCAATTAATCACATTTGATTAGTTCGCTAATCAACAAACCACTGGTTGGTCACTCGGTGACTAAATTTAGTTTTTCAATTTAGCCACCGAGTGACCAAAATATAATCATGCAGTTTAAAGACCACTTTTGACCACTTCTTCTCTCGTTAAAAAACGAAAAAATAGGCCGAAATTTTACATGCAGGATAAAGGACTGGTTCCAGTTTTGGCCACAACAAGGCGCAAAGCCCCTTGTTTACAAAGAAAATTAGTGGCCATTATGCTGGCCATTTTTACTTTCTCCATTTTTTATAATGGCCTCCATTCACGTTATCCTTTTATTCATATAGAAAATTAGTGGCCATTACACTGTTTTTACAATAAAACTGTTTTTTTCAATAATATTGTCTTATTTACTGCCCCCCCCCGATTTTTGCTATAATTTAAGGGAATTTATTATTTTATGAAAGGATTTATATGAATTTACAAAAATTATTTTTAATACCTTCAATGGCTCTTTTGATTTCTTCTTCCGTTGCCATTGATTTTAACGCTAGTGAAGTTCATACTACTAGCGAAATTATTTTTGAGCAAACTACTGATATTGTTTATGCTCCTGTTCATCCTACAAGTGAGGAAGTTGAAGCTGCTGCTGCTACCGATATAGTTACTTTTAACGACGCTAACTTGGAGCAAGCTTTAGCTCACGATTTAGGGGTAGCCGTTGGAGATATTACTGTTGGCGATATGGAAACTTTAACTCACCTGTACTTGGATTATAACTCTATCAGTGATATCACGGGATTAGAGTACGCTACTAATTTAACTTACCTGGACTTGGGTAATAACTCTATCAGTGATATTACTCCCCTTAGCGGACTTACTAATTTAACTTACCTGAACTTGAGTTCTAACTCTATCAGTGATATTACTCCCCTTAGCGGACTTACTAATTTAACTGCCCTGTACTTGGGTCTCAATTCTATTAGTGATATTACTCCCCTTAGCGGACTTACTAATTTAACTTACCTGAACTTGAGTTATAACTCTATCAGTGATATTACTCCCCTTAGCGGACTTACTAATTTAGCTCACCTGTACTTGTATACTAACTCTATCAGTGATATTACTCCCCTTAGCGGACTTACTAATTTAACTTACCTGGACTTGGGTAATAACTCTATCAGTGATATTACTCCCCTTAGCGGACTTACTAATTTAACTTACCTGTACTTGTATACTAACTCTATCAGTGATATTACTCCCCTTAGCGGACTTACTAATTTAACTGACCTGTACTTGGGTAATAACTCTATCAGTGATATTACTCCCCTTAGCGGACTTACTAATTTAACTGACCTGGACTTGGGTACTCAAACAATTAATTTAGAAGATATTACTGTTAATAACAATGATGAATTATTTCACCCTATTATTGATATCGATGGAATAGCTCATCAAGTGTCGCTTGGCATTCCACAAGACGGTATTTTTTATATGATTGGAGATTGGAATATCTCCACTTCTATAGGTTCGGTAACTGACGAAGAGTTTCAGGGCCATATATATCAAAAAGTAACATATGAAGAATTAAGCTTACTTACTGGAACTGATAACGCTAGTACATATGAAGAAGTATCACTGACAGATGAAGATTTAATTACTTTATTTGAAGTGACTAACAGTGAAGAGTTAACTATTACCGTAAATCAATCAGCTATTGATTATTCTACTCCTGGCGACTACACTGTTATCTTTACGGATACAGATGATAACGAGTTTACCGGATCATTAACTATTACTGATGTTTTACCTACACTTACAATTAATAACGATACAGTTACACTAGCAACTGGTAGTAGTTTAAATAACATCTTAGAGCAGTTAACTTACTCTGCTACTGAAATTACTGAGGGTGATTTAACAAGTTCAATTTCAATTGATGATTCTGCAGTTGATTACTCAACAGCTGGAAGTTATGATGTGATCTTTTCTGTACAAGATGAAGAAGGTAATGAAGTTTCTAAAACTGTAACTGTAATTATCGAAGATGATAGTACTGAAGTTGTTAACCCTGAAACTCCAGATGTTTCTGACCCTGATGAAGTGACTAGCGAAGACTCTACTGACGAAGTTTCTACTGAAGACTCTACTGATGATTTTAAAGAAATGTCTTTAGCTACTACTGGTGGAAAAATTATAGGAACACTTGCAGTTTTATTAGCAATTGTTATTGTTGCTTTAGGTTTAAAACGATTTATTAAAGAATAATACTTCACACTCATTGTAAATATAATGTATGATATTTATACTCAATTAGTTTGAGGAGTTACACAAGACATGTTTCCCATTCTTAGTGTATAACTAAATTTTAATAATGTAAAAAGACTGTCAATAGACAGTCTTTCTTTATGTTTATATCAATTCCTCATCGATTACTTTTTTCCATTTTATAATCGTTGGCCTACTTATTCCTGATATCTTTTCTAACTCTCTTAAACTACTATTTGGATATTGCTTAAGCAATTCCTTCACCTGTTCTTTTTTAGGTTTACGGCCGTTATTGTCTCTCCAATTTGTACTCATAAGTTTATCCATATCTCTTTGTCTATTTCTAGCCAATGTTAAATGTACTTCTTGTTTTAAACCATTTCGCTTATTCGCTGGCATTTGATACCCTGTTATCTTTTCTATCTCACTTCTAGGATATGCTTTCACATCATCTCCATAGAACGTTAAAGCAGCTAGTACATCTTCTTTAGTAAATGCTTCTTTATGTTTTGCCTTGTTAAAGTACTCTAAAGCCTCAAACGAATCTTTTTCAAGCTCAGCATACGGTATATTACACTTGCTTGCGAAAATTGCTAAAGCCAGTATTCTAAAGTAACGTTTACCCTCTACTACACTAAAGTCTAGTAACCTTTGGTCTTTATACCAATCATACAATGCCCTATTAACTGGCCTATTCCAATGATTATACTTTCTTGCTGGTATTCCCTCAACAATTCTTGTTTGATACCATTCTGGGTACTTCTCTTTAGCCTCGGCCATAGATAGTGTTTGACTCTTTTCAGATATCGATTCTAGATCAATTTTATGTACACTTTTGGCTATCGGCTGTTGATTACTATTTATCCATCTATTAATTGTCTCTAAATCAAGTCTTTCACCAATTTTGAATGCAGTTGCTCTAAATTCTTTACCTAGTTTTGTCGGAGTTCCTATCATTCTAAAACCTTGATTGATATTTTGGAATTGTACTTCTTCATACTTAAAGGCCGTAGTACAACCCTCAACCCATGTATGCCATGTAAGGTGTCGTTTAAAGTTATTAAGTCTTCTTCTCGTTTCTGGAAAGAGCTTTATTGGTTTGTCTAAAAGATAGTATAAGTGAAACCCTGTTCCTGAATTAACAATGTATGTGGGTTGTATAAGCCAAGTAACTTCAGTTTCTAATCTAATTAATAATGTTTCTAGCATGTATAAATCTTCTACATAGTCCAAGTCCATAATAAGAGCATACATTTCACGCTCGTTTTTACTTGTTCTATTCTTCCCAGCATAAGACAGTCCATTAGTAATAATCAAATCATTATCCCACTCTTCATTATCAAGAATATAATCTAAGTCTAACTTACCATCTTTTTGGCCAATAATTCTTTTCTTGATAGGTTTATTACCTAAATTGTGAATAAGCATATTAAACTTATGGTTCTCATAAGAAACTTTACCTACTTCTTGTAAACTTCCTATCGAAAATATATCATTATAGACCTCTTCAGCTGATACTTCTTCAAAGGAATTTCTTAAATATTCATTCTTCTTAAGAAACATATCTATATCTTTAAAGTAAACCCCATCTACATCAATCTCTGATAACCCTAAATTAAGTTGTTCTAATCTATCCATTTTAAACCTCCAAAAAGTAGCATTAGGGGACGTATTATATCAATACATTTTTTTTACCACCTAAAGTAATAAAAAAATGACTTCTGATTTGCTCTCTTTATTCTTAAAGTAATTATACTCCAAAAAGTAGCATTAGGGGACGTATTATATCAATACATTTTTTTTACCACCTAAAACCCCAAAAAATGACCTAATTTATCGGCCAGTTTAATATTAATATTAACTTTAGTTCTCATTTGTCGTTTTAAGGCTCATACTTCGCCATATTTTAGTCTTTTTAGCAATTATGACTAATTATGTATATTTTTAGAGAAATTGCTTAAACGGCATTTAAATGCGTTATAATTGATTAGTCCGTAACGACTTTAAACTAGGAGGATAATATGAAAGATTATCTTATGATAACTTAATGGAGGGTAATCGGTGATAGCAGTATTATTATTGCTTGAACTAATTATTATCATAGTACTACTTAAGTACTAAACCTAAATTTATTATCCTCCAGAACAAAATAAAAGCCCCCTGTATCGAGCAGGGGGCTTTTCCTAAATTTATTATCAAATGTATTATATCATGCAAGATTTTATCTTGTATGATTTTCTTATTTTTATTACCTGTTATTCTTCAAATAAGTATAAAGTACCGCTACAAAAAGGAGCCACGTTACAATCTTACACAGCATTACAATTACTGCAATTATCTGAAATATCATATTCCTCCTTTAATGTACAAATGTTTTAAGTTTGGTTCCATTGATTTCCGAATATAGGGTTTGTGTTGAAGAACCTAACCCTCCCCAAGTGTATGAAATTTTATACTTAACTTGTTTACTACCACCAGTAAGTGTATCCTTTACATTTGAACAACCCACACAAGTATATGATTCATAATTCCAATTTGTTATATTACATACATTTCCAGAACGTTTGACCGTTACATAGTATGATTGGAAAACAATTGGACCATACCAATATACTTTCCACGCTTGTGTTCCATAGTTTATATTGTATGAACCTCTTACATTTGATGTTACTGGCTCCAATGTTAATGTTCCTAAATCTCCATTTTTATCCTCAACTATATATGTTTGTGTTTCTATTTTATTAAGATCAAAATCTATTTCTTCATCTGCCTCAATTATATCATTTGGATTCTCAATATCAGATTCTTCTACAAATTTGGGGACATTGACATCAACTCCATTAAATTCCATGCTTGTAACAGCAGCTTTATTTTGTGCATCTTCCACACCATCAGATGCACTTAATGGAACAACACTTATGAAAGTTATCATCATAACCATTAGGCCACTTATCATTTTCTTCATAAAACCTCCTATAATAAATTAACTACAAATAAATTATAACCTTTGGCACGAGCCACTTCAACAACACATAAATATATCATGTCAAATGAATTAAGCAACATACTATCATTTTATCAATCTCTAGACTATAACTTCAGCCCGCCAAAATTCCCTAATTTTGACATCAAAAGTGACTACATCACCTAAAACTTATGTTGTGGGGGTGTAGTCACTTTTTTTAGAGGGCTAAATTCTCGATGTTTTGGCGGGCTGAACAAAATAAAATAGCGCCACTACACGCCACAGTATGCGCCATAGTTCGCGCTAGGGTTCGCGCCATTCGACGCGCTACCCCAAAATTAAAAATGGCCGTACTAGTGGCTAGGGTAACGGCTAGGGTTGTGGCCAGGGTAACGGCCATATAAACGGCTATTTTCAACTATACAAAAACACTCGCACTACTCCGGTATCAACGAGTACATTAACGAGTAGTCTAACGAGTGTATCAGTGAGTTCTTTTCTTTTGTTCTTCTTCGATAACTTTCTTCCATTTTATTATTGTCTTTTTACTAATTCCTGATTGTTTTTCTAATTCTCTTAAACTTGCGTTTGGGTTCGAATCCAGTAATTCCCTAACTTGTTCTTCTTTAGATTTTCTACCATTGTTATCATCCCACTTGGTACCATTTTGAGATTGATTAAAGTCTCTCATCAATCTCATCACTTCCATATGTGTCTCTTGTTTTCTACCATTTCGCTTATTCGCTGGCATTGGATATCCTGTTATCTTTTCTATCTCACTTCGAGGGTATGCTTTTACATCTTCTCCATAAAATGTTAAAGCTGCTAATACATCTTCTTGAGTAAAGGCTTCTTTATGTTCTGATTGATTAAAATACTCTAATGCATTAAAAGCATCTTTTTCAAGTTCTGAATATGAGATATTACACTTACTTGCAAATATTGCAAGGGCTAATATTCTAAAGTACCTTTTCCCCTCAACTACACTAAAATCAAATAATCTTTCTCGCTTATACCAATCATATAATGCTCGATTCACTGGTTTATTCCAATGGTTGTATTTTCTTGCTGGTATCCCTTCAACTATTCTTGTTTGATACCATTCTGGATACTTTATTTTTGCCTCTCCCATTGTCAAGGTTTGACTTTCTTCATCAATCGGTAATAGATCAATTCCATGTACATCACGTGCTATATTCTTTTGACTACTATTTATCCAGTTATTTATAGTTTCTAAAGTTAATCTTTCACCTATCTTAAATGCTGTCGCTCGGTAATTTTGACCTAGTTTTGTTGGTGTTCCTATCATTCTAAACCCTTGATTGATATTTTGATACTGAACTTCATCGCTTTTAAATGCAGTTGTACACCCCTCAACCCATGTATGCCATGTCAAATGCCTTTTAAAGTTATTTAATCTTCTTCTCGTTTCTGGAAAGAGCTTAATTGGTTTATCTAAAAGATAGTATAAGTGGAATCCAGTTCCCGAATTAACTAAATAAGTTGGTTGGATAAGCCACGTAGCATCTAATTCTAATCTTATAAGTAACTTTTCTAACATCCTAATATCTTCTACATAGTCTAAGTCCATAATCAGAGCATACATTTCACGTTCATTTTGACTAGTTCGATTCTTTCCAGCATAAGACAAACCATTCGTTATTATTAAATTGTTATCCCACTCTTCATTTTCAAGTACATAATCTAAATCAAGTCGATTATCCTTATGGCCAATTATTCGTTTAGTAATTGGTTTAACTCCTAAATTGTGAATCAGCATATTATATTTTTGATTCTCATAAGTATCCTTACCTGGTTCTTGTAATTTACCTATTGAAAAAATATCATTATAGACATCTTCTGCTAATACTTCTTCAAACTCATTTCGTAGATATTCATTCTTTTTTAAAAACAAATCAACATCACTTGAAAAAACATTATCAGATTCGATATCTTTTAGTTCAAAATTTAACTGTTCTAACTTACTCAAAATTACCTCCAAAAAGTGCTACTAGGGGACGTATTATATCAATATGTTTTTTACACCACCTGAATTAATAAAAATATGACCTCTGATTAAGTCTTAATTATCTTATACCAATTATACTCCAAAAAGTGCTACTAGGGGACGTATTATATCAATATGTTTTTTTACACCACCTGAATTAATAAAAAAATGACTTCTGATTTGCTCTCTTTATTCTTAAAGTAATTATACTCCAAAAAGTAGCATTAGGGGACGTATTATATCAATACATTTTTTTTACCACCTAAAACCCCAAAAAATGACCTAATTTATCGGCCAGTTTAATATTAATATTAACTTTAGTTCTCATTTGTCGTTTTAAGGCTCATACTTCGCCATATTTTAGTCTTTTTAGCAATTATGACTAATTATGTATATTTTTAGAGAAATTGCTTAAACGGCATTTAAATGCGTTATAATTGATTAGTCCGAAAGGACACGGAGGATAACATGAAAGATTATCTCATGATAACTTAATGGAGGATAGCTAGTGCTTGCAGTTGTATTGCTGTTAGAACTAATTGTTATCATAGTACTACTTAAGTACTAACCCAACATTTGTTATCCTCCAGAACAAAATAAAAGCCCCCTGCTCGAACAGGGGGCTTTTTCCAACATTTGTTATCAAATGTATTATATCACGTTTATAAAAAATAGTCTTTTGTATTGTTCCACACATCTATTTCTTCAACCATTGCTTCCTCTAACATTTTTGTTTCTACTAGCTCACAACTTTCTGTATCAGTATATTCATCAGATGTATAGTCATCGTTCTCATAGTATCCATGGCTATATTCTTTCAGTTCTAAGCCCTGCTCTTCATTTGCTCTATATAGAATATCGTAACCCTCTTCAGGTGCCATACTTGCAACAAATATTGTATCTACATACTTATCATTTCATCACTCTGTAATAACACTCTAATATTGTCACCATCAGATCTGTATGACTTTGAATCGCTATCTTCATCTGCAGACATCAAATTATAATTATTCTGTTCTAAAAAATCACTTGCTTCTGTAAATGCTCCACTCCCAGTCCCACAACCAGATAATGTTAAAATAGCCAAACTTCCAATAATTTTTTATTCATAAATTCCTCTCCCTTTACTTTAGTTTATCACATCTTATTTCGCCTTAAAACTAAAGGTCTAAATAGGGGTGTAATCCGAAGGTAACTCCGAGGTATTGAATTACCACTCGGATTACACCCCAAGATTCACTTAACAATTGATAAATTGAAGGTGCTAAATTTTAGGATACTACCAAAATCACCATTTTTCAACACCTTCATCTTCAACCTATAATTTTATCTCTTATATTCCCCTCTTTAGATATTGAAAATACATCTCAAATTCAATTGACCTAATACCGTTTCAGAGTTATTATATTTGTATAAAATATTTGAGGAGGTGAAATATACCAACAACAGGAGAACACCCTAGAAACGGAGTTTACACTTGTACATCTTGTGGCCAAACAGTTACAATCAGTAATGGAGATACTATGCCACCATGTCCGAGATGTTCTGGAACAAACTTCAGATAAATTATTACGACTTACTAAATGTAAGTCTTGTATAATTGAGCTTCTATAAACTAGTTGAATTATGCAAAACTTATGTTTGTGCAAGCTTGCACAGAACACTCTATTTTAGACTCAAAAAGTTGACAACAGGATAAGGGCTTGCACACGAAACGTGTGAAAAGGGGGATTTTTGCGGTGCAAACATCAGTCTTTATGGGCAAAATCGACTTTTTACATTGACACACGAAATGGTAAATTTTTCACCTTGATTTTAGATGACTTTTCCAACTTTGATTAGTCAATTAATCACATTTGATTAGTTCGCTAATCAACAAACCACTGGTTGGTCACTCGGTGACTAAATTTAGTTTTTCAATTTAGCCACCGAGTGACCAAAATATAATCATGCAGTTTAAAGACCACTTTTGACCACTTCTTCTCTCGTTAAAAAACGAAAAAATAGGCCGAAATTTTACATGCAGGATAAAGGACTGGTTCCAGTTTTGGCCACAACAAGGCGCAAAGCCCCTTGTTTACAAAGAAAATTAGTGGCCATTATGCTGGCCATTTTTACTTTCTCCATTTTTTATAATGGCCTCCATTCACGTTATCCTTTTATTCATATAGAAAATTAGTGGCCATTACACTGTTTTTACAATAAAACTGTTTTTTTTCAATAATTGTCTTTTTTACTGCCCCCCCCCGATTTTTGCTATAATTTAAGGGAATTTATTATTTTATGAAAGGATTTATATGAATTTACAAAAATTATTTTTAATACCTTCAATGGCTCTTTGATTTCTTCTTCCGTTGCCATTGATTTTAACGCTAGTGAAGTTCATACTACTAGCGAAATTATTTTTGAGCAAACTACTGATATTGTTTATGCTCCTGTTCATCCTACAAGTGAGGAAGTTGAAGCTGCTGCTGCTACCGATATAGTTACTTTTAACGACGCTAACTTGGAGCAAGCTTTAGCTCACGATTTAGGGGTAGCCGTTGGAGATATTACTGTTGGCGATATGGAAACTTTAACTCACCTGTACTTGGATTATAACTCTATCAGTGATATCACGGGATTAGAGTACGCTACTAATTTAACTTACCTGGACTTGGGTAATAACTCTATCAGTGATATTACTCCCCTTAGCGGACTTACTAATTTAACTTACCTGAACTTGAGTTCTAACTCTATCAGTGATATTACTCCCCTTAGCGGACTTACTAATTTAACTGCCCTGTACTTGGGTCTCAATTCTATTAGTGATATTACTCCCCTTAGCGGACTTACTAATTTAACTTACTGAACTTGAGTTATAACTCTATCAGTGATATTACTCCCTTAGCGGACTTACTAATTTAGCTCACCTGTACTTGTATACTAACTCTATCAGTGATATTACTCCCCTTAGCGGACTTACTAATTTAACTACCTGACTTGGGTAATAACTCTATCAGTGATATTACTCCCCTTAGCGGACTTACTAATTTAACTTACCTGTACTTGTATACTTCTATCAGTGATATTACTCCCCTTAGCGGACTTACTAATTTAACTGACCTGTACTTGGGTAATAACTCTATCAGTGATATTACTCCCCTTAGCGGACTTACTAATTTAACTGACCTGGACTTGGGTACTCAAACAATTAATTTAGAAGATATTACTGTTAATAACAATGATGAATTATTTCACCCTATTATTGATATCGATGGAATAGCTCATCAAGTGTCGCTTGGCATTCCACAGACGGTATTTTTTATATGATTGGAGATTGGAATATCTCCACTTCTATAGGTTCGGTAACTGACGAAGAGTTTCAGGGCCATATATATCAAAAAGTAACATATGAAGAATTAAGCTTACTTACTGGAACTGATAACGCTAGTACATATGAAGAAGTATCACTGACAGATGAAGATTTAATTACTTTATTTGAAGTGACTAACAGTGAAGAGTTAACTATTACCGTAAATCAATCAGCTATTGATTATTCTACTCCTGGCGACTACACTGTTATCTTTACGGATACAGATGATAACGAGTTTACCGGATCATTAACTATTACTGATGTTTTACCTACACTTACAATTAATAACGATACAGTTACACTAGCAACTGGTAGTAGTTTAATAACATCTTAGAGCAGTTAACTTACTCTGCTACTGAAATTACTGAGGGTGATTTAACAAGTTCAATTTCAATTGATGATTCTGCAGTTGATTACTCAACAGCTGGAAGTTATGATGTGATCTTTTCTGTACAAGATGAAGAAGGTAATGAAGTTTCTAAAACTGTAACTGTAATTATCGAAGATGATAGTACTGAAGTTGTTAACCCTGAAACTCCAGATGTTTCTGACCCTGATGAAGTGACTAGCGAAGACTCTACTGACGAAGTTTCTACTGAAGACTCTACTGATGATTTTAAAGAAATGTCTTTAGCTACTACTGGTGGAAAAATTATAGGAACACTTGCAGTTTTATTAGCAATTGTTATTGTTGCTTTAGGTTTAAAACGATTTATTAAAGAATAATACTTCACACTCATTGTAAATATAATGTATGATATTTATACTCAATTAGTTTGAGGAGTTACACAAGACATGTTTCCCATTCTTAGTGTATAACTAAATTTTAATAATGTAAAAAGACTGTCAATAGACAGTCTTTCTTTATGTTTATCAATTCCTCATCGATTACTTTTTTCCATTTTATAATCGTTGGCCTACTTATTCCTGATATCTTTTCTAACTCTCTTAAACTACTATTTGGATATTGCTTAAGCAATTCCTTCACCTGTTCTTTTTTAGGTTTACGGCCGTTATTGTCTCTCCAATTTGTACTCATAAGTTTATCCATATCTCTTTGTCTATTTCTAGCCAATGTTAAATGTACTTCTTGTTTTAAACCATTTCGCTTATTCGCTGGCATTTGATACCCTGTTATCTTTTCTATCTCACTTCTAGGATATGCTTTCACATCATCTCCATAGAACGTTAAAGCAGCTAGTACATCTTCTTTAGTAAATGCTTCTTTATGTTTTGCCTTGTTAAAGTACTCTAAAGCCTCAAACGAATCTTTTTCAAGCTCAGCATACGGTATATTACACTTGCTTGCGAAAATTGCTAAAGCCAGTATTCTAAAGTAACGTTTACCCTCTACTACACTAAAGTCTAGTAACCTTTGGTCTTTATACCAATCATACAATGCCCTATTAACTGGCCTATTCCAATGATTATACTTTCTTGCTGGTATTCCCTCACAATCTTGTTTTGATACCATTCTGGGTACTTCTCTTTAGCCTCGGCCATAGATAGTGTTTGACTCTTTTCAGATATCGATTCTAGATCAATTTTATGTACACTTTTGGCTATCGGCTGTTGATTACTATTTATCCATCTATTAATTGTCTCTAAATCAAGTCTTTCACCAATTTTGAATGCAGTTGCTCTAAATTCTTTACCTAGTTTTGTCGGAGTTCCTATCATTCTAAAACCTTGATTGATATTTTGGAATTGTACTTCTTCATACTTAAAGGCCGTAGTACAACCCTCAACCCATGTATGCCATGTAAGGTGTCGTTTAAAGTTATTAAGTCTTTCTTCTCGTTTCTGGAAAGAGCTTTATTGGTTTGTCTAAAAGATAGTATAAGTGAAACCCTGTTCCTGAATTAACAATGTATGTGGGTTGTATAAGCCAAGTAACTTCAGTTTCTAATCTAATTAATAATGTTTCTAGCATGTATAAATCTTCTACATAGTCCAAGTCCATAATAAGAGCATACATTTCACGCTCGTTTTTACTTGTTCTATTCTTCCCAGCATAAGACAGTCCATTAGTAATAATCAAATCATTATCCCACTTCATTATCAAGAATATAATCTAAGTCTAACTTACCATCTTTTTGGCCA
The DNA here is from genome assembly GCA_033105485.1 of Mollicutes bacterium LVI A0078. Lineage (GTDB taxonomy): Bacteria > Bacillota_I > Bacilli_A > UBA3375 > UBA3375 > LVI-A0039. Next base: position 24,126 of record CP136957.1, read on the forward strand.
ATAATTCTTTTCTTGATAGGTTTATTACCTAAATTGTGAATAAGCATATTAAACTTATGGTTCTCATAAGAAACTTTACCTACTTCTTGTAAACTTCCTATCGAAAATATCATTATAGACCTCTTCAGCTGATACTTCTTCAAAGGAATTTCTTAAATATTCATTCTTCTTAAGAAACATATCTATATCTTTAAAGTAAACCCCATCTACATCAATCTCTGATAACCCTAAATTAAGTTGTTCTAATCTATCCATTTTAAACCTCCAAAAAGTAGCATTAGGGGACGTATTATATCAATACATTTTTTTTACCACCTAAAGTAATAAAAAAATGACTTCTGATTTGCTCTCTTTATTCTTAAAGTAATTATACTCCAAAAAGTAGCATTAGGGGACGTATTATATCAATACATTTTTTTTACCACCTAAAACCCCAAAAAATGACCTAATTTATCGGCCAGTTTAATATTAATATTAACTTTAGTTCTCATTTGTCGTTTTAAGGCTCATACTTCGCCATATTTTAGTCTTTTTAGCAATTATGACTAATTATGTATATTTTTAGAGAAATTGCTTAAACGGCATTTAAATGCGTTATAATTGATTAGTCCGTAACGACTTTAAACTAGGAGGATAATATGAAAGATTATCTTATGATAACTTAATGGAGGGTAATCGGTGATAGCAGTATTATTATTGCTTGAACTAATTATTATCATAGTACTACTTAAGTACTAAACCTAAATTTATTATCCTCCAGAACAAAATAAAAGCCCCCTGTATCGAGCAGGGGGCTTTTCCTAAATTTATTATCAAATGTATTATATCATGCAAGATTTTATCTTGTATGATTTTCTTATTTTTATTACCTGTTATTCTTCAAATAAGTATAAAGTACCGCTACAAAAAGGAGCCACGTTACAATCTTACACAGCATTACAATTACTGCAATTATCTGAAATATCATATTCCTCCTTTAATGTACAAATGTTTTAAGTTTGGTTCCATTGATTTCCGAATATAGGGTTTGTGTTGAAGAACCTAACCTCCCCAAGTGTATGAAATTTTATACTTACTTGTTTACTACCACCAGTAAGTGTATCCTTTACATTTGAACAACCCACACAAGTATATGATTCATAATTCCAATTTGTTATATTACATACATTTCCAGAACGTTTGACCGTTACATAGTATGATTGGAAAACAATTGGACCATACCAATATACTTTCCACGCTTGTGTTCCATAGTTTATATTGTATGAACCTCTTACATTTGATGTTACTGGCTCCAATGTTAATGTTCCTAAATCTCCATTTTTATCCTCAACTATATATGTTTGTGTTTCTATTTTATTAAGATCAAAATCTATTTCTTCATCTGCCTCATTATATCATTTGGATTCTCATATCAGATTCTTCTACAAATTTGGGGACATTGACATCAACTCCATTAAATTCCATGCTTGTAACAGCAGCTTTATTTTGTGCATCTTCCACACCATCAGATGCACTTAATGGAACAACACTTATGAAAGTTATCATCATAACCATTAGGCCACTTATCATTTTCTTCATAAAACCTCCTATAATAAATTAACTACAAATAAATTATAACCTTTGGCACGAGCCACTTCAACAACAACACATAAATATATCATGTCAAATGAATTAGCAACATACTATCATTTTATCAATCTCTAGACTATAACTTCAGCCCGCCAAAATTCCTAATTTTGACATCAAAAGTGACTACATCACCTAAAACTTATGTTGTGGGGGTGTAGTCACTTTTTTTAGAGGGCTAAATTCTCGATGTTTTGGCGGCTGAACAAAATAAAATAGCGCCACTACACGCCACAGTATGCGCCATAGTTCGCGCTAGGGTTCGCGCCATTCGACGCGCTACCCCAAAATTAAAAATGGCCGTACTAGTGGCTAGGGTAACGGCTAGGGTTGTGGCCAGGGTAACGGCCATATAAACGGCTATTTTCAACTATACAAAAACACTCGCACTACTCCGGTATCAACGAGTACATTAACGAGTAGTCTAACGAGTGTATCAGTGAGTTCTTTTCTTTTGTTCTTCTTCGATAACTTTCTTCCATTTTATTATTGTCTTTTTACTAATTCCTGATTGTTTTTCTAATTCTCTTAAACTTGCGTTTGGGTTCGAATCCAGTAATTCCCTAACTTGTTCTTCTTTAGATTTTCTACCATTGTTATCATCCCACTTGGTACCATTTTGAGATTGATTAAAGTCTCATCAATCTCATCACTTCCATATGTGTCTCTTGTTTTCTACCATTTCGCTTATTCGCTGGCATTGGATATCCTGTTATCTTTTCTATCTCACTTCGAGGGTATGCTTTTACATCTTCTCCATAAAATGTTAAAGCTGCTAATACATCTTCTTGAGTAAAGGCTTCTTTATGTTCTGATTGATTAAAATACTCTAATGCATTAAAAGCATCTTTTTCAAGTTCTGAATATGAGATATTACACTTACTTGCAAATATTGCAAGGGCTAATATTTAAAGTACCTTTTCCCCTCAACTACACTAAAATCAAATAATCTTTCTCGCTTATACCAATCATAATGCTCGATTCACTGGTTTATTCCAATGGTTGTATTTTCTTGCTGGTATCCCTTCAACTATTCTTGTTTGATACCATTCTGGATACTTTATTTTTGCCTCTCCCATTGTCAAGGTTTGACTTTCTTCATCAATCGGTAATAGATCAATTCCATGTACATCACGTGCTATATTCTTTTGACTACTATTTATCCAGTTATTTATAGTTTCTAAAGTTAATCTTTCACCTATCTTAAATGCTGTCGCTCGGTAATTTTGACCTAGTTTTGTTGGTGTTCCTATCATTCTAAACCCTTGATTGATATTTTGATACTGAACTTCATCGCTTTTAAATGCAGTTGTACACCCCTCAACCATGTATGCCATGTCAAATGCCTTTTAAAGTTATTTAATCTTCTTCTCGTTTCTGGAAAGAGCTTAATTGGTTTATCTAAAAGATAGTATAAGTGGAATCCAGTTCCCGAATTAACTAATAAGTTGGTTGGATAAGCCACGTAGCATCTAATTCTAATCTTATAAGTAACTTTTCTAACATCCTAATATCTTCTACATAGTCTAAGTCCATAATCAGAGCATACATTTCACGTTCATTTTGACTAGTTCGATTCTTTCCAGCATAGACAAACCATTCGTTATTATTAAATTGTTATCCCTCTTCATTTTCAAGTACATAATCTAAATCAAGTCGATTATCCTTATGGCCAATTATTCGTTTAGTAATTGGTTTAACTCCTAAATTGTGAATCAGCATATTATATTTTTGATTCTCATAAGTATCCTTACCTGGTTCTTGTAATTTACCTATTGAAAAAATATCATTATAGACATCTTCTGCTAATACTTCTTCAAACTCATTTCGTAGATATTCATTCTTTTTTAAAAACAAATCAACATCACTTGAAAAAACATTATCAGATTCGATATCTTTTAGTTCAAAATTTAACTGTTCTAACTTACTCAAAATTACCTCCAAAAAGTGCTACTAGGGGACGTATTATATCAATATGTTTTTTACACCACCTGAATTAATAAAAATATGACCTCTGATTAAGTCTTAATTATCTTATACCAATTATACTCCAAAAAGTGCTACTAGGGGACGTATTATATCAATATGTTTTTTACACCACCTGAATTAATAAAAAAATGACTTCTGATTTGCTCTCTTTATTCTTAAAGTAATTATACTCCAAAAAGTAGCATTAGGGGACGTATTATATCAATACATTTTTTTTACCACCTAAAACCCCAAAAAATGACCTAATTTATCGGCCAGTTTAATATTAATATTAACTTTAGTTCTCATTTGTCGTTTTAAGGCTCATACTTCGCCATATTTTAGTCTTTTTAGCAATTATGACTAATTATGTATATTTTTAGAGAAATTGCTTAAACGGCATTTAAATGCGTTATAATTGATTAGTCCGAAAGGACACGGAGGATAACATGAAAGATTATCTCATGATAACTTAATGGAGGATAGCTAGTGCTTGCAGTTGTATTGCTGTTAGAACTAATTGTTATCATAGTACTACTTAAGTACTAACCCAACATTTGTTATCCTCCAGAACAAAATAAAAGCCCCCTGCTCGAACAGGGGGCTTTTTCCAACATTTGTTATCAAATGTATTATATCACGTTTATAAAAAATAGTCTTTTGTATTGTTCCACACATCTATTTCTTCAACCATTGCTTCCTCTAACATTTTTGTTTCTACTAGCTCACAACTTTCTGTATCAGTATATTCATCAGATGTATAGTCATCGTTCTCATAGTATCCATGGCTATATTCTTTCAGTTCTAAGCCCTGCTCTTCATTTGCTCTATATAGAATATCGTAACCCTCTTCAGGTGCCATACTTGCAACAAATATTGTATCTACATACTTATCATTTTCATCACTCTGTAATAACACTCTAATATTGTCACCATCAGATCTGTATGACTTTGAATCGCTATCTTCATCTGCAGACATCAAATTATAATTATTCTGTTCTAAAAAATCACTTGCTTCTGTAAATGCTCCACTCCCAGTCCCACAACCAGATAATGTTAAAATAGCCAAACTTCCAATAATTTTTTATTCATAAATTCCTCTCCCTTTACTTTAGTTTATCACATCTTATTTCGCCTTAAAACTAAAGGTCTAAATAGGGGTGTAATCCGAAGGTAACTCCGAGGTATTGAATTACCACTCGGATTACACCCCAAGATTCACTTAACAATTGATAAATTGAAGGTGCTAAATTTTAGGATACTACCAAAATCACCATTTTTCAACACCTTCATCTTCAACCTATAATTTTATCTCTTATATTCCCCTCTTTAGATATTGAAAATACATCTCAAATTCAATTGACCTAATACCGTTTCAGAGTTATTATATTTGTATAAAATATTTGAGGAGGTGAAATATACCAACAACAGGAGAACACCCTAGAAACGGAGTTTACACTTGTACATCTTGTGGCCAAACAGTTACAATCAGTAATGGAGATACTATGCCACCATGTCCGAGATGTTCTGGAACAAACTTCAGATAAATTATTACGACTTACTAAATGTAAGTCTTGTATAATTGAGCTTCTATAAACTAGTTGAATTATGCAAAACTTATGTTTGTGCAAGCTTGCACAGAACACTCTATTTTAGACTCAAAAAGTTGACAACAGGATAAGGGCTTGCACACGAAACGTGTGAAAAGGGGGATTTTTGCGGTGCAAACATCAGTCTTTATGGGCAAAAATCGACTTTTTACATTGACACACGAAATGGTAAATTTTTACACCTTGATTTTAGATGACTTTTCCAACTTGATTAGTCAATTAATCACATTTGATTAGTTCGCTAATCAACAAACCACTGGTTGGTCACTCGGTGACTAAATTTAGTTTTTCAATTTAGCCACCGAGTGACCAAAATATAATCATGCAGTTTAAAGACCACTTTTGACCACTTCTTCTCTCGTTAAAAAACGAAAAAATAGGCCGAAATTTTACATGCAGGATAAAGGACTGGTTCCAGTTTTGGCCACAACAAGGCGCAAAGCCCCTTGTTTACAAAGAAAATTAGTGGCCATTATGCTGGCCATTTTTACTTTCTCCATTTTTTATAATGGCCTCCATTCACGTTATCCTTTTATTCATATAGAAAATTAGTGGCCATTACACTGTTTTTACAATAAAACTGTTTTTTTCAATAATATTGTCTTATTTACTGCCCCCCCCCGATTTTTGCTATAATTTAAGGGAATTTATTATTTTATGAAAGGATTTATATGAATTTACAAAAATTATTTTTAATACCTTCAATGGCTCTTTTGATTTCTTCTTCCGTTGCCATTGATTTTAACGCTAGTGAAGTTCATACTACTAGCGAAATTATTTTTGAGCAAACTACTGATATTGTTTATGCTCCTGTTCATCCTACAAGTGAGGAAGTTGAAGCTGCTGCTGCTACCGATATAGTTACTTTTAACGACGCTAACTTGGAGCAAGCTTTAGCTCACGATTTAGGGGTAGCCGTTGGAGATATTACTGTTGGCGATATGGAAACTTTAACTCACCTGTACTTGGATTATAACTCTATCAGTGATATCACGGGATTAGAGTACGCTACTAATTTAACTTACCTGGACTTGGGTAATAACTCTATCAGTGATATTACTCCCCTTAGCGGACTTACTAATTTAACTTACCTGAACTTGAGTTCTAACTCTATCAGTGATATTACTCCCCTTAGCGGACTTACTAATTTAACTGCCCTGTACTTGGGTCTCAATTCTATTAGTGATATTACTCCCCTTAGCGGACTACTAATTTAACTTACCTGAACTTGAGTTATAACTCTATCAGTGATATTACTCCCTTAGCGGACTTACTAATTTAACTCACCTGTACTTGTATACTAACTCTATCAGTGATATTGCGGAGGACTAGCTCCCCTTAGCGGACTTTTTAACTTACCTGTACTTGTACTAACTCTATCAGTGATATTACTCCCTTAGCGGACTTACTAATTTAACCTGTACTTGGGTAATAACTCTATCAGTGATATTACTCCCCTTAGCGGACTTACTAATTTAACTGACCTGGACTTGGGTACTCAAACAATTAATTTAAAGATATTACTGTTAATAACAATGATGAATTATTTCACCCTATTATTGATATCGATGGAATAGCTCATCAAGTGTCGCTTGGCATTCCACAAGACGGTATTTTTTATATGATTGGAGATTGGAATATCTCCACTTCTATAGGTTCGGTAACTGACGAAGAGTTTCAGGGCCATATATATCAAAAAGTAACATATGAAGAATTAAGCTTACTTACTGGAACTGATAACGCTAGTACATATGAAGAAGTATCACTGACAGATGAAGATTTAATTACTTTATTTGAAGTGACTAACAGTGAAGAGTTAACTATTACCGTAAATCAATCAGCTATTGATTATTCTACTCCTGGCGACTACACTGTTATCTTTACGGATACAGATGATAACGAGTTTACCGGATCATTAACTATTACTGATGTTTTACCTACACTTACAATTAATAACGATACAGTTACACTAGCAACTGGTAGTAGTTTAAATAACATCTTAGAGCAGTTAACTTACTCTGCTACTGAAATTACTGAGGGTGATTTAACAAGTTCAATTTCAATTGATGATTCTGCAGTTGATTACTCAACAGCTGGAAGTTATGATGTGATCTTTTCTGTACAAGATGAAGAAGGTAATGAAGTTTCTAAAACTGTAACTGTAATTATCGAAGATGATAGTACTGAAGTTGTTAACCCTGAAACTCCAGATGTTTCTGACCCTGATGAAGTGACTAGCGAAGACTCTACTGACGAAGTTTCTACTGAAGACTCTACTGATGATTTTAAAGAAATGTCTTTAGCTACTACTGGTGGAAAAATTATAGGAACACTTGCAGTTTTATTAGCAATTGTTATTGTTGCTTTAGGTTTAAAACGATTTATTAAAGAATAATACTTCACACTCATTGTAAATATAATGTATGATATTTATACTCAATTAGTTTGAGGAGTTACACAAGACATGTTTCCCATTCTTAGTGTATAACTAAATTTTAATAATGTAAAAAGACTGTCAATAGACAGTCTTTCTTTATGTTTATATCAATTCCTCATCGATTACTTTTTTCCATTTTATAATCGTTGGCCTACTTATTCCTGATATCTTTTCTAACTCTCTTAAACTACTATTTGGATATTGCTTAAGCAATTCCTTCACCTGTTCTTTTTTAGGTTTACGGCCGTTATTGTCTCTCCAATTTGTACTCATAAGTTTATCCATATCTCTTTGTCTATTTCTAGCCAATGTTAAATGTACTTCTTGTTTTAAACCATTTCGCTTATTCGCTGGCATTTGATACCCTGTTATCTTTTCTATCTCACTTCTAGGATATGCTTTCACATCATCTCCATAGAACGTTAAAGCAGCTAGTACATCTTCTTTAGTAAATGCTTCTTTATGTTTTGCCTTGTTAAAGTACTCTAAAGCCTCAAACGAATCTTTTTCAAGCTCAGCATACGGTATATACACTTGCTTGCGAAAATTGCTAAAGCCAGTATTCTAAAGTAACGTTTACCCTCTACTACACTAAAGTCTAGTAACCTTTGGTCTTTATACCAATCATACAATGCCCTATTAACTGGCCTATTCCAATGATTATACTTTCTTGCTGGTATTCCCTCAACAATTCTTGTTTGATACCATTCTGGGTACTTCTCTTTAGCCTCGGCCATAGATAGTGTTTGACTCTTTTCAGATATCGATTCTAGATCAATTTTATGTACACTTTTGGCTATCGGCTGTTGATTACTATTTATCCATCTATTAATTGTCTCTAAATCAAGTCTTTCACCAATTTTGAATGCAGTTGCTCTAAATTCTTTACCTAGTTTTGTCGGAGTTCCTATCATTCTAAAACCTTGATTGATATTTTGGAATTGTACTTCTTCATACTTAAAGGCCGTAGTACAACCCTCAACCCATGTATGCCATGTAAGGTGTCGTTTAAAGTTATTAAGTCTTCTTCTCGTTTCTGGAAAGAGCTTTATTGGTTTGTCTAAAAGATAGTATAAGTGAAACCCTGTTCCTGAATTAACAATGTATGTGGGTTGTATAAGCCAAGTAACTTCAGTTTCTAATCTAATTAATAAGTTTCTAGCATGTATAAATCTTCTACATAGTCCAAGTCCATAATAAGAGCATACATTTCACGCTCGTTTTACTTGTTCTATTCTTCCCAGCATAAGACAGTCCATTAGTAATAATCAAATCATTATCCCACTCTTCATTATCAAGAATATAATCTAAGTCTAACTTACCATCTTTTTGGCCAATAATTCTTTTCTTGATAGGTTTATTTACCTAAATTGTGAATAAGCATATTAAACTTATGGTTCTCATAAGAAACTTTACCTACTTCTTGTAAACTTCCTATCGAAAATATATCATTATAGACCTCTTCAGCTGATACTTCTTCAAAGGAATTTCTTAAATATTCATTCTTCTTAAGAAACATATCTATATCTTTAAAGTAAACCCCATCTACATCAATCTCTGATAACCCTAAATTAAGTTGTTCTAATCTATCCATTTTAAACCTCCAAAAAGTAGCATTAGGGGACGTATTATATCAATACATTTTTTTACCACCTAAAGTAATAAAAAAATGACTTCTGATTTGCTCTCTTATTCTTAAAGTAATTATACTCCAAAAAGTAGCATTAGGGGACGTATTATATCAATACATTTTTTTTACCACCTAAAACCCCAAAAAATGACCTAATTTATCGCCAGTTTAATATTAATATTAACTTTAGTTCTCATTTGTCGTTTTAAGGCTCATACTTCGCCATATTTTAGTCTTTTTAGCAATTATGACTAATTATGTATATTTTTAGAGAAATTGCTTAAACGGCATTTAAATGCGTTATAATTGATTAGTCCGTAACGACTTTAAACTAGGAGGATAATATGAAAGATTATCTTATGATAACTTAATGGAGGGTAATCGGTGATAGCAGTATTATTATTGCTTGAACTAATTATTATCATAGTACTACTTAAGTACTAAACCTAAATTTATTATCCTCCAGAACAAAATAAAAGCCCCCTGTATCGAGCAGGGGGCTTTTCCTAAATTTATTATCAAATGTATTATATCATGCAAGATTTTATCTTGTATGATTTTCTTATTTTTATTACCTGTTATTCTTCAAATAAGTATAAAGTACCGCTACAAAAAGGAGCCACGTTACAATCTTACACAGCATTACAATTACTGCAATTATCTGAAATATCATATTCCTCCTTTAATGTACAAATGTTTTAAGTTTGGTTCCATTGATTTTCCGAATATAGGGTTTGTGTTGAAGAACCTAACCCTCCCCAAGTGTATGAAATTTTATACTTAACTTGTTTACTACCACCAGTAAGTGTATCCTTTACATTTGAACAACCCACACAAGTATATGATTCATAATTCCAATTTGTTATATTACATACATTTCCAGAACGTTTGACCGTTACATAGTATGATTGGAAAACAATTGGACCATACCAATATACTTTCCACGCTTGTGTTCCATAGTTTATATTGTATGAACCTCTTACATTTGATGTTACTGGCTCCAATGTTAATGTTCCTAAATCTCCATTTTTATCCTCAACTATATATGTTTGTGTTTCTATTTTATTAAGATCAAAATCTATTTCTCATCTGCCTCAATTATATCATTTGGATTCTCAATATCAGATTCTTCTACAAATTTGGGGACATTGACATCAACTCCATTAAATTCCATGCTTGTAACAGCAGCTTTATTTTGTGCATCTTCCCACACATCAGATGCACTTAATGGAACAACACTTATGAAAGTTATCATCATAACCATTAGGCCACTTATCATTTTCTTCATAAAACCTCCTATAATAAATTAACTACAAATAAATTATAACCTTTGGCACGAGCCACTTCAACAACACATAAATATATCATGTCAAATGAATTAAGCAACATACTATCATTTTATCAATCTCTAGACTATAACTTCAGCCCGCCAAAATTCCCTAATTTTGACATCAAAAGTGACTACATCACCTAAAACTTATGTTGTGGGGGTGTAGTCACTTTTTTTAGAGGGCTAAATTCTCGATGTTTTGGCGGGCTGAACAAAATAAAATAGCGCCACTACACGCCACAGTATGCGCCATAGTTCGCGCTAGGGTTCGCGCCATTCGACGCGCTACCCCAAAATTAAAAAATGGCCGTACTAGTGGCTAGGGTAACGGCTAGGGTTGTGGCCAGGGTAACGGCCATATAAACGGCTATTTTCAACTATACAAAAACACTCGCACTACTCCGGTATCAACGAGTACATTAACGAGTAGTCTAACGAGTGTATCAGTGAGTTCTTTTCTTTTGTTCTTCTTCGATAACTTTCTTCCATTTTATTATTGTCTTTTTACTAATTCCTGATTGTTTTTCTAATTCTCTTAAACTTGCGTTTGGGTTCGAATCCAGTAATTCCCTAACTTGTTCTTCTTTAGATTTTCTACCATTGTTATCATCCCACTTGGTACCATTTTGAGATTGATTAAAGTCTCTCATCAATCTCATCACTTCCATATGTGTCTCTCTTGTTTTCTACCATTTCGCTTATTCGCTGGCATTGGATATCCTGTTATCTTTTCTATCTCACTTCGAGGGTATGCTTTTACATCTTCTCCATAAAATGTTAAAGCTGCTAATACATCTTCTTGAGTAAAGGCTTCTTTATGTTCTGATTGATTAAAATACTCTAATGCATTAAAAGCATCTTTTTCAAGTTCTGAATATGAGATATTACACTTACTTGCAAATATTGCAAGGGCTAATATTCTAAAGTACCTTTTCCCCTCAACTACACTAAAATCAAATAATCTTTCTCGCTTATACCAATCATATAATGCTCGATTCACTGGTTTATTCCAATGGTTGTATTTTCTTGCTGGTATCCCTTCAACTATTCTTGTTTGATACCATTCTGGATACTTTATTTTTGCCTCTCCCATTGTCAAGGTTTGACTTTCTTCATCAATCGGTAATAGATCAATTCCATGTACATCACGTGCTATATTCTTTTGACTACTATTTATCCAGTTATTTATAGTTTCTAAAGTTAATCTTTCACCTATCTTAAATGCTGTCGCTCGGTAATTTTGACCTAGTTTTGTTGGTGTTCCTATCATTCTAAACCCTTGATTGATATTTTGATACTGAACTTCATCGCTTTTAAATGCAGTTGTACACCCCTCAACCCATGTATGCCATGTCAAATGCCTTTTAAAGTTATTTAATCTTCTTCTCGTTTCTGGAAAGAGCTTAATTGGTTTATCTAAAAGATAGTATAA